>CAZBRS010000008.1:14150-109136 GCA_964494475.1 uncultured Myxococcales bacterium | reverse complement strand
CCACCGTGCCCATCGAGCAGCGCCTGCGCCACCTGGCCGCCGTGGGCCTCGAGCGCCTGCCCATCACCGATCACGACACCATCACCGACGCCGATCACCTGCTGGCGCCCCTCGGCCTCGACGAGTGGGTGCGCCTGACGGCGGGGGTCGAGGTCTCGCCCGTGGGCAAGCACACCAACGCCTACCCCGTGGTCAAGGATCCGACGGCCGCGACCTACTACGGCACCGACATCTCGTGGGGCTACGACGCCGAGGGCACCTTCCTCGGCAAGAAGACCTTCCCCGAGATCTGGACCATGATGCGCGAGCAGTTCGACGCTGGCGTGCTGCAGATCAACCACCCGCGCGACGGCCAGGGCTACCTCGACGCCATCCAGTACGACCCCGCCCTGGGCGTCGAGGCGCTCGACGAGGGCGTGTTCTCGACCGAGTTCGACACCATCGAGCTCATCAACTCGGGCGACATCGACACGGCGCTCGAGCGCATCCTGCCCGACTGGTACAGCTTCTTCCGGCAGGGCATCGTGAAGACCGGCGTGGGCGTCAGCGACTCGCACGTCGATTCCAACTGCGGTGACGCGCGCTCGTACGTGCGCGTGGGCAAGGATCGCCCGCGCGACATCACCGACGACGAGTTGGCGGCCGCCGTGAAGGCCGGCCACGTCGTCGCCGCCTCGGGCCCCTTCCTCGACGTGACCCTCGGCGACGCGGGCCCCGGCGACACGGTGC
This sequence comes from uncultured Myxococcales bacterium, assembly GCA_964494475.1. Classification (GTDB taxonomy): domain Bacteria; phylum Myxococcota_A; class UBA9042; order CAZBRS01; family CAZBRS01; genus CAZBRS01. Next base: position 108,407 of record CAZBRS010000008.1, on the reverse strand, counting down.
CCGCCGCGGCCGGCCTGGTGCTGTCGGTCACCGTGCAGGCCCCCACCTGGATGCCCGTCGACTGGGTGCGCGTGGTCGTGAACGGCGAGCAGGTGGCCGAGGAGGCCGTCACGGGCTCCGACGTCGAGCGCTTCGTGGGCGCGTTCCCCCTCGACCTCGCCCCCGGCGACTGGGTGGTGGTGCTGGCCGGCGCCCCGGACAAGGACATGGCGCCCGTGTCGCCCGGCCAGCGCGTGCTGTCGATCGCGAACCCGATTCACGTGGGGGAGTGAGCCACCCACCCGCTCCGCGCCCACGTGTCCTTCGCGACCTCGTACGGCTCCTCGATCGGACACGCCACGGTCGCGGGGCCCAGGGCCTCCGGCCCGTAGAAGAGACGCAGCTTGTCGAGCCCCTTCAGGTCGCTCGCGTCGGGCCGTTCGGTCAGCTTGCACTCGATGGGATGCAGCTTCCCATCGGTCTCGACGAGCAGATCCACCTCGTGGCCTTGATCGTCCCGCCAATACCACAGGTTCGCGGACGGATGATGCCAGTCACGCCAGCGCAGCCACTGGCCGACCACGTACGTCTCCCACAGCGCGCCGGCCTGGGGGCCGGCACGGAGCGCCTCGGTCGACTGGAAGCCCATCAGGTACGCGGCCAGGCCCGTATCGGTCAGGTGCAGCTTGGGCGACTTCGCGATGCGCTTGCCGAGCGAACGGTGGTAGGGCTCGAGCAGCACGACCAGGTTGGCCGCTTGCAACACGCTAAGCCACGAACTGCCCGTCGCGGGAGAGACCCCGACGTCGCGCGCCATCTCGGAGACGTTCAGCACCTGCCCCGTGCGCGCCGCGCAGACGCGCAGGAAGCGCTCGAAGTCGCGCAGGCTGCCGACGTTCAGCACGTTGCGGAGATCGCGCTCCAGGTAGGTGGCGACGTACGCCTGGTACCAGCGATCCCGCGAAGGCGCGTCGTCGGCAGCGGCCCACAGCGCCGGCCACGCCCCGCGCCACAGGAAGTCGAACCAGTTGGCCGCGGGCCGATGCGCCCGCCACTCGGCGCCCGACAACCCGAGCAGGGGTACGATCGCCGCGCGCCCCGCCAGGCTCTCGGAGACCGCCTGCATCAGCGGAAAGCTCTGGCTGCCAGTCAGCACGAACAGGCCGTTCTCGCCCCGGCGCTGCTCGATCGAGTGCTTCAGCGCACGAAACAGGGCGGGCGCATACTGGACCTCGTCGATGAGCACCGGCGGAGGGTATCTCTCCAGGAAGACCGTTGACGAGCGCTCGGCGAGATCGGCCGTCGAGGCCAGGTCGAGGGAAACGCTGCCGAAGCCGGGCAACGCACGCTCGACCACCGACGTCTTGCCCACCTGGCGCGGGCCGACCAGCACGACGACCGGGAAGGAGCGTACGAGGCGTGGCAACTCCGCCTGGATATCCCTTTGAATCCAATTGGTTCGCAATTTGCTGCTCGCGCCATCAAATTTCGATGGCGCGATTATGCGTCTTTCGAGAGCCGCGGTCAAGGAGTGCGGGGGCTCGCCAGCTTCTCCTCCATGATGGCCAGGATCTCGCCGTCCATCGACGTCATCCCGCGGGTCGCGATGCGCCCCAGGTTCTGGAGCGAGGCCAGGCCGTCGGCGCCCACGATGCCGTCGGAGGCCGGGATGCCGATGCCGGAGAGGGCCAGTGACGCCGAGCGGAAGGCCGCGTCGACCGAGGTCATGGTCTTCAGGGCGCAGCCGATCTTGGCCCCGTCGCAGATCATGCCGGCCACGTTGCCCACCATGTTGCCCACGGCCAGGGAGATCTCGCGGGGCCCGCCGCCCTCGAGCAGGACCAGCCCGGCCGCGAGCCCGATGCCGGCGGCGTTCGAGCAGCCGCACACGGCCGAGAGCGTGCCCAGGTGGTGCGTGGTCGAGGTGGTCACCAGGCAGGCCAGCGCCAACGCCTCGTCGAGGCGCGCCGGGTCGAAGCCCGCCTCGCGGCCCCACAGGGTCAGGGGCACCGAGCAGACGATGCCCTTGTTCCCCGACCCGGCCAGGGACATCACCACGAAGTCCTCGCCGCACATGCGGGCGTAGACGCCCGAACAGACCAGGCGGCTGAGGCGCGTCAACGAGTCCTGGGCCGCGGCGTCGACGAAGCGACCCGGGAACAACGACAGGCCATGACGCGCGATGGCGACGTTGCGCTCGGCGCCCTGGCGCAGTGCGTCGCGGTCAGCCTGCGACAGCGAGCCCGCCAGGGCGATGAGCTCGTCGAACGACATGGCAGCCACGCTACGGCGCGTCTCGGTCGCGTCGTCCTCGCCTCGAACACCCGCGCGCGGGAGGGCGACGCCATCGCGCTCGAGGCTCACCACGTTCGTATGCCCGCCCTCGATGCACGCCCGGCCCACGCCGTCGCGGCCCCGGACCGTCGCGTCGATCCACAGCCTGTCGCGGGCCCGGTCGACGCGCACCGACACCGCGTTGGCGGCGACCAGGGCCTCGGCGCCCGCCAGCACGTCGGCGTCGATGCCGCGGAAGCACTCGAGGCCCAGGGATGGATCCGGCAAGCGGGCCCCCAGGGCGACGGCCCACACGATGCCGACCTTGCGCCCCGAGTGCGGGAGGCCGACCGCGTAGCAGTTCTTGTAGAGCCGGGGGTCACAGACCACCTCGACGGACAGGAGGGGGCCCCTCGCCTGCTGCGCGGCCAGCGCGACGGCGTAGGCCAGCGACGCGGGCTCGGTGCAGCCGAGCGCGGGCCGCCACTCGGCCTCGAGGTAGGTGGAGAAGTGCATGGGTGGTCCAGCGGCTGATTCGACGCGGGGAGTCTACTCTGTTCTACCGCCCCTGGGGAACGCAGACTCCGGCCTGCCCGCAGACCAGCGTCTGGTCCGACGGCTCGGGGCAGTCGGCGTCCGTGTCGCAGGCCGGGATGCAGAGCTTTCCCTGGGGAGTGTCCGTGCAGGTGCAGCCCTTGGTCGCGTCGGGCGGGCAGGCGTCGGCCGCCTCGCAGTCGGCCTGCACGGTGCACGCGGCAGGACCGGAGGGCGTGGTCGTGCCGCACGTCGCGCCGGCGCCGGTGTAGGCCGAGACGTCGCCGCCCCGCACGCAGCGCACGTAGTTGAGGATGCGGATGGCGTCGCCCTGGGGGCCGTTGCCGGTGGGCCAGTCGGCCGGGTCGCCGGTCTTGGGATCGCTGCGCTGCGCGCCGGCGCCGTGCACGTCGATCCAGGCGCCGAACGGGTAGCCGAGAGCCCGGCCGAACGCGACGTAGGCGGCGTTCCCGCCCTCGTGCCCGGTCTTGGCGTGGGTGGTGCTGGTCCAGTAGAAAGGAAAGTCGGGCTCGCCGGCCTCGTTGGTGATGCCGGTGCACGAAAACACCGGATCGATGGCGGCCGAGGCGGTGGTGTCGGGAGAGCGCATGTAGTCGACCAGGCCCTGCAGCTCCTTGGCGTTCGGCAGCCGCCAGTCGTCGTGCCCGGCCAGCGTGAAGTCCTCGCAGTGCGCGAGAGCGTCCGGCCAGTTCAGGCCGGCGCCGCTGTCGGCCTGCTGCCACATGAGGCCGGTGGCCTTGTCCGTGACGGTGCCGTCGCCGTTGTCGGCGAAGTCGTTGACGCCGTAGCCCGCCGGGCCGCGCACGTAGAGGACGTAGTACCCCGCCTGGGACAACCCGCCTCCGTTGGTGGGATAGCACTTGATGCGCCCGTCGGCGAAGTTGACGCCGAAGAAGCACTCCATGCCGTTGAACACGGTGGAGGTGTACACGTTGCTGGTGACCCACTGGGAGTCGATGACGCGCTGGCCGGCGCTGGTGTCGCCGTAATTGAACACGAAGGCGGCCGTGTCGATGAAGGGGATCAGGCCGGACGTGTCGTCGCCCTCCACCTTCGGATCCTCGCCGCTGAAGCGGATCAGCGAGTAGAGCTCCTTGATGGTCGGCACGCGCCAGTCGTCGTGGCCGGCCAGCGCGAAGGCGTCGGCGCCCGCGATGGCCTGGTCGTACGACTGCTTCGCGCCCGGATCCTTCTGCCACATGAGGCCCGTGACCAGGTCGGTGACCGTGCCGTCGCCGTTGTCGTGGTAGGCGGGCTTGGCGCCGACCACCTGGGCATCCTGGCCCGCGAAGGGCTGGCCGGCCGTCGGGCAGGCCAGGCACGCGCTGGCGTCGTAGCAGGTGGCCTGGTCGGTGTCGACGAGGGGATAGGTCAGCGACGGCGGGGGCGTGACCTCGGCGGGGGTCGCGTCGGTCTCTGGCGTCGTGGAATCGCCCGGCGCGGTCTCGTCGCCGGCGCTCGAAGCGCCGCAGGCCGACAGGGTCAGGCCGCACAGGGTCATCAGCACCCGGAGGAATGTTCGGTTCGTCATGGTCGTCTCCGTAGAAGACCGCATCCTACGGCCATGGGAAAGAGTCTATAGCGAAAACCTTAAGAAACCCTGACGACGGTCGACGGCACCTCTGGAATGTTGCGTAAGGTCTGCTCAAGGAGTGCGTGCTATAAGGAGGGCATGGGTGTCGTGCTGCTCATCGAAGACGACGAGGCGCTGGGCCGGCAGGTGATGGCCCACCTCGAGGAGGCGGGGTTCCCGGCCGTCTGGTGGCGGCGCGGGCGCACCATCGACGCCTCCGACTACCGCGACCTCGTGCTCGTGATCCTGGACCTGATGCTCCCCGGGGTGCCGGGGCTCGACATCCTGAAGCAGCTGCGCAAGGACTCCGACGTGCCGGTGCTGGTGCTGAGCGCGCGCCAGGACAGCCATGACAAGGTGCGCGCCCTGCAGCTCGGCGCCGACGACTACCTCACCAAGCCCTTCTGGCCCGAGGAGCTGATCGAGCGCGTGCGGGCGCGCCTGCGCCGGTTCGTGATGGACCGCTCGTCGCAGGTGACCGTGGGCGGGCTGGTGATCGACCGGGCCCGGCGCGAGGTGACGGTCGACGGGGAGCGCGTCGAGCTGACGCGCGTCGAGCTGGACCTGCTGCTGGCGCTGGCGCACCGCGTCGGGGAGCCCGTGCCGCGCCGATCGCTGCTCGCGAACGTGCTGGACCCCGAGCGGGAAGCGACCGAGCGGACCCTCGACGTGCACGTCTGCCGACTCCGGAAGAAGCTCGGCGACCCCTCGCTGATCGAAACGGTCTGGGGCATCGGCTATCGCCTTCGCAGGGAGGCGGAATGACGCTCCGCCTGCGACTGGTGCTGACGACGCTGGCGGTGGCGGTGCCGGTGGTGATCGCCTCGGGCCTGTCGTTCCGGACGAGCCGACAGCAGCGGGACGACGACATCGTCACCGCGTTGGTGCTCGCGAACTTCTCGCCCGCCGTGCTCGACGCCTGCGAGGCCTCGCCGCCCACGACCCCGACCGTCCTCACGTTGCCCACGCTCGCGCCCGAGTCGTCCCACCCCGCCGGCGGTGACGGCAGGGTGCTCGTCTTCACGTACGATCGGAATGGCCGCAGCAGCCAGCCTGGCGCTCCGGCGATACCCCGGGGCGCGCTCGACGAGGTGCAGGGGGGCGCGGTTCGGGCCGGAAACCCCGGCGACGCGACGGTCGGAGACAACCGGCAACTCCTGATCGCCCTGCCCCGAGACGGTGGGCCTTGCGCCCTGGCGCTCGTCGCGGCGCCGCCCCCGGGGCCGCCGTTGCCGCCGCCCCATGAGCTCCTCATCCCGCTCGCCTTCGCGTTGGTCGCCGGGCTCGTCGGCATCTGGCCCGTGGTGCGACGCCTCCGCTCGCTGACCCTGGCCGTGCGTCGCTGGGAGAAGGGCGCGCCGCTCGCGCTCGAGCGGGACGCCGGCCGGGACGAGCTCAGCGAGCTCTCGCGGGCGCTCAGCGCGTCGGCGCTGACGATCCAGCGCCAGCATGCGGACCTCATCGCACGCGAGAAGACGTTGCTGGAGTTCATCGAGAACACGACCCACGACCTGGCCATCCCGCTCACCGTGCTCCAGGGGAACCTGAGCACGCTGGCGAAGGAGCGCAGCCCGGAGGCCGTGGCCCAGGCCATGAACGAGGCGCAGTACATCGGCGCGCTGCTCGGGAACCTGGCGCTCTCGGCGAAGTTCGACGCCGCGGCGCAGGTGGAGACGTCGCTCGACCTGCGGGACTTGGTCCCACGCGTCGTCCTGCGGCACCAGGCCTTGGCCTCGCGGCTCGGGGTCGAGATCGAACGCTCCGTCCCTGAGGAACCGGTGATCGCCAAAGGCGATCCCACGTTCACCGAACGGGCGCTCTCCAACCTGGTCGACAACGCCCTGCGCCACAACGCGAGCGGCGGGCACGTCGCGGTCGTGCTCGAGACCGAACAGAATGAGTTCGTGCTGCGCGTGCTGGACGACGGCCCCGGGCTCACGGCGGAGGAGTGCGAGCGCGTCCGGAAGCGCGGCGAGCGGGGGGACGCGGCGCGTTCGCGCGGCTCTGCCGGGAGCGGGCTGGGGCTCGCCATCGTCGTACGCGTCGCGCAGGTCCAGCACTGGCGGTTCGCGCTGACGCCCGGCGAGGCCGGGGGACTGGTCGCCGAGCTGCGCGGCCCGGTGGAGGAGCCCTCGTCGTAGCGCCAAAGCCGGCGTACTTGAACGCCGGATGCCGATCAGAAAACCGGCACGTCGACGCGCACCTCGTCGACACGGACGTACCCGGCGCCCCCGCCGACCTGCGCCGCGGCGAACACGCCCACCTTGGCGCCCACCCATCGTCCGGCTTGGGCCTGGAACGTAGCGTCGTCAGCGGGCACGAACGTCGCGCCGTCGAGGCTGTAGGAGAAGCGGCAACGCCCGCCTGCCGCGACGGACACCCGCGCCCAGAGGGCGGCGCCGGCCCCGGGGGCGAGCGGAGCGACCACGGTCCCGACCTCGGCCGCGCCCGCGACCGCCGCCTTGTTCACCGCGCGAACCACCGACAGCGCTCCGTCGACGCGCGCCAGGCCCAGCCACGCGGTGGCGAAGCCGAACACGATCAGCCCGGCACGCTCACCCTCGGCCAGGCCGGCGCCATCGAGCGCAGCGGTCACGGTGAACGCCTCGGCCGGCCACTTCTGCAGCAGCAGATTGGGAGCGTCGTACAGGTTGCCGGGCTTCGGCTCGGGCCGGGAGAACAGGCGCAGCGATCCGGGCGCCGCGCTCAACGAGGACCACGCGGGGTCGGGGTTGGCCTGCCACTGCCACTGCAAGCCCAACGCAGGGTCATCGAAGTCGTCGCTGGTGGCCGGAACCGACGGGGGCTGCCCGGGCAGGTCGGGGCGGGCGTGCTCGATCACCGGCTGCCCCGTGCCGTCGCCGTCGGGGTCGTCGCCGATCACGGGCCAGTCGTCGACCCAGACGAACGGCTGCAGGTGCACGACTCGACCGTAGACGCCCTTGTCCTGGAAGTGCAGGAACCACCATTCGCCCGAGGGCGTGTCGACCAGCGCGCCCTGGTGCGGCCCGTTGACGTCGGTGTCGCCCTGGGCCAGCACGACACGGACCTCGTAGGGCCCCCGGATCGAACGCGAGCGGAACGCCAACTGCCAACCCTCGGTCACGCCGCCGGCCGGGGCGAACACGTACACCCACCCGTTCCGGCGGTAGGCCTTCGGCCCCTCCAGGGTCGTGGTGCCGGGGAACGCGTCGCCGTCGATGACCACCCCCAGGTCCTCGGCCGCGCTCAGCCCGTCCGCGGTGAGGCGGAGCAACGTCAGGCGGTTGTTGATGCCGGCGTAGCTCTTGGCCCAGGCGTGGACCAGGTAGACCTGGCCGTCGTCGTCCCAGAACGGGCACGGATCGATGAGGCCTTGCCCCGCCTTCACCAGCACGGGCGTACTCCATGGACCGCGAGGATCGTCGGCGGTCGTGACGTAGAGCCCTGCCTCGGGGTCGGGGTAGTAGATCCAGGTGCGGTCGGCGTGAGACCGGATCGAAGGCGCCCACACCCCCTTGCCGTGCTGGGGCGTGACGAAGTGCGCGTCGGGCACCAGGCGCGGGAGCGCGTGGCCCTCGAGCGTCCAGTTCACCAGGTCCTTCGAGCGAAGCAGGGGCAACCCCGGCACGTGCCCGAAGCTGGACGACGTCAGCCAGTAGTCGTCGCCCACCCGCACGACGTCGGGGTCGGAGTAGTCGGCGTGCAGGACAGGGTTCAGGTAGGTCGCGGCGGCGATCGGCACCTCGGCTTCGGTCGCGTCGGGCGTCGGGGCGTCGCTGATTTCGGCGACCAGGTCCGGGAGGATCGCCGCGTCGGCTCCGGTGCCGCTCGTCCCGCAACCGGCCACGGCGAGCGCCAGCGCGATCAATCCCGTCTCGAGCGTCGGGCGCGTTCGCATCCCGTGCATCCTCCGCGCCGTCACGGTAGCATGAGCCGCGAAGGGGGGCCACCATGACCCGAGTCGTCCCGCGCTTCCAGGCCGCGTACGTGCTGCCGATCGTCCTCGTGCTGCTCGCGTGCTCGTCCTCGGGCGGCGCCGCGGGCGACGCGATCGACGTCCTCGCCGACCGGGGGGCCGATCTCCCGGCGCTCGACGTGCCGGCGCCCGACGCGATCGACGTCGCGCCACCCGACGCGCCCACCCCCCTGCCCGCCTGGGCCGAGCGCCCCGCGCTGGTGACCAGGCCGGAGCGCAAGGCCGCCATCCTGGCCCGCGTCGGCGCCCCGCCGTGGGACGACCTGGTCACGCGCGTCCGATCCGCCGCCGCTGGCGACTGCGTCGAGGACACCCACGAGAGCTGGGACGCCGGTGACCACCAGCGCAACGGCAGCCTCGCCCAGGCCAACGCCGTGCTGGCCTGGTTGTTCGACGATGAGGCCGCCGCGGCGAAGGCGCGCGCCTGCTTCGGGCTCGTGCGCACCGACTGGGAGACGAGCCGGGGCGAGAACCACTCGATGGCCGGGTACTCCATCCCGTTCGCGGTGGCCTGGGACCTGCTGGCCGGTACGACGTTCTTTCCGGCCCAGGAGGCCGCCGAGGCTCGCCGCCGCCTGGTGGAGGTCAACGAGAAGTTCTTCGACCGCACCGTGCTGGACAAGGCCGAACGCTTCGCCGCCCTGACCGTGACCCAGAACAACATCACCATCCGGACGTGCGCTGCCCTGGGTTACGTCGCGCTGGCCTTCCCCGACGAAATCCGCAGCCGCGAGATCCTGGACTTCGCCGCGGGCGAGCTCGACTACCTGTGGGGCCCCGACGGCCGGTACATCCAGGAGGACGGCGTGGTCAGCGAGGAGCCGTTCTACTTCGGCTACGGCTTCCCGCCGGCGTTGGCCTTCTTCCTGGCCATGCGCAACGCCTGGCCGACCGACGGCTGGCTGTTCCGTACCTGCCTGAACCGCAACCCCAAGGACCCCTGGGCGCCCATCGACTGCACCGAAGGGGAACCGTACCGCTGGGAGGATCCCCTGGCGGCGCCCGGCACCAACACCCACGCCGATCGCTTCTGGGGCGCCTTCGACTGGTCGCTGGACCACCGACTCCCCTCGGGGCTGCGCTCGAACACGGGCGACGGCGCCCTGCGCACTCAGAACGCCGGACTGCTGCTCGCCGGCCTCTCGGGGCAGGGACGCTACGCCTGGGACGCCCGCAACCCCTGGGGATCCATCGACACGAGGCGCGGCCTCGAGTTGGCCGTCCAGCACCTGCTCGAGATCGAGCAGGCGCCGATCGACAGCGAGCCCCCCTGGACCTCACGCGCGCACGCCATCTCGGGCCACGTCACGCTGCGCTCGGGCTGGGACGCCGACGCGCGCTGGCTGCTGTTGCTGGCCGAATCGGGCGGTGCCCGAAAGACCCTGCACGACCACGCCGACGGCACGTCGTTCGCCTTCGCGGCCTACGGCGAGTACCTGCTGATCGACACGGGCTACGTCAAGCCGAACCCCATGGCCAACTCGATCACCGCCGAGGCGCCCGCACACAGCGTGGTCCTGATCGACGGCAAGGGCGCGCCGAAGCGCGGCCTGCTCAACAACTGGGGCGACGCCGACGCCTCCCTCGACCTCTTCACCGATGGCACGGCGCTCGACTACGCCGAGGTACGCCAGGCCTACGAGAAGACGACCATCCACCGCTCCACGATCCTGGTGCGCGACCGCTACGTGGTGATCGCCGACCGCCTCGACACGACCGCCACGGTGGCGCGCGAGCACGCCTGGCGCGTGCACGGCTTCGCCGGGTACGACTCGGGTGGCTCGTACGCGCTCGACGCCGAGAGCGCCACCTTCGTGCGCTCCGCGGCCGGCGTGCGCCTGGGACTGGCCACCACCGCCGGAGCTCCCGACGTGCGCGAGCCTCCGTACGTCCAGGACGCGGTGCCGCACGTCCACAGCGTGGGCGACGACGGGACGACGAACCACGCCGTGGCCGACGCGGTGGTCACGGCCCTGGCGCCCGGTTACCTGGTGGTGCTGGCGCCCTGGAAGGTCGGGGCCGCTCAAGGCTCCTCCGAGGCACCCCTGACCCTCACGCGCCTGGCTTCCGATGGCGGGGTCGCCGCGTGGCAGGTGCAGGGCGCGTTCGGCTCTGACGTCGTGTGGCTGCGCTCTCCCGAGGGACCCGAAGCGCTCGCGCTGTCCAACGGCGACGAGCTCTCGACCGACGCCGAGTTGGTCGTCGTGAATGTCCGTGACGGTCTGCTGCTCTATCGCGGCGGAACGGGTGTCACGTGGGATGGCACGATGCACACGGCGCCGACCGTCGCCGAGGGGCTCTCCCTCTCGGAGCCCTCGCCCGATCGGTAGCTCGCCAAGCGAAAAAATTCTCCCGGCCCCTTGAACCCGGCCGGAACCTCGCTACGTTGACCTCGTAGACAGAACGAACGGTTGGCGCGCCATGAAACTGCGCACCGATCCCCTCTATCGGCAGATCCTCGAGACGTGGCTCCAGATCGGACGTCGCCTGGAAGCCGATGGCGGGGCCGATGACGACGACTTCGCCTGGGTGCACGGGGGCCTCCTGCTCTTCACGCTGCTGCGCGTGCTGCTGCGTGATCCACGGGCCACCACCGAGGCCGTGCGGGCCGAGATCGAGACCACCCTCTCGGAGTTGCGCGGGCGCGTGAACGGCGCCACGACCCAAGGCGGTGCGCCACCGACCGACGCCGAGCTCGGCTTCCTGTCGGCGTTCAACGACTACCTGATGACCCGCCACGACGAGCGCCTGCGCCTGACCTCCGACGGCGGCCTCGAACTGGCCCACCTCGAGCTCGGCGATCGGCTGCGCGTGGCCGTCACGATCACCGAGGGGCGCGGGCAGCGGTAACCGTCGACGCCGGCCCTCCAATCTGGCATTCTCGGGGCATCACCGTCCCGTGAGGCCCCCATGTACGAAGCCCTCTTGACCCCCGACCAGTTGGCCGTCGTCGCCGAAGCCCGCGCGTTCGCCAAGGCCGTGCCGGCCGAGCTGCTACGCAAGATGGACCGCGAGGAGGTGCACTTCCCGCGCGAGTACGTGGCCGATCTGGGTCGCGCCCACCTGCTCGGGCTGCGCTTCCCGGCCGCGTGGGGCGGGCGCTCCCAGCCCTGGACGGTCGAGTCGGCGGCCATCGAGGAGATCGGCGTGCTCGGCACGTCGCTCGGGTGCCTGTACTCCATGCCGTCGATCGTGGGCGAGGCGCTGGCCAGCTTCGGCAACGACGACCAGCGGGCGCGCTTCCTGGCGCCCATCGTGGCGGGCACCAAGACGTGCGCCGAGGGCCTGACCGAGCCGCGCGGCGGCTCCGACTTCTTCGGGGCGCTCACGAAGGCGGTGCGCCAGGGCGACCACTACGTGCTCAATGGCCAGAAGCGCTTCGTGGTGGGGGCCGAGGGCGCCGACGTGTTCCTGGTCTACGCCGTCACCGACCCGGCGGCGCCCCCCCACAAGCGCCTGTCGGTCTTCGTGGTCGAGCGCGACGTGGCGAAGGAGAACGACAACGGGGTCGAGGTGAAGCACGTGTACGGCCTGCTCGGCACGCGCGGCGGCGGCACGGGGCGATTGTACTTCCGCGACACGAAGGTGCCCCTCGAGAACCGCCTGGGCGCCGAGGGCGACGGCGGCACCATCTTCAACCGCATGATGCTGCCCGAGCGCATGACGTCGGCGTCGGGCGCCATCGGCCTCGGCCGCGCCGCGCTCGAGGTGGCCACGCGCTACACCACGCGCCGCACGGCCTTCGGCAAGCCCATCCACAAGTACCAGGCCGTCAGCTTCCAGGTGGCCGACGCGGTGGCGGCCCTCGACGCCGCGCGCGCCCTCACCCACGTGGCGGCCCGCCGCATCGACGCCGGCCTCGACGCGCGCCGGCTGGTCTCCGAGGCCAAGAAGGTGGCCACCGAGGCCTCGTGGCACGCGGTGAACGCCGCCATGCAGGTCATGGGCGGCATCGGCTACACCGAGGTCTACCCCATCGAGCGCATGCTGCGCGACGCGCGCCTGCCCATGATCTGGACGGGCTCGAACGAGATCATGAACCTGCTCATCCAGCACGAGTGGTACCGCGAGGTGCTCGAGGGCCCGGCGGGCCGCGACGTCGAGGCCGACTGCCGCGACCCCGAGGGCGAGGGCGAGAAGGTGTACACGGACGGCGATCAGGTCTGATCGGCCGCACCCTACCCGCGCCGCAGCCTCTTGGTCAGCACGACCTCGTGCCCGCCGTCGGGCGCGTCCCGGTACTCGATCCGATCGGCCACGCGCCGCACCACGTAGAGGCCGAAGCCGCCTTCGCGCGAGCCGTCGAACGCGGGCGGCGGCACGGCGGCCGGGTCGAAGCCCGCGCCTTGGTGGCGGAAGCGCACCTCGACGTCGGGCGCGAGGACGTCGACCGCCACCTCGTACGTGGCCCCGGGCCGCTGCGCCAGGGCGTGGCGCACGATGTTCGCCGCCGTCTCGTCGACCGCCAATTCGAGCTCGGCCACCAGGTCGTCGTCGACGATCATGCCCGGCGCGCTCAGCGCCGTGGCGCGCACGAACGAGCGCACGGCCGGAAGCAGATCGAGCTCGGCGGCGAACCGGCGCTCGCGGTGCAGGACCCCCGAGCCGATGCCCCCGCTCGTGGCGATCAGCACGGCCGTCACGTCGTCGACGGGGGAGGCCCCGGCCGAGAAGGCCAGGAGTTCGGCCTTCAGCGCGGCGAGCACGGCCCGGGGCGCCTCCGCGGCCCGACGCTCCACGAGCGCGATCAGGCGCAGGAGCCCGAAGCGCTCGCCGCCCGGCGCCTGGGTGTCGAGCACGCCGTCCGAGTAGAGCAGGAAGCGGTCGCCGGTGTGGAACGAGACCCCCACCGACCGGTAGACCTCGTTGGCGTCGAAGCCAAAGGGCAGGTTCACGCCCTCGAGCGGCGTGCAACGCCCGCTGGCGGCGACCAGGTGCAGGGTGCGCGTGTGACCGCAGTCGACCAGATCGAGCACGCGCCGGTCGAGATCGACGCGGACCAGGGCGGCCGTGATGAAGCTGCCGAGCGACTGCAGCTCGGGGGTGATGACCACGTGCACCAGGTTCGCCACGTCGGCGGGCGCCGGAGGGCGGCCCTGGTTGGTGACCACCAGGTGCGACACGGCGCGCAGGAACTGGATCTTGGCCGCCGCCCCGAGCAGCGCCGCCGGGATGCCCTTTCCCATCACGTCGCCGAGCACCACGTCGAAGCAGTGATCGTGGTAGGGAAAGAAGCCGTAGAAGTCGCCGTCGATGGTCTGGGAGGGCATCGCCAGCGCGGCCACCTCGGCCCCGCCCCGCAGCTCGGGGGGGGTGCCCAGCAGGATGGCGTTCTGGATGCGGGCCCCCACCAGGGCCTCGTGCGCGCGGGCCTCGGCCAGCATGCGCTCGCTCTCCAGGAGCGCCTGCAGCGTGTGGTGATGACGCACGGCATAGCGCAGCGCGCGCTCGAGCAACGCGGCCGTAATCTGCCCCTTGACCAGGTAGTCGGTGGCCCCCGCCTGCATGGCCTCGAGGTCGACGTCGTGGTCCTTCAACCCGGTGAGCAGGAAGACCGGCACGGCCAGATCGCGCTGCCGAACCTCGCGCAGCAGATCGATGCCGGTGAGGGCGCCGATGCGGTAGTCGAACAGGTACACGTCGTGGCGCTCGGCGGCGATGACCTCGAGGGCGCGCTCGCCCGTGTCGGCCCAGTCGAGCACGCACGACGCACAGCCGGCGTCGGCCAGCAGATCGCGCGTGACGACGTAGTCGTCTTCGTCGTCCTCGACCAGCAGGATGCGCAGGGGCGTGCTCTCGTCCATGCGTCACACCCCGTCGGTCTCGCCCGGCAGGCGCACGATCTGGAACCAGTAGCGGCCGAGCTCGCGCACGGTGGCCACCAGCGACTCGAACGACACCGGCTTGGTGATGAACGAGCTGACGCCCAGGGCGTAGCTGCGCACGATGTCTTCTTCGAGCTTCGAGGTCGTGAGCACGACGACCGGGATGCTCTTCAGGTCGGGGTCGGCCTTGATCTCGGCCAGCGCCTCGCGACCGTCCTTCCGGGGCATGTTGAGGTCGAGCAGGATGAGCCCCGGGCGAGGCGCGGCACCCGGAGCAGCCCAGCGCCCCCGCTGCTTCAGGTAGTCGAGCAGCTCCTCGCCGTCGCCCACGAAGCGCAGGTCGTTGGCCATGCGGTTCTCGCGCCAGGCGTCCGTGAGCATCAGGCGATCGTCGTCGTCGTCCTCGGCGACCAGGACCACCAGGGCGCCCTTGCGGCGTTCGGTCTGGACCATGCCTCACCCCTCGTCAGGCGACCGTGGCCGCCGGCAACTGGAACACGAAGGTCGCCCCGCCGTCCGGCACGCCCGTGGCCGTGATCGTGCCCCCGTGACGCTCGACGATCTTGCGGCAGATCGCGAGCCCCACGCCCGTGCCCTCGTACTCGGCGCGGCCGTGCAAGCGCTGGAAGACCCCGAAGATCTTCTCGGCGTGTCGGGGCTCGAAGCCGATGCCGTTGTCGCCGACCCGCACCTCCCACCACGCGGAGGGTGCGGCCCCTTCGGGGGTGGCAAGCCCGGTGTCGAGCGACCGGGCCTCGACGCGGATGACGGGGACCACGCCGGGGCGACGGAACTTCAGCGCGTTGCCCAGCAGGTTCTGGAAGAGCTGGCGCATCTGGAGCGGATCGGCGTGGACCTGCGGCAACCCATCGGCCTCGACGCGGCCCCCGCTGGCCTCGACGCGCACCTCGAGATCGGAGAGCACCTCGCGCACCACCAGCCCAAGGTCGACCGTGACGAACGGCTCGGCCTTGGTGGTCACGCGCGAATAGAGCAGCAGCGACTCGATGAGCTTCTGCATCCGCACGGCGGCGTTCTGCATGCGCGTCAGGTAGTCGAGGCCCGTCTCGTCGAGGCCGGCGGCGCAGCGCTCGCGCAGACGATCGCCGAAGGTCGTGATCTTGCGCAGGGGCTCCTGCAGATCGTGGGAGGCGGCGTACGCGAAGTCGCGCAGCTCGCGGTTGCTGCTCTCGAGGCGCCGGGCGGTCTCGGCCAGATCGTCGGCCATGCGGTGACGCTCGATGCCGTCGCCCAGCGTGTCGGCCACCGTCTTCAGCACCGTGATCTCGAGGGGCCGCCAGTCGCGCTCGTGGGAGACGTCGGCCAGGGTGAGCGCGCCCCAGAAGGTCTCGCCGATTCGGATCGGCACCGCCAGCAACGACCGCACTCCGCGAGCCTCGAGCACCGCGCGCTCCGGGGCCGGGAACCCCCGCACGGGCCCGCTCACCACGTCGCCGACGGACAGCGTACGCTCCCAGCGTTCGAAGTCGGACTCGAGGTCGAACGCGGGCGGCACCACGCGGCCCTGCCCGTCGCCGGGCCAGGCCACCCAGTAGCGATAGGGCTTGAGCACGCGCCGCCCCGGAGCGGCCTCGTGCACGAGCTCGAAGACGGTCACGCGCTCCACGGGCATGACCTCGCCCAGGATCTCGAGCGTGCGCGCCACGCTCTCGTCGAGCGAGGGAATGGCGACCAGCCCGCGCGCCACGGCCGCCACCGCCCCCATCAGCCGATCGTGGCGCTCGATCTCGTCGATGGCCTGCTTCAGCTCGGTGATGTCGCGCGTGACCGTGACCACGCGGACCACGCGCGCACCGTCGAAGACGGGCCACTTGCGCGTCTCGGTGATGACCGCGCGGCCGCCCACGCGCGACGTATCGGTCGTGACCAGCGGCCGCCCGTTGGCGAAGACCTCGTCGTACTCGTTCAGCACCTTCTCGGGCAGCATGGGATAGATCTCGCGCAGCGTACGCCCCACGACGTCGGTGGGCAGCTGCAGGCGGTCCTTCTTGTCGAGCAGCGCGCGGTTGACGTAGCGGATGCTGCCCGTGTCGTCGACCACGTGGATCCAGTCGCCGATGGCGTTGATGGTGGTGTCGAACAAGGCCTCGGAGGCCCGCAGGCGCAGGGCGTCGCGCTGACGCGCCGTGATGTCGCGGAACACGGCCAGCACCTCGTCGGGGCCCACCGGGACGAAGCGCGCCTCGTAGCTGCGCCGACCGTCGGCCAGCTCGACCTGGAGATCGGCCTCGATGATGCGCTGATCGGCCCGAGCGCTCTCCACCCCCGCCCGCACGACCGGGAGCGCGTCGAGGGGCAGCACGTCCTCGACCGCCCGGCCGAGCGCGTGCTCGGGCTTCGCGAGCAGCGAGTCGCCCACCGACGCCTTGCAGTCGAGCACGGCGAAATCGGCGTCGAGCCGAAGGATGGTATCGGGGAACACCGAGAGCACGGCGCGGCTGCGTCGCTCGGTGTGGGCCATCTTCTCCTCGAAGGCCAGCTCGGACACCTTGAGGAGCACGTGGATGACCGAGAAGACGCCCAGCGTGCCGACCAGTACGGGCGGGTAGACATCGACGCGGTCGACGATGCTGCCGTACAGGACGGCGAGCGACATGTTGACGGCGTAGAAGATCGACAGGTGGCGGGCCGACAGGAAGATCTGGCTGGCCACGAAGGTCACGCCCAGGTAGACGAGCGTGAGCGAGTCGAGGAACTGGTTCAGGTAGACCGTCGTGAGGGTCGCGCCCGACACGGCATAGGCCGTGAGGTAGCGCACCGCCCGCAGGCTGCGAACGCCCTGCGGCACGAGCCAGGTGCTGCCGAAGGCGACCAGCGCGCCGACCACGACCGGCAGGAAGACCCACACCGCCGACAGGAGCCGCGGCTCGTTCGCCACGAGCATGGCGGCCAGCGCTGGCAGGCCCGTGCCGGTCGTGAGCGCGGTCAGGCGCGTGAGGCGGAGCTCGGTGGCCAGGATCTGGGGCGTGACGGGGACGTTCACGGCGGCCCTCCGGGCGGAGCGGCAGCCTGCGGAGGGCGAGCCGCCAGCAGGAAGGCGGCGCCGATGAGGGAACGGGCCATGCGCGCGGTCACGGGCTCGGCGTTGGGCGCGAACACGTCGGTGGCGCGATCGTAGGGCGCGTAGGGCGCGGTCGCGTCGTCGTCGGAGGGCCAGGTGAGCGTGGCGGCGTGGCGGGCCAGGGGGGTCCACGCCGGGATGCCCGGCAGCAGGTTGCCGATGGGCAGCCCCGACGGGGGGACCGCCTCGTCGTCGTTCTGGGCCACCTGGTGCACGATCTCCTGGAAATTGCGGCGCCCGAGGCCGCTCACGAAGCTGACGTCGGCGGGGTTGCCCCCGGTCTCGAAGGCCAGGCAGGCCTGCCAGGCGGCTCGCCAGGCGGGCTGGTCGTCCTGCGCCAGCCCGGCCAGCAGATCGAAGGCAGCGTCGGTCGAGAAGAACCAGCCCACGGTACGGAAGCGCTTGTCCTGCAGGGGCAGGGCCGTGCCGTAGGCGCTGGCGGCGACCCGCTCGGCCACGTCGGCGGCGCCGGCCAGCACCTCGGCGCGGCAGATCGCGGTCAACTCGTCGTCGAACGCCCGCGCCCGCCCCGAAACGGCGGCGAAGGCGCAGGCGCGGAAGGCGCCGCCCCAGCCCTCGAAGAGGCGCCACCAGCCCCAGCGACGGATGGCGTCGCCCCGCCCCCGCAGGGCCTGCTCGGCCTCGCGGCGGGCCGCGGGGCTGCCGGTGGCCAGGAAGAGCTCGGTCGCGGCCCACGCGATCTCGTCGGCGTCGTCGAAGAGCTTGCCGTAGTGATGGATCTCCTGGAAGGCGCCCGCGCGCCCGTACCGCTCCCACGCGCGCTCGAGGAAACTCCAGCCCCGCAGCGCCGCGGCCACGTGGGCCTCGGCCTCGGTGGGGTGCAGCGCGCGAAACCGCGGGCTCGCGCCGAGCTGGGCCAGGGCGGCCACGGCCGCCGCGGTCGCGACGGTGCTCTTCGGGAAGACCGCCTGCGGGTCTCCGTGCTGGGGCAGGCGATCGCCCTCGTAGGCCCGGTCCCGGGGCTGCACCAGCGTGTAGAAGCCGCCGTCGTCATCCTGCATGCGGGCCAGGAAGGCCGCCTCGCGGGCGGCGATCTGCAAGAGGTCGGGCGCACCGTCGCCGCTCTCGGGCAGGCCCAGATCATCGAGACCGGCCAGCCCCGGCAAGGCGTCGACCGCGAAGACGAGGGCGCCGATCATCTGGGCCGAGGTGGCGACGTACTTGCCGTAGTCGCCCGCGTCGTGGTGGCCCCCGCTGACATCGACCGCGCCCTTCTTCACGAAGGCGAAGCGCGCGGCCTCGAGGGTGGCCAACCCGGCGCGCTCGAGCACGCTGGCGGACGACGCCGTCGGGATGCTGGCCGGCGCGCGGTGGCAGGCCGGGTGCGCGAAGCGTGTGGTGGGCGGGCCGAGATCGGCCCCGCAGCGCTGATGGTAGAGTCCCAGGCCGAACACGCGCGCCACGTCGCGCGCCACGGCCTCGCCGATGACGAAGGGCTCGGACGCTCCGAGCCCGGACACGACCACGCGCCAGGTGCCGGGCTGCGCGAAGGCGCTGAAGTCGGCCTCGAGCACGCCCTGGTAGGCGGGGTAGTCGTAGCCGACGTCGCGGCGCGGCGCGAGGGTGCCCCGGAACGCCGGGGCGCCGTCGCGCGCGTCGACCACCGAGAACGCGGTGGCGTCGACCGCGAGCTCGCCGGCGTCGCCCAGGTAGCGACCCACGAACGCCCGCTTGGACCAGTCGGGCGCGAAGCCCGCCTGGCTGACGTGCACGGCCAGCCCACGCCGGAGCGGTTCGGCGCGCGCCTCGAGCCGCACGGGCCGGCGCGGCGCCGCCGGATCGGTGACCACGACCGAGACCGCCGCCCCCTCGGGCACGGGCTCGGACAACGCGACGATCAGCGAGGAGCCGAGCAGCAGGGGACCGCGCTTCGGGGGCACGTGCAGCGCCCGTCGTCGGAAGCCGCGAACGACCGCGCGTACGGCCCGGTCGTCGACGCGCACGACCACGACCGCCGGGGGGGGCAGGTGGTGCCGACCGCGATCGTCGACGAAGTCCCAGCGCGGGGGCCGATCGTCGGCGTCGAGCGCGTCGAACACGCTGAGCTCGAGGACGGTGGGCGACAGCACGTCGAGGCGCGCCGAGCCCGCCGCCGGGCGGTCGAACGGATCGGAGGGCGCGGGATCCGCGGCGCCGGGCAGCAGGAAGCCCCCGAGCACCAGGAGGACCTGCGCCGCCTTCATGAAGGCTCCCCCGCGCGGGGAGAACGCGCCGGGCCGCCCCCGGCACCGCAGAGCACGCGGCGCAGATAGCCCGCGACGATCGCGAGGTCGTGACGCAGCGACGCGACGGCCGCGTAGTACGTCTCGGCGGCGCGCCGCTCGTCGTCGGAGTGCGCGTTGACGACGTGGGACTCCCAGAGCACCCCGAGGGGCGCACCCAGGAGCAGGTCTCGCCAGTCGTCGGGCAGCTCGCGAAAGCTCTCGAGGTCGCGCGGCGGAACACCCACCAGGCCCAGGCGCCCCCGAATCACGGCGGGCAGCAGGGGCAGGACCCGCAGCACGAGATCGGCGAGCGAGGCCCGGGACGCGAGCACGTCGAGCGGGGCCAGAGCCCGCAGGTGGACGGTACGCCAGGTGGCCTCGTCGGGCTCGGCGGGGAGCACCACGGCGTCGAGGGTGTGCCAGATCGTCGCGCGTCGCGAATACGCCCGTCCGAGCAGGGCGCCCACGAGCAGCGGCCAGCCCAGGAGCAACAGCAGCAGGGCGATGGCCCGGTGCACGAGCGCGACCCCCCAGCCGACGGCCCGGCTCGGCGTCAGGCTGCCGAGGATGAAGCGATCGGTCACCGTCGTGGCGACGCCGTGCTCCACGTTGACCAGCAGGTTGCGATCGACGAACACGCCCACCAGGTCGAGCGCCTCGCCCACGTAGCTGCCGGGAGCCACGACCGCCGACTCGACATGGCAACGCTCGTCGAGGATCGAGTCGCGACCGATCACGGCGTACGGTCCCACCTGCGTTCCGGCCCCTATGCGCACGTTCTCGCAGAGGTGCACCGGCGGCGTCACCCGGGCGCGCGGGTGCAGCACCACGTTGCGCGACAGCCAGACGCCGGGCTCGACCTCGCGCCCGGTGAGCAGCAGGCCCGGGAACACTCCGTCCATGACCGCACGATTGGCGGTCAGGACCGACCCCACCGTCGTGGCCTCGAGCACGCTTTCGACCGCTCGGGACGACGACCGGGGCACGCCCCGGAGAAAGGCCTCGAGCCCGACCTCGTCGAGGTCTTCGGGGACGAGGCTCGCGACGCCGGCGGGCAGCCAGGCCCAGCCGGTCCAGCGGTCGCGGCCCCCCTCGTCGTGCTGCAACAGCACGGGTGCGCTGGCCTCGGCCAGCACGCCGAGGTCGAGCGCAGGGCCGGGCAGCCGATCGCCGTGAACCAGGAGCACCCCCGCCCCGTCCTCGCCCGCCAGCCGCAGGCGCTGGTACGGATGGGCCCCGTCGCGCACGAGGTGCACGCGCGCGCGGCACCCCCAGCGGCTGCCGTCGCCCACCAGATCGTCGATCGCCTCGGGGTGCTCGGCGGCCAGCAGGTCGAGGTCGCGGACCCCCAGCCCCACCAGGCGCTCGATCACGTGCTGCAGGAAGGGACGATCGAGCAGGGGTAGCAGCAGCGCCGGTCCGCGCGCGGTGACGGCCCGCGGGAAGCCCGCGCCCGGAGGGCAGACCAGCACGCACCTCACCGGACGCCTCGATCGTCGGCCCCGCGCCCCGCCAGGCGGGCGAGCGCCACGCGGCCGAGGAACGTCCAGTTGCCCACCAGGTAGCGCCGCCACAGGCGCCGGGGCTCCTGTGCCAGCCGCCACGTCCACTCGAGGCCGCGCCGGCGCAACCACAGAGGTGCCCGGGGGATGAGACCCGAATAGAAGTCGAAGAGGCCGCCCACCCCCATGACCACGGGGATGCCGCAGGCGGCGTGGTGGCGCTCGATCCACTTCTCCTGCTGGGGCACGCCCATCGCGACCAGCAGGAGGCGCGCGCCCGAGCCGCGCAAGAGATCGAGCACGGGCTCGACCTGGTGGGCGCCGAAGTAGCCGTGGTGCACGCCCGCGACGACGAGGCGCGGGTAACGCCGGCGCAGGTCGACGACCATGCGCTCGGCCACGCCCGGGGCGGCCCCCAGGAAGAAGACGCCCTGCCCGGACCGCTCGAGGCTGGCGCAGAGCGGCGGAAACAGGTCCGTGCCGTTGACGTTGTCGCGCACCTCGGCGCCGAGGATCTGCCCGGCCAGACGCACGCCGCTGCCGTCGGCGAAGACCAGGTCGAAGCCTTCGAGAGCGCGCCGGTACTCGGGATCGGAGACGGCCACGTTCACGCAGTGCGCGTTCACGAACCCCACCCGCGTGGGCGTACCCTCGTCGACCCGGGCCTGGATGGCCGCGATGGCCTCGGACAACGTGACGTTGTCGAGGCGCAGTCCGAGGATGCGGATCTCGGGGGCCTTGGGCGCCGAGAGCGACATGGTCAGTACGCTCCCTTCCCGAAGATGACGGCGGGGATGGTGGCCAGGAGGATCTTGAGATCGAGCCAGAGGCTGCGGCTCTCGATGTAGCGCACGTCGAGGGCCACCTGCTGCGGGAACGGCACGTCGCCGCGCCCGCTGACCTGCCAGAGCCCGGTGAGCCCGGGGGTGACGTCGAGCCGCCGTCGATCGGCCAGCGTGTAGAGCGCCACCTCGGAAGGCACCGGAGGCCGGGGGCCCACCAGCGACATCTCTCCCTTCAGCACGTTCCAGAGCTGCGGCAGCTCGTCGACGGACGTCTTGCGGATGATGCGCCCGATCCAGGTGACCCGCGGATCGTGCTTCATCTTGAAGGTGCGCTGATCGGCATGGTGGCTCTCGGCGGCCAGTTGCGCCTTGAGGCGCTCGGCGTCCATGACCATGGAGCGGAACTTCGGGAAGCGGAACTCCCGGCCCCAACGCCCCACGCGGGTCTGCCAGAACAGCACGGGCCCCCCGTCGGTCAGCTTGATGGCCAACGCCACCGCGAGGAGCAAGGGCGACACCAGCAGGAGGCCCACGGCCGACGCGCTCACGTCGAGCAGCCTCTTCAGCAGGCGCGCGCCCCCTACGATCAGCACCCAGGCGTACCGCTTGCGAACGTACCGCCAGCTTCGAAAGCCGCGATAGCCTCCGTACCGTCGGTGGAGCTCGTCCATCAGGTGAACGCGACCGGCCTCGTCGGGCAAGGGATATGCCTCCTCCGCTCGATTGTCATCCCTTCCGCGGGAGTGTCAACGCCGACGCAACAGGAAGTCGCGCTCAGCAGGCTCGAGGAAGAGCACGGCGAAGACCGCGAACCCGACGAGGGCGCTCCCGAGCCCCTCGAGCGCCACTCCCCCGAGGGTGGAGGGAGGCCACAACGTCTTCACGCTGAGCCCGAACGCCGCCAGGGCCAGCGCGGGGACCAGCGCTGCCAGATAGACGCGGCGGACGAGCCTCAGGTAGCTGATCCCCACGAAGCGCGCGGCGACCACCAGCACGGCGATGGCGTCGACCAGCAGCGCGGCCGCCAGGGTGCCGAGCGCGATGCCCGTGAGCCCGAACACCCGCACGAACGCCACGCTGGCCACCAGGTTGACCGACAGCCCCGCCACGGCCGCGGCCGCCGTGAAGCGGTGACGCCCGGTCATGGTGAACACGCCCGAGACCACGATCTGGGGCATGGAGAGCGCGATGGCGGTGAGGAGCACGATGAGCACGGGCGCGGCCTCGGCGAAGTCGGGCCCGACCCAGAAGACCAGCGCCTCGCGCCCGAACACCCAGGCCCCGGCCGCGAGGAGGGCCGCGGGCAGCAACGCAATGCGCGCGCCGTTGACGACCAGCGCCCGCAGGCCGGCCGTGTCGCCCGCCTCGCCGAGCTGCGCGGCGACCGGCGTGAGGTTGTTCACGAGCGGCTTCAGGAGCAGCACGGCGTACTCGGCGATCTTGAGGGGCACCGAGTAGAGCGCGACCGCCCCGAGCGAGAGGAAGATCTGCACCAGGATCACGTCGGTGCGCAGGAGCACGAGCGAGGACACCGAGACGATCAGCTGGAACAGCCCGAACTCGGAGGCCTCGCGGAGCAGGGTGCGGTCGAAGAGCCGCAGCGAAAGGCGCAGCTCGGGGACGAAGCGGAACGCGGTGACCACGTAGGCCAGGTGCTCGATCGCCAGCACGCCGAGGTTCACCGCGGCCATGGCGACGAGCCCGTGACCGGCCCGCAGCACGAGCCAGGTGCCGAGGGCCAGCGCCACGCTGCTCCCGATCTGGATGGCGCTGATGAGCACGACCCGCTGCGCGCCGAAGAGCACGCCGCGGAACAGCCCGAGCGGCAGCACGACGGCCCACGTGCGAGCGCCGAGGAGCAGGAAGACGATCACCGCCCGCGAGCGCGCGTCGGTCGGGACATCGAGGAGCGGACCGTACACGAGCGAGAGCCCCCCCACGGTCAGCAGCGCCAGCGCCGCGAGGGCCAGGTAGACGAGCGCGATGGTCGAGAGCATGCGGTTGCGGCGCAGGACATCGCCGCTCGCCGTGGCCTGCGCCACGGACTTCACGACGCCCGGCGCGAGCCCGAAGTCGAGCAGCGTGAGGAAGCCGAGCACCGAGAACGCCAGCGCCCAGAGCCCGTACTCGGCCTGGCCCAGCGTACCGATGATCAACGGAATGAGCACGAGCTGGATGGCGAACGCCACCCCGAACTGCACCGTGTTGGCCAGCGTGTTCCGGGCCACGCGCCCCGCGTGTGACGCCATCATGCGCCCCCCGCGCCGGAGGGGGCCAGCGGGGTGACCACGCCCGCGCGCACGAGATCGTTGAGCCCGACCACCACCCCCGCCGCGATGGAGAACTGGAGCGTGACGGGGGTGATGCGGAAGGCCCACTCGAGGAAGCCCTGGGCGTGCATGCACAGGAAGCCGAGGGCATAGCCGGCCAGCACCATGCCCTCGAGCGAGCGCCCGCGCAGCGAGCCCCGGACGGCCAGCAGGAGGAACCGCCCGATCACGATGAGGAAGAGCGCGAGGCCCGGCCACCCGAGCTCGGCCAGGGTCAGCCAGTAGATGTGGTGGCACACGCCCGCCTGGGCCTCGCCCTGCATGACGGCGATGTGCTGGTTGTAGCGGGTCGTGACCGTCAACACCTCGGAGAAGCTGTTGATGCCGATGCCGAAGGGGTGATCGGCCACCATGAGCGAGGCGGCGTGGTTGAACTCGTCGCGGGCGGCCTCGCTGGTGGGCGGCGCGGTGCGGATTCGCTCGAGGATGCTGGGCAGGGCCTTGGCGACCCCGAGCAGCAGCACGACGAGCACGAAGCCCGAGAGGAGCACCACCCGGGTCGAGCGCACCCTCGCGATGGCGAGGCCGAGGCCGCCGACGAACCCGGCGCCGGCCAGCATGAGCCCCGCGCGCGAGAAGGTGGCCTGCACGGCGAACAGCATGGCGAAGACGGCCAGCAGCGAGAGCGAGCGCTTCCAGGCGCTGAGCGCGGGGTCGGCCAGCAGCCACACGACCAGAGGCGGGATGACCACGTTCAGGTACAACGGGATGGTGTTGGAGTGATCGAACGGCCCGGGGATGCGGTAGTAGCCGTCGAGGTACTTCTGCTTCAGCACGTACCCGAGCATGGCGAGCCCGATGATGAGCAGCCCGCGCCAGACGGCCCGGAGCTCGACGCCCGATCGGACCAGGTTGGCGACCACCCAGAAGACCAGGTACATGCGCACCATCTTCCAGAGCGTGAAGCCGGCGTACACACCCACCGGCGCGACGAAGGCCGAGGCCACCGCGACCAGGAAGAACGCGAGCATCCACAGCGAGTTGGTCGGCAGCCAGCGCACGCGTCCGCGGTCGCGCAGCACCAGGGAGAACGCCAGCGCCAGCGCGATCAGGTCGGCCAGCGTGACCTCGAAGCCGCGATCGGGGCCCCGGTAGCTCTCCATCGACAGGAAGTTCAGCTTGACGCCGCCGCCGAGGACGGGGGTGGCGATGAGCAGGCTGAGCAGCCACGAACGCGCCTTGGGGTAGTAGGTCGCGGCCAGGGCCATGAGGGGCACGCCGAACACGAACGCCAGCCCGAAGACGACGTATTTCATTGGAAGCGCCGCCAGGACCGCAGGAAGCGTTCGCCGCGCGGCGCCCAGGCCACCGACGGGCTGGGTCGCGCCGCCTCGGCGAGCAGCAGCGGCAGCTCGCGGTAGAGCGCCTCGCGGGGATGCCGCCACGACGGACGGCCGAGCAGGGCCCCGCGCGCCAGGTTGGCGACGAGGTCGACGCCGGTGGGAGCCGCCTCGCGGGGAGGCGCCCACGCGGCGTAGGTGGCGGCGTCGGGGAAGACGAGCCCGGTGCGCTCGGACTCGACCAGCAGGAACACCCGAAGCCAGCGCTGCGCCGTGTCGGCCAGGGCCTCGCGGGCGGGCTCGCCGCGGGGAACGGCGTCGGGGCGGAGCTTGAAGGTCAGGGCCTCGCCGTAGGCCGAGGTCACGACCAGCCGGGCCACGTCGGCGCGCTCGGCACAGAGAGCCGCGAGGTCGGGGGCGCGGCCGGCGAGCGCCGTACGATGACGGCCCGCGGCGATGAGCAGCGCGTCGCCCTGGGCCTGTTCGGTCTTGTACCGGTTGCGCCGCACGAAGTCGGGATCGGGCGGGCGCTCGAGGCCGCGCGCCACCCGGAAGGCCCAGAGCAGGCCGGCCCCGCGGTTCAGGAGCAGGCGCGTGGCCTCGATCGCAGGGGGCGGCCCCCAGGCCGCAGCGGAGGCCGTTCGCGTCAGGATGTCGGCGGCTCCGTGCAGCACCACGTGACCGTGCAGCAGCTCGTGCCACATGAGCCACGCCGGCCAGCGGGCGATCTCGACGAGCGTGAGCGGTCGCCCCACGTCGACCGGGACGCCGAACTCGGGGGCGCGCAGGCGGGCCAGGCGCTCCAGCGTACCGTGGGGCCACCGGCGCGCGCCCTGCAGGACCACGAAGAGGTCGAGGTCGTTGTAGGGCCGCTCGACGCCGCCCTGCACCTGGACGCCCCCCTCACCCCGTCCGTACCCGCCGGCCAGCACCACGGCCAACAGGTCGGAGCCCACCGCGCCGGCCAACTCGCGCGCCAGGTGGCCGAGCCGGCCTTCGAGCCAGTCGTTGAAGCGGGGCGACGCGTGGGCCGCGTACCTCATCGCGCGCTCCTCGCGCGGCCGGCTCGCCCGGACCGGAAGCCCGCCCGACGACCGACGGCCTGGGCTGCACGGACGAGCGGGGCCTCGAGCGCCGCCCGCCACTCGCCCTCGGCGACCGCCCAGCGAACGTCGCCCAGCACCTGGCGGCCCCACGGCAGCACCGTGTACCGGAGCAGAGACGCCTGCCAGGCCGACCACTCGAAGATGCGCGCCTCGGCCTCGCCCTCGCCGAAGTGGCGACGGGCCAGCTGCCGGAGCGTGTAGTTGTGCGCGTGCGCGGCCACCGCGGCGGGAACGTAGCGCACCGCGCGCCCCCGCTGCCGCAGCCGCCACGACCAGTCGATGTCCTCCGAATACCGCAGCCCCTCGTCGAAGGGCGCGGCCTGCCAGTCGGAGCGGCGGATGGCCGAGGCGGCCATGGAGAAGCAGTGCCGCCAGGTGGCCTGCCGCTGCCCGTCGCCGTAGGCGGCCTCGGTGTCGCGGGCGTGCAGCGGGTGCGTGTCGGACCGGGGCACCTGGCGCCCGAACACCGCGCCCACCGCCGGATCGTCGAGCCCGGTGAGCAGGTGCGCCAGCCAGTCGTCGTGCAGCGGGGTGCAGTCGGCGTTCAGGAAGACCACCACCGGACCGTCGGTCAGGCGCATGGCGTCGTTCAGCACGCGCCCCGGGACGTAGGTACCCGCGGGGACATCGATCAGCCGCGTGGCCCGGGCGGCCACGGCCTCGCGGGTGCCATCGGTCGAGGCGTTGTCGAACGCGATCAGGCGATGGGGCACGGTCTGCCGCGCCAGGGCGGCCAGCGTCTGGTCGGCCAGGGGCTGGTCGTCGTGCGAACGCAGCGCGACCCAGACCGTCATCGAGCGGCCTCGAGCGCCAGGTCGATCTCGCCCGCGAGCAGGCCCTTCAGGTCGGTCAGGCTGGCCGGCGGCGCGGCGACCTCGACGTTCGACGCATAGTGCGCGATCGAGTCGGCGTGGTCGGGCGCGTAGCCGTGCATGCCGGCCAGGCGGGTCTCGCCCATGAAGCTCGGCACCAGAAGCACCCCCGGATCGAGCAGGAAGAGGGTCTGGCCGTAGCGCTGCCCGGGGAAGTCGACGCCCCAGGCGGCCAGCGTCGCGTCGTCGAGCACGCGACCGGCGGGCTCGTCGGCCAACGCGGCGTGGATGCGCTCACGCGCGCCGTCTTTCAGGAACCAGAAGCGCGCCATGGTCGAGTCGTAGACGGCGGCGTAGTCGACGCCGAAGCGGAGCCCCAGGCGCTCGATGCGGGCCCGCAGGTCGCACGTGGCGTGGATGGTGGCCATGCCGTGGTCCGAGAACAGGTGCAGCCGGACCTCGCCGTAGCGCCGCCTTGCGATCTCGAGCACGCGCGTCAGCGCCTTCTCGTAGCCGACCAGGTGGGCCTCGGCCTGGGCAGAGCCCTTGGCCGTGTCGTGCAGGATGGCGTCGAGCTCGGCCAGGTACAGGTACGCGAAGGGCACCTGCCCGGCCTCGAGGTCGCGCTCGAGCAGCGCGAAGTTGTCGCGTTCGGGGCGCCGCCAGTCGGACAACGAGAACGGAACGCCGCGCTTACGGCACACGTCGAAGATGGTGTCGGCGCCGGATCGGATGCCCCCGGGCTGGTAAAGGTCGCGCTTCTCGCTGTAGTCGAAGAGCGCCAGGTGCTCGAAGGGCATGTTGTACAGCTGGAAGTAGCCGGTGTACCCGTAGGCGGCCTGCACGGCCCGGCTCAGGAGGTGCCGCACCCGGCCCCGGCGCGTGACCGAGCGCGGCAGCCAGCCGAGCGGGGCCAGGGGCTTGAACGGCGAGTTGGGCGGGTCGTAGTAGAAGAACGAGAAGTGACCGTGCTCGCGCGGGCGTTGCCCCGAGAGCACGCTGGGGATGCACGTCGAGCTGTAGCCGAAGACGGTTCCGAGGGGGCGGCGCGTGGTGAACACGTCGCCGAGGAAGCCGCGCTCGCGCACGATCTCCCAGCCGAAGGCGTCGACGAACACGGCCAGGACCAGGACGGGCCGCTTCTGCATGGAACCTCCCGTCGCGGGCGACGACGCCCAGGATGGTTTCCCGCGAGCGGCTATCGGACGCTCGCCCGGCGTGGGCTCCGGGCGCCCACGCCAACAACAAAAACCTTCGAGGTCGTGACTATTTCACGACCTCGAAGCTTCGTACCGCTTCGTCGCACGAGTCGAAGATCTCGAAGACGCGGTGCATACGCACCAACTCGAAGAGGGCGCGGACGGGACGCGTCATGCCGAAGAGGCGCAGGTCGCCGCCGCGGCTGTTCAAGGTGCGCAGGCAACTCAAGATAACGCCCAACCCCGACGAGTCAACGAACTGCAGGCGCCCGAGGTCGAAGGCGACCTTGCGCTCCTTCTCGAGGATCGGCGCGATCAGCTCCTTGAACGTGCGGGAGCTGTTCGCGTCGAGGTTGTCCGCGTCGATGGTGACGACCACCACCTGACCGTGCTGATGCGTCGACAGCTTCATGGTGCCCCCAGGATTTGGCTCGAATCCTATCTGATCCGGGGCCCCGAATCAACGAACCGGAGGAAAACGTCGAGCGTCTGTCGCGCCGTGCGCTGCCACGAGAAGGCCTCCGAGCGGAGCCGCCCGCGCGCGACGAGGTCGGCGTGCAGGACCGGGTCGGTGAGCACGGCCTCGAGCGCGGCGGCCAGGGCCTGCTCGTCGCGGGGATCGATCAGCCGGGCCGCGTCGCCGGCCACCTCGGGCAGCGAGGCTACGTCGGCCGCCACCACGGGGGTGCCGCAGGCCATGGCCTCGAGCAGCGGCAGCCCGAAGCCCTCGAAGAGCGACGGGAAAGCGAAGACGTCGGCCGCCCGGTAGAGGTCGGCCACGCTGTCGGAGGGCACGAAGCCCGTGAAGACGATGTCGCGAGCGTGGCGCGCGGAGGCGGCCTCGGCGTGCACCTCGGAGGCCCGCTCGCGATCGGAGCCCGCCAGCACCAGCTTGTGGGGCAGGCCCGTGCGGGTCTTCAGCCGGTCGAAGGCGCGGATCAGGCGCGCGTGGTTCTTGCCCGGGTGCTCGATGCGCGCGATGTACAGCACGAAGGGCCCCGTCACGCCGAAGCGCGCGGCCACGTGGGAGGCGGCCGCGACGCGATCGCCGGGGAAGAACACGGCCGGGTCGGCGGCCAGGGGCGTGACCGTCACGCGCTCGGGCGAGAGCCCGACGAACTCGACCAGGTCGCGCTTGGTGGCCTCGCTGACCGTGAGCACGTGGTCGAGCCGACGGATGAGCGGGGGCAGCACCCGCCGCACGTAGAAGCCGCGAGCCGGGTCGTATTTGTCGGTGACGTGCACGCTGGCGAGGTCGTGCACCGTGCCCACGGTCGGGCAGGGCGCCCAGACCGGCAGCCGCCGGTTGGCCGCGGGCAGGAAGAGCACGTCGAAGCCCCGGCGCTTGCAGAGCAGCGGCAGCGCGGCCTGGTGCCACGCGACGTTGCGAACGGGCGCCGCCCAGGTCCGCCCGTGGCCGAGAGGCACCATGCGCGGCGACTCGGGCACGAAGACGCGCCGCTCGTCGTCGTAGACCACCACCTCGTAGCGCGCCTCGCGCGGCTCGGAGGCCAGGGCCTTCAGGAGCTGGACGATGTACTGCGAGATGCCCGACACGCCGCCGTCGCCGCCGAAGGTGGTGACACCGATGAGGGGAGCGTCGGGCATGCGTCACCTGAGGGTCGTCGCGTTGCGGGGGCGAGTATCCCCGGGCGCTGGGAGGCGGTCAAGGTCACCGGCCCTCACCGCCGCGTCAACCGCTCGATCACCTCGCGGTGCTGCGGGTACGCCTCGACCAGGTCGGCCCTCCGCCCCAGCTCGAAGTCGGCGAAGTCGAAGCCCGGGGCCACCGTGCAGCTCACCAGCGAGTACTCGCCCGTGGTCTCGGCGCCGAACCAGCAGCCGGCCTCGGCGACGGCCTGGAAGCACTCGCCCGCGTCGGGGTCGGGGCCGAGGAGCAGGGGCAGGTGGTCCCCTTCGGGGGTCAGCACGTGGAGGCGCAGCGGATCGCCGGTGTGGAAATGCCAGAGCTCGTCGGCGGCCAGACGGTGCAGAGCCGAGATGTCGCCCCGCCCCAGCAGGAACAGGATGGAGGTGGCGGCCGAGCGCGGGCCATGGAACGCGGGGGCCAGCGCCTCGGCGGGCAGCGTCCGATCGGCGCGGTACGTCTCCGCGTACCAGCCGCCTTCGAGGTGCCGGTGCAGGCGGAGGCGGCGAGCCCACTCCGCTGCGGTACGAGAAGTAGGGCTCATGCTCCCCCCCTCAGGTGCACCTCGAGGGCGTCGACCATGCCCTCGAAGGTGAAACACCCCTCGACGCGCGCGCGCCCGGACGCCCCCAGCCGCTCGGCCAGCCCGGGCTCGTAAAGGGCCCGCGAGAGGGCCGCCGCCAGCGCCGGCACGTCGTTCTCGGGCGCCAGCAGGCCCGTGACCTCGGGCGCGCACCAGTCGGGGATGCCGCCCACGTCGAACGCGACCACGGCCCGGGCCGCGTGCATGGCCTCGAGGCCGATCATGCCGAAGGGCTCGGCCCAGCGTGAGGGCACGGCCACCACGCGCGCCGACGCGTACAGCTGGGCGAGCACGTCGTAGTCGCGCCAACCCACGAAGCGCACGCGATCGGTCAGGCGCAGGCGCGCGACCGACGCCTCGAGGGCCGGCCTCGCGTTGCCCTCGCCCACCACGTCGAGGCACCAGGGCCCGGGCACGCGCCGCAGGGCCTCGAGCAGCAGGTCGACCCCCTTGCCGGCCACGAGCTGGCCCACGAAGAGCACGCGGGGCTCAACCGGGACCGGCGCCGGGGCGAGCGGCGGGCGTGGCAGCACGGGGGCCACCACGTGCACGCGCTCCGGGGAGAAGCCGTTCGCGAGCAGCTCGTCGCGCATGGCGCGGCTGCCCACGAGCAGCGCGTCGAGGGCATGGTTGCGGGCCAGCTCGGCGGCGTGTCCGCGCAGGTCGACCAGGCGCAGGTTGCCCGGCAGGGGCCCGGGTCGGGCCACGAAGGCCGCGTCGAACCAGCAGCGCAGACCGGCGGGGGCCCGGCAGATGGAGCGGGAGAACGCCGTGTAGCGGTGCCGGCGCGGGCAGGTGAGGTCGTGGTCGTGCACGTAGCGCACCACGCGGGCGGCGCGCCCGTCGAGAAGCCGAGCAGGCAGGCGGGGCAGCTTGTGCACGTAGATCGCGTCGGGTCGCTCCCGATCGACGATCTCGTCGAACCCGGGGCAGGTCTCGGCCAGGCCCAGCGCCGCCACGGGGTGGCTGGCGTCGAAGAGCGCCTGGAAGCGATCCGCACCACGGGCCGAGGCCGCGCGCCAGGCCAGCGTCACCCGGTGCCCGCGCGCGCGCAGCGCCGGCACGGTCACGGCCAGGTGCTGCTCCACCCCGCCCTGCCAGCCGCAGGTCTCATGAACGACGAGGATGTTCACGGAGCACGTCCTCGTAGAGGGTGAGCAGGCGATCGGTGACGACCTCCCAGGCGTAGCACTCGCGCGCCTTCTTCTGCCCCGCCGCGGCCAGCCCACGGGCGGAGGCGGGATCGGCCAGCAGGCCCTCGAGCGCGGCCACGAAGCCGGGCTCGTCGCCGGGCGCCACGAGACGGCCGTCGGCGCCGTCGACCACGAAGCCGGGGATTCCCCCCACGCGGCTGGCGACCACGGGCAGCCCCGCGGCCCAGGCCTCGAGGATCGCGATGCCGAAGGGTTCGTGGCGCGACGGCAGCAGGAAGAGGTCGGCCGCGTGGTACGCATCGACGACGCCGGACCCCTGGGCCGGCAGCCCCGGCACGATGGTCACGCGGGGCCCGAGGCCGAGCTCGAGGACCTGACGGCGGAGCCCCTCGGCGTAGGCGTCGTCGGTGACGTGCCCGAGCAACACGAGGTGCAGATCGGGGTGCCGCGCGGCGAGCGCGCCGAACGCCCGGATGGCGAGCGACTGGTCCTTCTGGGGGTCGAGTCGCCCGACGGTCAGGACCACCCGCGCCTGGAGCGGCACACCGTGCGCCCGCTTGAACGCCGCGCCGTCGCCCTGACGGAAGCGCTCGGGATCGACGCCGTTGGGCAGGTGGATCACGCGCTTTCGCGGCAGGCGCTCGCGCAGGAGGTCGGCCTCGGCGGCGCTGACGCACACCACCGCGGCGGCGTCGTCGAGCACGCGCCGGGAGCCGACCCACCACCCGAGCAGGCGCCCCCACTCCAGCGCACCGCCCGTGCGCGACGCGAGGCGTCGGGCTTCGGCCTCGGGCACGTCGGTCACGCCGCCGTGCAGCGACACCACGTACGGCAGGCCCCGGCGGCGCGCGACGTGGCGCACGATGCCCCCCAGGCGCTTGCCGGTGTGCAGGTGGACGAGGTCGAGGGGCTCGCGCCCGCGCAGCGCGGCCAGCAGCGAGAACGAGAACAGGTTGCCGCCGGCCTGATCGAGCTGCCGGCGGGAGGCGGCGGACAGGCCCAGGTACGGATAGAAGTACGGAAAGCGCCGCACGGGGACACCCTGGAGCTCGTCGCGGGCGGCGCCGCCAAGGGCGTTCGGGCACCAGATCTCGACGTCGTGTCCGCGACCGCGGAGACGCGCGCTGGTCTCCTGCACCAGCGTCTCGGTGCCGCCCCAGTCGCTGGTGACGAAGCGCCGCGGGACCTGGATGACGCTCAGCATCGGGCCACCCGGGTCAGGCCGGGTTGAAGACGGGATCGGCTCCGTTCAAGACCAGGACGCGCCGCCCGTCGCCGGCCTTGCCGAGCCGATCGATCGTGCGCGCCAGGTCGCGCCGGGCCGTGACGCCGCCGCGGACCACCACGACGGTGACGTCGCACCACTCGGTGAGGTAGACCGAGATCGCCGAGTCGAGCACCGGCGGAGCGTCGAGGTAGATGGCGCTGTAGTGAGGCCGCAGGTGCTCGAGGAGCGCGCCGAAGCCCTTCGCGCCGAGCGCCGACGAGGCGAACGAGCGCGCGTCGGACGGCAGCAGAAAGACGCCCTGCAGTCGCGTGGGCCGGACCGCGTAGACCAGGGCGTCGAGGCCCTCGTCGAGCACGGTGCCGAGGCCGACCATCATGGGGCCCGGCTTCACCAGCCGCTCGGTGATGATCTGGCCGCGACCGCTGGCGGTGCCGTGCACGTCGATGACCAGCACGGGACCTGCCACGGCTCCGGCCACCGTCGCCATGCGCTCCACCAGCACCGAGACCCCCTCGCCCCCGCGCGGCCCCGTGACCAGGAAGGTGGCGCAAGGAGCAGGGACCTCGGCCCGCAGGGCCTTGGCCAGCAGACGACAGCCGTCCTCGAACTCGTGATCGAACTCCTGGAAGTTGCGCACGCGCGGCAGCGTGGCCAGCGGGGCCTGGCCGCTCTTGAGGCGCACGTCGCCGCCGGAGCGCACGACGCGGGAGAAGAGCTCGCGGAGCACGATCAGGCCGAGCAGGAACACCAGCACGGCGCCCGCCACGCCAGCAGCGATGAGCTTGCGCGTGGACTTGGCGGGCATGACCGGGTCGATGGCCTCGGACACCAGCGAGAACTCGGGAGACTCGGTGTCGTAGAGGGTGCGCACGCTCGACAGGTCGGTCTGGATGGAGAGCAGCTCGGCGACGGCCGCGTTGGCGCCGTCGGGGGCGCGCTCGGCCTCGGCCTCGAGCGCACGATAGCCCTGGAGGCGCTTGCGAGACGTAGCCAGCGCCCGCTCGACCGCCGCGACCTGATCCTGCAGCGCGACGCGATCCATCTCGGCGGTGAGCGCCTGCACGACGACCTGCTGCAGCATCTGCTCGGTCGGCGTGGCCGTGTCGAGCTTCGAGGCCTGACCGCGCAGGGCGTCGAGCTCGGACTTCCAGCGAGCGGTGCGCGCGGTGTCCTGGGTGAGGGCCCGTTGCTTCTGCAGCCCCGACGCGATGGCCTGGTAGTCGGGGTCCGAGATGAGCCCCTGCTCCTTCAAGCGCCCCGCGCGCGCGAACTCGGACTCGCGAGCGGCCAGCTCGATGGCGTTGGCGCGCGACGAACGATCCTCCTCGATCATCTCCTTGAGGCGCCCGTAGCGAAGCTGGATGTCGGTCGCGCCCGAGGCGCCCTTGCGCTCCTCGACGGCGCGCTCCTGCAGCTCGGCGATGACCTTCTGGAAGCTGCCCTCCCGCGTCTGGGCGGACTGCAGCTTGGCCCGCGACTGCTCGGCCAGGGCCTCGACGGCCTGCACGAGCAGGTGGCACCAGCGCTCGAGGAAGATGTCGCGCAGCTTGTTGGCGATTCGGGCGGCGGTGCGGGCGTCGTTCCAGGAGGCCTTGAACGCCAGCAGCGCCGAGTCTTCGGGGATGTAGGCCTCGACCGACGCGCCCAGCCCCTCGAGCGAGATCTCGAGCTTCAGGTGTTCGCGCAGCGCCTCGATGTTGGGGCGCACCTCGACCTGCTGAAGCAGCGAGACCAGCGACGGCGCGCTGGGGGCGCCCTCGGCCGCCACACCCGCGGTGACCCGGTACTGGATGAGGCTCGCGGCGTCGTACGAGCGCTTGCCGAAGGCCCACCCGGCCGCCGCGCCCGCCGCGCCCGCGAGGATGGCGCAGGCCACCATCAACAGCTTGTGGCGCAGGATGCCCCGCACGACCGTCATGGGGTCGAAGGGCAGCTGCACTTCCTGGGAGGTCGGCGACGGCAGGGGCGCGTTCACGAGCGGGCGTCCTCCGGGAAGCGCGGGAGAGAATGCTCTATGATATACGGCCCGCCCGCCGTCGGTCAATCAGGGGGTCGGCAGGTCGTTGTAACTGACCAATTTCGTGGGAAACGGCAAGTGCCGCAGCCAGTCGCCGGCGAGCTGCTCGTTCTCGGCGACGCAGAGCGGGTGCCCGGGGTGCACCATGAGCTCGAGGACCTCGCCCGGACGGGCCAGCGAGGGCTGGCGCAAGAACGCGCGGAGCGCCGTGAACCCGTCGGGGGTGGCCGACGCGACCACGTGGCGCAGGGCCAGGTTGTGCAGGGCGTGCTTGGTCGGCGTGAAGCGCTCGGCCCGGTAGTGGACCCCGTCGAAGCGGTTCACGCGGGGCCGGATGCGCCGGATGCCGAAGGCGGCCTGGAGGCGCTTCACGATGGGGAAGAGCGCGGGGATGGCGTGCACGTGGTGGTGCGAATCGAGGTGCGAGAGGGGCACGCCGAGCTGGCGCAGGCGCGTCACCTGGGCCGAGAGCTCGGCGTAGAGCGCTCCGGGCACGCCGGGGCGCCAGACGTGGCGCCAACTGCACAGGAGCTCGCGCCGGTCGACGAAGGCCCCGTCGGGCCCGCACAGAAAGGCAAGGTGCGGGCTGCGCGTCAGCGGCGCGAACTCGGTGAGCGCGAGGTGCGCGCCGAACGAGCACGCGGGGAAGTCGCGCAGGCGGCGGGCGGCGGCGTCGACGGCCGCGCCGTTGGCCATGACGGTCGCCGAGGTGACGCGGCCCCGGGCCATCATCTCGAAGGTGGCGTCGGTGACGCCGGCGTCGTAGCCGAGGTCGTCGGCGTTCACGATGAGCCGGACGGGAAGGGGCGGAACCTCAGCCCCGGGAGGCGCGGAGTGCGTCATCAAGGAAGCCCTCGAGCTCGTTGACGTACCGTTCGGTCGTGAAGCGCTCTCGCACCGTCGCGAGCCCCGCCGACGCCAGGCGGAGGCGAAGATCGGGGTCGCTGAGCAGCCGCTCGAGGGATGCCGCCAGCGCGGCGGGGTCTTCGGGCGGGAACGTCAGGGCGTTGCCGCCGTCGACCAGCGCCTCGGCGTGTCCGCCCCCCGTCGAGGCGACCACGGGCAGGCCACAGGCCATGGCCTCGAGGAAGGTGAGCCC
The DNA here is from genome assembly GCA_964494475.1 of uncultured Myxococcales bacterium. GTDB lineage: Bacteria > Myxococcota_A > UBA9042 > CAZBRS01 > CAZBRS01 > CAZBRS01. Next base: position 72,193 of record CAZBRS010000008.1, on the reverse strand, counting down.
GAAGGCCTCGACCCCGAGCGACGGGAAGGCGAAGACGTCGTGCGCGCGGTACACGCGGGGGAGGTCGCCCGGCGCCACGGCCCCGGTGAACCGGACGTGCGCGGCGAACGGCGCCGCCAGCGCGCGCAACCTCGCCGCGTAGGCCTCGGGCCCCGTCCCCGCCACCGTGAGCTCGACGCGTCGCCCCGCCGCCAGCAGGCGCCCCACGGCCTCGACCAGCGTGTGCACGCCCTTGTAGTCGAGGAGCTGGCCCAGGAAGAGCACGCGGGCCGGGTCGTGCAGGCCCCCGAGATCGTCGCGGGGCAGGAAGCGATGCTCGTCGGGGACGCACTGATAGATGACGCGCGCGTGGCCCACGGGCACGCCGCCCGCCACCAGGCGCTCGCGCAGCGAAGCGCTGATGCACGTGGCGTGCGCCAGATCGAGCGGCGCCCAGGTCAGCCGCCTGAGGAACGCCCGGTCGAGCACGAAGCGCGCCCCCCCCCTGGGACGCAGCGCGACCGGCGGCGCGGCGTAGCCGATGGGGTGCTCGTCGTTGAACGTGTAGGCCACGGGCAGCCCGAGATCACGAGCCGCCAGGGAGGCCCCGAGGGTGAGCCTCAGTTGGCTCCACACGAACACGAGGTCGGGTTGCTCAGCCTCGAGGAGGGCGCGCGCCACGCGGCGGTTGTACGAGGTCGTGCGCCAGCGCGCGAGGCGTCCGTGGTCGGCGGGGCGATCGAAGGGGGTCGTGAGGTGCAGCCGACGGACCACGCCTCCGCCGTCGCCCCCGTGGCCCTCGCCTCCCGGCCCCACGCCATGGTCGCTGGTGAGCACGGTCACCCGGTGCCCCCTCCGCGTCAACTCGTCGCGCACCAGCGCGCACAGGCGCTCGTAGCCGCCGAGGAGGTGCGGGGGATAGAGGTTCGTGACGAAGACCAGCTTCATGGCGCTGGCCATCCTAGTGCCCAAGCCCCGGACGCGCAACCGGCGTACGCGAAGTGGACAGTCGCCGACCCGCGATTACGATGAGGAGCATCACCCGTGGAGATCTGTCGACGATGTGCGGACTGGTCGCGATCATCGGGCGGCCCGGTCGCCCCGTCGAGCGCCCGGTGCTGGAGCGCATGTCCCAGGTCATCAAGCACCGCGGCCCGGACGGCGAGGGGCTGGTGGTGAACGGCTCGGTGGGCCTGGCCCATCGCCGCCTGGCCATCCTCGACCCGGCGGCCGGCGCGCAACCCATGACGGTGAACGGCGTCACGCTCGTCCACAACGGAGAGGTCTACAACTTCGTCGAACTGCGGCGCGAGCTCGAGCAACTGGGCCACGTGTTCGCCACGGGCACCGACACCGAGGTCATCCTGCACGCCTACCTGGCGTGGGGGCCGTCGTTCGTCGAGCGCCTGAACGGCATGTTCGCCTTCGTGCTGCACGACCCGCGCCTCGGGCAGGTGCTCATCGCGCGCGACCGCTTCGGCGTGAAGCCGCTCTACGTTCACCACACGCCCGAGCGGTGGGTGTTCGCCTCCGAGATCAAGGCGCTGCTCGCCCACCCCGAGATCGAGGCCCACCCCGACGCCGAGGCGCTGCACGACTACGTGACGTTCCAGTACGTGCTGGGCAACGCCACGCTCTTCAGCGGCATCCACAAGGTTCAGCCGGGGCACGTGCTCACCCTCGATCTCGAGACCTTCACGCTGCACGACCGCACCTACTGGGCCCCCAACTTCGAGGTCGACGCCTACCACACCGAGGCCTACTTCGTCGATCGCCTGCGCGACCTGCTGATCGACACCGTCGGGCTGCAGATGCGCGCCGACGTGCCGGTCGGCGCCTACCTCTCGGGCGGCCTCGACTCGAGCCTGGTGACCACCCTGGCGGCGCGCTTCGTGAGCGGACCCATCAAGACCTTCACCGGCGCGTTCGCCGAGGGCCCCGCGTTCGACGAGAGCGCCTACGCGAGCCTGGTGGCCGAGTCGGTCGGCGCCGAAGCGCGCCTGATCCGCCCCACCGAGGCGGATCTGATCGAGACCCTGCCGAAGCTCGTGTGGCACATGGACGAGCCCGCCGCGGGCCCGGGCCTGTTCCCGCAGTACATGGTCTCGCGCGCCGCCGCCCGCGAGGTGAAGGTCTGCCTGGGCGGCCAGGGCGGTGACGAGATCTTCGGCGGCTACGCGCGCTACGTGGTCGCCTACCTCGAGCAGGCCCTGAAGGGCGCCATCTTCTCGTCGAACGAGGAGGGCGAGCACATCGTTTCGCTCCAGTCGATCCTGCCGAACCTGCCCTTCCTGCGCGCCTACGTGCCCATGCTCACGAGCTTCTGGGCGCGCGGGACCTTCTCGGACATGGACCGCCGCTACTTCGCGCTGATCGATCGCAGCGAGGGCCAGCTCGACGGCCTCTCGGCCGACTTCCAGCGCGCCCACGACCGCGAGGCCGCGTTCGCGCGCTTCCAGGGCGTCTTCCAGGACCCCCACACGCGCTCGTACTACAACAAGATGGTCCACTACGACCTGGTGGCGGGGCTGCCCGCGCTCCTGCAGGTCGAAGACCGCGTGAGCATGGCCGTGTCGCTCGAATCGCGCGTGCCGCTGCTCGACCACCGCATGGTCGACCTGATCACGAGCATGCCGCCGGCCATGAAATTCCGCGGCGGCGAGATGAAATACATCCTGAAGCGCGCCATCGCCGACCTGCTGCCCGCGGCCATCGTGGACCGCAAGGACAAGATGGGGTTCCCCGTACCCCTGCACCTGTGGGCCCGGGGGCGGGCCGGCGACTTCTTCCGCGACGTGCTGCTCTCGGGCCGCTGCCGGCAGCGGGGCCTGTTCGAGCCCGCGGCCATCGAGGCGCTGCTCAAGGAGGAGCGCGCGTTCGGGCGCCGGCTGTGGGGGCTCCTGAACCTCGAGCTGTGGTGCCAGACCTTCCTCGACGGCCGCCCCGGGGGGGCCCTCACCGCCTGACTCCCGCGTCAACCCGCGCCGGAAGGAGGACCTGCGATGCCGCTGACCCTGAGGAACGGACGAGTCGAGCACTGGAGTGTTCGCAAGATCGGCGTGATCGGCCCCGGGATCGTGGGCATGCCCATGGCCGCGCTGCTGGCTCGGGCGCGCGTGAGGCTGGGGAGCGACGAGCCCGCGCACGTGCACATCGTGCAGCGCCGTTCGCCGAGCTCGGGCTGGAAGGTCGACGCCATCAACCGCGGCGAGTCGCCCATCGGCGGCGTGGAGCCGGATCTGGCCGACGTGGTGCGCGAGACGGTGGCCGCAGGCCTGCTGTCGGCCTCGGACGACGTGGCCGATCTTCGGGACGCCGACGTGGTGCTCGTGTCGGTGCAGACCGATCGCGACGGCATCGGCCCCGACTACGGCCCGCTCTTCGGCGCCCTCGACGGGCTGCTGCCCGCCCTCGCCCGCCGCCCGGCCGGCAACGTGCCGCTCGTCGTGTTCGAGTCGACGCTGGCGCCCTCGTCCATGGCCACGGTGATCCGCGAGCGCTTCGCGGCGGCGGGCCTGGTCGAGGGTCGCGACGTGCTGCTCGGCAACAGCCCCAACCGCGTGATGCCCGGGCGCCTGGTCGAGCGCGTGCGCACGTCGGACAAGATCGTGGCCGGGCTCCACCCCGAGACCCCCGGGCTCATCCTGCGCCTGTACCGCCACGTGGTCACCGGCGCCACGCTGTACCCGACCAACAGCCTGACCGCCGAGGTCGTGAAGACGCTCGAGAACGCCTACCGCGACGTCCGCATCGCCTACGCCGCGGAGATCGTGCGCTTCTGCGACGCCCACGATGTCGACTTCTTCGCCCTGCGCGACGCGGTGAACGAGGGTCTCCGCCAGACCGACCGCGCGTCGGCCGATCCTCTGGCGGTGCCCGTGGGCGGGCTGCTCGTGCCGACCGCGGGCGTGGGCGGCCACTGCCTGCCCAAGGACGGCATCCTGCTGTGGTGGCGCCGCCGCGAGGCCGGCGACGACGGCTCGCGCAGCCTGATCCTCACGGCGCGCACCGTGAACGACGAGTCGCCCGCCGAGACGCTGCGCCTGGCCGAGGCATTGGGCCCGCTCGACGGCCGGCCGGTCACGCTGCTCGGCACCGCCTACCGCGGCGACTCGGAGGACACGCGCAACTCGCCGGCCTTCGCCCTGGCCCGCCTGCTGCTGGCGCGCGGCTGCCGCGTCACGTTCCACGACCCCTTCGTGCGCCCCGACGACCCCAACCTGGTGCGCTTCGGCTTCGCCGACCGCTTCACCCGCGACCTGCCGTCGGCCCTGGCCGGGGCCGAGGTCGTCGTGGCGTGCGTGGCCCACGGCGAGTACGCGCGCGCCGGACGAGCGCTGTTCGCGGCCGCACCCGCGCTCCGCGTGTTCGTCGACGGCTGCAACCTGCTGCCACGCCAGGCGCTGGAGGGTACGCCCTTCGCAGTCGCCGGCCTCGGCCACGGCCGGCAGGCGCCCCCCGCCGCGCTGATCGACTTCGCGCGGGCCGGCTTCCAGGCCGTCGAGCGCGGCGTGGCCCGCGAGGTGGCGGCCCTCTGCGACTTCCTGAACGAGCGCTACGCCGCCGACGACTTCCAGCGCGTGCGCTTCAGCGAGGTGCAGCGCCTGGCGGCCACCTGCTCCACGGGCTGCGTCATCGTCGACGCGCTGCCCGCCGAGCCCGTGGCTCCGTACCAGGGCTTCCTGCCCCGCATGGTGAAGGTCGCGCTGGCCTGAGCTCCGGGTTCCGGGCTCGGAGGCTGGAAGCCCAGCCCGGATTCCCATCGAAGCCGCCGCTCGGACTGGCACGAATCGCACTTTCCAAGAACGCCCGTCGTGGTACGATTCACGTGAAACCGCCGAGTGAATGGCATGTCTGCCAAGCAGGATGACCGCACGCGGAAGCGCGAGGCCGTGCGCCGTGCCGAGGCCGTGAACGACGCTCGCGCCGACGAAGACTTCGCGCGCAGCCTCGAGGCGCTCGTCCAAGGGGGTGGATCGACCGCCGACGTCGTTGAGCTGGTCTCCCGCCTCTACCGCGAGCGCGTGGTCGATCTCGGGGGGCTGCAGGTGGCGGACCGGATGCTGGGCGGGCTCCTCGGCGAGCCCCTGCGCGCGGTGCCCGCCTTGAGCCGTCCGGGCCCTGCGCTCTCGACCGACGCGGGTCGTCCGCTCGACGCCAGCCTTCGGGTTCGGCTCGAACACCTCCTGGGCACCGATCTGGCCCCGATTCGCGTCCACGACGGCCCCGACGCCGCCGCCATCACCGCGACCCGCGGCACCCGGGCACTCGCCCATGGGACCGACGTGTACGTCGCGGGGCCACAGCTTCGCTTCGACACGTCGGTGCTGGCCCACGAGGTCGCGCACGTGGCGATCGGCGAGGTCGGGATCGCCTGCTACGAGAGCAGCAACGAAAGCGAAACCCTCCGCCTGAGCGTTCTCGTCGACGAGGTCGACGGGTTGCTCGCGCGGCTGGCGGAGTCCGCCTCGACCGCGGCCTCGGACGACGCCCGGGCCGAGTCGTTGTTCTCGGCCTGCGGAGACGCCCTGGGGCGGATCCGCGAGGTCCTGGCGGTCCCCGACGTCGCGAACACCGGGCGCGATCTCGGGGGGCGCTTGATGGCCGCCCTCGAGGACCACATCCGCGCCGTACTCCTGCCTGCGGTGAACGACAACGTCGTGTCGAACGCCGCCGACTTCCAGCGGGCGGCGGTCGATCTGCCCTCCACCGCGACCGTCGGGCGGCTCGCCGACCATGTCCGGCGCCTTCGCAGCGCCGAGCAGGCAGCCTCCCCCGAGGCCTCGACAGAGCTCCTCGGCGCGGCCACCACGCTCCAGGACGCCCTGCTCGCCGTCTACCAGGGACTGGCGGTCGAGGGCGCCCGCGACACGTGGACCCAGGGTATCGGAGGCGACAGCGCCGGGCTTGACGACATCTTCGCGGCGGGGGCCAACCCGAACGACTTCACAGCCAAGGACCGGGAGAACCTGCCCGAGTGGTGCGGCGTCTTCGCCGCGGCGCAGTGGCGGTCGGCGGGCCTCGACGAGGAGATCCGGCGAGGGCTGTACCACGTGACGAACGTCACGGATCTGTTCCAATACAAGCAGCGGGGCAAGTCCGAGCGAGCGCCGGCGGCCATCTGGGACGAAGAAGCCCGCCAGTGGCGGTCGCTCCGCAAGTACCACGACGAGCGCGGATCTCTGCGAACCTGGCGGTCGCGCGAAGAGCTGCTCGAGCAAATGGGCGATCCGCCCGTCCCGGCGCAGCTCGATCTGCGCTCGGGCGACATCGTGCTGATCGACAGCACGGCCGCACTCGCGACCCCGGACAACAAGCCGAACCACGTCACGATGGTCGAGTCCTTCGATCCAGCGACGGGCAGCTTGCGTACCATCGAGGGCAACACGCGCGGCGGACTGGTTCCGACAGGCTCGGGTCTCGAGAAGTCCAAGAAGAACTACGTCGCCGTGCACGAGCGCGACGTCGAGAAACAGCTCGCGCCGCCCGAGCCCAAGTCCTCCCGAATCCACGGCGCCGGCCGGCCGTCGATCTGCGACTTCGAGGAGCACGCCTATGCGGCCAAGCTGCCGCCCGAGGCGCTGCGCGGGCTGTCACCGGAGCAGATCGTCGCCGTGGCAGCCGGCGACTTCTCGAGCCTGCCTTCGAGCAAGAAAGGCAAGGAGCAGACGAACTTGAAGGAGTCTGCGGGGAAGGTCAAGCTGATCACGGAGTGACCGGACGCGGGAGGCCTCGAGCGCGAGCTCGCCAAACCGCGCAGGCTCTCGAGGAACACCACGTCGAACTGGCGCGCGCTCCTTCGACGCCCCGAAGCCTTGGCCGGAGCGGCTCGGAGGCTACGCCCCCGGCACCGGGCGATCGAAGTCGGGCACGCGCTGCAGCAGGCCGGCGTCGGCTTCCAGGGCGGCGGCGTGCTCGCCCATGGGCACCACGTCGAACAGCTTCGCGAGATCGCCCAGGTAGGCGCGCACGCGCTCGAGCTTGACGCGACCGATCATCTTCATGGCCGGGAAGAACTCGAGCCCCGCCACGTCGTCGCCGCCCAGGAAGTCGAGGGGATGGAGCAGCAGCGACGGTGGGGTGCCCGTGGCGCGGCAGGCCTCGAGCGCCGAACGGAAATAGGCCCGCGCGGCCAGCGCCGAGAACGTGGACAGGTAGAGCACGTAGCTGAGGTGGAAGGGCACGCGCACCACCGGGAAGGTGGTCACGGGGATCTCGATCAGCGACCCGCCCGGCAGCAGCCAGCGGTAGGGCTTCACGGGCCGGAGGCCGTCGCGCACGCTGCCGAACAGCGCCGAGCGGTCTTCGCGGGCGCGCTCGGTGAGGCTGGCCGTCATGAAGTAGTAGGCCCGCGCCAGGGGCCCGATGTACGAGGGCAGCGTCGACGCGTCGAAGCGGTAGCCCCGCGCGCGCAGCACGTCGAGCACGTCGGTCGACACGCTGAAGCCAGGGCCCCGGAAGCCGACCGGCTGCTTGCCGGTGGCCGCCACGATGGCCGCCTCGGCGCGGCCGAGTTCGTCCTCGATCTGCGCCCGCGTGTACAGGTGCAGCCAGGGCTCGTGCGAGAACGAGTGGTTGCCCACCTCGTGCGCCGAGTCGCCGATCTGCGCGAAGGCCCCGCCGTTCACGGGGAGCGCCGCGTCCTGCCCCACGATGAAGAAGGTGAGCCGCAGGCCGAGCGCGTCGAGCGTCTCGAGCACGCGCGGTACGACCACGTCGAGGTACGAGGGGAAGGCCTCCCACCCGGGGTCGTTGTGCACCTTCAGGTAGGACCACTGGTTGTCGAGGTCGAGGGACAGGCTGGCGAGGGGCATGGTTGAGGCTCCGTTGGCATGCGGGCATGGTGGCGCCGACGGGGCGGCTCGTCAAGTCGAGGACGACCGGCGGGGCTGGCGACGCGCGCGCGCCAGCAGTTCTCCGAGGGCCCGCATCGCCGCCTGCGCCCGTGGCGTCGTGGGCGGCGTGTCGGCGGCGTGGGTGAGGCAGAGACCGCCGGCGCGCAGGTAGGCCGGCGCGTCAGGGTCGGCGTCGACCTGCACGGTCACGACCAGCCGGTCGCGGCCGCCACGCCGGCGCAGGCTGAGCTCGGCGGCGGCCGCGTCACCGGCGCCGGGGGCCACGGCGATCACGTCGTAGCCCGCGAAGGCGACGGTGCCGCCCGCGGTCACGGCGTCGAGCAGCGCCCGCAGGCGGGCGACCAGGGCTCGGGATTGGGCGGCCACGGGCACCGTGGAGCTCGTCGGGCCCTCGGCCGGACGAACCCGGCGCGCAGCCTTCGCGAGGGCCGCCAGCAGGCCCTCCGCGTCGAGCGCGGGCTCGCGCTTCGCCGCGTCGAGCAGCGCCCGCAGGGCCGGCACCGGGTTCCCGGCCAGCGCGGAGGGCAGATCGGGCTCGCGCGGCTCGCCCTCGCGGGGGCAGACCGTGAGGAGCGCACGGTAAAGGGCCTCGACCTGCGGCTCGCGGAAGCGCCACGGCACCTCGCTCTCGTCCCACGCCGTGAGGCACGAGACCTCGACGGGCACCGCGGAGAGGGCCGCGCCCGTCTCCAGGGTCAGGCCGTGGTGGCGGGCCAGGGCCAGCACCGCCGTGCCAGGCAGCAGCTGCAGGCGCGAGGTGAGCATTCCGCCCATCACGAAACCGAGATCGTGGGCCGCCAGGCCGGCCAGGTTCAGCTCGAGGTCGGCCGGGGTCGTCCAGGGTGTGAAGGTGATGAGGCCGAAGCCACCGTGCCGACGCCAGGCGAACCGGCCAGGGAAGGCTCCCTCCAGGCCATCGAGCAGGGTCACCGCCGCCGCGATGTCGGCCTCCGCGAGGCCCTTGTTGAAGCGCTCGTTCTCGGTGGGCGAGAAGTTCTCGAGCCCGATGTTCCACACGTGAATCGACACGCCCCTGGCGGCCTCGGTCGACAGGAAGCGCCGGAGCGCCTCCCCCTGGCGGAGCACCTCGTCGATGCGGCACGTCAGGTACAGCTCCGAAGCCGGGGGCTCGAGAGCGGCGAGGCCGTCGAGGAAGGCGCCGAGGCGCGCGAAGACCAGCCCCGACACCAGTTTGAAGCGCCCCGGCCGCCGGTGGGCCGGGGCCGTCGCGAAGAACTGCCGGACCTGGTCGAGGGCCACCTCGACGGCGTCGCCCCGCGGTCTCGCCACGGGGAGGGTCGAGAGCGCGCAGAACGAGCACCCCTCGGCCACGCCCGCGCCGAGCGGGACCCCGGCGAAGTGGCGGTTGTGGGCGATGGGGCGCCGGTACACGCACGAGGAGCCGGCGACGATCGGCTGCAAGGGCGGCGCCTGGAGCGTGCCGCCCCCGAGGACTTCACAGGCGTAGAGGGGCGTCCCCAGCGCGTCGAGGGTGACGTGCGCGAACCCCCCGAGCTCGGGTAGCCAGGGCGCGAGGCTCTCCACCACGCGCTCGGGCCGCCCGACCTCGACCAGCGCCCGCACGCCGGCGTCGCGGACCAGATCGGCGAGCGCGCCCCCCAGCTTCTCGTTGCTGACCACCACGGCCGGGCCGATGGCACGCAGCACCCGGCCCAGGGCCTCGTGGTCCTCGGCGGCGAGCGCCTCGACCACGTAGGGCTCGCGAGGCCGCGTCGCGCGCCCCGCCGGCACGTCGAGCCAACGCGCCTCCCGCCCCTCGCGCCGCGCCCAGCCCAGAAGGAAGGGGAAGGCCTCGTCACGGTGTTGGTTGTGCAGGTCGTCGTGCAGGAAGTCGAGGAGCAGCAGGGCGGGAGCGGCCATGCCTACCCCACCTCCGGCAGATCCTCGCCGAAGCGCTCGTCGCGGAACGCGAGCGCCGCCCGTTCCGCCAGCGTGACGGTCTCGTTGACGTTCAGCGTGCCGTTCACGATGCGGGCCGAGCTCACCAGGTAGAGCCCGGGCACCGACGTGCGCACGCCCGGAACGGTGCGCGAGTACCCGAGGACCGGCAGCGCCATCACGTGCCGGGCCCGGGCCACCTGGAACGCGAGCACGTCGTCGTCGCGGAGCGCTGGGAAGGCCTGCTTCAACGCGGGCAGGAACGCCTGGCGCACGGCCTCGTCGGGCTGGTCGAGGAAGGGGTCGTCGGAGGCCAGGTAGCGGGGCAGATAGACGAGGTGGCGGCCCCCGAACTCGCGCGGGTCGACCAGCGCCGACATCTCGATCACGCCGGTGAACGGCGCGGGATCGAGCAGGTTGGTGACATAGCAGCCCGCCAGGGGTCGACGCAGCAGCACCGAAGCGCACGCCACGCCCAGGTACCGCACGGCCTCGAGGCGTCGGCGCTCGGCGTCGCCGAGATCGGGGCAGAGCCGGGCCGCCAGGGGGGGCACCGACGTGACCACCACACGGTCGAAGGCCACGATTTCGCCGCCCGCCAGGCTCACCTCGAGCCCGGCGCCGGCCCGCCGAACCGCCTGCACCGCCGCGCCCGTGCGCACCTCGACCCCGGCGGTCGCGAGGGCCCTGGCGTAGGCGTCGAGCACCCGGGCGTAGCCCCCCGGCACGTAGCCGAAGAGCTCGCGCTTCAGGCCCGTGCGGCGCGCCGCGTACAGGCGCTGGATCGTCGCCCAGATGAACGCCGCCGACGTCTCGCGCCAGGCCTCGCCGAGCTTCGAGCGCAGGAGGGGCAGCCAGAAGCGCTCCCAGGCGGGGCGCCCCGACCAGCGCACCAGCCACTCCTCGACGGTCAGGCGCTCCAGCGCCTGCCAGTCGGTGCGCCGCGACGCCATGAGCACGGTGGCCGCCAGCCGCGCCTTGTCGAGCACGCTGAGCACGGGCAGCAAGGCCAGGTCGAGCGAGCTCGAGATCGAGTGCAGCCGACCCCCTGCCAACACGCCCGTGCGCGTCGTGACCCAGCGCACGTCGGCGTCGAGGCCCAGGTCGGCGAGCACGCGGCGGGTCGCCGAGTCGGAGAGCAGCACCACGTGGTAGAAGCGGTCCCAGGTGATGTCGCCCAGCCTCCAGGCCGACGTGAGCCCGCCGATCGCGGGCGCGGCCTCGAGGAGGGTGACCCGCTTGCCCTGCGCCGCCAGCCGCGCGGCCAGGGTGAGCCCCAACATACCCCCGCCGACGATCCCCCAGGAAGTGCTCATCAACCGCTCCTCGTGACGCGCGCGCTCAGGGCAACGGCCCGCCGGCTTCTGCTACGGCTACACGCGCCAGCAGCCGGGCGTGGCCCCACACCGTGCGGGCCAGCTTCATCTTCGAGTGCCCCAGGAGGCGCACCTCGAGCACGGCCGGGCACTCGACCACGGTCTCGCCGTTCAGGTCGAGGCGCGCCAGCAGCTCGACGACGCCGAGGTACCCGCCGTTCTTCAGCTCGAGGTCCTTGACGGCGTTGCGCCGGTACACGCGGAAGCACGCCGTGTACGTGGCCAGGTGGTTGCGCAGCACACGGCGGTAGAGGAACGAGAGCCCCTTCGAGAGCGTCAGGCGCCACGCCGGCACGTTGAGCACGCGCCCCTCGGGGTGGTAGGGCGACGCCGTGACCATGGCCACGCGATCGGTGAGCAGCGGGATCATGGCCAGCAGTTGGCGCGGATCGTAGGTGCAATCGCAGTCGATGGAGCCCACCACCTCGGTCTCGGCCTGCCGGATGCCCTCGAGGATGGCGCCCGCAACCCCTCGATTCTGCGGCAGCTTGACGAGCTTCGCGTCGGGCCGAGCGCCGAACAACTCGTGCAGCCGCACCCAGGTGGCATCGGTGCTGGCGTCGTCGACGAAGATGAGGCGCACGTCGTAGCACGTGGCGAACGCGGGCAGCACCTCGTCGAGCGTGTTCTTCAAGTACGGCAGGGCCTTCTCTTCGTTGAAGGCCGGGATCACGATGGTGAAGGGCATCCGGGCGCCGTGCCCGCACGGGGCCAGGCCCCCGGCATCGCGCTCGCAGACGACGGCCTCCTCGGGCTCGAGGGTCACGGGGAGCGCGGGATCGAGCCCCAGGTGGTCGGCGATCGACGTGAAGCGGTACGTCTGGAGGAGCTCGCGGAGCAACCCCTCCATCTTGTCGAGGTTCCGGTACTGGCGCATGCGCGTGAAGGCGCCCACGGCCTCGATGCGCGGGAGATCGGGGTCGAGCTCCCACACGTGGAAGTACAGGGTGAACGGCGAGGTCTGGCGCCGGTGCCACGCGGCGATCACGCGCCGGGTCAGCGCGTCGGGCATCTGGCGGAAGTAGTTGCCGCCGGCAACGGGCACGCTCAACCAGGGCACGCCCACGCTCGCCAGCGGCACCTCGACGATCTCGCGCGGCCCAGAGCGGTGCCGGTGGATGTAGCGGCGCCACGGCTGGCCGGCGATGCTGGCCAGGCGCGGATAGAAGCTGCTGTCGTAGGCGAAGCCCTCCTCGGCCAGCACGTCGAGCGCCCAGGTGTCGGCGGGCGTGAAGGTGCCCTGCGCCACACGGTAGCCGTGCACGCGCACGCCCCCGGCGCGCTCGATCGCCTGGCGGGATCGGCGCGCGTCGGCGCGGAACTCGTCGCGCGACATCTGGTCGAGGGGCCGGTGCAGGTGGCCCTTGGTGGCGACCTCGTGCCCCTCGGCCACGATGGCCCGCACGACCTGGGGCATCTGCTCGGCGATCCAGCCGAGCACGAAGAACGTGGCGCGCACGTCGTGCTCGCGCAGCAGGTCGAGCGCGCGCCGCGTGTTGGCCTCGACGCGCGTCTCGAAGCGCTTCCAGCGATCGGGCTGAACGACGCGCGTGAAGCCGGCGTGCTGGTAGTAGTCCTCGACCACCACGGTCATCAGGTGTCGCCGCGACGTCTCCACCATGGTCATCGCCCCATGGCCGTGGCCAATTGGTGCGTCGCGATGCGCAGGTTGGTCTCGGCCACCACCGCGGTGGTCTCGGCCGCCATCACCAGCGACTGGGCGTCGAGCACGGCCGTGGTGGTGTTCAGCTTCTCGCGGAACATGGCCAACTGGATGTCGAGGTTCTCGCGCGCCAGGATCGCCGAGTGGCGCGTGCGCTCGATGTCGGCCGCCGCCCGCCACACGGCCAGCCAGGCCTGACGTACCTCGAGTCGCACGCCGTTCTCGACCTCGCGCACGGCCTCCTCGGATCGGCGCACCTCGGCGTTCGAGGCCTTCAGCGCGTAGTAGCTGCGGCCCCACTCCCACAGCGTCCAGTCGAGGTTCACGCCGACGTACCAGGCGTCGGCGCTGGCCAGGGTGGTCTCGGACGAACGGTTGTAGGCGAAGAGCGCGCCGATCTGCGGCACCCAGTCCATGTACCGCACGTCGCGGGCCTTGCGGGTGGCCTCGACCGCCGCGCGGGCCGCCTTCAGGTCGGCGCGCTCCCGCAGGGCCACCTCCTCGCACGCCTCGGGGGATTGGTCCAGGGGCGCCCCGGCATCTTCCATGCGCAGGGTGTAGGCCGTCGTCAGGGGGTCGCCGATCAGCACCGCCAGCCCGGCCTGGGCCAGCTTCACGCTGGTCTCGGCGGCCGTGCGCTCGCGCTGGACCGACGTGAACTGCACCTGGGTACGGAGCAGGTCGTCGCGCTTCAGGATCTTGAAGTTCACGAACTCCTCGACCTGGTGCAGGTGCGCGGCCACCGTGCGCTCCATGGTGGTGTAGTTCTCGAGGTTGCGCTCGGCCGCGATGGCCAGGTAGTACGCCTCGACCACGCGGTGCCGCACCCAGGTGCGATCGCGCGCCTCGGCCAGGCTGGCCTGGTCGACGCCCAGGGCCGAGATGCGCGAGCTCAGCCACGTGGTGATCAGCGGCGTCAGCGGTTGCTGCACGCTGAGGCCCAGCGAGTACGTGTCCTGACGCCGGACCACGTTCTCGACCACGGCCCCCGTGGGCGCGCCGTTGGCGTCGAGCAGGGCGGTCTCGAAGCCGAGCACGCGGTCCCAGTGCTGGTAGCCTGCGGTGGCCACGACGCGCGGTCCGAAGGTCGCGAGCAGGCTCTTGTGGAGGTACTCGGCCCGCTCCACGTCGGCCTGCCTGGAGCGCAGGGTGGCCACGTTCGCTTCTCCCAGCCGCACGGCCTCGTCCAAGGGCAGGTCGCGCGCCAGCACGGGCAGGCACCAGAGCACAATCAATCCCATCGATCTTCGGAGGAAACCCATCATCAAACCTCGTTGCGACGCATCGAGGGTACCCGCAGCCCCGGGCCTCGTCAAACAAGGGCGCGCCGGTCCGCTCCATTACTTGCCGGCCCCCCGACAGCGCCGTATCCTGTGCGCAGATCATTCGCCACGCCGAGCGGAGCCCCCCCGGTGCTCACCCTTCGCCGCGAGACCTTCCCGCCGACCGAGGCCTTCCGACGCGACTGGAGCGCGCTGCGCGCGGGAACGCCGGGCGATTCGGTCTTCACGGACCTGGAGTGGATCGAGGCCGGCATCCGGCACGCGCTCCCGCCCGAGTGCCGTCCCCTGCCCCTCCGCTTCGTCGACGGCGCCGGTCGGACCGCGGCGATGGCCCTCCTGCAGGAGGCCCCGCTGCAGAGCCGCCTGGGCACGTTGCGCACGCTCCGCACCATCGAGATCAACTCGCAGCGCATCCCGCCGCTGCTCGCGCCGGACCCCGCGAGCCAGGCCGAGGGCCTGGTCGCGCTGTGGACCGAGCTCGGGGGGCACTACGACCTGATCGACCTGTTCAAGCTCGACCCCCTGGCCGGCCGGCTCGTTCACCTTTGCGACGTCCTCACGACGCACGGCATCCCCTCGCGCCTGGCCCCGTTCGACGTGCAACCGCGGCTGGTGCTGCCCGCGTCGCAGGCCGAGCTGTCCGGACTGCGCAACAAGGTCTCGCGCAAGAAGCTGCGTTGGGGGCGAAACCGGCTCGAGGAGCACCTGGGCCCGCTGAAGCTGGTGCGGCTGCGCGACCCCGACGACGTGCGACGGTTCGGCACCGACGCGCTCGAAGCAACGCTCGCGAGCCTGGCCGCGCGAAGCTGGCAGGGGAGCGCCGGCGACGCCCTGCAGGGCGCGACCAACCGGGCGTTCTACGCCGACGTGATCCGCTCGTTCTCGACGCGCGGCCTGCTCGACGTGTGCCTGCTCGAGGCAGGGGGCCGCCCCCTGGCCTTCGACCTGAACCTGGTCGAGCGAGGGAACGTCTACATGCTGGTGGGGTGCTACGATCCGGAGTGGCATCGCTTCAGCCCGGGCTCGCAGCTCTTCGCGGCCTGGGCGGCCGACAGCCTGGCCCGGGGCGACCGGGTGCTCGAGTTCGGGGGCGACCACCTCGACTACAAGGAGCATTGGGCCACCGAGTGCGTCCCGAGCCACCACCTGCGGCTCTTCGGGCGAACGTTCAAGGGCCGGCTGAAGGCCGCGTTGAGGGCCCGGTCATGAGCACGCCCGTGCTCCGCCGCGCCGCCGCCTGGTGGCGGCGCTTGCGATCGCGCGTTCCGTCGTGGCTCTTCGCGGCCGATCGCCTGGTGGTGTTCGAGCTGCCGCTGCTCGCCGTGCCGAGCGTGACCGGGATCGGGGTCCGGGAGCTCTCGCCCGTGGATCTGCCCCGCCTCGCCGCGTGCCGCGCCATGACCGACCCGAACGCAGGCGTGGCCCTGCTGGCGCGCCGCTTCCAGGTGGGTGCCCGGGCGTTCGGCGTCGAGGAGGCCGGCCGGCTGGTCGGCTACGTCTGGAGCAGCCTGGGCGCGTACGTCGCCGAAGACGACGACGGCTACCGCATGGACCTGGGCCCCCGCGACGCCTATCTCTTCGACGCCTTCCTGCGCCCCGACGCGCGCGGACGCGGCCTGTTCGAGTTGCTGCTGGCCGCCGCCGAGCACGGAGTGGCGAACTCGGGGGCCCTGCACTTCCTGTCGACCGTCTCGGCCGACAACGCGGTCTCGCTCCAGGTGCACGCCCGCGTGGGTGCGTGCCGCATCGAGAGCGTGGGGTACGCCTGCGTGGCCGGGCTGCGGCTTCACACGTCGACCTCGGCGGCGGGCACCCGCGTCCAACTGGGCCGCCGCGAGTTCGTCTCGCGGGCGGCGCGCGGACCGGAGGATCTGTGAGCACTCGCCTGGTGAGCTCGGCGCGCCGCCTGGAGGGGCCGGTCGACTGGGAGGCCTGGCGCGCGGGCGTCGAAGCCCTCGAGGCCGCGTGCCCGCCGAACCCCTGGGCGGGCTTCGCGTATTGGCACCTGTGTGGGCGTCTGCTCGGGCATCGCGGATGCTGGGCCCTCGACGTGCGCGAGGAGCCCGACGGCCCCCTGGTCGCTGCCGCCGTCCTCCGCGAAGAGGTCGTGACGCGGGCCGGCTTGTCCCTTCGCACCCTGCGGGGCTTCGACCAGGTCTCGTTCATGCGCGTGCCGGCCTACCTCGCGCGCCGCGGAGACGAGGCCCGCGTGGCGTCCGCGCTGGCCGAGGCCCTCGACGAGGCGATCCGGCGCGCGGGCGCGGACCTCGTGACGCTCTACCGCCAGGACGCCACCAGCGCCGAGCCGCTCGCCGCGGCCCTGGTGGCTCGAGGTCGCTTCGTTCGGCGCGGCACCTGGACCCGGGCGGCCCAGATCGTGCTGCCCGACGACCTGGAGGCCCACCTGACGGAGCACCGCGCCGGCCTGCTGCAGAGCGCCCGGCGATCGCTTCGCAAGCTGGCCCGCGAGCGCCCGGGGGAGCCGCACCTCGAGACACTGGTCGCCCACGAGCTCGACGACGCCTCGTGGCCGGCCGCGCGCGCCCGCGCCGACGCCCTGCTGCAGACGACGTGGCAGCGGGGCTGGGAGTCGCGGAGCCGCCAGGTCGATCCGGCGGTCGACCGCGCCTTCGACGACGCCTGCCTCGACCTGTGGCGAGCGCAGCGCCGGCTCGAGCTCCACTTCCTGGCGCTGCCCGGCGACCCCGGTCACGACCAGGACGCGGCGCTGGCCCTGACCCTCGCCGGCGAGGGGCGCACGTGGATGCTGCGGATCGGCTACGACCCGGCGGCGAAGGCCTGGAGCCCCGGCACGTTGCTGCTGCTGAAGCTCGTCCGGGCGCTGCACGCACGCGGCGAGCGATGGATCGAGCTGGGAGGAGAGGTGCTCGGCTGGAAGGAGCGCTGGGCCGACCGCTACGAAGACGTGCAGCGCCTCGAGTGGGCCGGTCCCACCTGGAAGGGGCGCCTGTGGCGCGCGTACCAGCGCCTCACCGGATCGTGACCTTGTCGACCTTGACCACCTCGGTGTCCTGGAACAGCACGCGGAACTGCAGCCGATGGCCCGCGGCGTTCGTGAACGCCAGCGAGAAGTCCTGGTAGGTGTTGTCGAAACCAAAACTGGAGCGGTAGAGCTTCTTCGTGGCCAGCACGGCCGAGGTCTCGGTGTCGAACACCTCGAGCGTGGCCACCTCGGCGAACGCGCCGGTCTTGCTCGCCACGCGGAACACGGCCTGGTGGCTCCCGGCGGGGATGCGCGTCTCGTCGGGGCCGTACAGGCGGGCCGCCGACGTATCGTAGACCGGGCTGAACGACCAGCCGTCGCCCTCGAGCCGCCCCTGGGTGTGCGCCAGGTCGGTCTCGGCCTCGTACACCCACGACGGCGGTCCCCCCACGCCCACCGCCGCGAACAGCTCTTCGCCGAAGAAGCCCACGCCCTCGCGCACCATGCGCCAGTCGGTCACGTAGGTGCCGTTGGTGGCCGGCGCCGTGAGGGTGAACGTGAACGTGTGCTCGTACCCCGGGCTGACCGTGACGTCGCCCGGCAACGCGACCCGGACCGGACCGAAGGGGTCGCTGCCGTCGACCGCGCCCAGGGCGTACCCGGTCTCGTGCTTCCACACGTGGGTGCCGGTGTTCACGACCGTGACGTGCACCTCGCGGGCCTCGCCGGGCGACAACTGGGTGGGCAGATCGTCGTAGACGAGCGCCGCGTCGTCGGGGGTCTGCAGCGGCACCCCGAAGTTCTTGCGCAGGTGGTAGAAGAGCTCTTCGACCGTGACCACGCGGACGCCGTCGGCGAAGCCCTCGACCATCTGGGCCACGGAATTCATGCACGCCGGATCGTTGATCGAGCCGCCCCAGTACGCTTCGGGGTCGAGGTAGACCAGCGAGTACGAGGCGGGGTCGTCGTGGGGCAGCCGCGGCAGGCCGTTGACGCCCTCGGCGATGGCCGCGCCGGTGTGCGTGATCTCGCCGTCGTCGGTCAGGTGGTAGCGCACGGCCAGGGCGGGCTTGCCCTGGTGCCACAGCAGGGCTCCCGACTCGGCCTCGGGGACGTCCCACTTGCGGTAGAGCACGCCGAACACGTTGGGCAGCTCGAGGATGGGCGCGGCCTGGCTCATGGCGCCCGTCTGGGTGGCCAGCGAAACCACGCGCAGGTCGGTGCGCTCCACGTGGTCGTACAGGTCGCCGGCCCACGTCGCCACGTCCGAGAGGCTCGAGAGCAGGCCGAAGCCGTGACCCGCCGTGGCCGACACGAAGTAGTCGGCGTGGGCGCCGGTGGTGGCCTTGTCGTAGAGGGTGGCCAGCACCGAGGGCGCGAACTCGCCGAGCGCCGGGGGCAGCTCCCAGTTCACCGTGAAGGACCCGCGGTGGGGGTTGCCCCACCAGTTCGGCTTCGTGAAGTCGTTCAGGATCCAATCGACCTGGTGCCCACCGCCCATGACCAGCGCCACGTAGTGAACGCCGTCGGCGGTGACGGGCGAGCCCTGGATGCGGTTCTTCTGCACCAGCGTGGGCACGACCACCTTCGACAGCAGGCTGAGGTTCGCGGCCTTCTCGGCGGGCAGGGGCACGGCCTTGTTCTGCAGCACCGTGCCGATCCACGACAGGAAGGTGCCGGGGGTCGGCCCGCCGAGCACCCACGCCCCGTCGTCGAGCGCCGCCACGGCCTGAGCGCGGAAGGGGTCGTCGCCCTTCGAGTACACGAACGCACGGCGCTGCACGGCCAGATCGCGGAGCGGGTGATGGAGCCCCGTCGACTCGTCGAGCTCGACCGCCAGATCGTGGGCCAGCCCCGAGAAGTAGTTCGAGCGACACCAGGCCTCGTCTTGCCCGCGCACGTCGAGCACCTTCGCGAAGCCCTTGGCGACGAGCGTGGCCTCGAGGTCGGGCGTGACCGCCACGCTGCCCAGATCGAAGTCGCCCGGCACGTTCGCGTCCTGGCACAGCACGCCGCCCGCGCCGCACACGTGCCCGGCCAGGCTGGTGGCGACGGCCTCGGAGTCGGTGCCGAGGTCGTACAGGATGTACCCGCCGATCACGTCCTTGAAGTGGTCGAGATACCAGGCGGCGTTGTCCTGCTGTTCGACGATGACGCCGCGGTGGGCCACCAGGTCGACCAGCCACGCCGAGGCGTTGCCCGCGTTGGTCAGATAGATCTGGGCCTTCTTCTTGGCCAGCATGCCCTGCAGCGTGGCGATCATGACCGCCTCGGCGTCGGTCAGCTTGGTGCGGTCGACGAGGTACACGTGATCGGGCACGTACGAGCACACGCCGCAGTCGCCCGGGCAGGTCTCGCACGTCTCGATGCCGTCGCAGTCGCCGTTGCCGCAGGTGGGCGTGCAGGTGCCGAGAGGGCTGCACTCGAACAGCTCGGACGGGCAGTCGCCGCACGACTGGGTGCAGCCGTCGCTGCCGCACTCGCGGCCGATGCAGTTGGGCTGGCACACGCACTTGCCCGCCGTGCAGACGTCGGCCGCGTTGGGGCAGGTGCCGCACACGCCGCCGCAGCCGTCGGGCCCGCACGCCTTGCCCGCGCACTGCTTCGCGCAGTTGCATACGCCGTCGACGCAGGTCTCGTTCGGCAACCCGCACTGCCCCAGCGCGTACGAGCCACAGTAGCCGCCGCAGCCGTCGGCACCGCAGTTCTTGCCGTCGCACGCGGGCACGCACTGGCACTTGCCGTTCACGCACTGCTCGTTGGCCGCCGGGCAGGCCCCGGCGAGCGGTCCGCACGTGCCGCCGCAGCCGTCGCCGCCGCACTCGCGGTTCAGGCACAGCGGGCAGCAGAGCACGGGGCACTTGCCGTCGTTGCACTGATCGGCCGGCAGGGGAGCGCCCTCGCAGTCGGTGCACACGCCGCACACGTCGCCGCAGCCGTCGGGGCCGCACTCGCGCAGCGTGCTGTCGCCGTTCTTGCACTGCGCGCAGCACACCGGCGGGCACTGCCCGTTCTGGCACTTCGAGTCGGGCAGCGGCAGGCCGCCGCAGCCGTAGCACGTGCCGCACACGCCGCCGCAGCCGTCGGCCCCGCACGTCTTGCCCGTGCACGCGGGCACGCACACGCAGGCCCCGTCGACGCAGGTCGCGTTGTCGGCGCACAGGCCGCACACCCCGCCGCAGTTGTCGGCGCCGCACTCCTTGCCCTGGCACTGGGGGCAGCAGTCGTTCGGGCACGCGCCGTCGACGCACGCGGTGACCGGCAGCACCTGGCCGTTGCAGCCGTAGCAGAGGCCGCACTGGCCCCCGCAGCCGTCGTCACCGCACATCTGGCCCGCGCACTGGGGCACGCAGCCGCCCAGGTGGCACTGCCCGTCGTCCCAGCACGAGTAGCCCTCCTGGCACGCGCCGCACGAGCCGCCGCAGCCGTCGGGACCGCACGTCTTGCCCACGCACGAGGGCGTGCACGAGCACGCGCCGTTCTGGCAGACCGCGCCGCCCTCGCACACGCCGCACTCGCCGCCGCAGCCGTCGGGGCCGCACGTCTTGGTGCCGCACGCGGGGGAGCAGCAATAGCCGTTGGAGCACGACTGGCCCTCTTCGCAGCAGGTGATGCCGCAGGGCTCGAACTCGCACGTGCAGGCGCCCGCCACGCACGTCTTGCCGAACCCGCACGCCAGCGGGCCCTTCCATTCGAGGCAGTCGTCGTCGGTCTTCTTGCACACGTTGTACGTCGCGTCGTCGACGCACTCGCGGGCGTTCTCGTCCTGGCAGCCCTTCTCGGTGGGGCACGCCAGGCCCGCGTCACCGCCGAGGTCGAGGTCGGGAGCGTCGAAGCCGGGGCCCTCGTCGGCGCCGCCGAGATCGGGCAGCCCTGTTTCGAACGGTACGTCGAACCCCATGGGATCGTTTCCGTTCTTGTCGGTGCCCCAGTCGATGGTGGCCAGCACGTCGTCGTCGTCGGTGCCCGCCCCGCCGCCGCAGGCCGTGGCGAGGGAGAGGCCGACGAGGGTCGAGAGCACCAGGAAAAGTCGTTTCATTCGAAGGAGATCCGAGACTATTCGCCCGGGCGTATGCTACAGGGATCGGAGGGTGGGGTCAATTCCCGTCACGGAACGGAGTCCGCACGGCGTCTCGTCACGGCGGGGCCCACCCGACCACCGCCTGCACCTCGGCGGCTTGAGCGGCCAGCACCTCGCGGAGGCGCGAGGCGGCGCGGCGCCACTCGGCCGGCGTGGGGCCGTTGGGGTCGGCCTCGACGGCCTGGAGGATCTGGGCGCGGTAGCGGTCGAGGCGCGCCTGCACGGCGGCCAGGCTCAGGTAGCCGCCCTCGGCGCCGGCGGCGGCCAGCTCGGCCTGGTAGGCCGGCCAGTTCTCGAGCAGCAGGCCGCGCAGCAGCGGGTCGCACTGGGGCGCCAGCACCGAGAACCAGCCGCCGGCGGGGTCGGGCTTGCACGCCTCGGGGTCGGCGTCCCACCAACTGCGCCCCAGGTCGGTGTTCGGCTCGTAGAGCGACTGGTCCTGGTCCCAGGGGAGGACCACGAAGCGCCCGGTGAGCGGGTCGTCGTACAGGTAGAAGTTGTGGTTGCCGCACTGGGTGCGATCGGGCGCGTCGAGCCCGCAGTAGAACTTGGCGATGCCGTCCCAGTCGTTCACGAACAGGTCGACGGCCAGGTAGCGCGTCATGGCCGCGCGGTCGATCCAGGGGTCGACGACGGCGTTGAACGTGTCGGGCTCCACCGTCTGCAGCGCCGCCGCGAAGTCGACCAGGCGCGAGACGTCGGCCTCGGCTTCGTTGGTCTCGAGGGCCGCGAGATAGCTCGTCGGATCGGGCCAATAGGGCCAGGCCTCCTTGTACAGGTTGCCGCCCGCCTCGGCGAAGTGGTCCTGCAAGAACTCCTTGTCGAGGTTCTCGACCAGCAGGAACAGGCCGGCGGGCTCGTCGTTGACCTGCACCAGCGCGTGCACGGCGCGCGGCGCAGGCAGGCCGGCCGCGCGGAAGAGGGCATAGGCCATCCGCTCGTGCAGCGCCGACGGGTCGCGGTTGTTCGCGTTGAACACCAACTTGCGCAGGCCGTGGAAGCGCCCGTCCTTGTCGGTCTCGTTGAAACTGACCTTCAGCGACAGCTTGGGGCACGTTCGCTTCCCCGTCGCGTCGAAGCACGAGTACAGCGAGCCGTACGAACCCTTGAAGCGCACCGACGCGCCCTCGAAGGCCTGGCCCTCGAAGACCACGCACGCCGGCACCCAGGCCTCGTCGAGCGCGTGGGCGTTCAGCCACTCCCAGTCGGCCGGAGCCACCTCGAGGCGGTACGTCTTCAGGGGCGCGTCGTCGTCGAAGATGGCGGCGCTGCCGTCGGCGCGCGCGCCCGGCGCCGAGGCCAGCAGGATCACGAACATCGCCACCGCGCGGTTCACAGCCCCTCCAGGCAGGCGTAGGCGCCCGTGCAGTCGACGGCGTCCAGCAGGCACTGCGTGCGCTGGGCCGCGCTCGGCGCCACCACGAGGAAGGCCGAGCAGCCGGCGACGCCGCCCAGCCACTCTGCGCCGGGACAGGTCGCCAGCAGTTCGCACGCCTCGGTCACTTGCGCGGCGGTCACGCCCACCGTGCCCTCGCAGAGCGAGATGAAGGGCTCGTCGTGCCCCAGCGTATCGAGGCCGGGGGTCTCGCACGTCACCTCGGGCGCGAGCATGCCCTGCACGTCGGCCTCGGTCGGGCAGTCGGCGCCCTGCTGGCACAGCCCGCCGAGCAGCAGCGCGAGCCCGGCCTCGTACGCGTCGGCGTGGCCGGCGCAGTGGGCCACGATGCAGCCCGCCACCTTGGCGCCCCACGGCTCGCACAAGTCAGCGCCGGGGCACGTGCCCGGCGCGCCGTGGCAGGCCGGTCCGAAGCTGGGGTCGCCCTGCTCGAGCCCGGCCACCAGGTCGGGGCAGGGGGTCTCGCCCAGCCACACGCTGGCCGAGGGCGTGCACCACGCGTGACAATCGGAGGCCAGCGTGCCCTGGAGCGCGGGCTCGAGGGCCTCGCACACCTCGACCACGCAGGCCGCAAAGACCTCGCAGGCCGCGTCGCAGGGGTTCGACGTGCACCCCGCGTCGTACTCGACCCACGCCGTGCCCGCCATCGCGAGGACCGCCGGGCAGTCGGCCGCCGCCAGCACTTCGCCGGCGAAGCCCTCGTCGCACCCGCCGAAGCAGCCCTCGAAGAGCGTGCCGGCGTTGGCCCACTCGTACCCGGCGCAGGCCGCCACGCCGCACGCCGTGACACGATCGCACGCGCGATAGCAGGGGGGCAGCTCCCAGGCCGGCGCGACGGGTTCACCATCGGGAACATCGTAGCTATCGGGAACGATCTCCACGACGCTCTCGGCGGGAGCCACCTCGGCGGGCTCTGCCTCGGCGGGCGACACGAACGCGTCGAAGTCCCCGACGTCGAGCCCGACCTCGCCGGGCTCGGCCCGCGAGCCGCCGGAGCAGGCCCCGGCCGAGAGCGCGGCCATCAGCAAGGCCCACGCTACGGGAGCGCGGCGGAAGGATCGTCGGATTAGCGAGGCCATGGGGTGACGCTAGCGTGATATCGCCCGAGGGGCAAGGAATGTGCGTCTGCCTGCAGTTGACTTGCGGACGACGACAGGTGAAAACGGCAGGGACCAAAGAGAGGACGGGCCCATGAAGACCGACACCAAGTTAAAAATCCGCAACAGCACCGCCGAGTTCTTGATCTTCTCGCGGCAAGCCGGCGAAGACGGCATCGAAGTTCGCGTGGAGGACGAGACGGTCTGGCTGACGCAGAAACTCATGGCCGCGTTGTTCGAGGTCACGGTTCCGACTGTCAATGAACACCTGGCCACGCTCTATGGCGGGCGCGAGATCGCCCGGCCGGCAACTATTCGGAATTTCCGAACAGTTCAACGGGAGGGCCAGCGGGACGTGGCGCGGAACGTCGAGTTCTATAGTTTGGACGCCATCATCGCCGTGGGCTTCCGGGTCAATTCCGCTCGCGCCGTGCAGTTCCGGCAGTGGGCCATGGGCGTTCTTCGCGACTACGCGATCCGGGGCTACGTGCTCGACAACGAGCGGTTGAAGAACGGGGCCTTCTTCAGCAAGCAGTATTTCGAGGACCTGCTGGCCGAGATCCGCGAGATCCGGGCCAGCGAGCGGAAGTTCTACCAGAAGATCACCGACATCTATGCCACGGCCATGGACTACAGCGTTGCCGCCGAGACCACGGAGACGTTCTTCGCCACGGTTCAGAACAAGCTGCACTTCGCCATTCACGGCCATACGGCCGCCGAGATCATCCTGGAGCGAGCCGACGCCCGCAAAGAACGGATGGGGTTGACGACCTGGAAGAACGCCCCGCACGGCAAAATCATCAAGCCGGACGTGGTGGTCGCGAAGAACTACCTGACCGAAAAGGAACTGAAGACGCTCGACCGCTTCGTTACCATGTACCTGGACTACGCCGAGGATCAAGCCGAGCGACACATCCCCATGACGATGGAGGATTGGGCCGGCAAGCTGAACGCCTTCCTGCAGTTCAACGAGCGGGACATCCTCGACCATCCGGGCAAGGTGAGCCAGGCGGTAGCCAAGGCCTTCGCCGAGAGCGAGTTCGAGAAGTACCGCATCGTACAGGACCGCCTGTTCGAGTCCGATTTCGATCGCCACGTCAAGAACGCCCTGGAAGGCGGCAAGGAAACGCCAGGAACGAAGCCAAAATCCAGGTGCGATCACGATGTCAGAGGTCCGGCCTCCCCAACCGCTCGACGGCCGCCGGCAAAGTGACCCCCTCGACGAACACGCTCTTGCGCCGGCTCTTGCCGCCCTTCGCCACCTGCACGGCCGTTTTCGACACGCCCAGCACCGCCGCCAGGAACGCCTCGAGCGCGGCGTTGGCCTTGCCCTCGACGGGCGGCGCCTTCACCTCGACGCGGAGCGCGTCCTCGTGCCAGCCGTTCAGGGCGTCGCGTTTCGCGCCCGGCTTGAGCCACACGGCGACGTAGACGCCCCCCCTGCCCTCGCTGATCCCATTCATGTTCCCGCCGTTGACAAGCCCTTGGGATGGCTGGATACTCGCGCCGATCGTACACTCGCCCCCGAGGTCGTGTCCATGAGCTCCCGCCTCGTCGCGCTCCTCGGCCTGTTCCTCGCCCCCGCACTCCTCGGCGCCCAGACCCAGGACGAGCTGCAGCGCTCGATCGTCATGGTCAACCAGGAGATCGAGCTCCTGAAGGCCACGGTCGACGCCACGTTCGACGAGGCCGAGCGGGGCAAGGCCGAGCACGCGACGCTGCACGGGCGAATCGACGAGCTCGGCAAACGCCTGAAGGACCTGCAGCTGCAGCTCGATCGCAAGAGCGTCGAGTTGGCCGAGCAGGGCCAGCGCGTCGACGAACTGGCCGACGAGGTCGAGCAACGCCTGAAGCGCTTCGACCTGTTCGGCTCGCTCCGCGCCCGCTCCATCTTCGAGATGAACCGCACCGACCTGACCTCGAAGGCGCGCGACCGCGACCTCTATTTCCAGCAGCGGCTGCGCCTGGGCGTGGCCTTCCATCCCGTCAGCCAGGTGACCGTCACCGCAGAGCTGGAGGATTCGCGCGTCTGGGGCCATGGCGGCGCGGGCGTCGGCCTCAGCGACGAACTGTCCGAGCTGGCGATGTACCGCGGCTTCGTGACCATCCGAGGGTTGGTCGAAGGGCTCTCCCTCGACGCCGGGCGGCTCACGCTCAGCTACGGCCAGCAGCGCGTCATCGCCGCTCCCGACTGGTTGAACCGCGGGCGCGCCTTCGACGGGGCACGTTTGAGCTACGCGCCCGTCGAGGGGCTCACGCTCGATCTCCTGTACACCGTGCTGCGCGAGCAGAACGTCGCGCTGGGCCGCGACAGCACGTTCGGCGGCTTCTACGGCAGCTACGCCTTCGCCGCCGGCCCGTTCCGGGGGCTCACGCTCGACGCCTACGCCCTGCACCTGTACGACGGCCGCCCCGAGGCGTACAAGAACCTCGCCACCCTGGGCCTGTTGCTCCACGGCACGCTGTTCGAGGCGCTGTACCTCGACGTCGAGGCCATCGTGCAGGTCGGCAAGGTGACCGAGGCGCTCTCGACCACCAAGAACGACCACCTGGCCACCGCGGGCTACGCCGGGCTCGGCTACGTGAGCTCCGGCACCGTGCCCTTCAAGGTGGGCGCGTTCGCGTCGGGCGCGTCGGGCGACGCCGAGCCCCGCGACGTGCCGGGCAACACCCGCTCGGTCTCGTTCATCCCGCTCTTCCCCGCCTTGCACACCTGGTGGGGCCTCATGGACCTGGTGTCCTGGACCAACCTGATGGAGTTCGGCGTCGAGGCCGAGGTCACGCCCGCGAAGGGCCTCACGGCGTCGCTCCAGTACCACGAGTACTTCGCCGTCGACGATCGCGCGCCGTTCCCCATCCTCGGCAGCGGCAACGCGCCCCTGAAGGCCATGGGCAAGCACATGGGCGGCGAGCTCGACCTGGTGCTCGCCTGGCAGCCGCTCCCGTGGCTCCGCGCCGACACCGGCTACGGCCTGTTCCTGCCCGCCGAGGGCGCGCGCAACTACAAGGGGCTCGGCGACACCAGCCCCGCGCACTGGTTCTATCTGCAGGGCAAGGTGACCCTCTGACCACGTCAACCCGCACGTTGGAGCGCCTCGCATGAAGATCGTTTGCACCGCCGGCACCGATGTCGGCAAGGAACGCAGCAACAACGAAGACGCCCACCTCGTCGACGAGGCCCTCGGCCTGTACATCGTGTGCGACGGCATGGGCGGGCACCAGTACGGCGAGATCGCCTCGGCCAACGCCACCGAGTTCATCCGCGACGCCGTGCGCCAGCAATCGGCCGAGCTCGAGCGCTTCCGCGCCGGTGAGCTCACCACCAAGGACGTGCGCGCCCTCCTGAAGTCGGCGCTCGAGGCCACCAACGCCAAGCTGCGCGAGATGGTGGCGTCCGACGCGTCGCTCGATGGCATGGGCACCACCGCCGTGGTCGTGCTGATCAACGGGAATCACGCCTTCCTCGGCCACGTGGGCGACAGCCGCATGTACCTGCTGCGCGACGACACGGTGCACCCCATCACCGAAGACCACTCGATCGGCTCCGAGGTGCAGAAGAAGACGAGCCTGCCGCGCGAGTACCGCGGGGCCCTGACGCGCGCGCTGGGCGTGCACGACTCGGTCGAGCCCGACGTGTTGTCGTTCGATCTCTTCCCGGGCGACGTGCTGCTGCTCGCGAGCGACGGCCTCTACACGTACTTCACGCCCCGCAAGCTGCGCGACATCTTCGCGGAGCAGGGCCCCGCGGCGACCGAGACCGTGCTCCGAGCCCTGATCGACGGCGCGCTCGAGCGCGGAGGGCGCGACAACATCACGGGCATCCTGCTCTACGTCGACGACGATCCGGCCAAGAAGGAGTACCAAATCGCGCGCCGCAAGCTCGAGATCATCCAGCAGCTCAGCCTGTTCCGCTACCTCACGTTCACCGAGCTGCTGCACATCATGAACCTGGCCCACGCCGAGCGCTTCGAGACCGGAGCGGCCATCTTCACGGAAGGCGAGGACGGCGAGTCGCTGTTCATCATCCTGCGCGGCGAGGTGGTCATCCGCAAGGGCACCCACGAGCTCGCGCGCCTGAACGACGGCTCCCACTTCGGCGAGATGGCGCTGCTCGAGAAGGGGCCCCGCTCGGCCACCGTGACGGCGCTCCGCGACACGGTCTGCCTGGTCATCGACCGCACCGCCTTCTACGACCTGCTGCGCGACCTGCCCAACCTGGCGGTCAAGGTGCTGTGGAGCTTCGTGAAGGTGCTGAGCACGCGCCTGCGCGAGACGACCGACGAGCTGTCGATGGCCCGCGAGTTGCTGACCCAGCGCCAGCAGCCCACCGACCGAGCCGAGCCCGTCGGGGGGGACGCCGAGCCCTCGATCGCGCCGCCTCCCCTGCCCAACACGGCCACGTTCCTGAACATGCCGGCCATCGACCCCAACGACCTGTCGAAGCCCGAAGCCAAGGATTGAACCCGGCCATGCTGCCCCGCTCCCCGCTGCTGCTCGTCGCGCTGGCGCTCATCGCCTGCCACGCCCCCCGCAAGGTCACCCCTCCCGGCCCCGACGATCTCGCCGGGGGCCGGCTGGTGTTCTCCGACGACTTCGAGCGAGCCGACCTGGGTCCCGCCTGGAAGGCCGATGGCCCCACCTGGTCCATCGTCGCCGGGCGCCTGGCCGACGTGGGCGCCAAGAACGCCGGGTTGTGGTGGAATCCCTCGCTGCCGGCCGACGTGCGCGTCGAGTTCGACGCCTGGAGCCTCACGCCCAAGGATGGCAGCAAGTTCCGCGGCGACGTGAAGTGCGAGGCCTTCGGGGACGCGCGGGTTCACGAATCGGGCTACAGCTTCATCATGGGGGGCTGGGAGAACCGCCTGTCGGTGCTCGCGAAGCACGGGGAGCACGCGAAGGACCGCCTCGAGAAGCCCGGCCGCCCCGTACCGGCCGACCAGGCCGTGCACTGGGCCCTCGTGCGGCGCGGTGGCTCCCTGCGCTGGTACCTCGACGGCGAGCTCTACCTGCAGTTCGACGACCCGGCGCTGCTCACGGGCGGAGCCTTCGGGTTCAACAACTGGCTCTCCCAGTTGCGCTTCGACGACGTCAAGGTGTTCGATTTGGGGTCGTAGTTCGCGTCCAGCAACCAGGAATCTGCCGACCCGTCGGGCCCCGTGTCGACGCGCACGTAGCGCGCGGGCCAGCCCGGCACGTCGCCGGTCAGGCGGTGCAGCAGCACGCGCCACGACAGGTCGGCCGAGCCTCGGAACAGGTAGCTGCCGTGCACGAAGACCACGGGCAGATCGGGCTCGAGGTGCGTGAGGATCCAGTCGGTGAGCGCGCGGCTCTTGTCTTCGGTGACGGCGCGGCCCCACACGTCTTCGGGCACGTGGACGAGGCGACGGCCCGGACGGGTGGCGCAACGCCCGTCGGCCCCCTCGTAGAGGACGGCGTGCTCGTCGGCCGCCAGCAGGACAGGGCTGCCCGGCAGGCCGGCCGCGCGCGTCGCGGCGGTGGGGACGGCGCCGTCCATCACGAGGTAGCCGTCGCCCGTCAACGAGTGGTGGAAGGGGGGCGCGTCGCGGCCACCGGGCTTCAGGCAGGCTGCGGGCGTCCCGGGCAGGCGTTCGCGCCAGCGCTCGCCCTGGTTCAGGCGGCGGAGCAAGTCGCTGCCCCGCGTCATGTCGTCGGACTGGCGCGTGAAGCCCCGCCGGTACAGGGGCAGCCGCAGCGCCCGCGCCAGGCGCAGGAGCCCCAGGAAGGAGTTCCCGCGCAGGGGCGAGGCCACCGTCACCAGGTGCCGGACCCCTTCGTGGGCGGGCCGACCCGCCGCGTCGGCGTGCCCGAACGCGCCGTCGCGCCAACCCTGCAGGGCGGCGCGGGCCACCAGGCCCCCCATGCAGTGACACACCACGTTGACGCGGTCGGCCCCGGTCAGTTCCCGCACGTGGGCCAGCATGGTGGCCAGGCGCTCGCCGTAGACCTCGAGGCCCTCGACGTCCTGCTCCGCCAGGGGCGCCAACGAGCCATCGGCGCGGCGGTACCAGTCGGCCACCCACAGGGAGGCGCGCGGCACGGGCAGCGGTTCGGGCGACCGCGGGGGCGGCTCTGGCAGGTCGGCCAGGCGGGTCGAGGTCACCGGCGCAAAGGCGAGCTCCACGGGCGCCCACTCCGCCTCGGGCAACCGCTCGAGCGCCACCTCGAACAGGTCGCAGTCCCCCGTGCGCGAGAGCGGGTTCAGGTGCCCGGCGCAGAGGATCACGGACGCGCGCGCGGTCAGGCGCGGCTGGTGCGGGTAGGGATTTCCGCGCGAGACGACCGCTCGCCGGCTCGAGCGCAGATCGACGACGACCAGGTCGAAGGCGTCGTCGATCTCGTCGAAGGCCAGCCAGCGACCGTCGGGAGAGAGCACGGGCGCGAAGCCGGGGCCCACGACCGCCTGCCTTCCGTGCGCCGCGTCGAGCAGCACGACCGTCGAGGGGCCTCCTCCCACGGCCTCGAAGGCCAGCCACGCGCCGTCGGACGAGGCCGCCAGGCCCCGGCAGTCGCGCGCCTGCTCGAACACCCGGGGCGGGCTCCCCCCGGTGGAGAGCACGCAGGGTTCGAAGCGGCGCAGGGGGTGGTGCCGCCAGTTCGTGAGCACGGCCGCAGCGAGACCGTCGGCGGTCAGGCAGGGCGCCAACGCCTCGGCGGGCCCCGGCAACACGTCGCGAGCGGGGCCTCGCCCGCGCTCGATCAGCACCACCCGACGAACGCCGCCCGCCGCGCCGGAGACCAGCAGCCGCCGGCCGCTCCCGTCGAGCGCCACGGCCAGCACGTGCTCGAAGGGCACGTCCACCGCCTCCGGTGCGCCCCCGTCGACCTCGCAGGTGACGAGCCGGCTCCTCCGGGTCGGCGTGCGGGCGTCGAGCCGCTGCCAGGCCGCCACGCGGCCGTCGGCCGACAGGCGCGGGTGGCGCGCGTCGGCGTCGGGGTCCGACAGCACGCGCTCGCGCCCCGTGGCGAGATCGCGCGCGCGCACCTCGAAGCGGTGCTCGGGCAACGCCTCGAACACGATCCGGTGCCCGGCGGCGTCGACGTCGGCGAAGCGCTCCATGGCCGCGTGGCACGTCAGCCGACGCCAGCCCGGTCGACGACGCCACCGGAGCGCATGGCCGACCGCACGGCGTGCGAGGAACGCGAGCGCGAGCGCCGGGGGGAGCGCGAGCAGCGCGACGAGGACGGTCAGCATGGACACCCGGTCACAACAGCGATAGCTGCTGCACCTTCGCGCGACGCGGGCCCTCGGGCTCGAGGTACGTGACCGTGGCGGCCGGGAGCGCGGCGAGGGGCGCCAGGAAGCGGCTGGGCTCGGTCTCGACCAGCTCGGCGCCGCGCAGACGGCGGCGGGCTCGCAGCAGGTACAGCTGGCGCCGGGCGCGCGTCATGCCCACGTAGAGCAGGCGGCGCTCCTCGGCCAGATCGACCTCGGACTCGGGCTGACCCGCGCGCCGATAGGGCAGCCAGCCTTCGTCGCACCCGAGCACGAAGACCACCGGCCACTCGAGGCCCTTGGCGGCGTGCAGCGTGAGCAACTGGATGCGGTCGCCGCGCGTGCCCACGAGGTCGCCGTCCGACAGCGTGCGCAGGCGCCCGGCCACGTCGGCGCCCGTCCAGGCGCGGTCCCCGATCTGCTCGACCAGCAGGCGCAATGGGTCGTCGGGCTCGTCGGAGGGGTGGTACTCGGTCAAGCGCAAGAAGGCCGCCAGCAGATCAGCCGCCGGTCGGCGCGCCGCCTCGGAGGGCTCGGCCTCGAGCAGGGGCGCCAGGCGCGCGGGGGCATGCGCCCGCACCAGCTCGACCAGCGCCGCGCGGTCGATGCGCGGCAGGTCTTCCACGGTACCCCCCGGCAGGCCCAGGGGCGGCACCAACGTGCGGAAGTCGAAGGGCCGCCCCTCGCCGCGCAGGATGCGCACGAACGACAGGAACTGGCGCACGGGATCGGACGAGCGCCAGGCGCGCGCCTCGCCGCCGCGCCGAACGGGCAGCCCCAGCCGCCCCAGCGCTTCGGCCACGGGTGCGGCCTGCTCGTGGGTGCGCGCCAGCACGGCCACGTCGGCGAAGCTCTTGAGGGTGCCGGCGACCTCGCCCCCGCTGCGCCCCGAGTCGAGCGAGAAGTGCGCCACGCCCCCGAGCAGCTGCTCGATGGTGTGCGCCACGAACTCGGCCTCGGCCTTGTCGCTGGCGCAGGTGACCACCGACACCGGCACGTTCGCCGGCCCCGCCACGGCCTCGACCGTGAATGCCGGCGAGGGGTCGTCCGCCGCTCCGTCAGCGCCCCGTTCGGCGGGGGGGTGCAACGCCCGAGTGGCCGCTTCGACCACCTCGGCCGACGAGCGGTAGTTCTTCTTCAGCCGGACGCGCTTGCAGCCCGGCCAGTCGGTGGCGAAGCGCTCGAAGAACGCGGGGTCGGCGCCTCGGAAGCGGTAGATGGCCTGGTCGGGATCTCCGATGGCCACCACCTCGGCGCCGGCGAACCCGTGCCCTGCCGAGGGGGGCGGGGCCAGGCGCCGCACCAGCTCGTACTGTGCGCGGTTCACGTCCTGGAACTCATCGACCAGCACGTGAGGGAAGCGCGCGACCCAGCGGGCCGCCACGGCCGGATCAGCGTCGAGCAGCGCCACGGCGCGCGGCAGCAGGTCGTCGAGGTCGAGCAGCTTGCGCTCGGCCAGAGCGCCGGCATAGGCCGCGGCCAGCGCCGCCAGGTCGGGGCTGCCGGGCACCCCGAAATCGGGAGCGCCGACCCGGGGGTCGGCCAGCTGCTGCTTCACGAGGCTGAGCGAGCGCCGCGCGGCGGCGGCGTCGCGCCGGCCGAGCGACTCGCGCAGCAGGACGATGACCTCCTCCTCGTCGAGCAGCTGCGGGACCTCGCCGGTCTCGTCGGCCACCAGCTTCAGGGCGAAGGCGTGGAAGGTCTCGACGGTGACGCCCGCCGCGCGCGAGCCCAGCCGCTTCGCGAGGCGCCCGCGCAGCTCTTCGGCCGCGCGCTGCGTGAAGGTCACCGCCAGCACCTGGCTCGGCGCCACGCCGCGCCGGTCGACCAGGTGCACCACGCGCTCGACCAGCGTGTGCGTCTTGCCCGAGCCGGGCCCCGCGTGCAGGAGCAGCGGCCCGCCCGCGTAGGTGATGGCGCGCTTCTGGGCGTTGTCCGGCGTGGTGCTCACCCGCGCGGGCTTCACGGTGAGCCGCAACCCGATTTGGGCGGGCTCGCCGACCACGGCCGGCGGGCACGAGGGCTCGGTTCGCGGCTCGAACCCGAGCGGCAGCGTGGGCTCGGGCCGGGCCGCCGCCGCGCGCTGCCCGCGGGGACGCAGCGGCGCGCCGCCCAGCAGCTCGGCCTGCCCGGCCAGCCCGGCCAACTCGGTCGCGTCGAACACCTCGATCACGCCGTACTCGCCGTCGTAGCCGGCCTTGACGCGCACCTCGCCGCGCCGCATGCGCGCGATGCCCGTGGCCAGCACGGGATCGTGCCGCGCGATCTCGTCGACCGGCACGTCGGCCAGGATGCCCACCTCGGGCCCCAGCTTCGCGAGCAGCCGCTCCAGCGCCACGCCCACACGCTGCGAGCCGGCCCCCACCTGCAGGCGTTGCCCCAGCACCTCGGCCAGCGGCACCAGGCGCTGGAACGGGAAGGTGACCGGCGGCCGCTCGCCGGCCTCGCGATCGGACAGCTCGTACACGCGGCTCATGACCCCGATGGTCAGGATCTTGCCGCACACGGGGCAGACTCCGTTGCGCTTGACGGTCTCGGCGGGATCCAGGACCACGTTGCACTTGCGGTGCCCGTCGAGGTGGTATTTGCCCTCCTCGGGGAAGAACTCGACGGTGCCGAGGAAGCGCCCGTCGCGCTTGGTCATGAGCGCGTCGCGCAGGGCGAAGTAGCTGAGCTCGCAGTCGAAGAGGTTGGCCTCGCGCCCCAGCTTGTCGGGCGAGTGCGCGTCGGAGTTCGAGACGAGCACGAACGGGTCGAGGAACGAGCAGCTCCAGTTCATCTCCGGGTCCGACGAGAGGCCCGTCTCGACCGCGTAGATGTAGCGCGTGAGCTCGCGGTAGCACTCCTCGATGCGATCGAAGCCCGACCGCGAGCCGAGCGCCGAGAACCACGGCGTCCAGATGTGGGCCGGGATCAGCGTGCCTCCGCCCTCCAGTTCGAGGAGCATCTCGAGCAGGTCGTGGGAGTCGAGCCCCAGGATGGGCCGCCCGTCCGAGTCGAGGTTGCCCACCTTCAGGAGCTTCGCCCGGAAGCGCGCCGCGTGCTCGAGGCTCGGCAGCAGGATGACATGGTGCACCTTGCGCACCTGGCCGCCCGCGCTGTAGATGGTCGAGATCTCGCCCGACAGCACGAAGCGCACAGGGCCCCGGCACGCCGCCGGCACGCGCTCGTCGAGCACGCGCTCGAGCTCGGGCTTCAAGCGATAGAGCCCAGGCTCGGCCGGCACCAGCTTGTCGCTGCACTCGGCCAGCCACGCGCCGTGCGTGCAGTCCCCCGTGCCGATCACGGTCAGCCCCTTGCGCCGCGCGGCCACGTACAGCGCCTCGAGGTCCATGTCGCGCGCCGTGGCGCGGCTGTAGTGCGAGTGGATGTGCAGGTCGGCCAGGAAGCGCATGGATCAGCGCCCCTTCGCCGCCGACGCCCGGATGCCCCGATCGAGCCGCAGCTTCCACACGTTGACCAGCGCCTCCTGGAAGATGGCGCCGCTCATCTTCGAGGCGCCCGCCTTGCGGTCGGGGAAGACGATGGGCACCTCGGCGAAGCGGAAGCCGAGCTTGTGGCAGCGGTAGTTCAGCTCGATCTGGAAGCCGAAGCCGGTCGACAGGATCCGGTCGAACGGCAGCGCCTGCAGCACCTCGCGTCGGAAGCACTTGAAGCCGCCGGTGGGGTCGGTCACGGGCAGCCAGAGCACGGCGCGCGCGTAGAGCCCGCCGCAGCGCGAGATGAGCTTGCGCTTCAACGTCCAGCCCTCGGTGCCACCGCCCTTCGTGTAGCGCGAGGCCACGACCACGTCGGCGCCGGCCTCGGCCGCGGCCAGCATGGGCGCCAGGTACTTCGGCTGGTGGCTGAAGTCGGCGTCCATCTCGAACACGAAGCGGTAGTCGCGCTCGAGCGCCCAGGCGAAGCCCGCCAGGTAGGCGCGACCCAGGCCCTGCTTGGCCGCGCGGTGCAGCACGTGCACGCGGGGGTCGTGCTCGGCCAGCGTGTCGGCCAGGTGCCCCGTGCCGTCGGGCGAGCCGTCGTCGACCACCAGCACGTGCGCCCGGGGCAGCACCGCGTGGAGGGCCGGCACGATGCGCGCCAGGTTGTCGGCCTCGTTGTAGGTCGGCATCACGATGAGCACGTCAGCCATAGAAGCTCTCGATGAGGGCAGCGTACGTCTTGCCGATCACGTCGCGGCGCAGCTTCAGGGTCTGGGTGACCTCGCCGGCCTCGCCCGACAGGTCGCGGGGCAGCAGCGCGAACTTGCGCACGCGCTCGAAGGCCGGCAGATCGCGGCAGCGACCCTCGATCTCCTGCTCGATCAGGCGGTACACGTCGGGGTTTCGCGCCAGCGCGGCCAGGTCGGCGGCCTCGATGGCGCGGCTGCGGGCGAACTCGCGCGTGGCCTCCTCGTCGAGCACGACCAGCGCCACCAGGAAGGGCCGGTTGTCGCCGAAGACCACGGCCTGCCGGACGTACGGGCTGTTGCGCAGCACGCTCTCGATCTTCGAGGGCGAGATGTTGCGGCCGTTGCTCGTGACCAGCAGGTCCTTGGCCTTGCCCGTCACGGTCAGTCGCCCGGTCTCGTCCATGACGCCCACGTCGCCCGTGCGGAACCACCCGTCGGAGGTGAACACGTCGCGCGTGCCCGCCTCGTCGTGGAAGTAGCCCTGCATCACGTTGCCCCCGCGCACCTGGATCTCGCCGTCGGCCGCGATGCGGCAATCGACGCCGCGCAGCGGCAGACCCACGCTGCCGTACTCGGGCGCGTCGGGGCGGTTCACGTGCGTGGCGGCGGTGGTCTCGGTCAGGCCGTAGCCCTCGAGCACGGGGATGCCGATCGAGTGCAGGAACTCGCCCACGCCGGGGGACAGGTGCGCCCCGCCGGAGATGAGGAAGCGCAGCCGCGAGCCCATGATGCGCCGCAAATCCTTCAGCACCAACTGCTCGGCCACGGCCCCCTGCACCTTGTCGAGCAGGCCGCCGAGGCCCGCCAGGCCCCGGCGACGTCGGCCGGTGTCGGACACCGAGCGCGCCCAGTCGAAGGTGAGGCCGCCCAGCAGGCCGCGCTCGCGGGCGATGGACGAGACGCGCTCGACCAGCTTTTCGCAGAAGAGCGGCACCGTGGTCATGTAGGTGGGGTTCACCTCGCGGATGTTCTCCAGCAGGTGCGGCACGCCCTCGCCGATGGCGACGCGGCTGCCCGTCAGGAACGCCGACTTGCACACGACGTTGCCGAGGATGTGCGACAGGGGCAGGAACAGCAACTGCTCGTCGCTCTCGTCGATGGGGATGGCCTCGGCCAGGCGCTCGATCTCGAACAGCAGGTTGCCGTGCGAGAGCACGACGCCCCGCGGCACGCCGGTGGTCCCGGACGTGTAGATCACGAGGGCGGGATCCTCGGGGCAGAGCGCCGCCTCGCGCAGCCGCTCGAGCTCGTCTTGGAAGCGGGGCTGCTGCTCGCGCCCGTACTCGAGGAACTCGTCGAAGCGCACCAGCCAGGAGGGGTCGCCCGTGGGAAAGAGCTCGGAGAGCCCATAGACATCGCCTTTTCGCTCGCCGGCCGGGACGATACCCTCGTCGTCGAAGACGATGACCTTCTCGAAGGGGAGCTCGCCGCCCTGCACCGCGCGCTGCAAGCGCACCAGGTTGTGGGGAGCGTCGACCAGCACCGTGCGGGCGCGGCTGTCGCGGACCACGTGCCCGAGCTCGGCCTCCGTGAGCCCGATGGGGATGGGCACGGGCACCGCCCCCGCCATCAGAATGCCCACTTCGGACACCAGCCAGGCGCCGCAGTTGCGCGAGAGGAGGCCCACCGTATCGCCGGGCTTCACGTTCAGCGAGAGCAGCCCCGCCGCGACCGCGGTCGCGTCGTCTTCCCAGCGCTTCCAGGAGATGGACTGCCACAGGCCGTCGCGGCGGTGGCGGATCGCGACGGCGTCGCGTTGCTTCCAGGACTGTCGGCGGAAGAGCCGGACGAGGTTGTCTTTCTTCATGGTCACCACGTGAGGATCGGAGCAGAGGATACCTCCCCCGCCACGCCAGCGTCAACCGGCACGGCGTCGGACGCGGTTGACAGCCAACTCCAGCCATCGTACGTTTTGTCGGTTCGCTGGAGGAATCGCCATGATGACCGGTTCGTCCCTCACGCACCGCCTGGCCCTGCTGGGCCTGGCTACCCTGCTGCTCCTGCCCTCGGGCGCCGACGCCAGGTCGGTCGCGTACCGCGGGCAACTGATGGGCCCCGACGGGAGCCCCTTCTTCGGCATGGTCCGCCTGACGTTCGCGCTGCATCGCGAGGCCAAGGGCGGCAAGCCCCTGTGGAGCGAGACGCAGTTCGTGTTCGTCGAGGAAGGCACGTTCCTGGCCACGCTGGGAGCACGCAACGCGGTGCCCGACGACGTGCGCTTCGAGGGCTCCTTCGTGGCCCTCTCGGTGCCCAAGGGCCCCGAGTTCTTCCGCGAGGCGCTGAAGCCCCTGCGCGTGGTCACCACGGCCGAGTTCGCCGCCCTCAAGGAGGGCGCCGAGGCCCCCGTGGCGGTAGCGACTCCGGTCCGGCTCACCACCACGGCGCCGGCCGCCGCCGCCGGGGGCGGGTCGTACGCCGAGAAGGCCGGCATGGCCTACGAAGCCGAGCACGCGCGCAACGCCGATCGCCTCGAGAACATGACCCTCAAGGAGATCGAGCGCGCGCTGCGCGAGCGCACCAAGCCCAAGCTGGGCGACGGCCAGGCCTACGCCGACCACGTGGGCGGCTACGGCGGCACACCCTTCGCGGCCAGTTGTCCCAAGGGCTACGTGTGCACCGGCGTGCGCGGGGGAGCCGGCAAATTCGTCGACGGCTTCCAACTGCTGTGCAGCCCCCTCGAGTAACCGCATGCCCACGGGCGGCTTCCGGCTCGAAGACAGCTACCGGATCCTGAAGACGATCGGACGCGGCGGCTTCGGCGAAGTGCTGCTGGCCGAGCAGGTCTCGCTGGGCCGCAAGGTGGTCATCAAGACCATCCGAGCGGCGCTCGCGGCCGACGAGACCGCCAAGGCGCGCTTCCGCAAGGAAGCCCTGGTGGTCGCGGGGCTGCGACACCCCAACGTGGTCACGTACCACGACTTCCACGAAGACTCGTCCGGCAACCTCTACATCGTGATGGAGTATCTCGAGGGCGCCACGCTGACCGACCTCCTGAAGGAGCGCGGTCGCCTGCCGGCCGAGGAGGCCGTCCCGCTCCTGGTCGACCTGTGCCGCGCGCTCGAGGCCAGCCACGCCGCGGGCGTGGTGCACCGCGATCTCAAGCCCTCGAACGTGCTGCTCGTGGGGCACGGCGACGACCGCCGCGCCGTGCTCATCGACTTCGGGCTCCTGAAGCAGATGCACGGCGAGGAGTCCCTGACGGCCGAAGGCCTGCTGCTCGGCACGCCGACCTACATGGCGCCCGAGCAGATCCAGGCCAAGGGAGTGGGCCCCCGGACCGACCTCTACGCGCTCGGCGTGATCGCCTACGAGATGCTGGCGGGGTCCAATCCCTTCCGCACGCCCGACCTCCGCGAGACCGTGTTCCGCCACCTGCACCACGAGCCACGGAACCTCGCCACCCTCGATCCCCGCATCCAGGTCTCGCGCAACCTGGCCACGCTGGTCGCGCGCATGCTCGAAAAAGACCCCGAGCGGCGCCTGCAGAGCGCCGAGGAGGTGCGGCGCCTGCTGCGCGAGTCGCAGACGTTCTCCGAGCGCTCCACCTACATGATCAGCCACCTGCCGGGGTTCCGCTCCCTCCGGACCCGCGTCGCGCTGGGCGTGGTGCTGGCGCTGCTCGTGGGCGGGGTCTCGGCGGCGGTGCTCGTGCCTCGGCTCCAGCGCACGCACGTGCTCACCGGGCCTCGCTTCCCCGACGTGCTCGGCGCCGGCCGCCGGGCCCTGGCGTGGCGCCTTCCCCCCGCGGTGGCCGCCGTGCCCATGGATCGCCGGCGCCCCGAACGCACCCTCACGCCCCTCCCCCTCACCCCCACCGCGGAGCCGGCGGCGACGAGCCCGAAACCAGCGACCGCCAAGAGCACGCGCCCGCGCCCCACGGGAACGCTCACGGTGAACTCGAAGTTCTGGGGCTATGTCACGGTCGACGGCATCGATCGGGGCGTGACCCCCCTGCGGGAGCTCGAACTGCCCGCCGGCACCCACCGCGTCCGGGTCACCCACCCGCGCCACGGCGAATGGACGCGCCAGGTGACCATCCGGGCCGGCAAGTCGCAGATCCTGGGAGCCGAGCTCAAGCCGCCCAAGTGAGCTCGGGCGACCGGCGCGACGATCAAGGGTTCCCGGAGCAGTCGACCGGGGGCGTGCACGCTACGCAGTTGCCGCTGATCAGCACCGTTATCGACTCGCCCTTGCCATTCAGCACGGCCAGATCCTCGCACGCGTCGCCGTTCAGGTCTCCCTTGGCCAGGCGGATCGGACCCGAACCGGTGGGGAAGGCCACCGGCGGGATGGGGCGCGCGACGCCCGGGGCCTTCGTCCCCGACGACACGAACACGTGAACCTGGCTGCGCGATTTGTTGAGCACGACCAGATCGTCGCGGCAGTCGTGATTGGTGTCGCTGACCAGCAGCTCGACCGCGCCCTTCACGGCGTCGTTCTTGACGCCCAGGGAGATGGCCTCGTCGTCGGCGTAGAAGAAGGCCGCGGGCTCGAACACCTCGGCGATATCGTTCCAGTAGGCGACGGCCAGGTTGTCGGCCGTGAGGATGGCGACGTCGAGGAAACAATCGGCGTTCCAGTCGACCAGCTCGACCGCGAGGGGCTCGACGCCCAGCCCGAACGCGGGGAAGGCATCGGCGAACAGGCCCTGGTTCGTGCCCATGTAGACGCTCACGTCCTGGTTCTGGCGGTTGACGACCAGCACGTCGTTCAACTCGTCGCCGAGGGGAGTGACCGGCCCCATCACGGCATCGATCGGCCCGTTGCCGACGCCATCGGGCTCGCCCACCTTCGTGTCGCGCTTGAGGAACGGAGCTCCCGTACCGCTCGCGTTCACCTGATACGAGGCGACCCTCGGCGGTCGGTACCCTTCGGAGCCCGGCACCCCTTTCTCGGCGTGGACGGTCACGAAGTCGACCATGTTGTCGGGGGTCAGGCTGTGTACGTCGCCCAGCGCGATCGCGACAGGTTCGGCGTAGAACGGCACCGTGTCGATGGCGGGGACCGGCAGGAACATGTCGTCGTCGCCGGCCCAGTACATGGCGGCGATGGCATTGCGCGACAACGGCTCCTTCGCCTCTTCCGGGACGTCGTCCGGTGGATCGTCGTCGGTCGGCGTGTCGACCGGCGCGGAGAACGCCACCAGCACGTCGGGGTGGCTGGTCTTCGCCACGTTGCCGAGGGCGAAGTCGGTCACGGACCACGCATACTCGGGGGGGAGCAGGCCCGCGCCCTCGGCGGTCGACACGATGCCGTCACCACCCTGCGTACGCGACGCGTAGAACCAGAGCGGATAGTACGGCACGGGTTTACCCACCGCGTCGGGGACATTGATGGTCTCGGTGAGCAGAACGACGTCGTCGAAGGCGTCGGGCTTCAGGTCGATGTCGTCGACCCCGAGCTCGAAAGGCGCGAGGCGGCCGCCTGGATCGTTCGGATCGATGGGGCAGGGTGAGTCGACGGCCGCAACCAGGTTGCCGTCGCAGGCCGGGTTGCGCAGCCACGAGTAGACCGCCGAGCCCTCGTGGATGACCAGCAGGTCGTCGCAGCCGTCCTGGTCCTGGTCGAAGCGCCAGACGCGGAAGGGGTCGGGGCCCACGTTGTAGTAGACGACCTTGCTCTCGGCCACCTGAAACAGCGTCGCCTCGGGGGCATAGTCTTCGAGCACGGCCACGTTGCCCGAGCCCTTGTTCAGGACCACGAGCTCCGACAGACCATCGCGATCGAGATCGGTCACCAGCACCTTGCCGGGCTCGGATCCCAACAGCAGCAACTGCTGGAAGGCACCCTGGGCCGCGAAGGCCTGGGGCAGGCACGCGTAGGTGTCGCCCATGGTCAGGCCGGACTTGTCGCGTTGGAGTACGGCGACGGTGCTCAGCTTGGCGCTGACCGCGACGACCTCGGGCACCTCGTCGCCACCGAGCAACTCGGCCACCGCCAGGCCGGTCATGTCGGCCACGTTGGCTCCGTCCGCGTCTCCGCAATCCGGAATGTGGTTCTGCGTCCACGCGAACTTGCCCTCTTCGTACTGGCGAGTCTGCTTGAAGCCCTTGAACTCGCCGGTCGGCTCGCGGCCCACCGTGATGTCCTTCAGGCCGTCCCCGTCCATATCGGCCACGACGATGGTCACGGTCTTGTCGACGCCCGCGACCTCGTCGATCGGGACGGCCGAGAACCAGCGCTCGAGCCCATCGTCGCCCGCGTAGATCTGCAGGCCGGTCGTCGGGTCTTCGGTGCCGATCACCACCTCGGGGGTCCCCCCGTCGTCGGCGTCGGGGCCGACCAGATCGCCCATCCAGACCGCGGTGACAACGCCCTTCAGCACGTTCGTCTCCACGACGAGACCCCGGTCGTATTCCAGTGGTTTGGGCTCGACCACCTCGGCG
Organism: uncultured Myxococcales bacterium; assembly: GCA_964494475.1. GTDB lineage: Bacteria > Myxococcota_A > UBA9042 > CAZBRS01 > CAZBRS01 > CAZBRS01. The sequence goes on along the minus strand of CAZBRS010000008.1, from coordinate 30,828 downwards.
ACCTCGGCCCCGTCGGCGATCGCCGCCGCGTCGGTGACCGCGTCGACCACCTCGGCCGCGTCGACCACCTCGGCCGCGTCGACCACCTCGGCCCCCTCGGCCGCGACCGGCGGCAGGGAATGACCGTCGACGCTGTAGGGGTCTTCGTAGACGACCAGCCCGGCGTCGCCCGACGCGAGCAGCTCGACCACGACCAGGGCGAAGGGATAGTCCTTGTCCGCCATGCGACTGGGGACGGCCTTCACGAACTCGGCCTGCCGGTTGGTGAGCTGCTCGAAGTTCTTGGGCAGGCCCTGCGGCGTGAGCTTGGACGCGTAGACTCCGTTCGTGGTGGCCAGCAACACGACGGGTTCCTCGTCGCCGTCGAACTCGAAGACGCCGAAGTCAATCCAGCGGATGGCGGTCGAGAGGAACTCGTTGTGATCGTCCTTCGGACCCACCTTCTGCACGATGCGGTACACGGGCACCAGCGAGACGCACACCTCGACCTCGACCTCGGTCTCGTTGCCGTTCTTGTCCGTGGCCGTCACCACGACCGTGACCGCTCCATCGGTGATCCCCTCGAGGTGGTGCAGGATCACGAACGGGTTCGCCTTCGTCGCGTCCTTGGGGTCCGGGGTGGCGACGCGCTCGTCGTCGACCAAGACCTCGATCTCGGCGCCGACGAGCCCCGAGACGGCGTCTTCGATCCACAGCTCGATGCGCAGCTCGTCGGTCAGGCAGTCCTTCTCCTCGCCCGTGGGCGAGATCAGGTGGATCGCGGGCCCGTGGTTGTCGAGCACCACGCTGACCCCGGCCAGGCCCGTCGTGGGGCCCTCGTCACAGGCCGACGTGGCGACCACCACGAGCGTGACCGGGCCGTCTGGCACGGCGTCGCCCGAGATGTCGTGGTCGTCCTTGTCGTGCGAGCCCTCGGGGAAGGTGCTGGTGTCGTCCATCCGGCACTCGAACTGCGTCTTCGACAGGTCGGTGTTGGGGCACTCCTTGAACAGGATGGAGCCGAGCGGCGCCCCGTCCGCGCTCTTGACCGACGAGGACGCGGGCCACGACAGCCTGACGCTGACGCTGGCGATGCCGCAGGGGTGCGTGGCCTCGACCGTGACGCGAGGCCGGCCCTCGATCACGTCGCCCGTCTTGTGGCTCTGGATCACGACCTTGGGCTTCGCCGACGGCGAGACGGTCTCGGTGGCGTCGAGGTCGGCTGCGTCGAGGTCCGGGTCCTCGGCCTGGTCGAGCGAGTCCTGCAGATCGGTGCGTGGAACGTCGTCCGGCTCCCCGTTGGTCTTTCCCGAACAGCCGACCAGGAGCACGACCCCGAGGATCAAGGCCGGGAGCCCCGGCAACGAATGCGAGCGCATGGGCCTCCGATAGGGCAGAGAACACCGTTGAAGATTATCCGGGCGTAGCAGGGGGGTGTCAAATCGAGGAGAGCAGGCTATTTCTTCCAGGGCTTGGGATCGGGGTGCTGGACGGGCAGGGAGCCCGACGACGAAGGGTTCGGGACCTGCACGTAACGGACCGAGAGCGGCACCCCCGGCGCCGCCGGGAGGCTGACCGGCTCGAGCCGCTCGCCCTCGGCCTCGTCGTCGACGCGCAGCCCGTATTCTTCCATTCCCCACGACTCGTCGACTTGGCTGGGGTCTTCACCTTCGGCGTAGCCATAGTCGCAGCCCGCGACCCCGAAGGCGAGCGCGAACCCGAGCAACGCGAGGACGAGGAACGGCTTCATGGCTGCCTCCTGAGGCGATCGAGATCGATGTCGAGCTCACGAATCTTCTGCGAGAGCCGCGGACGCTTCATGCCGAGCAGGCGCGCCGCCGCCGCGATGTTGGCGTCGGTCTTGACCAGCGCCTCGCGGATGTAGCGGGTCTCGAGATCGGTCTTCACCTGGTTCAGATCGATCGGGAACGTAGCGGGCTCGGCGCCCGCTCGGGCGCCCGGGCGCTGGGCGGTGGCCTCGGGGTTCCAGTACAGGCGGTGCACCTCGTCACAGAGAGCGCGCGCCTCGCCCGGCCAGGCGCGGCGCGAGAGCTCGGCCTGCACCGGATCGGGCAGCGACCGCTGGGTGCGGTGCCGGAGGTTCAACTCGGCCAGGAACGCGGCCACCAGCGAGGGAACATCGGAGCGGCGCGCCGCGAGGCCGGGGATGCGCAGTTCGATGACACCCGAGACCAGGCCGAGCACCGGAGGCAGCCCCGCCCCAGCGCCCGAACCCTCGTCGTCGAGGCCCAGCACGACCCGCACGTCTGCGATCCGCCGGACGCCCGCCGTACGCGCGGAGCCGGGCGCACGGACCAGGCGCGCCAGCGTGGCGAGCGTCGCGTCGGGCAGCGCAGTCGCGTCGGGAACGAAGAGCGTGCCGCCTTCGGCCTCGCTCAGTTGCGCGTCGCTCAGGCAGCGACCCGAGACGGCCCCGCGGGGCAGCACCACGAAGGGCCCCGCCGCTCGCGGCGACACGGCGTGCAGGGCGCGCGCGAAGCCCGACTTGCCCGCACCGGCGGGCCCGCGGAGCAGCACGGGCGCCGGATCGAGCAGGGCGACCTCTTCGACGCGCGCGAGGGTGTCGAGCAAGGCCCCCGAAGTTCCTACCAGCCAGGCGTAGCGCGAGCGCGCCAGCGCGGCGCGGCGCGCCTCGAGCCGCTTGGGATCGGCGAGCAGGCAGCCCGCGCGAAGGTTGCGATGGCGGCGCACGTCGGGTCGGCCGTCGAGCCCGGCGGCGAACTCGCCCGGCACGCGGCGCCGGAAACGGTCGAGCCACTGCTCGGCGACCTCGCGCCAACGCGCGTGCCGGGATTCGTCGCCGAGCGCGCGGTACAGATCGGCGACCGAGCCGGCGGCCCGGAAGGCGGCCCAGGGATTGCCGGTGCGCTCGACCACCAGGAAGCCGGCTTCGGCCTCACCGGCGTCGCGACGAAGCTGGCCCGCGGCCAGCCGGAGCCATCCGATCTGCTCGGCGTCGAGGACCGCGGGGCCGAGCGCCAGGAGATCGGCCAGTCGACCCTTCAACTCGGCGCCGCCGCCCTGGCGCAGCCTGGCCTCGACGAGCAGCAGCAACGCCTGGCAGCGATCGGAGGGGGCGCCCTGGTCGGTGAGGAAGGGCTCGAGGGCGTCGAGACGCGCCACCGCACGCTCGGCGTCGCCATCCTCGACGTCGAGGCGCGCCTCGCGCAACGCGACGCGCAACTCCTGGAGCGAGTTCTGCTGCTCCCGAGCCAGGCGGGCCGCCGCCGCCAGGATGGCGCGCGAGCCCCGCAATCGGCCGAGCGTGAGGTAAAGGTCGGCGATGCCGGTGAGCGCGAGGGCGATCTCGGAGCGGTACCCGCCGGACCGGAACGCGGCCAACGCGTCGCGCAGGAAGCGCAGCGCCACGCCGTAGTTGCCAAGGTACTCGTAGGCCACACCCACGTTGTAGAGCGCCAGGGCGGCTCCGTACCATTGACCGGCCTCGGACGTGATGGCGTGGGTGCGCTGCCACAGGTCGATGGCGCGGCGGTGGTCGCCTTCGGCCAGGCGGAGGAGCGCTTTGTTGTGGAAGCCGCGCGCGCGCATGACGGGGAGCGGCGACGCGCACAGCCGGTCGAAGCAGGCCAGCGCGGCCGGCCTGTTGCCCAGGTGCAACGCGATCTTGCCCCGCAGGTTGTCGACCTCGGCGCGCAGGCCGTCGGGGGTGTCGGAGGGCAGCGCCCCCAGCGACGCGAGGGCGCGCTCGGCGTCGGCGCCCCGGCCGGCCTCGAGCAACGTGGTGCCCTCGAGCAGGCGGGCCTCGAGCCCACGGGCGCCCGCGAGGCGGGCCAGGGCCCCCGGAAGATCGCCCGCGGCCAACAGCAGCCGGGCGTGCTCGAGCCGCGCGGCCTCGTCGTCGGCGCTGGCGCTCGCGAGCAGACGGGCGGCCCCGGCGAGGTCTCCCGACTCGCGCAGGGCTCGGGCCGCCAACGACACGAGGCCAGGAGCCGAGGCCCCGCCCTCGAGCAGACGCTGCGACAACTCGGCCGCCGCCGCAGCGCGCCCCGCAGCGAGCAGATTCAGCAGCACCGCGTTCGCCAGACCGGCCTCGAGGGGCTCGCCCCGGCGCAGAGCGAGCTCGAGCAGCCGCGCGGCCAGCGCGGGCGAGCCGGTGGCTGCGTACCGTGCCTCGAGCAGGGGCCGTACGGTCTGGGCGCGGGCCAGCACGACCTCGGCGGGGACAGGCGCCTCGGGCCGAAGGCTCCAGTCGGAGCGTTCGGGCTCGAGGTAGCCGATGCGGAGCAGCGTGGCGCGCTCGCGCACCAGGACGGACTCGACCGCCCCGGACAGCCTCGCGAGCTCGTCGGTGGTGAGCGGCGCCCCCACGGCGGCCAGCCAGCCCAGTCGGTCTTGCAGATCGGGGTGCAGGTGCTCGAAGGGGAGCGGCTCGGGCAACCCGGGCGCAGCCTCGGGGCGGGACGCGCGCTCGACGAGCCGCTCGACGCCGACGCGCGTGAAGCCCGGCAACGGGTCGCCCAGGTCGACGCCGTACACGACGAAGCGGGGGAAATCGACGATCTCGTCGGGGAGGAGCAGGTCCGACAGATCACCCCAGGCGCTCACCCAACCGCCCAGCCAGCGCGAGGTCGCGCGATCGGGCGGACCGACCAGCTCGACCAGGACCACCGCGCCCGCCAGCCGCTCCGCGGCCACGCCGAGGGGCAACCCGCGCAGCTCGTCGTCGTACGCGACGGTGCGCGCCTCGACCGCCCCGTCACGGAAGGCAACGCCGCCCTCGACCCAGGCGAACGGGCTCGTGGGGAGCGCGTCGCGAAGTCGGTCGAGGCTGGGCTGCAACACGGGCAGGCTCTCCCACGATGATGGGGTACATGGTAGGCAAATACGGCGGCGAGCGCAACGATACGGCCGCGAGACGTCAAGAAAATGACGCTCGGACGCGAGCAGCGACCACGCCCTCGCCGGAAACGCTTGACCCGCCGGTCGCGACCGGAATAATTGGCGCCATGCGCATCGCCGTCTTCTCCGACATCCACTCGAACCTCGAAGCCCTCCAGCGCTTCCGCGACGACGTGTCGAAGCAACGCGTCGACCGCGTGCTGTGCCTGGGCGACGTGGTGGGCTACGGGGCCAACCCCAACGAGTGCTGCGACCTGGTCCGCGAGCTGTCCGAGCTCACGCTGCTCGGCAACCACGACACGGCGGTGCTCGGGCTCATGAGCACCGAGTACTACTACGAGACGGCGCAGTTCGCGATCGACTGGACGCGCAACGAGCTCTCCGAGACGAACCTGCACTGGCTGGCGCGCCTGCCCTACAGCTTCTCGCTGCCCGAGGCGCGCGCCAGCTTCTTCCACGGGGCGCCCTTCCTGCCGTCGAACTTCTACTACGTCATCACGCGCCAGCACGCCCAGACGCTCGGGTCGCAGGACTTCTTCGCCAAGCTGCAGCGCGTCACCTTCATCGGGCACGCGCACATGACGCGCATGTTCCAGTTCAACGCCAAGAAGGCCGTCGAGTTCAAGGGTGAGAAGCTGCCCCACGACGACGACGGCACCAAGGTCGTGGTGAACGTCGGCAGCGTGGGGCAGCCGCGCGATCGCGATCCCCGCGGATGCTACGTCATCTACGATGTCGAGGAGGGCTCGGTCGAGTTCCGTCGCTTCGAGTACGACATCAAGGCCGCGGCCGACAAGATCCTGCAGACGCCGCTCGACCCCGAGTTCGCCAAGCGCCTCTTCGAGGGCCGTTGATTCCGCGGCCCGTGGCCCTCAAAAATCGTTGACAACGCAAACGCTTGTGAACAAACTCCGCGCGAGTTCGACCATACGTCTTGGGGGTCCTTCATGAAGCGATTCGTCAAGTGGCTCGTCGTCGTCGCCGTCGCGGGCGGTTTCGCCTCGACCGCGCTGGCCTCGTTCACGCGCGTCCACACGCTCGGCGAGGGTGGCCGCTACTTCAAGGACGAGTCCGGCGTGCGCCTGTACCCGCAGCTCGTCGCCGAGTTCCCGGACCAGTTCGGCCTCGACGTGGCCAAGGCCACGAACAAGACGTTCGTGAAGCCGCTCGATCCCGTGATGTCCGAGCTCTCGGGCCACCTGCACCTGAACACGTACTGGGGCATCGTGCTCGGCGTCTGGGCCAGCGACTACAACGACCGCCTGGCCGCCCAGTTCGCCGAGGGCTTCGACCTGGCCACCGGCAAGATCGCCTTCGACCCGGCCGGCGCCGCCGCCAACCGCGCGTGGGACATCTTCCTCGGCCGCGCCTTCGACTGGGGCTCGGTGGGCCTGCACATCCTCTACGGCTCCGCGACCTACGACCGCTCCCCGGCCTGGACCGAGGTCAGCCCGTTCGACGCTGACGTCGATCGCGCCAGCGACGCGTTCAAGGTGCACGAGCTCGGGCTGCAGGCCGGCGGCTCGCTGAAGTTCAGCCGCCTCACGATCGACGCTGGCGTCAAGTACGGCGCCCACGGCTACTCGTTCCGGCCCGATCAGGTCAGCTTCCCCGGCAGCCTCTCGGCCGGCAGCGAGATCGAGTTCGTGACGCGCGCCAACTGGGCGCTCTCGGCCCGCTGGGCGATCGTCCCCATGTTCTACATCAACACGGCCTCGATCAGCGGCACCCAGACGCGCGCGTCGTCCGACGCCTCGAGCCTCGACCCCGAGTTCGAAGTGCACCGCAGCGCGTCGACCCTCGACCTCGAGTTCGGCTGCGCCGTCGTGCTGTCGCCCCTGGCCGGCATGACCGTCTACATCGCGCCGGCCATCGAGTACTCGAAGCTCGACACCAAGACCACCGTCGACCAGGTCATGGACAAGACCACCGTTTCGGTCTTCACGCTGCCGTCCATCCGCTCGGGTCTCGAGTACCAGATCCTCGACTGGATGGTGGTGCGCGCGGCGTTCGTGAAGCTGCTGTCCGACAAGACCACCAAGGTCGTACACGACGATCCCGACGGCAAGACCGTGGTCACCACGACCTACAGCCTGGTCCCCAACATCGGCAATCAGGCCCCCCAGGCCGCGTACTACTACACGCTGGGCGTGGGCCTCACCTTCCAGCACCTGTTCCTCGACTTCGAGCTCGATCCCGGCTACCTGACGCGCGGTCCGTACGTGCTGTCCGGCGCCGGCGCGCCCATGTTCTTCCAGGCGTCCGCCACCTGGACGTTCTGATCCTCGCGCGCCCTCGAGCGCGTTTCGCCCCTTGTCCTCCGAGCCCCCCCTGAGCTACAACCAATCGACCGCCCCACCCCCCAACCGGAGGCACCCATGGCCCTCACGTCCTACGGCACGGCCACCTTCACCTATGCCAAGCCCGACAACCTGGTCGACCTGTTCGAAGAGAGCGTGAAGCGCAATCGGGGCCGGCTGCTCTTCGGCACCAAGGACGCGAACGGACAGTACGTATGGATTACGTTCGACGAGGTGGCCGCGCGCGTCGACGCCGTGCGCGCCGGCCTGGCCGGGTTGGGTGTGGGTCCGGGCGACGCCGTGGGCCTCATCGCCAACAACCGCGTCGAGTGGGCCGTGGCCGCCTTCGCCACGTACGGGCTGCGCGCGCGCTTCGTGCCCATGTACGAGGCCGAGCTGCCCCACGTGTGGCGCTACGTGATCGGCGACGCCGACGTGCGCGCGCTGTTCGTCTCGAAGCCCGAGATCCTGGAGCAGGTGAAGGGCTTCCAGGCCGAGCTGCCCCGCCTGGGCAGCCTGGTGCTGATCGACGGCAGCGGGCCGGGCAGCCTGGCCGCCCTCGAGGCCGCAGGGCGCGCCGCGCCGGTGCCTTCGCAGAAGCCCACGCCCCAGGAGACCGCGTGCCTGATCTACACCTCGGGCACGACCGGCGACCCCAAGGGCGTGCTGCTCAGCCACGGCAACTTCACGTCGAACGTGCACGCCGGCGTGAAGACCATGTGCCAGCTCGACGACACCATCGTCGGGCTCTCGATCCTGCCCTGGGCGCACTCGTACGGGCAGACGGCCGAGTTGTACTGCGGCCTCCACCTGGGCGGCGCCACGGGCTTCATGGGCAGCCCCCAGACCATCATCGACGACATCGCGAAGGTGCGGCCCAGCTTCCTCATCTCGGTGCCGCGCGTCTTCAACCGCATCCACGCCGGCATCCGGGCCAAGGTCGACCACGAAGGGGGCGTTAAGAAGCGCCTGTTCGAGGCCGCCATGAAGGTAGCGCGCCAGCGGCGCCTCATGCGGGCCAAGGGCGAGCGCAGCCTGGTGCTCGAGCTCGCGTACCAGGTGCTCGACCGGGTGGTGCTCTCGAAGGTGCGGGCGCGCTTCGGTGGGCGCCTGGCCAGCTCGATGAGCGGCAGCGCGGCCATGAACCCCGAGATCGCGAACTTCTTCGCCGACCTCGGCATCTACGTGTACGACTGCTACGGTCTCACCGAGACCACGCCGGCCGTCACCATGAACGGCCCGGCAGGGTTCCGGTTCGGCTCGGTGGGCCGTCCCATCGACCAGGTGCGCGTGGTCATCGACACGACCCTGGGCGATCCCGCGCTCGGCGACGGCGAGATCATCGTCTACGGCCCCAACGTGATGCAGGGCTACCACAACAAGCCCGAGGCCACGGCCGCGGTCATGACCCCCGACGGCGGCTTCCGCACCGGCGATCGCGGACGCCTCGACGACGAGGGCTACCTGTTCATGACCGGCCGCATCAAGGAGCAGTACAAGCTCGAGAACGGCAAGTACGTGTTCCCGGCGGCCATCGAAGAGGAGTTGAAGCTCCTGCCCATCGTGGCCAACGTCATGATCCAGGGCGAGGGCAAGCCCTACAACGTGGCGCTGGTGGTCCCCAGCCTCGAGGGCCTGGCCCGCGACGAGAAGGGCAAGAACCTGCCCCAGGACCTGGCCGCGCTCGCAAAGAGCCCCGCCGCCGCCGAGCTCTATCAAGACGCCTTCAAGGCGTGCCTGGGGGGCCGCTTCGGCGGCTACGAGATCCCGAAGAAGGTGCTGCTGGTCGACGAGGACTTCACCCTGCAGAACGGCATGCTCACCCAGACCCTCAAGCTGAAGCGCCGCGAAGTGCTGAAGCACTACGGGGCCGCGCTCGAAGGGCTGTACTCGTAGGGGCGTTCAGGCGAACGCCCTGGCTGAAGTGAACGCCCCTACCCCGCTGCGCGCTTCAGGAGCGCCCGCTCCAGGGCCTCGAAGGCCTGCTCGATCCGACGCCGGTCATCCGCCGACGTGAGCGGCGTGTCGGCGGCGTGCGACACCGCGAAGAAGCGGGTGCGGAAGAGGCTGGGGCCCGCGCTGCGCGCGTCCGAGAGCGCCAGATCGTAGGCTCGGTCGTCGACCGTGGCCCGCACGCGCGCCCGGGCCCGGGAGCTCCCCTCGACCGCGACCGCCAGCGCCAGGCCCGGGAAGCGCTCGGGGTGCTGCTCGACCAGGCGCACGAGCACGTCGACCAGGCGCTGCAGGCGCGCCGGCTCAGGCGCACGATCGGACGGGTTCGCGGCCTGCGTCGCCGGGGGCGGCGCCGGCGCCTCGGCGCGACGAGCCCGGAAGCGCTCGAGCCCGAGCTCGAAGAGCTCGGCGGGCTCGAAGGGCTCGGCGCCGGCGGACGCGGCCTCGACCAGATCGAGGAGCAGCCGCAGTCGATCCTCCTGGCCGGACACGCAGCGCCCGTCGCCCAGTACGCGCCGGACCTGCACCGTGAGCGCGTCGGACGCCACGTCGTCGCGGAGGTCGAAGCGCAGCGCGAGTTGGCACACGGGCCGCACGCGCGGGTCGGCGAAGCGCCAGGCGAGCTCGCCCTCGAACAGCTTGCGCCGGTTCATGACCAGCACGGGATCGGGCTCGTCGTCGACCAGCAACCCGTCGCGCTCGGCCAGCGCGGTGATGGCCAGGCGGGGGTGAAGGCGCAGGCGCGACTCGAAGACGTTGCGGGCCTCGACGAAGGCCTGCGACACGAGCAGCGACACGTTGTGCCGCAAGCCCTCGAGGGTGGTCCAGGGCGTGAACAGGATGAAGGTGAGGCCCGAGTACCAGAAGCGCCCGGGCAGCTCGGCGGCGAGCTCGCGGAACGTGGCCAGCGCGTTCAGCCCATCGGCCGGCGTGATGCCCTTGTTGAAGCGGGCCAGCTCGTCGTCGACGAAGCTCTCGATGCCGCACGCGTAGACCCCCACGACGAGCGGCGACGCCGGGTGCGCGACGGTCCACCCCCTCACGAAGCGCGCCAGGGCCTCGGCCTGGTCGGCGCGGACGGCCACCAGCAGCTGGGTGCGCCCCGCCAGCCCGGCCTCGGTCATGGCTTCGGCCGTGGCCTCGAGCACCGAGATCGCCTCGACCCGCGCGAGCAGGAAGCCCCCCGGCGCCCCGTCGGGGCTCACGCGCCGGGCCGCCGCCCGCACCTGGCGGAGCACCCACTCGGTCGGCATGGCGCGGGTCTCGCCGTGGGGGTCGATCCAGTTCGAGCAGAACGCACAGCCACGTCGGTCTCGCACGCGCTCGTCGTCGAGCCCGGAGAAGAGCGGGTTCGCGTCCACGCGCGCGCGGTAGCCGCAGGTCTCCTCGGTCGACAGGTAGAGGTTGTCGATCTCCTTGGCCGTGGCGGCGGCGTTCCCGGGCTGCCAGTCGAAGAGGGGCACGAAGCCGGGGTCCTCGAGCTCGCGCACGCCGTGGAAGGCCGGCAGCCCGGAGAAGGCCGGAGTGCCCTCGCTGAGCGCGAGCAGCCGGACCCCCGGAGAGGTCGCGACCAGGCGCTCCTCCTGGGCCTCGGCCAGGCGATCGGTGAGCACGATGGTGGTCGGACGGTGCTCCCGGACCACCCCCTGCAGCAGCGCGAGCTCGTCGTCCGAGAGCGTGAGCTCGTCGCGGGCATGGACCAGCGGGTTGGTGGTCGCGATGCCGAAGCGCACCCAGCGAGTCGGGACGGCCTGGCGTGCCAGGAAGCCGCTGAGGAACGGATAGAGCACCGCGACCCGGCCGGGGTGCTGATCGGCGTTCACGCACTCGACGAGCAGGACTCGCTCGGTGTTCGGCAAGGTTCGTCCGCGCGCTGTCAGTTGTAGATTCCCTTGGGGCTGGCCTCGGAGAGACCGTAGGCCTGCAGCGCCTGGCGCAGGAAGACGGGCACCGAGACGTAGTCTTCGAGCTCGAGGCACTTGCGGTTGGCGGCGCAGGTGCACTCCGAGGAGTCGCTCGCGTTGCAGCCCTCGACGCCGTTCGGCTTCACGTAGCCGTCCTCGATGCCGGAGACCGTGGAGTCCCACTTCACCGAGGGCAGGCCCGTGGTCGAGTCGATGACCGGCACGTACCAGTCGGGCGTGCCGTCGTTGTCGAGGTCGGGGCCGTCTTCGGTCACGTAGGCCTGGGCGAGCAGCTCGTTGGCGTACTCGAGCATGCGCGCCGCAACGCCCTTCTGCACCTTGCGGCCGAACACGGTCTCCCGGCCGAACGTCTTGGCCACGTAGACCTTGCCGGTCGGGTGGTGGAACTCGATGCGGTTTTCGAAGCCCGGGTCGGCGTCGGCCCCGAGCTCCCACAGGCTGAACTGGTTGATCCAGGTCTGCTTCTGGTTCTCGGGCAGGTACATGAGGGTCATGGCGATCAGGAACTTCTGCTGCTCCCAGCCCACCTGCGGATCGATGACCGCGGTGTTCGGGGCCACGCCGCCGCCGAACTGGTCGTCGTCTTCGCCGTACGACGTGCAGATCGGGCTGCCGGCGCTCGGGAAGCACACCTTGGGCTGATCGCCCCACCACGACGTCCAGGCCAGCCCGTTCAGCGGGAAGCCGTTCGCGTCGAGCGCGGGCTTGCCCGACGCGTCGGCCACGACGCGCGGACCCTTCAGGAACGTATCGCCCGTCAGCATGTTGCCGAGCAGGCGCCGGTAGCCCTCGGGGAACAGGTCGGCCAGCGAACAGGACCGGTAGCGGGAATCGACGAAGTCCATGCGCGAGTCGGAGATGAAGTTGTCGACCGACTCGCTGAACAGCATGGCCGCCCACATCTTGTCGTAGTACGACCCGCAATTGACCGTGTACTCGGCGTCGTACTCGCCCATGGAGTCGGCCAGGCGGTTCTCGATGGGACGGCCCCCCGGCTGGATGTTGCCGAACCCGCCCGTGGCACCGTTCGGAATGGTGACCAGGGTCGCGCCGGCGTTGCCCGTGTAGTCGTCGGCCGACTGCAGGAAGGTGGTGCCCGACACCTTGAAGTGAGCGCCCGACTGCGGGCGGGTCAGGGTGCGCGTGAAGTGGTCGAAGACCATGGACGACGCCAGGATGTTCTCCTTGAAGAACAGGGGGGCGATCGAGGGCCAGAACTGGTCGAAGTTGTAGCCCTGCGCCAGCGAGAAGTCCTCGTAGACGTTGCGCATCAGGGTGAGGCCCTTGGCGCCGTCGCGCATCTTCTCGTTGTAGCGGTACAGGGTGCGGTTCGACGCGTTCTTGACGCTGAAGCCGTACCGGCCGCGCCGGTAGTTGTCGAAGATGTGGTTCACCTCCTGCTGCGAGATCAGGAAGTCGAAGATCTCGTAGGCGTCGGCGCCGTTGTCGTGGCGGTAGACCGACAGGTTGCCCAGGTCGGCCCAGCGGTCGGTGGCGAAGCCGTACGGCACGCGCACGCGCAGCTGCTCGTCGACGGCGCGGTCGCCGCGGAAGTAGCCCGTGTAGCCCACCGGCATCGAGAGGTCGTTCCAGCGCACGTAGTCGACCGGCTGCTGGCTGCAGCGCGTCCAGCGCCCGTCGACCTGCACGAGCTGACCGTCGAGCACCGGGTGCCACTTGCCGAACGAGGCCTCGTCGTAGCGCTTGGGCTTGAAGGCGTTGGGGTCGATCTCGACGCAGTCCTTGATGAGCTGAGCGTGCTTCTGCAGCGCGGAGTAGTGGATTTCGTCGTCGCCCACGCGGTGCGTGATGCCGAGGATGCCGCCGAAGTTGTCCATCTTCGCGAGCGAGAGCTCGGCGGGCACCGTGCCCATCTTGTACGACTCGTCGCGGTAGACCGCGGTGGAGTCGCCATAGAACATGCGGGTCGCCGCGAAGTCCCAGGCGCCGAGGGCGATGAAGTCCTGGGTCGTCTCGCCCGGGTACTCCATGATCGACGAGGACATGAACATCCAGATCAGGTTGTCCTTCTCGTTCTGGGTGACGGGGTCGAAGTAACGCGGACCCACGCACGTGGCCCCGTCGGCCACCAGGTTGGTGCAGGGCTGGTCGACGGCGCCGTCGCGGGTGCGCAGCTGCCAGTACTGGGCGCGGTAGTTCCAGGCGTCGCTGGAGCTGACGAAGTTGTGGCGGTGGCCCATGGAGTGGCCCATCTCGTGCGCGACGACCGAGTACTGGGCGCGCTCGGCCACGTAGCGCTGCATCTTCGCGGCCCGGTCTTCCTGAACGTCCTTGGACGCGGCCGGGTCGAACGCGCCGAACTTGGCCTGCAGGATGTCGGCGAGGGGAGCGAGCCCGAGGGGGGCGTCGGCCTGGCGCAGGATGCACGCGCCGCGCTCGGCCAACGCGTTGTCCTGCAGGCGCTGCAGCTCGCGCAGCACGGTCGGGTTGCCACCGCGCAGAGGAGAGGTCAGGTCGAGGGCCGTGCCTGTCAGGGGCATGGACTCGGTGCCCGAGTGCTCGCGCACGGCGTGGGTGAGCAACTGGGCCTCGAACTCGGTGCCCCGGGCCTGCTCGGCGCGCGCCAGGTAGACCGGGGTCATCGACGACGAGCGGTCGGACGACGCCATCACGCCCTTGAACTGGTCGTTCAGGACGCGCGCCGCCTCCAGGGTCGCGGGATCGACCGTCACGGGCGACGCCACGACGGCCTCGGCGTCGTGAGAGTGCCCCGACGCGTGCGAGAACTCGGCCAGCATGCGCTGACGGTCGTCGGCCGTGAGCTTGGGCAGCGTTCCGCCCCCCGAGGCCGCCTCGGCCGCCATGGCCCAGTCGGCCACGTCGGTGCCCTCGGTGATCTCGGAGGCCTTCAGCTCGCCGTGGATGAAGCGCAGGCGATCGATCACGCCCCGCGCCCACAGATCGTTCACGTAGGACCACACGTTGATGCTCGAGGCGACCGTCTCGCCCGAGAGGGGATCCTTCGAGTCGACCATGATGCCCCAGGGGCTCGGCACCTGGGGATCGGGCAGCACGTTGACCTGGTTGTAGCGCAGGTCGCCACGCCGGACGTTCAGGGCCTCGTCGCAAGTCACCAGGGTCTCGCGGTCACCCGCGGTCCAGGCGTCGTAGCAGTCGGCGGCCGTCATGCCGGAGGGCAGGCGCGGCTGGCCGCACGCGGCCGGATCGCCCGCCTCGACGGGGCTGTGGCACAGCACGATCATCTCGGGCATCTGCGCGATCGAGACCACGCCCATGCTGTAGCCGCGCTTCTTGGCCACATCGGCGGCCACGGCCTTGCAGGCCGCCTCGTCGCCCTTCAGCTCCTTGTAGGCCCGCTGGTGCCGGCAGTCGTCGACCTCGAGCGCCAAGACCACGGCGTCGTCGTTCTCGTCCTGCTGACCCTGGTACATGGGGAACTTCGAGGCGCAGTCGGCGCCGCCGACGGCCAAGCACTCGGTGTACTGCGCGGTGCGGACCGCGGTGCGCAGGGCCACGTCCCACTCGTGCGAGGCGAGCTCGGTGGCGTCGAAGTACCCGGGCACCGAGCCGCTCGCGTAGTACCAGGGGATCGTGATGGGCGTGCGCTTCGTGTAGGGCAGGGTGCAGCGTTGACGGAACGGGTCGCAGCGCGAGCCGGCGCCCACCTTGGAGCACTCGTCCTCGGTGCCGTCGGCGTTCTCGTCGCGGTGCGGGTCGGCGCCGTAGGGGGTGGTCTCGGGGGTGTAGCAGGGGGTCCAGCCCGTCATGGCCTCGGCGTCCTCGTAGGCGTGCGTACGCTCCCAGATCTGGTAGCGGCTGAGGAAGCGGTGCCACAGGGCGTCGGTCATGCCGTAGTCGCGGGCGTAGCCGTGGCGATCGGTCGTGAACCCGCCGAAGGCCTGGAAGCGGTAGCCATCCCACTCGACGGGCTCGTAGTCGCTGTCCACGACCTTGCGGAACGACATGCGGATGGTGAGCTCGACGGGGTTGCACGAGCCGCTGGGGGCGCTCCCCCCGAAGAAGTCGGCGTCGAGGAAGCAGGCGGGGAAGCTGTCGATGCCCCAGCCCAGGTGGCTGAGATCGACCACGCCGGGCTTGGCGAAGGCCTTGTTCGTGACGTCGAAGTAGCCGTTCTCGAGATCGAAGTGGGGGGCGTCGGGGTTCGTGGGGTCGTCGACGAAGTACGCCAACGGCTCGTACACGACCCCGCCGTAGATCCCGACCATCGAGAGCATGTCGAAGTCGTACGAGTCGGTGTTCTCGTTCCGCGAGAAGTCGACGCGCAGGTACTCGCGCTCGTTCCACGGACGATCCGAGGCGTTCTCCTCGAGGATGTTCAGCTGCTCGCCCGTGGTCGAGTTGTAGGCGTTGGTGACGTCGAAGTGGCTGACGATGGGGAACACCGCCACGACGACGCCGTCCTGCACCGGTCCGCCCACGCCCTTGCCGTCGGTGCCCTCGATGCGCTCGTAGGCCAGGCGTCCGATCAGGTAGCCCTCGGTGATCTCCCAGCGGATGCGCGAGATCGGCTGGGCATAGGTCGAGGTGAAGAGGCCGTCCTGGGCCGCGCCGTAGCCGACGTCGACCAGGGTGGCCTGGAACCAGAACTCGGGGTCGTCGGCAGGATCCTGGAAGTCGGCTCCCACGAAGTGCGCCTTCTGCAGCGCGAAGGGCTGCACGCGGTCGATCGGCGCGCGCTCCTTGCCGCAGGCGGCGACCAGCACCAGGCACAGCACGGACAGGGCGATGTTCGTCTTCATGGTCTTCCTCCCTACTTTGACGCGGTCTCGGGGACGATCTGGGCGATGAGGCCGTCGACGAAGAGCCGAAGCTCGACGTAGGCCATCGTGTACCGGTTCACGAACGGCGTGTAGATCGTGGAGTCGGGGGCGAGCAAGGGCGCGAACGTCGACACGCCGACGCCGATGCCCAGGCTCTTCATGGGCTTGAAGCGCACCTCGCCCTCGAACCACAGGTACTGCCGATCGTTCGCGGGCTCCTGCGGCACCAGGCTGACGCGCGGATCGGCGGGGTTCATGGGGTAGAGGTAGTCGACGAGGTGCATGGCCGTGGCCTCGGCCCCCAGCCACGGGAGCACGTCGAGCGACACGTTCAGGCCGTTGGTGAGGCGGAAGCCGGCGTTGCGATAGCCCGTGTTGCGGAAGCGATCGCACTCGGAGGCGTCGCCGCTGCACCCGCCGATGAGGGGCGCGTCCAACTCGCTGGTCGAGTAGCGGTGGAAGCCCTTGTTGCCGATCAGCATGTAGGTGACGTCGAGCCCCTCGAGCAGCGGGAAGTGGCGCGAGAGCATCAGGCTGCCGCGCAGGCCCACGAGCAGCGTGCGGGCCTGCGACAGCTTGCTGGTGGGGGCCAGCACGCGGGCGTCGGCGGTGAGATCGACGCCGACCCACGGGATGGTCCAGAAGCGCGCGGCGCCGCCGCCCACGGCCAGGTCGCCCAGCCAGGTCTCGCCGCTGCGGGTGGTGTCGTCGGCCGCCGTCAACTCGCGCGTCAGCGAGAAATCGAGGGCGGCGTAGAACACGTCGCCGAACCACCAGCGGGGCCGGACCTCGAAGGTGAGCGCGTCGTAAGGGTTGTACGTGAGCTCGGCGCCCTTGTCGAAGGTGAGCAGGCTCACCTCGTTGCGGAGCGTGAGCA
>CAZBRS010000008.1:10793-14050 GCA_964494475.1 uncultured Myxococcales bacterium | reverse complement strand
GGCGTCAGTTTCTTGACGCAACGAATTCCCATGCGGCGCGTCGGACCGTTCGGTACGATGCGGCGACACGGCCGACGAACGGAGGCGGACATGGCGATCCCCGTGGCGCTCTGGAGACCCGAAGAAGAGAAGGCCTACGCGCGCGACTTGATGACACGCATCGTAAACGAGTGTCCGCGCCGCCAGCCGACCAGCCCCGATGAGCGGCGGGCCCACGAGATCCTCGGCGCCGAGTTCCAGAAGGTCGGCCTGGCGCTCAGCGAGCACGCCTTCACGTTCAACGACAACCTGTACGCCAACCTGGCGCTGCACTTCGGGCTCGGCACGCTGGGCACCGTGGTCTCCCAGGTGGCACCCGCGGCCGGCTTCCTGATGCACCTGGCCGCGGGCGGCTCGTACTACCTCGAGTCGACCCGCAAGGCCTACCTGCTCCGGCGCCTCTTCCCCTGGAAGCCCTCGCGCAACGTGCTCGGCACGCTGCCGGCCACGGGAGAGCCCGAGCTGCGCGTGGTCATCCTGTCGCACGTCGACGCGGCCTTCACCGGCTGGCTGTTCGACCCCAAGTTCATCAAGGCGTTCGCCGGCAAGCCGCCCTTGGGCATCGACTACCTCACGCGCTCGCTGGCCATGGCCACCCACGCGCAATTCGCGCTCGCTGGCATCGACCTGCTGAAGATGGTCACGGGGCCGCTGTCGTGGCCGCTCAGGCCGCTCGAGTGGGCCCTCACGGCCCCCTCGCTCATCGCCTTCCTGGTCAACCTGCAGGTGGTGCTGAAGAACGAGATCGTGCCGGGCGCCGCCGACAACCTGACCGCCTGCGTGGCCCAGCCCCTGCTGGCGCGCCGCCTGGCCGCGAAGAAGCCCGCCAACGTCGAGATCGTCTTCGCGGCCATGGGCTGCGAGGAGGCCTCGCTGGGCGGCGGCGACGCCATGGCCCGCGACTTCGAGGGGCGCTGGGACCCGAAGAAGACGGTCATCCTCGGCCTCGACACCCTCTCGAACGGCGACCTGCGGTTCCTCGAGTGGGAGGGCGAGGTCCGGCGCCTGCACGCGCCCGAGTGGCTGTGCGAGGTCGCGCGCGGCGTGGCGGCCTCGGAGCCGCGATTCGCCGAGGTCACGGGCTTCGCCGTGCCCGTGGGCGGCTCCGACGTGGCGGCCTTCCTGGCCCACGGCTGGGACGGGCTCTGCCTCACCTGCATCGACCCCACCATCGGCGCCCCGCGGCACTACCACTGGCCCACCGACACGCCCGAGAACGTCGACTACGACAAGTTCATGCTGTCGCTCGACTTCGCCGAGGACATGGTCGACGCGATCATCGCGAAACGCCTCTCCTGACCTGCACATAGCGATTACCGCAGTTCGCCGATCGGGAACTTCCTTCCCAACCGGGCCCCGCCCGAGTAGTCTGCAGTCATCTGGATACCGAATCGAGGGACCCCGTGCGCGAGCCCGCACCGGCGTCGTCGACGTCGCCTACCGTCACCGTCTCGGGCGTCGAGCTGCACCTGACGCGGCCCGTCGACCTGACCTTCGACTGGATCGGCCAGGTCGAGCCGCTACACCAACTGATAGCGGCCTGGAGCCTCGTCGACGAGCGCGACTACCCCCTGAACCCCCGCCTGGTGGGGCAGCCCGGATCGGGCAAGACCACGCTGGCCTGCGCCGCGGCGCGCCTGCTGGGTCGACCCGTGTACGTCTTCCAGGTCACCATGGACACCCGGCCCGAAGACCTGGTGGTCACGCCGGTGCTCGGCGCCGGGAACACCATCCGATACATGGCTTCGAGCGTGGTCTCGGCCATGCTCACGGGCGGCGTGCTGGTGCTCGACGAGGGCAACCGCATGAGCGAGCGCAGCTGGGCGTCGCTGGTGCCGCTGCTCGATCGGCGGCGCTACGTCGAGTCCATCGTGGCGGGCGTGCGCCTGCACGCGCACCCCGACTTCCGCTTCGTCACCACCATGAACGAAGACGCGAGCACCTTCGACCTGCCCGAGTACATCCACTCGCGCATCCAGCCGCGCATCTTCGTCGACTACCCCGACGCCGACGACGAGCTGCGCATCCTCTCGTCGCAGGTGCCGTTCACCACCGACGACGTGGCGCGCTACGTGGTGGAGCGCCTGCAGCAAGCCCACACCGACGACCTGCCCTGGTCGGTGCGCGACGGCATCAACCTGGCCCGCTACGCGGGCAAGCTCATGGCCCGGGGAATGGAGCAGAACGACGCGCTGAAGCTCGCGTTCCGCCGAATCCTCGACGTGGACCCGTAGGGACACGATGCCTGGCGTCCCTACCACGCTCGGGGTACCCAGCCTGGCCCTGCCGGGGCTCGTGTTCGCGCCCATCGTGCACCACGCGCCCGAGGCCGCCGTGTCGGTCGCGCGCCTGCTCCGCGCGCTGCGACCCGGCGCCGTGGCGCTCGAGCTCGCTCCAGCGCTGGTCGACGACTTCGCCCGCGCGCTCCAACGCCTGCCCGCCTGGAGCGCGCTGGTCCACACCGACGACAAGGAGCAGACCTACGCGCACGTAATCCACCCTTCGGAGCCCATCGTCGAAGCCGCGCGCACGGCCGACGAGCTCGGCCTGGGATGGGTGGCCATCGACGCCAACGTACCGCTCGCCGAGGCCTTCGACGACGCCCTGCCGGACCCGTACGCCGTCCGTCACCTGGGCCTGGCGCGCTACTACGAGCTGTGGCGCGATCAGGCGTCGCCGCCCGAGGCCACGCCGACCGACCGCCTGCGCGAGATCGTGATGGCCCACCGCCTGCGCGACCTGGTCGCGAAGACCGGCTCCGTGGTGGCCGTGGTGGGCCTGGCCCACGTGGCCGGCATCGACCGGGCGCTCGCCGACGAAGCGCCGTTGCCCCTGCACCGCGATCGGATCCACCACCCCGCGCTCTTCAACCTGCACCCCGACTCGCTGCCCGAGGTGGTGCCCCACGCGCCCGTGTTCGACGCGCTCGTCGAGGCGCGCCGCACGTTGCCGCCCCCCCTGGCCGAGGCGCCGCCCCCGAGCCGCGCGAGCGAGCCGAAGCGCCCGGCGTCGACTCGCCCCGGCAGGTTGACCGTGGTGACCGGCGAGGCCCCCGAGACCGAGGCCATGGCCGTACGCCGCGCCTTCGTCGACGTGGCGGCCGCGGCCGGCGTGGTCGACGAACTGTACGAGGGACCCGATCGCTGGCTGGCGCTGACGGCCCTGCTGCGCGAGGCCGAGGGGCTCTACCGCCGCACCACCGACCTCGAGGTGGCGCC
>CAZBRS010000008.1:0-10693 GCA_964494475.1 uncultured Myxococcales bacterium | reverse complement strand
TGCTGCGCGAGGCCGAGGGGCTCTACCGCCGCACCACCGACCTCGAGGTGGCGCCCTGGCAGCGCCGTGGGCTCGATCGCTTCCTGGCCAAGTACACGCGAGCCGAAGGGCGGCTGCTGCCCGACCTCTATCAACTGCTGGCTGTCTCGCGGGGCGCCGTCGACGACAACTACGCCTTCGAGGTGATGCGCCTGGCCACGTACTATCCCTGGCAGCAGGAGGTCACCGACCTCCCGACGACGCACCTGACGGCCGATGAGCTGCGCCTCGGCAGCCGCTCGATCCGCCTGCGCCGGCACGTGCCCCGCACCCTCCGAAGGCTGCAGCGCTTCCCGGTGCGTCGCCGACCCACCGTCGACGACCCCGACACGTGGAACGGCAGCCTCGACGACGCCCACATCGTCTCGTACCCGCCCGAGGACGTCGAGATCGAGCGCTTCGCCAGCGCCCTGAAGAGCCGCGGCCCCGGCTTCCTCGAGGGCGATCTCTGGCGCAGCGAGCCGTTCACCGCCAGCCTGCTCGACGGCCTCGACGTGCGCGAGACCCTGCGCCGCATCGACGACGGCCGCCTGTGGGTGCGCGAGGTGCGCACCAGCCCGGGCGACGCCGACGCCATCGTCATAATCTTCGACCTCGACGACGCCCGGCATCACTACCCCTTCCGGATGACCTGGCTCGGCGAACACCAGAACGAGTCGGACATGGCCTTCTACTCGACCCCGCCCCTCGAGCACGTGGTGGGCCCCGGCATCTTCCGCGCCGAATACGGCGGCCTCATGATGCTGACGCCCCCCATGCAGCTCTACGACGTGTGGCGCATCGACGAGTACCGCCAGTTGACCGACTCCCCCGGTGAAATCCTCACCCTGGCGGCCCTCGACTACGCCAAGCGCCGCAACGTACTGCACGTGGCCGCCAAGCCCCCCTCAGCCCGCATGCAGGCCGCCGCGAAGCGCCTGGGCCGCCGCCTGATCCACGTGCCCCTCGGTCGCCTCGACCCCGAGCGCCTCAAGAAGCTGCGCACCGTGCACATCCTGGATGGCCGAGCGCGTCGCAAGGAGGTGCGGAAGTACGTGTGGTGACTCTCTTTTGGAGGGGCAGACGGGTCTGCGAAATGGCTCACGGTTTGCCCGTTGTTTCGACAAACCTTTCTACACGACCGCTGAAGTAGAAGTCAGCCGGATGTTGCCGGGCAAACGCCAGCATCCTACGGTCGAGTTCACCGCTCTCTTCGAGCTTGTAAAACCTCGTATCGAGGTCTTCGAAGTCAGCATTGGCGCGATCAAGTTGGTCTTGTCGCTTGAACCGATCGCGAGCCGCGCCCTCTATGCGCCCCGACGCGGTCCGGAGAATGCCCGCTCCTTCGAGTAGACCGATGGCCTCGAAGCCCTTTACAGCGTCTTCCCAAACGATCCCCGTCGAGTTGAAGAAGAACTGATCGTGTCCGCCGTTGGCGACCTCAGAACGGTACCACTGAATCGCGAACAAATGGCGCTGGCTCTCGCTGAACGGACGCAGCGTCGCTTCGTACTCGGTCCAGGTCTTGTAGATGTCCACCCTATACCAGACCGGCTCGATGAGAGCAAAAACGTCACTCCCCGCAATGGTTTTGTCATCGACTACGACATCAACGGACTGTGTTGCGACGCGAGGAGTCTGCGGCCTACAACTCGCCCAGTACACGATTCCGCCAGCGATGACGACCGCGGCAAGAAACCCAAGCCAAAGAGGGGCGCTGGTTGTCATGACTACCCCCGACTTCCCGTGCCCGCCCAGCGCCACGATGATAAACCGGTGAAGGGCCGCGTCAATCAGGGAAAGCTCCCGTATTCCAAGCTCGTTTCTCGTCGGCAGATGACATCATGCCGGGACCGCACGGATCAGTTCAACTGCGGCTCCGTCGCGCGCGTCATGGGAGAAGGCGCGCTGCCGACGACCCCCGCACGCCCCAACTACCCCGCCCCGAACCCCCGCCGCTGCGCCTCCCATCCCATCGGGATGCTCTCGACCAGCGTGGCCAGCGACAGCCCGGACGGCTCGTCGCCCCGTAGGATCGCTTCGACCAGGTCGGGCGCCGGCAGCGTCAGGTTCATGAGCCGGCGCACGTAGGCGCGGTCCAGTTCCCGGCGATCCGCCAAGTCATTCATGGTCGGGAACACGCCCTTGGCGAGCAGGTCCCGCCAGCGATGGGCCCGGGCGAGCGCCGCTTTACGCGCCATGGGCCACCTCGGCGGGGTGCAACTCGGCGATCAGGGAGTCGAGGTCGTCGGCCCGCAGGGCCACCTCGATCCGGTCGGTGTGGACGACGACCTGCTCCCGGAGGAGCTGCGCGATGCGCTGCTGCCCTGCCCTCCGACTTGTCCGACGTAGCCTTGGCGAAGGCGGAAGCCTTGGCGAAGGAGGGTCGGCCGGCACCAGGTTGTCCCACACGGGGGCCAGCCGGCCCAGGTCGGCCAGCAGCGTGTCGACGGTTTGCGAAGCGGTCTGGGGCGCCACCTACTCGTCGAGCCCGTGGAAGAGCATGTGCCCCTCGAATATCGTCAGGACGTCGCAGCCGCCGTCGAGTACGCGGTACACGATGCGATAGTTGCCCATCAGCAACTCACGCACGTCGTCCCGGCCGATCTCTGGCATCACGCGGCCGCGTTTGGGGAATTGCGCCACCGATTCGGCCCGCTCCTTGAGCTTGGCGGCGTGCGAGCGCGCTGCCGCCGGATTGTCCGCGGCGATGTACCTCGCTATGGCGACCAGGTCCTCAAGGGCGCGCGGCGTCCACCGCACCTTCATCGTTCCCCCGCCGTCGGCAGGGCACCGAGGGCCCGGTCAAGCTCGGCATCCACCTGTTCACTCGATAGCGTCTGGCCCGCCTCGGATTGGCGCAACCCCTCCTGCACGGCGGCCAGCAACCGCTCGCGCTCGCGGATGCGGTCGTACTCCTCGGGCGGGACTACGACGCCCACCGGACGACCGTTCTGCGTGACCAGGATGGAGCGCTTCTCGCCCTGCACTCGGCGGAACAGGCGCGACGCCTGCTTCTTGAACTCGGCGATGGGGAAGACGTCTTCGGAGAGGACGATGTCGCGCATGACGGACCTCTTTACAGCTCAGAATCCTGATTCGAATATAGGGCCTCGTCCAATGCTTGGCAAGCGACAGCCCGGACGGCTCGTCTCCCCGTAGAATCGCCTCAACCAGATCGGGCGCCAGCAGCGTCAGGTTCATGAGCCGGCGAACTGCTCGGGGGCTCATCGGGAGTGGCTGGCTGGTCTGCATTCTAGCGTTGCCCGATTGTCGCGGGAGCCCGGGCCACGTTCCGGGGCCCCGCTCGCCCGACCCGGCGGCGTTGACGAGCCCCGCGGGACCCGGCATAGTCGTTCCGTCAACCATCCCGGACTCCCCATGCGAAGGCTCGCGCGAGGAGGCGTCGGCGTGTTCATCCTGGGCGCGCTGGCGGCGCTGGTCGTGGCGGCGTGGCTCCACTACCACGTCGTCTCGTATGCTGGCGAAAAGTACAAGCTGCTGGTCGTCGTTCCCAAGGAGCGCCTGACGTTCGACCACACGTTCGTAAAGCTCGAGAACCTCGACACGGTCGCCCTGGGCGAGGCCGTCGTCATCCTCGGCAAGTCGGCCGCCGTAGTGGCCTCCATCGCCGTCATGTACCTGGCCGGCACCGTCGACGAGTCGGACGATCGCTCCGTGGCCCTCGGCCGGCTGGAGGAGCAGCAGATCTACTGCACCTGGGACTACGCCAGCCTCATGTGCATCAAGCTTTAGGCGCTCGCGGCCGGCGCTTCCGCGACCCCAAGACGGTTGACATTCCCACACCTCGCGCCACACTATGCCGTTCCGTTCTTCCACAAGGAAGCCCCCCATGGACGACAAGTACCTGGCCGCCAGCTCTCCCGACGCCATCGCCGAGGCCCGCCGCAAGCTCGACAAGAACACGGTGGTGCTC
This sequence comes from uncultured Myxococcales bacterium, assembly GCA_964494475.1. Taxonomy (GTDB): domain Bacteria; phylum Myxococcota_A; class UBA9042; order CAZBRS01; family CAZBRS01; genus CAZBRS01. The sequence goes on along the minus strand of CAZBRS010000008.1, from coordinate 6,738 downwards.
GCCTACTCGGGCGGCCTCGACACCAGCTGCATCCTCAAGTGGCTCAAGCTGAAGGGCTACCGCGTCATCGCCTTCGTGGGCGACGTGGGCCAGCGCGACGACTTCGACCAGGTGCGTCGGAACGCCGAGATCACGGGCGCCGACAAGGTCATCATCGAAGACCTGCGCGCCGAGATGGTCAGCGACTACGTGTTCCCGGCCGTGCGCGCCAACGCCATCTACGAGGGGCGCTACCTGCTGGGCACGTCGCTGGCGCGCCCCATCATCGCCAAGCGCCAGATCGAGATCGCGCTGGCCGAGAACGCCGGCTGGGTGGCGCACGGGGCCACGGGCAAGGGCAACGACCAGGTGCGCTTCGAGCTGGCGTTCTGGGCGCTCGCTCCCCACGTGGGCATCATCGCCCCCTGGAAGGACCGCGAGTTCCTCGATCGCTTCAAGGGCCGCCCCGACCTCATCCGCTTCGCGCACGAGCAGGGCATCGACATCCCCGTCACGCTCGAGAAGCCCTACTCCACCGACGAGAACCTGTTCCACAAGAGCTACGAGTCCGGTGTTCTCGAGGACCCCATGCGCCGGCCCGATCCCGACATGTTCACCGTGTGCGTCGACCCCAAGGACGCGCCCGACGTCGAGACCCTGGTCGAGATCGAGTTCAAGGACGGCACTCCCGTTCGCGTCACCACGCCCGCCGACGGCGCGACGGTGACCACGCCCCTCGACATGATGCTGCGCCTGAACGACCTGGGCCGCGCCAACGGTGTGGGCCGCGTCGACATGGTCGAGAACCGCTTCGTGGGCATCAAGTCGCGCGGCGTGTACGAGACCCCCGGCGGCACCATCCTCATGGCCGCGCACCGCGATCTCGAGGGCATCGCCATGGACAAGGAGGTCATGCACCTGCGTGACATGCTCTCGCCCAAATTCGCCGAGGTCATCTACAACGGCTTGTGGTTCAGCCCCGAGATGGAGTTCCTGACGGCCGCCATCGACAAGAGCCAGGAGCTCATCGACGGCGTGGTGCGCGTGGCGCTCTACAAGGGCAACGTCATCTGCATCGGCCGGACGTCGCCCAGCTCGCTCTACGACCGCAAGCTGTCGAGCATGGACATCGAGGGCGGCTTCGACCAGACCGACTCGGCCGGCTTCATCCGCATCAACGCCCTGCGCCTGAAGGCCCACCGCATCATCTCGGCCAGGGGCCAGTAGGGAGGAGACCTTCCGATGCGCCTCTGGGAGACCTCGGCCACGCCGGTCGACGCGGCCGTCCTCGCCTTCACGACGGGCGACGATCCGCGCCTCGACCTCGAGCTCGTGCCCTACGACTGCCTGGCCTCCGCGGCCCACGCCGAGATGCTCGCGGCCATCGGGCTGCTCTCGGTCGACGACCTCGCCTCGCTGAAGACGGCCCTCGCCGAGGCGTTCGAGGCCGCGAGCGCGGGGCGCTTCGAGATTCGCCCCGAGCAGGAGGACGCCCACACGGCGCTCGAGGAGTTCCTGACCGCGCGCTGCGGTGAGGCGGGTCGCCGCATCCACACCGGCCGCTCGCGCAACGACCAGGTCATCGCCGCGCTGCGCCTGCTCGCCCGCGAGCGGCTGCTCGAGGTGGCCGACCTCGTGCTCGAGCTGGTCTCGCGGCTCGCCGAGAAGGCCCACGCCTGGCACCGCATGCCCATGCCGGGGTACACGCACACCCGGCGCGCCATGCCCTCCACGGCAGGCCACCTGCTGGCCGCCACCGCCGAGGGGCTGCTCCGCGACCTCGAGGCGCTGCAGCCCGCCCTCCAGGCCGCGTCGCGCGGAGCCCTGGGCTCGGCCGCCGGCTACGGGGTCCCGCTGCCCCTCGATCGCGAGTTGACGGCGCGCCTGCTGGGCCTCGACGAACCCGACGTCACCACGCTGTACGTGCAGAACACGCGCGGGCGCTTCGAAGGGCTCGCGCTCTTCGGGTTGCACCAGATCGCGCTGACCCTCGGCCGCCTGGCCACCGACCTCGTGTGGTTCTCGTCGGAGGCTCACCGCTTCTTCCGGCTGCCGGTCGAGCTGACCACGGGGTCGTCGATCATGCCCCAGAAACGCAACCCCGACGTCTTCGAGCTGGTCCGGGCGCTCCCCGCCTCGCTGCTGGCCCGCTACGTCGAGGTCACGAGCCTGCTGCAGGGCCTGCCGGCCGGCTACCAGCGCGACCTCCAGCGCAGCAAGGGGCCGCTCCTGACCGGCCTGGCCCAGGTACGCGGCGCGCTGCAGGTCATGACCCTGGCCGCCACGAAGCTCGAGCTCGACGAGGCCGCCTGTCGCGCCGCCTGCACCCCCGAGCTGCTGGCCACCGACGCCGCCCTGGCGCGGGTGGTCGCCGGGGTGCCCTTCCGCGACGCGTACCGAGCGGCCAAGGCCGACCCGACGGGGAGTACGGGACCGCTCGACCTCGACGCCGCGCTCGCCGCCCGCACGCACACGGGGGCACCGGGCACCGACCCCCTGCCGTACCTGGCCGACCTCTCCGCCCGGGCCGCCGCCCTCCTGCAGAAATACGCAACCGGCGCGAAGACCGCGCGCGGCCTGTTCACCCTTTGACAGGGCCGCGGCGCTCGGATACCGTACGCGCCATGGAAGCGAGCCTGCTTGGTCGTGTCTCCCACGTGATCGACGCCCTATCGAAGCCCGAGTCGGTGATGGGGGCCTTCTCGACCGTCCTGGCCTTCATGAAGAGCGAGTCTTCGTGCGACGTGGCGCTCGTGGGCCTCGTCAACGAAGATGGGCACGTGATGCGCCTGGTGGCCGCGATGGGCCTCGACGACGAGGTGGTCCGGCAGACGGAGATTCCCCTCGGGGAGGGGCTCCTCGGCGCCCACGAGGGCCAGGTCTCCCTGCGCCACGTCGCGCCCGACGCCGACCTCGGTCCGCTCTCCGATCACGAACGCGCCATCTTGAAGCCGGGCGGCCTCGTCGCCTCGGTCTGGAACGACGGCCAGGAGGTCGGCGTGGTCGGACTGATCGGTGGCGACGCCGCTGCCAACGAGCCCCGGGCGCGCGACGCCGCCGAACTGGGAGCCCGCCTCTGCGGCTGGGCGCTGCGCCACGTGAACCTCTTCCAGGACCTGCAGAAGCGCATCAGCGAGCTGACCGCCGTGGTCGAGATCGGCAAGGAGATCGTCTCGACCCTCAACACCGACAGCGTGCTGAACCTCGCGCTCCAACAGGCCACGCATCTTTTGGGCTGCGAGACCTGCTCGCTCATGTTGCTCGACGACGAACGCCGCTTCCTCACGATCCACAAGGCCATCGGGCTCCCCGAGGGCGTGGCCGAGACCGTGCGCATCCCCCTGGGCGCCGGCATCGCCGGCAAGGTCGCGGCCAGCGGCAACGCCGTGCTGATCCGCGACCTCGACAAGGAGCTCTCGGACGCGCCCCGCAACCGGGGCCATTACCGCACGCGGTCGCTGCTCTCGGTGCCGCTGGTCTACCGCGGCCAGACGATCGGCGTCTTGAACGTGAACAACAAGAAGGGCGACGAGATCTTCTCGGCGGGCGACCTGAACCTGCTCACGCTGCTCGCGAACCAGGTGGCGATCGCCATCCAGAACGCCCGCCTGCACACGCGCGTGCAGGAGCTCGCCATCACCGACGGCCTCACCGGCCTGTACAACCGCGTGTTCTTCCTGAACGAGCTGCAGACCGAGTACCGTCGGGCCAGGCTCAACGAGATCTCGCTCTCGGTCGTGCTGGCCGACATCGACCACTTCAAGAACGTCAACGACACCTACGGCCACGCCACGGGCGACGACGTGCTCGCCACCGTCGCCAAGTTGCTGCGCCAGGGCGTGCGTGATCGCGACGTGGTCGCCCGCTACGGCGGCGAAGAGTTCATCGTGCTGCTGCGTGGAGCCCCCTTGCACGTGGCCGAGATCGTCGCCGAGCGCCTGCGGGCCTCGGTCGAGAACGCCATCTTCCGCCAGCCCGGGCTGAAGGTCACCGCCAGCTTCGGCATCGCCGCCATCGGCGACCGGTACGCCGACATCGACGAGCTCGTGTCGGCCGCCGACCAGGAGATGTACCGCGCCAAGCAGACCGGCCGCAACCGGATCTGCGGGGTCGGGGGTTGAGGGTGGCCAAGGGCCACGACGACGACCTGCTGCGCCTGGCCCTCGAAGCCGCCGCGCGTGAACGCGGCCACACCACCGCCGACGTCGACGCCCTCGAACCCCGACACCTCGAGCAGGCCCGCGTCGTGTTCGAGGCCCGCGAGGCCGCGCGCCGACGCCGCTTCCAGGGCGTGCTCGGGCTGCTGGCCCTGCTCGGCACCGGCGCGGCCTGCCTGCTGATCTACGAGATGGGCACGCCCGTCCCGGTCGTGACGCGCGCGGGCTTCACCGCGGCCGCCACACCTGGCGCAGCGCCGCTGGCCACGTCGTTCGCCCGCGCGGCGACGGCCGACGGGCTGGCGGTGGCGATCGAGATCGAGGATCTGCTGGCCGACGCCTCGTTCGTGCTCGACGCCACCTGGACGAGCCCCGACGGAAAGGAAGCCGGCTTCTGCTCGCGCAGCCTGCAGCATGCTCGCGAGCCGCGCCTGCTCCTCGCCTGCCGGCCTCCGCTCTCGGGGCCCTTCGCCGCGGGCACCTGGCGCGTGCAGGTGCTGCTGTCGCACCCGCGCCTCTACCAGATGGCCGTGCCCATCCCGGGCTCGAAGGAGCCGGGCGTGCTGAAGTTGACGATCACACCGTAGGTGGGCATCCCCCTCTCCACGAAGATGGAGAGGGGCGAGGGGTGAGGCTACGACGTGCGCCGCGCCTGCTGCTGGGGCTCGACGGGGATCTGCTTCAACTGCTCGCGCAGCTTGTGAACCGCCTCGTCGAAGTGCTTGCGATGGGCCAGGGGCAGCTTGTGCAGCGCCGGGTTGTCGACCTTGAAGGGGTTGATGGCGCGCCCCTTGTGGTGCAGGGCGAAGTGCAGGTGCGGCCCCGTCGAGCGCCCCGTGGTGCCCACGTAGCCGATGACCTGGCCCTGGTTCACGCGATCGCCCGCCTTCAGCGCCTTCTTGAAGCCCTTCAGGTGACCGTAGAGGGTCACGTAGCCGTTGGGGTGCTTGATCTTCACGAGGTTGCCGGCGGCACCCGCCATGGCCGCGTAGGTGACCACGCCGCCGGCGTAGGCCCACACGGGCGTGCCCGTCGCCGCCGCGTAGTCGACGGCCAGGTGGGCCTTCTCCTTGTGCAGGATGGGGTGCATGCGCTTCGGGTCGAAGCCCGACGACACGCGCCGGAACTTGAGCGGCGAACGAAGGAACATTCGGGCCACGGACTCGCCGTCGTCGTCGTAGTACTCCCAGTCGCCCGACGGCGATTGGTAGTTGTAGGCCACCTGGTGCCGGACCTGGCCGGCGTATTCGATGGCGAGGATGCGGTCGTAGTCGACGAACTGATCGCCGATGTAGAGCTTTTCGGTCAGGATGCGCAGCGTGTCTCCGTAGCGCAGGTCGGTGTAGAAGTCGATGCTGGGTCCGAGCAGGTCGATGACGCGCCCCGCCAGCTTGTCGTCGCCGCCGCAGCGCGCGAGGCTGGCATAGAGGCTGTCGGTGATGACGCACCCGAGCCGCGCGACCTTGCGGACCGCGTCGACCTTCTTCTTCATGACCTCGAGCGACGAATCGAGGCCCTCGGGGGCTTCGTCGGGGAGGCGCGCGACGAACACGTCGAGCGGCGACGTCGCCACCTCGACCGACGCGAGGGCGCCGCTGTCGAAGCGCACCTGGAACCGATCGCCCACCTTGAGCGAGCGGAAGTCGAGCACCGTGCCCAGGGCCGAGACGTAGCGCTTGACGTCGGCGGGCGAGGCCCCGGCGTGCTTGAGCACCGAGGTGATGGTGTCGCCGCGGGAGAAAGCGCCGGCGACCGCGCCGGGATCGGCCTCTTCGGTCGGCGCCACGGGCGCCGGGGAGGCCTCGGCGGTCACCTCGTGCAGCACGCGCAGACGCGCCTCGAGCGATGGCACGGGGCTGTCCGAGGGGGCCAGGAAGAGCCAGTAGTTGACGGCGAGCAGGGCGCCGAACAAGCCGATCCGCAGGAGATCGACCCGATAGAGATTGTCCTCTCGTCGCCGAAGCCGCATGCCGTCCGTCAGGTTGGATTCAAAGGCGCCAGATTTGATTTCTACCCCCCCCGCGCCTAGACTGTCAACCGGTTTGACGGGAGACTCCCATGCAGCAACTCTGGGCTCCCTGGCGCATGTCGTACGTCGTGTCCGAGCCTGCCCCCGGATGTGTCTTCTGCAACGCGCTCGCCTCGGAGCGCGACGAGGAGACGCTGCTCGTGCACCGGGAGGCGGCCGCGTTCGTGCTCATGAACCGATTCCCCTACAGCGGCGGGCACGTGCTCGTGATCCCGCGCCGCCACGTCGGGTCGCCGGCCGAGCTTACGCTCGACGAATGGTCCGGGCTCTTCGACCTGGTGCGCCGCTCCACGCTCGTGGTCGCGCGCACGTTGAAGACGCACGGCCTCAACGTGGGCATGAACCTCGGCCGCGCGGCGGGCGCCGGCATCGAGGATCACCTGCACGTCCACATCGTGCCGCGCTGGAACGGCGACACCAACTTCATGCCCGTGCTCAGCGACACCAAGGTGGTCTCCGAGGCCCTGACGGCCACCTGGTCCAAGCTGCGCGAGGCCTTCCGCGCCGAGGCCGGGTCATGAGCACCTCGGAGGCCGTGTTCCTCGCCCTCGTCATCGCCGTGGCCATCGGCTA
>CAZBRS010000007.1:10500-117965 GCA_964494475.1 uncultured Myxococcales bacterium | reverse complement strand
CTCGCCTGCGGCGACGACTGTCCCGTAGAGGGGGTCTCGTGGTTCGACGCGCTCGCGTTCGCGAACGCCTTGTCCATCGCTCATGGCCTGCCGACGTGCTACGCGTTCGCGGTCGTTACGTGCGCAAAAGGGGCGAATCCGAGCAGTCCGTCCGAGGCGTTCTGCATGGATGCGACCCTCGGGGGGATCAAGAGCGCGACGGTGACGTTGAATGGCGCGGCCACGCCGTACGCGTGCATCGGGTACAGGCTGCCGACCGAGGCCGAATGGGAATACGCCTACCGAGCCACCAGCCTTACGGCATTCTACCCGAGCGCGGGGAACGATGGGACCATCACGAACGCGGCGTGCGCCGACCCGAACCTGGAGCAGATGGGGTGGTACTGCGGCAATGCGTTCGACGTCCCACATCCGGTAAAGGCCCGCGAAGCCAACGCCTGGGGGCTGTACGACATGGCCGGCAACGTGGCGGAGTGGTGTTGGGATCCGAAGGACGAGTACGACGCTGGCACCGTCGCGGCGCCCGTGGTCGATCCTTCCGGAGTGTCAGCGGCTGAGCCACGACCCGTGCGCGGGGGCGCCTATCTGTCGGGTGCCGGGGTGTCCACGGCCTCGTATCGCGCCGTCGATCTTCCTGCCAATCGAAAGAAATCCATAGGGTTCCGGCTGGTCCGGAGCGTGAAGCCCTGAGCCCGGGGCTGGTGCTCGGGTGGGCTGGCTACTGGCCTCCGGCGGGCCCGGCCACGTTGAGCACGTACGTGACGTCGGTCGAGAACTGAATGGCCTCGAAGCCACCCCGGAAATGCAGGACGTGCGGACCCGGAGCCAGCGGTTCCAGCATGAGCCAGTAGCCGATGCCGTGCACGAGCTTCGGCTTTCCGACCTCGACGCCGCAAACGTTCCCTTCGGCCCACGGAAGCAGGCAGTCGGTACCCGAGGCCGGGTCGTACTGCCAGCTCGGCTCCTCGGACGTGTAGGTCACCTCGAAGCTGGGGCTGTCTCCCTGATAGCTGGTCAACCCGCCGATCTCGCGACCGTCGAGCGTAGCAAACAACTCGTATGCTTGTTCGTAGAATCCCGTGAAACAGTCGAGTATCCCGTCTGCCGTCGCTAGCGCGCAGTCTTCAGGACCGTATATCTCGGGGCAACTGTAGCACATGGAGTTCAACAGGGGGAAGAACAGGCCCTTTCCGTTCGGAACGTTGCACGTGCGGACGACCGGGTGCCCGTTGTCGGTCGCCGAGCTTCCCGCCAGGAACCAGACGTCTCCGCTCTGGCCCTGTTCGCACGCGCCGTTTTCGATCGGGTTGGTCGCGAACGGAATCGACATGGCGTATTGCCACCAGGCCGCCACCCATTCGTCGTAGGTCTTGCCGAAGACCGCGCCGTCTGGGGCTGCCACTCCCGGATTTCCGGGCTGCGTCGCTTCGATTGTTAGGTTGTAGGTAACTTCGAGCTTCACAGCCTCCGCTCCTTCTCCCTCCTGCCCCGCGAAACGAAGCACGTGAGGCCCCGGCGAAAGCGGCTTCAACATGAGCCAGTATCCCGTAGCGGTCGCGTCTTTTTCCTCGCCGGCGGGCATCCCGCAAGGGTTGCCTTCTTCCCAGGGTAAGGCGCAATCGTAGTTGAGATCCGGATAGGAGTACCAGGAGAAGTCCTTTCCCTTGTAGTGGACCTTGAAGGAATCGGCCGTTCCGCGGTACGCGGTCAACCCTTCCTGTGCGACTCCATCCACTTCGGCGATCAGGTCGACCGGGACATCGTAGTACCCAGCCAGACACGACGTGATATTCTCGGGTCCGGCCGTGGAGCATTCGCCAATCGGATCGTCCGGTACGGCACCAGGGCACGACAGGCAGATGCCATTCCAAATCGGAAAAAAGATCGCCTTTCCCTCTGGGATGGAGCAGGAACGCGTCACGGGCGTACCCCCGCTCGTACCGGCCAGGAACCACACGTCACCCGACTGCCCGATGGCGCAGTTTCCACCTTCGATGGGGTTATCAGACAGCGAGATGGATAGGGCCCACTGCCACCACTTCGCGGCCCACTCGTCGTAGCCGATGCCGAAGGGCTTCTCGTCGGGCTGATAGACGCCGGGGTTGGCCGGCTGGGTCGTGTCGTCGACGGTCTCGACCGCGTCGGCCATACCATCCGCGGCGGTGTCGGAGCCCGGATCGTTCGGCGTGTCACCTAGCGGCACGTCAACACCGACCTCGCCCCCAACCGAGTCCAGCGAGTCTGCGCCGTTGCCGCTTCCGCCGGAGCACGCGACCAGGATGACCGCCAGGAAGAGAATCACATGATAGCCACTTCTCGATGTCATGCAGAACCCCCATGTGTCTTCACGGCCGGCACTATACTTTTTGGATGTTGGAGCGGTCAAGCGGCATGGAGAACTGCGTCCTCGCGCTACGCTACAGGTACGTGAGGTCATACGAGGGATGCCCGGACACGCCGCAGGCCTGCCCGTCCGGGCAGGCCTGCACCGAGCGGACGTAGCCGGTGTCGCCGCACACGCCGAGGTCACGGCCCTGGCACACGGGCCCGTTGCAAGCGAGGGGAGGCCAGGCCGCACGGGTAGTCGACGGCCCACTCGTGCAGGTCGCTTCCTTCGCAGTGGGGTGAACGGGTGCGCTGCGCCAACCCGCACGCGGTCGTCGCCAGCAGCACGACGGACCAGTAGACCCCGGACGGCCCGCATCTCGAAAAGCGAGCTCGTTGCATCGCGGACTCCTGCGGCCGACCGTTCCGGGTCGCCTCAACCCTCGGTCTTCGCGCCGTACTGCTCGCGAAGCCACAGCGCAGCGGCCAGGATGGCCAGCCCGGAGCGCTGCTCCGGTGCCAGGTCGGGCGCCAGCCAGACGCGGCTGCCGGGGTGCAGCGTCTGCACCGCGCCGATGACCTTTCCTTTCAGCAGGAACGTCGCGCCCACGGCGTGGCGCTGCTCCCAGCCCCCCGTCACTCCATGGGCCGACTCGACCGAGAGCCCGGCCAGCAGGCCGTCGGCGGTCCCCCGATTGCGTTGCTGCTCCCCCGTGTACTCGAAGGTCCAGGCGGCCCCGGTGACCGGGGACACCGTGCAACTCAGACCGTCCGTTCGCGTGGTGACCTGGCCGGGCAGCACCACCAGGTCCTGCCCCTTCACGCCACTCGACGCGGCGCACGCGACCCGCGCCCCGCCGTCGGCGCCGCCCTCGGTCACGACGAAGCGGAAGGCCTGCGACACGTCCTCCCGGTTGCGGCCGACGCCCAGCACCTTGATGTCGGTGCTCGCGTGCCGCGTCGGGTCCAGTTCGATCTCGGACGCACGAAACGGTCCGAACACCAGCGCCCCGTCGTGGAAGATCCCGGGCGTCTCCGAGACCGGGAACACGGTCGCCGTAGCCGACAGGCCTGGATCGACCTGCATCTGGAACGAAGCGCAGGCCGAAAGGGCCACCGCTGCCAGGGCCCCCGCCAGGAGCCTGGTCCCTACGATCGATCGCTCCATTGCTCCTCCTAGGTGCGGGTTCACGGAATCACGGAACCGAGGCGCCGAACCGATCCTGCGGCGCGGTCAGCGGCAGGACGCTCTGAACGCACTTCAGAGTGCCGTCCTTGTCCGGCACGCAGATCCAGCCCTGGCCACAGTCGAGGTTCGAGTGGCAGGGCCCGCCATCGCTCGCGTCGCAGGCCACGAACAGGCCCGCCAGCACCACCACCAGCCCCCATGTCAGCGGTCTCATCGGCGGTCTCCTCGAGCATCGGCGGAGTCACGACGCATCGCAAAAGGTACCTTCGCGCGCCCCGGTCGTCACTCGATTATTATAGTTTTCGTCGAGGGACCAAGGTGAGAAGATCGGAACGCGCCACGCGCCTGATTGGAGAAGCCGCATGATCGCTTCGACGATACTGACGAGCCTGGTGGCTCTCGGCCTGTCGGCCGAGCCCGTTGCGGCGTGCAGCGACGTGCCGCCCGTTGCCTGGACTATCGAGACGATCGGCCCCGACGCGTGCGACTATTGTGGCGGGTTCCGCTGCGTCGACGCCGCGGTGGCGTCCGACGGGGCCGTCGTGGTCGCCGCTGCGTACCGCGCCGCCGGCTTCTACAGCGTCGAGTATGAGGGCGGTGCCACCTACGTTCGCGAAGCGGGGGACTGGCGCCGCGTCGCGAACGTCACGGGCACGGGTTGCCCGCGCCTTCGCACCAACGGCACCGCCCTGCGCCTGGCGATCCGCGCTTCCGACGGCACCGTCGCGGTCTACACGCGCGCCGATGGGGATTGGCCCGTCGCGTTCCTGCCCGCCGTGGACGGCACGTTCGCCCTGCGCCCCGACGGCCAGGTACGCAGCGTGTCGGCCGAGCCCTTCGGCGAGGCGTTGGTCGTGCGCGACAGCGACGCGGTGACCGATACGGTCGTGCCCCTCCCCAACGGCAGCCTCGACGGGGACCAGGTCGCGCTGTTGGCGCTCGAGGTCGACGACGCCGGGGCCACGCACCTGGTGTTCCAGCGGCTCCCGCACGTGCTGGAGTATGCCTCCGATCGTTCGGGTTCCTGGACCTTCGACGTGATTGAGCCGCTCGAGGTGGGCCTGTTGAACGCCGCCTGGTCCCCCTACTCCTACTACAACGACTCCGCTCCACGGTTCGTAGCCCTGGCCGTCGACGCCGACGGCGGCGCGCACGTGGCGTACCCCCTGGCGCCGTCGAGGAAGCTGGCCTACGCCACGAACCGCACCGGCTCGTGGCAGCGCACGATCGCCGACCACGGAGCGCCCACGGGTTACGCGGCCACGCTGCGCCTGGCCGCCAACGGCACGCCCTTCGTCATCTACCACCAGATCGCGAGCGGCAACCTGATGCTGGCCGCGCCGGGCCCCGACGGCTGGACCGTGCGCACCATCGACACCAAGGACCGCGCCGGCAACGGCAGCGCGCTGGCCCAGGGACCCGACGGCCGCTGGCACGCCATCTTCTCGCGCCAGGTCGTCTACGGGACGAGCGCCTCCCGGAAGAGACCCTTCCTGCACGCGGTCTCGGTGCCCTGCGCGGCGACCCTGCTGGAGAGGAGGTAGACCATGCGCACGCGATGGCTGGTGGCAATGGGACTGGTGCTGGTCGCGACGGGCATGGCGGGCTGTGGCTCGCACGGCGGCGGCGACGCGGGTCCAGACGCATCGGCCGACGCCTCGGCCGACGTCTCGGCCGACGTCCCGGCCGACGTGCCCGTGGAGGTCGTTGAAGACGCGACCCCCGACGCGGCGCCCGAAGAGACCTGCACACCCCAATGTCGCGAGCGGGCCTGTGGCGACGACGGGTGTGGTGGCAATTGCGGCACGTGCGATGCGGGAGAGTCGTGTGAGCAGGGCGTGTGCCTGCACCCCTGCGAGGTCGACGCCGACTGCTCCGACCGCCAGGCCTGCGCGCCGGGCGATGGCGGCAGCGGTGGGCGTTGCGCCGACGCGTGCATCGATGCCTGCCCGGCAGGTGCCGGTCTGCAGGCGCACGACGGCTGCCACTGCCGCGCGCAACCCGCATCCGAGGACCGGCCCGACCTGAGATGGTTGGCCGATGCTCCCTGGGAGGGACGCCGCCGGTTCGTGGACCAGGGTGACGGCACTGTGCTCGACGAACGTTCGGGACGGGTGTGGACGCGCGTGCCCGTAGCGACGACGGCGCCCGCCGCCGTGGAGGCCTGCGCGAGCCTGGCGCTCGGGGCGCCGGCGTGGCGCCTGGCCACGCTCGACGAAGTGCTTGCCATGATCCCCGTGCCGGCCGCGTTCGCCTACGATGCGGAGGCGGCGCTGGACTTGGCTTCGTACGAACCGATATCGAACTCGACGGTCCGGGTACACTTGGGCTACGTGACCGAAACCATGTATAGGGGAGAAGACTGGAGCCTGTTCCTCTCGCCGCTTGGGAGCGACACGGTCGCCGCGCTCTGCGTTCACGACGAGGGCGCTCCGCCGGCCGTCGCGCGGCCGGTCACGCCGCTCACCGACGGCTCGTTCGCCGACGCGGCCACCGGGCTCGCGTGGCGGCTTGCGCCCAACGATCCCCTGGCGTGGGGAAGCGGCTGCGATTCTATTGGGCCCGCGTGGCGCGACCCTACGGTCCGGGAGGTGTTCACGCTCCGCCAGATCGTCGGCGCCGACGGCTGCCCCGCCATCCCCTCGAAGCTCGGCCTGGGTTGCGAGTTCGGGTTCCAATCGGATGGTAGATGGGAGACGGGGGTATCTCTCTGCGTGCGATCGCTCCCGGACGGCGACGGCGTTCCGGGCGCCACCGACAACTGCCCGGCGGTCCCTAACGCCGACCAACGCGACCACGACGGCGACGGCGTGGGGTGGGCCTGCGACCTGCAAGACTTCGCCGCAGCCAGCCTCGACGACCCCTGCGCCAGCGTGGTCTGTGGCGTGGTCGACCTGGGCCTCGCTGCGGGATGGTCCTGCGGCGCGTGCCCCGGCCAGCAGGTGTGCGACGCGGGCGCCTGCGCCGACGTGACCTGCGCCGGCGACGCCGACTGCCAGGGCGACGCGAACGCGCTGCCAGGGGGCACCCGGCGACACTGCGACCCGGCAACGCACGCCTGCGTGCTCGCCCTCGACGACAACTCCGAAGTGCTCGACGTGCTGCAGCGCATCTATCGGGGCGCGGCGCTCTACTACTCGCACACCGATCGGTTGAGCGCGATCGCCGAGACCCTGCCCTGCCAGTTCCCGGCCAGCCAGGGCGTCACGCCCATCGAGGGCACGTGCTGCCCGAACCTGGGGGGGCCCGACAAGGACGCCGACGACCTCTGCGACAGCGATCCACTAAGCTGGAACGACAACAACGGGGTCTGGTCGGCCCTGGGGGTCGGGGTGACGATGCGCGAGCCGCACGCCTTCGTCTACAACTTCGCGTCGAGCGGATCCCTCGGCACGGCCAACTTCACGATCTCGGCGTTCGGCGACCAGGACTGCGACGGGGCCCAGTCGACCTTTGCCGTGCAGGGCGTCGCAACGCCCGAGGACCCCTGCCACCTCGCCCCGCCCTCGGCCCTGAGCTTCGTCCCCGAGGCCGCGAACGCGCCGACGGTATCCCTCGCGCTCACGCCCGGCCAGCAGGCCGGCTTCCTGCCCGCGGTCGGTGTCGTCTCTCCCAATCCACGCTTCGACGAGGTCTCGGCCAACCTGGCCGCCATCGCCGACGGCGTCGTGGCCTACTACCAGGCCCAACCGCCCGGCGCGTGCGCGTTCCCGGCGCTGCAACAAGTCACACCCGTCGAGGGTACGTGCTGCGCGGCCGGGGGCGGCCCCGACGAGGACGGGGATGACCTGTGCGACGCCGATCCCACGGTCTGGCAGACCCCCGCCTGGCAGGCCGTCGGCTTCGCTCTCGAAGGGCCCCACGCTTACCTCTACGCGTTGGGGGCGTACGGCTGGAATGTCCCGGACCTGCCACCGTCGCTCTTTCGGGTATCCGCCTACGCCGACCTCGACTGCGACACGATCCCGTCGACGTTCGTGCGCTTCGTGCGCGCCGTGACCGACGGGGGCGCCTGCAAGGCCGAAGTGGTGCCAGGGTATTACGTCGAAAACGAGACGGAGTAGCCCACGGCGCGGCCCAAGGGTATCGAAGACGCTGAGCGTATCTGGTGTCGTCGGGACCTGTCTCTCGGGCTCGCCTGGCCGTTGCCGCTGGAGCCAGAGGCCATGCCGGCTCCCGCAGTCTCCGGATTCGTTCTCGGGCGTCAGCGCTTTCTTCGCAGCGTCGCCCGCAAGCTGAGCGTCGCGAGCCCAAGGCCCGCCAGGAGCATCGCCACGATGCCGGGCGGCGTCTGGCGGTTCTGGATCACGCCGCAGAACAGTCCTGCGCAAGGGGCACACTCGTAGCAGTCGCCCTCGTCGGAGGTGTAGACCGCTTTCTCGTGGGCTCGCATGGCTTCCGGGATCGACGGATCGGCGCCGAAGCGCCACTCGTCGTCGCGCGCACCGGCGGGCAACAGGCCGCGAAGGCGCACGGCATAGGGAGTTGCCCGCTCGCGTACGGTTTCCTTCAGGTTCGACGTCAGCTTCACCGGCGCGATCGCTGCGCAAGCGATCGGACGGGGTTCTTCCGTCTCGGGGCAACCCGGCGGCAGGCCCCAGGCGTCGAGGCACGTGAACTCCCCCGACCTCGCGTCGGTGCCGCAGTAGACCTCGGCGGGGTTCAGGGCGTCGCGGCCGAACACGCGCGTCTCGTTCAACGCACCCAGGTACTCCAGCACGAACCCGCCGTGAGGCATTGCAGCGAGGGCCTCCTCCAGCTTTCCGACGTACGCCTCCGGCATGTTCTCGGCGTACGGGGCCGCGAAGACCTGCCTGGCCGCCTTCAGGCCGTCGTCGGGCCCGATGGGGAACATCGGCTCTTGTGCCAACACCCAGATCGAGGCTACCAGGGCCACCCCCGTCGGCAACGTCGCGGCCGTCAGTCGCACGGGGTAGAAGGGTTCGACCGACGAGTCGAACCGGAAGACCACCGGGCGCAGCGCCTGGCCCGCCCCGGGCGACCGGGCCAACGTCGCCACGAAGAAATACAGGCCTTCGGTTTCGAGGGCCGTCAAGGCCTGCGCGACGCCTGCGTCGACCGGGTAGCCGTTCGCGTCCAGCCAACTGCGCACCCCGGCTCCTTCGAGCGCCGAGATGATCTGGTAGTCGAACGCTCCTACCGACCCGGTCTCCCAGATGGTCACGGCCGAAGCGGGGTCGCTCGCGCTTCCCATCGTCGGGGCGGCCTGTTCGTCGCTGCCTCCCCCGAACATGCACCCCAGCCAGTTACACCCGCAACGGCAAGTGGGCTCCCAGCACGACGAGACGAATACGGGTGCGGTCAGGGCGTCGAGATCGTTCAGAACCCGGGGATCGCCCTGCGACACCACGGGTCGGTCGGGGAGGGGGATGACCCAAGCCGCCGCGCCGCCGCCCTCCCAGGCGTACTGCGGCTCGATCCATACCTCGAGGCGATCCCGGGAACTCCAGACCAGGCCGCGTTGTTCTCCCACGTCGACCGTCTGGACCTGACCCGCGGTCAATTGTTTTGGCCATACCATGCCATCGGAGCGCGCGTGCGCGGGCGTCAGCACCAGCCACGCGGCCAGCACCCAGGCGAGCGTGCGCATCAGAACCTCCACGTGAAGCCCAGCCATGGGAAGCCCAGGGTCCAGGCCGCCGGCAAGTCGACCAGCGGACGGCACATCCCGAGGTCGAGGGCCACGGCCGGCCAGTGGATGCGCACGCCATAGGCGATGACGACGGTGGTAGGCAAATGGTTGGAGGGATCGGCCGGTCGCCAGGTCGCGCCAACGCCTCCGGCTACCAACCCCTCCGCCAGCAGCGAGACCAGGCGGTGCACCTTCACCCGGGGACCCGTCGCAGCGGTCCAGACCGGCCGGTTGGTGTTGGCGCCACCCTTGCCGTGCGCGAACGCGAACGGTTGCAACAGGCCGAGGCGCGTGCTCCACAGGAGGACGCCGCCGGGATCGTGCAGGTCGACCAGCGCGACCAGCCCGGGGGTCAGGACGTGCGTCCTGGAAAAGTTGAAGCTGTACTCGAAGCCCGCCATGGCCGAGAGCGTCACGATGCGGTCCGAATACACGCGCCACTTGATCGTGGTCACCGCCATGAGCTGGGCTACGATCGGCGCCGTGACCAGGCTCGCGAACGAGAGCTCCAGGTCATCCCGCAGGCCGTACGATGCTCCGATCCAGATGAGCTCGACGTCGTAGATCGAGACCTGTCCCTTCTCGAGAGTCTGGGCGGTGGGCAGGAGCAGCGAGCGATCGACGGCGGGATCGGTGTGGCGCCAGTCCGGGGGCTCCGGGTTCTCCCCTGCCCGACAGGGGGGCGCGAGGAGGCACGCGACCGCGAGCGCAAGCGCTCCGGCACGCAGGCGTACCGGCTTCTCGTGCGTTCGTTCCAACATGGGTCCGACTGACCTTCGCGAGGGTACGTCGGCCAGAATACCTGTCGACGTCGTGCCTCACAAGCCCTGGAGAGCGTTCGGTCCCCGAAAGCTCGCCAGAAGGAGGGGCGATCTGGATGAACGCTCCTCCACCCGTGCGAGCAGGACTCCACGCCGGCGAGCCTCGGGCTGCCCGAGGCGCACTCGACACAGATCGGGGGGCCGGGGCGCGCCACGTCTTCTGTAGCTGGTCACCTCGCCAATCCGGACGTTTCGGCGTGGCTTCGCGAGATGTTCTCTGGAAATCGCGGCCGACTCGGCGCAAATTGGTACGGTTGTTGCTTTTGGATTGCGATGGGCGCCGGTCGAGACTTCGGGTGACGAGCGGGGGGGCCAATGAACAGCGGGTATCGCATCGCGAGACGGCCGATCATCCTGGCAGGCCTGGCCGTCATCCTGCTCGCTGCTCCTTCGCGCGCGTTCGCTGAAGAGGCCGGCGTGGCATCCGAGCCGGAGCCGGGACCACCGGCGTCGGATGCCTATCTCCCTCCGTCTGGCTGGCAGCCGGGGTTCGAACTCACCCTGCCGGTCGCCACGGGGGACGACGACCCGCTCTTGCTAGGGATCGGAGTCCTGGGCTCGGTGCGTTGCAATTACCTTCGGTTGGGCGGCACCCTGGGTGTCCTCTCTGCCGTCGTCGGATCCCACCGACTTCAGGCAGGAGCGCTCGCAGGCGTGACCATCCCCGGCGCCCATGCGACCATCGAACTCCTCGCCGAGGGAGGCCTCCACCACTACTTCGGTGTCGGGAGCGGCATGTTCGTCCACAACGTGTCGGGCGAGACCCGCGCGAACCTGCCGTATCTGGGCGCGCGCGTCAGCCTCGGTCGGCGCATCGAGTCGGTCTCGTGGCTGTCCTGGCTGTCGTGGCTTGGCAGCGGCGGGGTCGTGCGCGCGTTCTTCGCTTTCCAGGTCGACCTGGCGACTCGAACGCTCCGCCAGGACGTCACGGCCGGCATCATGGGCTCGTCGACACGCGAGGTGCTCCAACCCGTGGGCGGGGGGACCGCGATGTTCGGCCTCAGCGTGGGGTTCGCCCCCTGAGTGCATAGGCACCTCCAACGGCCTTTGGCCCCGTGACGAGGAGGATGGCTGGGGGTGGTGTCCCGGTCGAGGTCGTCGTCGAGTCTGTGGTCGAGGTCTTCGAGGCGAGCGGGAACGCTGGACGGAGGAGCACGAGCACGACGAAAGGCAGGCCTTCCCCAGGCCCCCTCCCCGTCAAGGGGCGATGCCATGAATTCACCAGAGTTCCGTTCGGCGGAACGCCGGGCGGCCCGGTCCGGGGCCTGGTCCAGGCCGTTAGCCCACGGCTCGGGAGTTCGCCACGTCGAGTGGCAGGGCAACGTGTCCGCCCTCCGGCCCGCGCGAGCCGGTCAGGGCCGCTCGATGCCCAGCACGCGGTAGGGGTCCTCGATCTCGGGCCGGCCCGAGTCGCGGTAGGTGGCGAAGAAGTGGATCCACTGCTCCTGCGCCACCTCGTCGGCAAAGATGTGGGTGTGGACCGCGGGCTCGGTGCCGCCGTTTTGCAGGTCGAACTGGAAGAAGCCGGCGGTGACGCCGTTGGGGTGATTGAGCGCCAGGGGCTCGTCGGCCGGGGCCAGGCCGAACACCTCGTGCACTACGGGCCGGACGTGGGCGAGGCCCAGGGCGCGCCCCAGCAGCTCGTTGGTGATGTTGGGCACGTAGGTGTCGCCCACGACCTCCTGGTAGAGCACGTGCCGGGGCGTGGCGCCGAGCTCGACGAGGGGCTCGGCCGTGAGCAGGCGCGCGTAGTTGGCTGGGTCGCCGCGTTCGACCAGGGTCTGCAGCACGGGGAAGAAGCGGTGGACGTCGGCCACGGTGGAGTCCTTGGGCTTCAGCGCCGTGACGAACGTGCCGAACAGCTGGCTGCGCAGCAGGATGTTGAGCACGCCCCCGCCGCCCGCGCACAGGTTGGCGATGACCACACGGGGCGTGAGCGCGGCGACTCCGCCCGCCATCGAGCCGCCCAGGCTGTGCCCGGTCAGGTAGAGCGGCGCGGCGGCGAGCTCGGGCACGCCGTCGGGGGCGCCGGCGGGCAGGAAGTCGGAGGTGGCGAGCGCGGTCGCCAGCTCGCCGAGCGTCACCATGTCGAGGTAGGTCTGCCGGAAGTTGTCGCGCGTCCTCGGCATCTGGAACGAGCCGTCGTCGAGGTCGATGCCGAAGAAGTTGGTGACGTCCAGGCCCGTCGGCAGCGCGCGGGAGCCGTGCATCACGGCGTCGATGGCGATGGTGGCGAAGCCCGCCCGGGCCTGGGCGCGCTTCATGCCCATATCCTCCTCCTTGTCGCCGGTCAGGCCGTGGGCGTGGATCACGAGGGGGAAGGGAGGCGGGTTCTCTGCCGTCTCCTCGGGGATCGTCAGCAGGAACTCGAGCTCGTCGACGCCCTGGACGACCGGTCGCCCGTCGACGACGACGAACACGCCGTCGGCGCCCAGGTAGCGGTTCGCGGGGTACCGTCCGCGCACCTCCAGGGCCACCCCGGCGCTGCCCGGCGTGACGACCACGCTGCCCTCGACCACGCGCGGGGACGCGTCGGCCGAGGCGGCCAGGATCTGCGTCACCGCGGCCACGATCTCCTCCTCGATGCTCTGGGTCGTGAAGACCGTGAGCGCCGAGAGGTCGCCGGCGTTCGTCACGAAGCCGGCCTGCCGCAGCACCTCCACGGCCTTCGGCGCCAGCTCGCCGAGCCGGCCGAAGCGCGCCGCGTCGCGGCCCGAGACGAGGTCGCGCGTATCGGCCGAGGGGGCGACGCAGGCCCCGCTCGCGTCGGTGAGGCGGCGCGTGAGGGCCGCGGCGTAGGTCGTCTTGGGACGCAGGGGCACGGCCGGTTCGGCGATCACGTAGTGCTGGCCGGCCCCGTCGACCGCGACCGACGAGACGTAGTCGACGAGCAGGGGAATGGCGCGCGCGTAGTCCGGCGAGCCCTCCTGGACGCCCACCAGGACGATGGCCGCGTCGGGCGTGAGCGTGGCGCCGGGGCCGCCCCCCAGGCTGGCCGGGGCCGTTACGACCGACTTGCCGTCGACGGTCGTCACGCTCCCGATCTCGGCCGAGAAGCCGAACACCACGCCGGCGGTCGTGCCGAAGCCGTCGAGCGCGTTCAGTTGCCCCTGCAGGTAGGGGTAGAGCGTGAACATGGGCTCGGCCGCGCTGTTGCCCGGAGAGAAGGCGACCCGCAGTCCGGTGGGCGTGCCCGGGTCCGCGGTCGTGAACCGATCGGAGGGGAAGGGCAGGGCCAGGCCGTTCGCGGGCGCGAAGACCGCCTCGACGGGCCCCTCGCAGAACGCGAGGGGAGGCGCGGCGTCGCCGTCGTGCGCGTCGCCGATGGCCTCACCGGGCGCCTCGCCCGCCGCGTCGTCGGCCGCGTCGGTGGCGTCACTCGAGGAGCAGGCGAGCCCCAGCGCCAGCAAGGCGCCGGCCACGAGTCGCTTCAGGTCGAGCATGATCCTCCCCCCGTCGCCGGCAGCGGGTGCATCCCGAGGCCCCGCGACAACACCGCGCGACCCAGGTAGATGACGGGCGTCAGCGCGATCGCGAGCCCGAACTTCAGGGCGTAGCCGGTGGCGGCCGTCGTCGCGACGTCGGCCAGGGGCATGGCCGCTGCGTCGGTCGGGAAGAGCGTTCGCCCCACGCCGAAGGCCAGCCACGTGACGACGAAGCTGTCGAGGGCCTGGCTCACCACGGTGGAGCCGGTGGCGCGCAGCCCGATCCAGCGCCCGTCCGTCAGGCGCTTCAACCAGCCGAACACGGTGATGTCGAGCAGGCTGCCCACCAGATAGGCCCCCAGGGAGGCCACGTACATCACGCGCGAGTTCGCGAACACGGCCTCGAACGCTCCGTCGGGCAGGTTGAAGGGCACCTCCCAGCGCGGCATGGCCAGCGCGGCGTTCATGGCCAGGAAGGCGAAGAGGCCCATGGCCAGGCCGAGCCACACGATTCGGCGCGCGGCGCGGGGCCCGTAGTACTCGTTGACGAGGTCGGTGAGCAGGAAGGTGACGGGGAAGGTGAGCATGCCGCACGTGTGGCGCACCGTGAGCCCGCCGATCGACACCTCGAAGAGCTTGACGCCCAGGATGTCGGCGACGAGCAGCGACGACACGAAGAGCCCCGCGAGCCACAGGTAGACCCCGTTCGTGACCTCGCGGCTGGGTCCGGTCGAGGTCATGGCGCCACGACCTTTCCGCCCAGCAGCAGGTTCCCGTGCTCGAGGGGGGCGAGCGTCTGAGGCTCGAAGGTCACCTTGGAGCCCGCCGGCAGCCCCGGCACGTAGGCGCCGAGGTCGAGCACGGGGATGGGCCAGGCCGTGAGCGCGTCCTTGACCAGGGTCTCCAGCACCAGGTTCCGGACCACGTCGGCCAGCAGGGTCTCGACCAGCGTGGTCAGGCCCGCTCCCGTGCCCTCGGCGTGCACCACGTCGAACGCCAGGTCGTGAACGGCGCCCAGCTCGAGGCTCAGTTGGCGCTGCCCCGCGGCGCCGACCAGCACCGGCAGCACCTCGACGCGCAGCGTGCCGAAGAACTCGAGGCTGCCCGGGCCCCCGCCCAGGTCGAAGTCGACCTTCAGGCCCAGATCGCCCACCTGCAGCTCGAGGGCGCCCGGCGTGGCGCACGACGTGAGGATCGGGGGCAACAGCGGGTCGAGGCGCACCTTGACCTGCTCGAGGTTGAAGCGCGCCGTGGCCTCTCCGAGCAGGGTCTCGTCGAGGGTGACCGAGAGGTGTCGGCCCGCCCACAGCGCCCACAGCGCGCGGTTCAGCAGGTCTTCGGTGACGGCGACCTCGACCTGGTCCCAGCCGGGCAGCCAGAACGCCCCCGGATCGCTCCCCAGGCAGTGGCCGCGGAGCAGCGAGCCCGGCGAGGCGTGCGGGGGCGCCACCGCGACCTCGGCGCCCGCGCGTGTGCCCAGGCGAACGCCCGTCTCGGTGATGGTGACCTCGCGCGCCTGCACCGCCGCCGTGAGGGCGGCGCCCGGCGCGTTGTCCGGCACCGCGGGCAGGGCCAGGCTCTTCGTGTAGGTGGCCACGTCGCCGAGCACGCCGTTCAGGATCGGCACCAGCGACTCGGGCACCCAGGTCTCGACCGCGCCCTCGATCTTGCGGGCGAACGAGTCCGAGAACCAGTTGAGCAGCCAGTCGAAGAGCGACACCACGCCGCCGTCGAGGGCCAGTTCGATGCCCTGGACCGTGGCGGCGACGTAGGGCGCCGACGTGCTGATGGCGCCTCCGGCGTTCACGGCCACCTGCACCTCGGCGTCGATGCCGATGACGTCGGCGAAGACCCAGCCGTTGGCGTTGGGGCAGAACCACGTGTCGTCGATCGCGTCGACGTACGCCGAGAAGTTCGTCAGCGTGATGGACAACCACAGCGCGCCGTCCTGCGGGAACAGGTCGACGTGGTCCACGTCGTAGGCCACGTCGGTGATGTCGATGGTCCAGGTGCACCAGGCGAAGCTGGGGCCCTCGCCCTCGGCCGTGAGCGGATGCGGGATCTCGGCTTCGAGGTCGAGCCCGGCGAGGGCCCGGTCGACCAGGGTGGCCACGTCGTCGAGGTCCGAGAGGTCGTCGTCGTCGAACACGTCGTAGCGCAGCCAGACGTCGAGGCCCGTGGGCACCAGGTGCGGCGCGCCCGGCGTTCCGCCCGCCAGGAAGTCGTCGCCGACCAGGAAGCTCTGCACGCGGTCGGCCTCCCGGCCCAGGCCGTCGCGCGCGCGCAGGCGCAGCACGTTCAGCCCCGGCGCGGGCTCGAAGGGCGCGGCGAAGGCGCCGTCGGCCGAGAAGTCGACGGGCACGCCGTCGAGGGTGGCGGCGGCGATGGGTGCGGCCGGGGAGGTGATGGCGCCCGTCAGCGTGAGCGGCCCGCCGCCCTCCAGGCTGGCCCCACGGGCGGGCCAGGTCACGTCGATGCGCAGGGCACAGGCGTCGCCCGCGACGGCCTTGTGCGTGCAGGCGCCGTTCTTGCAGCCGTCGGTGGTGCAGGCGTTCGCGTCGTCGCAAGCCATCGCCCCGCCGGTACATGCGCCAGCGGTGCACCTGTCGTCGGCGGTGCAGGGGTCGCCGTCGTCGCAGGGCAGGGCGTTGAACGTGGTCGCGCACACGTGGTCGAGGCAGAGCTCGTCGGTGCAGCGGTTGTCGTCGTCGCAGTCGGCGCCCGAGACGCACTCCCTCGGCGGGGGCACCGTGTCGATGGGCGGCGGCGTCAGGTCGGAGGGAACCGCGTCGTCGCCCTGTGCGTCGGCGGGGCTCGCCGTGTCGGAGGCCGCGAGGTCGTCGTCGGTCGGTGACGAGTCGGTGGAGCCGCCGCACGCGAGCGTGATGGCCAGGACCGCCGCGGCGAGCGCGAGCCGGGGGAATGACGGGAGGGAGCGGAGCGAGCGTTGCTGCATGCGGGGCCCTGCTCGGAGGAGGCGACAGGCGAAAAGTATCGCGGCAACCGCCTTTCCGCGCAACCGTTGCGTTCGCTGCGGCTTTCCCCATAGTGGGAGGGCGCGATCGAGGCGACGGCGAGGTGACATGCTCGTGACGACGTGGCGAACGGGGGCGGTGTTCTTCTTCTGGATGGTCGCGCTCGGGGTGGCGGGGTGCTCCGACGGGGGTGACGCGGATGCGGGCGACGGTGGCGACGCCGTCGAGGTGAGCGAGGTCGCGGTCCCGGATCTCGTGTCCGACCCGGGACCCGTGCCCGACGCGGTGTCCGACGTCCTTCCCGAGGCCGAGGACGAGACCGAGGCCGTCGATCCTCCCCCCGGACCCTCGCTCTTCGCCGACGGCTGCCCCGCGCCGGGCCGCTCGCTCGCCAAGGAGATCACGAACCCCGACCTGCGCGTCGAGGGGCCCGACGCCGTGGCGCGCCCCGGCGACTTCCTGCTGATGAACGAGGCCGCGGCCTTCGTCATCGAGGCCGTCGACCACCGCAACACCTACTACATCTACAGCGGCATCCCGGTCGACGCGGTGGCCCTCGACGGTTGTCGGCAGGCCGGCCCCGAGCGCTTCGAGGAGCTCGCGTTCATGCTGGGCACCTTGAACCTCGCGAGCTTCGAGCACTCCACGCTGCGCGCCTTCCGGCCCGACGCGATCGAGGTGGTGGCCGACGGCTCCGACGGCGGCCCCGCCATCGTGCGCGCCACGGGCACCGACGACACGTTCTGGCTGGTCGAGGACGAGCTCATCCGGCGCGCCTACCAGGCGGGCGACCCCAAGCACCTGAGTTCGCCCTACGGCCTGGCCATCACCATCGACTACGTGCTGGAGCCGGGCTCCAGCGTGCTGCGCATCGACCTGGCGTACCGCAACACCGGGTCGGAGCCCCTGCCCTTGATCGCAGGCGAGGAGATCATGTTCGGTGACAGCACGCCGCCGCGCTACTACGCCGACGTGGTGGTCTCGTTCGGAGGCCTGACTCTCGACGGCGGCGTGCCCTGGATCGCGGCCTCGGAGGGCGACGGCGCGTGGGCCTTCGCCATGAGCGGGGCCAGCATGGGCACCCTCGAGATCTCGGGCGTGCGCGCCTTCCTCGACACCCGCAAGGCGCTGGCGCCCGGCACGCTCTCGGCGGCGGGAGGCGCTCACGACACCTTGCGGCGCACCGTGTTCCTGGCCGTGGGGCCGACCGACGGCAACAGCGCGGTGCGGGCGCTGCACGCCGTCAACCCCGAGCCGCTGCCGAGCGGCGACTACGCGCTCACGCCCCTCCAGGGGCAGGTGCTGGCGGCCGAGAGCGGCGCCCCGCTGGCGGGCGCGCGCGTCGAGCTGCAGGCGCGGAACAGCGGCGGCGAGTGGGGTGTGCTCGACGCCTTCGTGACCGACGCGACGGGCGCCTTCGCGGGCGAGATCCCCGACTTCGCGCACAAGAACCTGCCCTTCCAGCTGCAGGCCTTCGTCGAGGGGCGGCCCCTGGCGAGCCCCGTGACCGTCGATCCGGCGGCGCCCGCGCCCGTGACCCTCGAGCTCGCTCCGGGCGGCGTCGTAGCGCTCGACGTGCGCGACGCCGATTCGGGAGCAGGGCTGCCCGCCAAGGTGCTGCTCTGGCAAGAGGGCGCGGTCGCGGCGCGCTTCTACCCCACGGGCTCGCCGCTGACGGCGGCCGTCGTACCCGGCACGTACGCGGCCAGCGTGACGCGCGGCTACGAGTACACCAGCTGGCAGGGCGAGGTGGTCATCGAGCCGGGACTGACCACCGACCTGGCCGTCAGCCTGCAGCGCGTGGTCGACACCTCGGGCTTCCTGTCGTTCGACGGCCACGTGCACGCGGGCCCCAGCGGAGACAACGTGATCCCCGTGCCCACCCGCATCGCCACGGTGGCCGCCGAGGGGCTCGAGGTGGTGGCCAGCACCGACCACGAGTTCATCTCGGACTGGAGCTTCGCGATCGATCTCACGGGCCTGGGGGCCTTCGTGGCCACGCTGCCGGGGCAGGAGGTCACGGCCACCCTGCCCGAGCACCTGGGCATGTACCCGGTGGTGCCCGACGTCGAGACCACCCTCCGCGGCGGCATCGTGCAGTGGTACGGGCGCTCGCTCGGCGAGGTCTTCGGCCTGATCCGCGAGCGCGAGCAGGCGCCGGGCATCGTGCAGCTCAACCACCCGCGCCAGGGCTGCAACTACCTGTGCCTGGCCGGCTACGACCGCGTGCTCGGCACGACCACCCTGGCCGATCCCACGCTGCTCGGCTTCGAGGCCGGCGCCGAGGTGTGGAGCTGGAACTTCGACGCGGTCGAGTACCAGAACGGCTCGCGCCCGGTCTACGTGGTGCCCGGCCAGGAGGAGCGCACGGGCTTCCTGGACGACTGGCTGAGCTTCTTGAACCACGGCCACCGCGTCACGGCCCTCGGCAACTCCGACGCCCACGACTGGAGCGCCCCGGGTCACCCGCGCAGCTTCTACCAGAGCCCCACCGACGACCCCGCCGCCTTCGATCCCGCCAACCTGGTCACCGCCCTCCGGGCCGGGCGCGTGGTCGTCTCGTCGGGCGCCTTCGCGCGCGTCAACCTGAACGGCACGGCGGGCCTGGGCGACACCGTGACCGACGCCGACGGCAGCGTCGACCTCACGCTGCACGTCGAGGCGCCGCCCCAGATCGACGTGACGTATGCCAAGGTGTTCGTGAACTGCGACGAGGCGCTCGTGATCCCGGCCACCGACCCGAACGGCGTGGTCAAGCTCGACGGCACCTTCGCCGTGCCCGTAACGGTCGACGCCCACGTGGTCGTGCTGGCCTTCGGGGCGAACCCCATGCCCCTCGGGCACGACGGCTACGATCCGGCAGAGACGCCCCGCGTGACCACCAACGCCATCTACGTCGACGTCGACGGCAACGGCGTGTACGACGCGCCGGGCGGCAAGGTCTGCACCTACGACACGACCCCGCCGGTGTTCTGACCGCCGGGACCGACGCAGCGCGCGGCGATGTCACCCGGTGGACCGCGGGCGCTCTCCGAGATACACTCGCGGCAATCTCCGCCTCCTCGGGTGAGCGCATGGCTGACGCCGGCAAGGCCCCTTCGTTCGTGAGGGGGCTCGGGCTCTTCTCCGCCGCCAACCTGGTCATGGGCTCCATGATCGGCAGCGGCATCTTCATCGTCTCGGCCGACATCGCGCGCACGCTGGGCGGCGCCTGGTGGGTGCTGGCGTCGTGGGTGGTGGCCTCCGCCATGACCGTGATGGGCGCAGCGGCCTATGGTGAGCTGGCCGCCATGTTTCCCACCGCGGGAGGGCAGTACGTCTACCTGCGCGAGGCCTGGGGCCGCCTGCCGGCCTTCCTGTTCGGCTGGACGTCGTTCGTGGTCATCCAGGCGGGCTCCATCGCCGCCGTGGGGGTGGCCTTCGCCAAATTCGCGGGGGTGCTCTTCCCGTGGATCTCGGCCGACACCGTGCTGGTCACGGCGGGCCCGATCGCCCTGTCGTCCGAGCAGCTCGTGGCGCTCGCGACCATCGCCTCCCTCACCTTCACGAACAGCCTGGGCGTCAAGGCCGGCGGCGCCATCCAGAACGTGTTCACCGTCTTGAAGGTGGCCACGCTCCTGGGCGTCATCGTCATCGGCCTGGCGGCCTTCGGCGCGGCGGGCTCGGCGCTGTCGGCGCCCGACGCCGGGGTGGCCCGCAACCTGAAGGAGGGCCTGTCTCTCTCCGGGCTCGGCATCGTGACCGCCATCGGCGTGTCGCTGGTGGGCTCGCTGTTCGCGGCCGACGCCTGGAACAACGTGACCTTCGCCGCCGGCGAGGTCAAGGAGCCCGGTCGCGTCGTGCCGCGCGCGCTCGTGCTCGGCACCGTGGCGGTCTGCGGGCTCTACCTCCTGACCAACGTGGCCTACCTGGCGGCTCTGCCCCTCGACGCCATCGCGAACGCCCCCAGCGATCGCGTGGCCGCGGTGCTGCTCACCCACGTGGTGGGGCCGAAGGGCGCCGCGCTCATGGCGGCGCTGGTCATGGTCTCCACGTTCGGCTGCCTGAACGGCATGATCCTGTCGGGGCCGCGTGTCACGTGGGCCATGGCCCAGGACGGGCTGTTCCCCGAGGTCGGCGGTCGCCTGAACGAGACCACGCGCGTGCCCGTGGGCGGCCTGGTGCTGCAGGGAGCGTGGGCCGGCGCGCTCACCCTGTCGGGCAGCTACGGCGATCTGCTCGACTACGTGATCGTGGCCGTGCTGCTGTTCTACTCGCTGACCGTGCTGGGCGTGTTCCGCCTGAGGGTCACGCGCCCGGCCGCCGAGCGCCCCTTCAAGGCGCCGCTCTACCCCGTGCTGCCCGCGCTGTACGTGCTCAGCTGCCTCAGCGTGGTGGGCGTGCTGCTGGTCTACAAGCCCACCTACACCTGGCCGGGCATCGGCCTCGTCGCGCTGGGTGTGCCCGTATACTTCGTGATGCGGCGCCGTTCGGGAGCGAAGCCTGTCCCTTGACCTCGTCGCCCCTCCTCCCGTATCGTCGCCCCAATCGCATCCTGGGGGGCCCCGCATGGCCAACGGACTCTTCCTGCGCAAGTCCATCGACGTGCTCATGCAGCAGGCCGACGACAACGAGAGCGGCCTGAAGCGCGTGCTCGGGGCGTCGAACCTCGTCTTCCTCGGCATCGGCGCCATCATCGGCGCGGGCATCTTCGTGCTCACGGGCACGGCGGCTGCCCAGTTCGCGGGGCCGGCCATCATCCTCTCGTTCATCCTGGCGGGCGCCGGGTGCCTGTTCGCGGGCCTCTGCTACGCCGAGTTCGCCTCCATGATCCCGGTGGCGGGCAGCGCCTACACCTACGGGTACGCCACCCTCGGCGAGTTGTTCGCCTGGATCATCGGCTGGGACCTGATCCTCGAGTACCTGTTCGCCGCCTCGACCGTGGCCGTGGGCTGGGCGGGCTACTTCACGGCCTTCCTGGCCGAGCTCGGGATCACGCTGCCGCCTGCGCTGGTGGGCTCGCCCTTCACCGTCGAGGGCACCCACACGCTGGTGCGCTCGCAGCTCTGCGTCGACCCCTCTACGGGTGGCCTGGCCGTAGACGCCCTCAGCCACACCCCCGTGGCCGTGGTCGACTGCGTGGCCCGGGGCTTCACGCTCGAGAACGGCCTCGTCAACCTGCCGGCCATGATCCTCATCCTGCTGCTCACCGCGCTGCTGGTCGTGGGCATCAAGGAGTCGGCGCGCTTCAACAACGCCATCGTCTTCGTCAAGCTGGCCATCGTGGCCCTGGTCATAGGTTTCGGCGCCTTCTACGTGAACACGGCCAACTGGGTGCCCTTCATCCCCGAGAACACCGGGGTCTCGGGGCACTACGGCTGGAGCGGCATCCTGCGCGCGGCGGGGGTCATCTTCTTTGCCTACATCGGCTTCGACGCGGTCTCTACGGCCGCGCAGGAGGCCAAGAACCCGCAGCGCGACCTGCCCATCGGCATCCTCGGCTCCCTGGCCGTGTGCACCGTGCTCTACATCGCCATGGCCGCGATCATGACCGGCATCGCGCACTACAGCACGCTGAACGTGCCGCACCCCGTGTTCGTGGCCATCAACGCCGCCGGCCCGGGCCTCAAGTGGCTCACCTATTTCATCAACATCGGCGCCATCGCCGGGCTCGCCTCGGTGGTGCTCGTCATGCTCATGGGCCAGCCGCGCATCTTCTACTCCATGTCGCGCGACGGCCTGTTGCCCAAGGTGTTCGGCAAGGTGCACCCGAAGTTCCGCACGCCCTACGTCGCCACCATCATCACGGGCCTGGTCGCCTGCGTCATCGCCGGCGTCTTCCCCATCGGGCTGCTCGGCGAGCTCGTGTCCATCGGCACGCTGCTGGCGTTCGTCATCGTGTGCGGCGGCATCCTGGTGCTCCGGCACACCTCGCCCGATCTGAAGCGCCCCTTCAAGACGCCGCTGGTGCCGGTCGTGCCCATCCTCGGCATCCTGATCTGCGGCTACATGATGTACGGGTTGCCCCTCGACACGTGGCTGCGCCTGCTCCTCTGGATGGCGCTCGGCCTCGCGATCTACGTGTTCTACGGCCGCACGCACAGCGTGGCGCGCAAGGAGAACAGCAAGTAGCGCGGGTCCCCTTCTGCCCGCGTTACACCCGGTAGAACATGGTGATCAGGTCGTCGCCCGCGCGGTAGAAGTCCTTGATGCGCGAGACGGTCTGGTAGCCCAGGCGCGTGTAGAACGCCACCGTGCCATTGTAGTCGTCCTGCGACGAGGTCTCGACACGAATCCAGACGCGCCCCTCGGCGCGCAGCACGTCGACCAGCGCGGCGTGCAGCGCCTTCCCGAGCCCCGTGCCCCGCGCCGAGGGGTCGGTGGCGATCCAGTAGAGGTCGGCGGTGGTGTCGGTCATGGGCGTCGCGCCGTAGCACAGGTAGCCCAAGATGGAACTCCCCTCTCCTGCGCAGCGGGAGAGGGGTGGGGGGTGAGGGCCTTCGGCCACCAGCAGCTTGTACGTCGTGTCGGCCCTTGTCAGCGCCTCGTCGATCAGCTCCATCGCCACGGCGCGCTCTTCCTGGTTGAACTGGTCGATGCGTTCGACGAGGCGCGCCAGGGCGTCGCGCTCGTGGGCGCGGGGCGGGCGGATCATCGCGGCCTCCTGAACGCGCCCTCCAGGAGGGCGCGCACGATCGCGGGGTAGTCGAGCCCGGCGTAGCCGAGGGTCTTCACGAAGCCCGACTCGGGGTGCACGTCGGGGTTGGTGTTCACGTCCATCACGCGCGGCACGCCGTCGGCGTCGGCGCGCAGGTCGACGCGGCCGTAGCTGGTGGCGCCGAGGGCCGCGAAGGCGCGCCGGGCGGTGTCGGTGGCACGGGCCAGCAGGTCGGCGGGCACGCGCCCCTCGGCCTTCACCGAGCCGGCCACGTACTCGGGCGAGCCGGGCGTCCACTTGCAGTCGTAGGTGACCACGGGCACCAGGTCGGCGCCGAAGGCCGAGAAGTCGATGGTGGTGGCCGAGACCAGGCCGTCGACGGGGTCGGGGAAGATCGACACGTTGAGCTCGGTGCCCGGCAGGTACTCCTCGACCAGGAAGGGCCCGGGCAGGCCGGCGGCCAGGAAGGCCAGGCGCTCGCGCAGTTCCGGCCGCGAGCAGACTCGCGAGCGCTGGTCGATGCCGATGGAGCCGTCGACGCGCGCGGGCTTCACGAACAGCGGAAAGCTCGCGCCGGCGGCGTCGAGATCGAGCCGGTCGTCCGGGCCCCACACCACCAGCCCGCGCGGCACGGGCACGCCGGCAGCGAGCAGGCGCTCGCGGGCCACGTCCTTGGCCTGGGCGGCGCGGAGGGCGGCCGGGCCGTTGCCGGTGTAGGGCAGGCCCGCGGCCTCGAGGGCCTCGGGGAACTCGGGCTCGCGTGAGCCCAGGCCAGCCAGCGACTCGACCAGGTTGACGACCACCGTGGCGCCCGCGGCCTTCAGGCGCGCGATCACGGGGCCCACGTCGTCGGCTACCTTGTCGAGGGTCGCCGTGAGCCCGAACGTGGCGAGCGCGGCCTGCACCGCGAGGGCCGTCTCGAGGACCTCGGCGTCGGCGGCCAGGGTGGGGGGCGCGTCGGCGGCGTCGACGCGGGCCTCCCAGTCGTTGTTGTACACGATGAAGGGGCGTTCCATGGGCGCGAGAATAAACGGTGCATCCGGCGTGTCAACGCGTCGATCTCCTGTGGTATGTTCCTCGCGAGGTGAAGATGACCCCCTCTTCGTCGCGTGAACCCCGCCCCTATGGCGGCCAGGCGGCCGTGTACGACGCCGAATACGCCGGCGTCGAGCACGACGCGCGCTTCTTCGTCGAACGCCTGCGCGCCTGGCGCGTGCGCACCCCGGTGCTCGAGCTCGGCTGCGGCACCGGGCGCGTGGCCGTACCGCTCGCTATGGCCGGCTTCGCCTGCGTAGGACTCGACACCAGCGATCGCATGCTGCGGATCGCGCGCCGGAATTCGCGCCAGCTTGCCCCCGAGGTCGCCGCGCGGCTCCGCTACACCAAGCGCGACGCCACGGCGTTCCGCTTCGCGCGGCCCTTCGGGGCCATCCTGTCGACCTTCAGCCTGCACGCGCTGCTGCTCGAGCCCCCGGCCCGCGCGGCCTGCCTGGCCCGCTGCCGCGAGCACCTGGCGCCCGACGGCGTGCTGCTCCTCGACGTGTTCGTGCCCCGCACGGGGCCTGGCGCCACCCGCGAGCGCCCCCACGCCTTCGAGCGCACCTTCCCGCTCGGCCGCGGCGGCCGCAGCGTGCGGAAGCGCACCGAGGAGTGGCGCGACGAGGGGGCCGCGGTCGACCACGTGCGCTACGCCTACCGCACGCTGCGCTCCGACGGCTCCGAGGCGGGGGCGTTCGACGTGGTCTTCCGCATCGCGCGCCTGCAGCCCGACACGGTCGAGGCCGAGCTCGAGGCGGCCGGGTTCGTGGTGGTCGAGCGCTCGGGCGACTACCGCGGCGCCCCCTTCGGCCCTGACAGCGAGCGCCTGATCGTCGAGGCCATCCCTATCTGAGGGCATGACACGTCAGGGGCATGACACGTCAGGGGCATGACGCGTCATGCCCCTACATACCGGACGGTACGTCCGTACCGTCTTGACGCGCTCGCGCGCTTCCGCTTCAGTGTTGCGATAGATTCGCTCGAGGCCCGACTTGACGCGCGCCCTGCATACCTTCCTCTTTCTCGTCCTGGGGGCAGCAGCCCTGGCCTGCTCCAGTGGTGGTGGCGACCCCGCGACCGACGCGGTCGACGTACCGGCCGACCTCACGGATACCGTTGCCGACCTGCCTCCCGCCGATGTCCCGGACGTCCCCGACGCCGTTGACGTC
Source organism: uncultured Myxococcales bacterium (assembly GCA_964494475.1). Classification (GTDB taxonomy): domain Bacteria; phylum Myxococcota_A; class UBA9042; order CAZBRS01; family CAZBRS01; genus CAZBRS01. Next base: position 92,733 of record CAZBRS010000007.1, on the reverse strand, counting down.
ACCGATACGGCCGACGCCGACGTCTACCAGGGCCCGTTCCACGACCCCTGGACGGTCGTGCCCACCGCCCTGATGCCGGCCCCGCGCGACTGGGTCTACCAGCGCGGCATCATCCACAACCACTCGCCCTTCTCCCACGACGGCTGCGACAGCAAGGCCTGGAACGAGGACGACACGCCGAACGAAGACGTGATCGACGCGTGCCGCCTCGACGTGCGCGCGGGCATGTGCAAGACGGCGCAGGACTTCGTGTTCTTCACCGACCACGCGGCCTACATGGCCTACCGCGAGTTCCCCGAGGTGCTCATGTACCTGCCCGGCGACACCCTCATCGAGCGGGGCGGCCTGCCCGTCGCGAACCGCGTGCTCTGCGAGGGCGGCCATCAGGTCATCACGGCCGCGGGCACCGAGACCGGCATGATGCCCATCGGCGTCGAGCGCCACCCCGCGGGTACCCTCGCCGACCGCCTGGCCGTCTACGGCGCCAAGGGTCCCGATGCGGTCGCCGCGTTGCACGACCTCGGCGCGCTGGTGCTGCTCTACCACACCGAGGAGTGGCCGGCCGAGAGCGTCGACGACTGGGGCATCGACGGCATCGAGATCTACAACACGCACTTCAACCTCATGGACAACATGGCCGCGGCGGTCAAGATGATCGGCGCCATGCGCTCCGATCCGTCGAAGATCCCGGCCATCGAGCTCGGCATCCTGGCCTTCCTCGAAGAGAACGAGCGCGACCTCCAGCACTGGGCGCGCGTGGTGCAGAAGCGGCGCATGCTGGGCATCATGGCCACCGACGCGCACCAGAACGTGTTCCAGGCGCCCAGCCCCGACGGCGAGCGCCTCGACTCGTTCCGGCGCATGATGCACTGGTTCTCGAACTACGTCCTGGTGCCCGCCGGCACCGTCGACGACAAGGTGCTGAAGGAGGGCCTGGCCGCAGGGCGCGTGTTCGGCGCCTTCCACGTGTTCGGTTACCCCCAGGGCTTCGACTTCCACGCCGAGGTCGGCGACCAGGTCTACGAGATGGGCGCCGAGTTGGCGACCGCGCCCGCGACGCTGGTCGTCACCAAGCCGACCGTGGCGAGGCTCGACCCCAAGGGGCCCCAGCCCGAGCTGAAGCTCCGGCTGCTGAAGGCCAAGGCCGACGAGACGTGGGAGGTGGTCGCCGAGACCAACGCCGACCTCCTGGAGTACGAGGTGGGGGCCGGCGTCTACCGCGCCGAGGTGCGCGTGGTGCCGCACCACCTGCTGCCGTGGCTGGGCACCCAGCCCGAGAAGTTCCTGAAGGAGTACCCGTGGATCTACGCGAACGCGATCTACGTGGCGCCGGGTTGGTAGGACAACGCGAGGGGGAGAACATGCCGAGGATGACGCTGGGACAGGCCGTTCGGAACGCCATCGAGGCCGAGTGGGAGGCCGCGCGCTACTACACGAGGCTGTCGGCGCACGCGTCGGAGGACGACGCGCAGCGCTTCCTGCAGGACATGGCCGAGCAGGAGGTCGAGCACGCGAGTGATCTCGAGCGCTTCGCGGCCTCGCTGGCCGAGGGCCGGGTGCCCGAGGCGGCCTCGCGCGACGTGGGCGAGATGGTGGCGCTGCCGGCGCTCGTGCCCGGAGAGCCGCTGGGGTACGAGGCGGCGCTCGCGCTGGCGCTCGATGCCGAGTCGCGAGCGCACGCCGCGTACGGGGCCCTGGCCGACGCTACGGACGGCCCCACGACGGCCTTCTTCACCAAGCTGGCCCTGGCCGAACTGCAGCACGCCGAGCAGCTCCAGCGGTTGCTCGACGCCGTGCGCGCGTTCGCGTAGGGCCCCGAGGCCTCGGGGCTCTGCCCGCACGCCGCGACCCTCCTGATCGGGGAATCCCATGCGACGTCTGCTGTTCTGTTGCCTGCTGCTCCCGCTGACGTGGGCCTGCCTCGACGCCGACGCGTACGAGGATCGTGACACGAGCGGCGCCGAGATCGCCGACGTGCCCGCCGAGCCCGATCCGGGCACCGATCCGGGCCCCGCCCCGGATCCCGGCCCCGACGTGCCCTTCGACGCGCCCGACGCGGTCGCCGACCCCGGCTCCGGCGACGCCGCGGGCGAGGGCGTCGACGCGTCGCCCGACACCGCGCCTCCGCCCGGCGTGCCCGAGCGTTCGTGCGCGACGGTCTTCTCGTACCGCGCCACCAACACCCCCTACGCGGTGTCCTTGGCGGGTGTGTTCAACGGCTGGACCCAGGAGCCCATGGCCGACCCGGACAACGACGGCACCTACACGCTGGCGAAGACGCTGGCGCCGGGTTTGTACGCCTACAAGCTCGTGGTGCGCGCGTCCCAGATGGGCCCCGACGAGTGGCTGCTCGACCCCGAGAATCCTTACCGCACGTCGGACGCCAGCGTCGAGAACTCCGGAATGCGCGTGGGCGACTGCACCGTTCCCCGGCTCGACGCCCGGGGCGTCGACGTCACCTACGCCGCGGACGAAGGCTCGGCCGTGGCGCGGGCGCAGTTCGTGCGCGCCGAGGGCGGCGCCGACCCCGACCCGGCGGCGTTCGCGGCCCACCTGCGGCGCGACTTCGGCGACATCGACGTTTCGGCGGCGGTCACGGTCGACGAGCACGGGCGCGTCACCGTCCCGCTGGCGGACCTCACCCCCGGCAAGTACGCGCTCGTGCTGGGCGGGGCCGACCTCGACGGCAAGGCGGCCGAGAGTGCCCGCCTGGTGTTCTGGATCGAGCCCGAGCCCTTCGACTGGCGCGACACGCCCCTCTACATGATCATGACCGACCGCTTCGTGAACGGCGATCCGTCGAACGACCCCGCCCCCACGCCGGGCGCCGACCCCACGGCCGACTTCCGCGGCGGCGACCTCGCCGGCGTGGCCGAGGCCATCGAGGACGGCGTCTTCGACAAGCTGGGCGTGCGCGCGCTGTGGCTCTCTCCCTGGGTCAGGAACCCCGTGGGCTCCCACGTCGGCTCCGACGGCGTGCACGGCGTCTCGGGCTACCACGGCTACTGGCCTGCCGCGCCCCGCGAGGTCGAGCCCCGCCTGGGCGGCGAGGCGGCGCTCGAGGCCGTGGTGAAGGCCGCCCACGCGCGCGGCCTCCGCGTGATGATGGACTTCGTCGTGAACCACGTGTACGAGACCCACCCCTACTTCGTGGAGCACCCCGACTGGTTCAACACGGGCTGCCTGTGCGGCACCGATGGCTGCGACTGGACCACCCACCGCCTCGACTGCCTGTTCGCGAGCTACATGCCCGACGTCAACTGGTTCGTGCCCGCCGCCGCCGAGGCCATGGTGGCCGACGCCGTGTGGTGGCTCGAGCGCTTCGAGCTCGACGGCCTGCGCGTCGACGCCGTGAAGCACGTGCCCGACCTGGCCATCGCCAACCTGTCGACGCGCGTGCACGAGGTCTTCGAGACCGGCGGCGTCGAGCACTTCCTGCTGGGCGAGACCGCCATGGGGTGGGGCGGCCACGACGTCAACAACAGCCTGAACGACTACCAGACCATCAGCCGGTACATCGGGCCCTGGCTCTTGAACGGGCAGTTCGACTTCGTGCTCTACCACGCCGTGTCGACCCACACCTGGGCCTACGACGACTTCGACGGCGGGCTCACCCACCCCGACTACTGGCTGCAGCAGAGCCTGGCGCACTACCCGGCCGAGGCCATCATGACGTCGTACCTGGGCAGCCACGACACGCCGCGCTTCCTCTCCCAGGCCACCTACCGGGGCCAGGACGCCGCGCACAACCGGGACACACCCAACCACCAGTACACCGACCTGCCCCAACCCCCCACCGACGACGAGCCCTACCGCCGCATGCAGGTGGCGCTCACCTGGCTGCTCACCACCCCCGGGATGCCCCTGATCTACTACGGCGACGAGTACGGGCAGCAGGGCGGGCACGACCCCGACAACCGCCGCCTGTGGACGCCCGAGGCCCTGCTGGCCATCGACGAGCTCGCGCAGCTCGATCTGGTGCGCAAGGTCGGCAAGGCGCGCGAGGCCTCGCCGGCCCTTCGTCGTGGCGCCTACACCTCGTTGAAGGGCACCGTGCCCTTCCTGGCCTACGCGCGCCACGCGGGCGCCGACGTGGCCGTGGTGGCCCTGAACCACTCGGATCAGCCCGTCACCGAGACGGTGGCCATTCCCCCGTCGGTGCCCCTGGCCGACGGCGCCGTGCTCACGAACGTGCTGGCCGACACCGAGACGCTCACGGCCAGCGACGGGGCGCTGATCATCACCCTGCCGCCCCGCAGCGCGGGCGTGTTCGTGCCGTGACGGCGCCCGAGCTCAAGAACCCGCCCGAGGTGTGGGCCTACGAGCTGCCAGGCGGCTGGACGGTCTGGGCCGGCAAGACCGACCGCGACAACGACCACCTCTCGTGCAAGGTGGCCAGGAACGACGACCTGTGGTTCCACGTGAGGGGCGTGCCCGGCAGCCACGTGGTGCTCTTCGTGCGCGAGGGCCAGGAGCCGCCCCGCGAGGTGGTCGACGCCGCGGCCGCCATCGCCGCCTGGCACAGCAAGGCCCGCAACGGGGGCACGGTGCCGGTCTCGTGCTGTACGGCCCGCGACGTGAGCAAGCCCCGCGGCGTGCCCGCCGGGACGGTCTATCTGAAGCGCGAGCGCGTGCTCAAGGTGAAGCCCGGGGTGCCTGGGTAGCTTCGAAGTCTGGGAGCTTTTCGACGCGACCGGTTCCACGATCGCGCCGAGGGCCTTGCCCCGGTTCTTTGACAGGTCTGCCACCTTGTTCCATCCTCCTGGCCGGAGCATCGACCTGCGCAGACGCCATGACGATCCCCAGCCAGTGCCGAACCTTCCACCGTCACGCCTACGTGGCCCCCGTGCGCTTCGTCGTCGACGGCGACGAGATGCCCTATTCCGGCTACCTGCGCGACATCGCGCTCGGCGGCGCCTTCGTGCACTCCCTCAACTGCCCGCCCGACGGCGCCAGCCTGCGACTGCGGTTCGCCGTGCCGTTTCAGGACCAGCCCGTCGAGGTGAAGGCGCAGGTGGTGCGCAACCACCCGGTGGGCGACAGCACCCGCATCCGCGAGGTGGGCTTCGGCGTGCGCTTCGTGCCGATTCGCTCGCACGTGACCGCGGCGCTGCCCGCGGCGGACGATCGCCGCACCGCGGCGCGGAGGGTCTACGAAGCGACGTTGCGCTTCAACGTCGACGAGCCCCGGTTCTTCACGGGCTTCACCCGCGACCTCTCGGCCGGCGGCATCTTCGTGCAGACGGTCTCGCTGCCCCAGGTCGGCGCCGACGTGACCGTGCGTTTCCCCGTGCCGGGCGGCGCCAACGACGTCGAGGCCGTGGCTCGGGTCGTCTGGACGCGCCCCGAGGCGCCCGGCCTGGAGTTGGACGACGTGGGCTTCGGCGCTCGGTTCGGCGACCTGCCCATCGACGTGCTGCAAGCCATCAACCGCTATGTCTTCGCGAACGACGCCGAGTTCTACGTGTGACGTCGCCCCGACACGGCGACGGCGTCAGAATCTTCATGACAATCGGGGGCGGCGGTCGTAGGTTGCGCGCCACCTGTCCCGTGGGGGGACAGCACGAGACCAGCGAGGAGGTTCCCATGATGACGATGCGACGGGTGCTGCTGCTCGGTGCGATGGCGTTCCTGGGCCTGACCGCGTGCGGTGGCGATGACGGCGGCAACACCGGCGGCGACACCGGCGGCAACGATACGGCCACGGGTGACGACGTGGCGGGTGGCGACGACACGTCCGGCGGCGGCGGCGTGCTCGAGATCCAGCCGGGCGACAAGCCCGTGTGCCTCGAGAACGACGGGTCCATGTGCGTCGAGTACGTGGGCAGCGCCTACACCGAGGACGTGGCGGGCGCGGCCTGCGACGACGAGGACCAGACGTTCCAGTGGGGCGGCGCGTGCCCGACCGACGGCGCCGTGGGCACCTGCAGCGTGACCGCCATCGGCGAGAGCTACCGCATGCTCGACTACTTCTACTCGGACGCCGCGAACTCCAAGATCGGCTGCGAGGCGGCGGGCGGGACCTGGACGGCGCTGTAGACCTCCGATTCGCGACCCCACGCAGGCAGAAGAACCCGCGGCGTGCTAGCGGGCACCGTGTACCTGAAGGGCGAGCGCGTGCTCGAGGTCAAGCCGGGGGTGCCGACGTCGTAGGGCTCATTCGGCCGGCTCGGCCTCCCAGGTGCCCTCGCCTGTTGCCGTGACCCAGTCGAGGCTGGTTGGCGTGATGCCCGTCTTGTGCCCCTCCCACGCGCCCGAGAGCGTGGTGCCCGAGAGCGACCCGTCGTAGCCTCCCTCGGCCAGCACCTTGACCACCGAGAAGTCGATGGAGCCGTTGACCAGCGCGCCCGTGATCGTCTTGGTCGCCGGGTCGTAATAGCCGCTCATGGTGGCCACGAACGGGCAGCCCGAGGCCAGCGCGCAGTTGCTGGCGCCGCCGTTCAACTGGCCCTGCACGATGTACTTGGCGTTGTAGCAGGCGATGGTGAAGCCGATGTCGCCGTACACCGGCCCGTTGAAGGTGTAGTCGCCGAAGTCCGGGATGTTCGAGACGATCTCACCGTCGAAGCTGCCCTCCCACTGCTCGGGGATGCCGAGGGGCGCGCAGTCGTGGGTGGGCGCGTCGGGCACGCTCACCTCGATCGGGTCGATGACCTCGGGCAGGGGCTCGACGCCCTCGGGCCAGTACTCGGCGAGGTCGCCCACGCCGAGGTCGGCTGGGGCGATCGCGTCGGGCACGGGCGCGTCGGGGACGCTCGTCGCGTCCGGAGTGCTCTCGGCCGTCGCGACGTCGCCAGGCGTGGTGGCTTCGTCCGTGTCGCCCCAGGAGAACGCCGGCCCGTCGTCCCGGGCGTCCTGTGGCGTGTACCCGTCGGGGTAGACGTAGACGATGGTCTTCTCCTGGCCGCACGCGAACACCAGCAGGGCGAGGCCGAGGAGGCAGGCGCGTCGACGCATGGTGGTCCCCCCGAGCACCGTGAGGTTCAGTCCAACGACACCGCGTACCGTCCGTCGCGCATCAGAGGGATGACGCCCCCGCCGTCCTCGAGCACCAGGTCGACGCGCGTCACGTGCACGCGGGGCTGGGTCTCGGGCAGGTACACGCGGTCGAGATGCACCGCCTTGGCGGGGCTCGAGAACTGCGCGGGCCCCACGACGCCCCCGAAGTGGTCGCTGCGGCCGAAGGCCACGTGGAGCCCGAGCTTCTCGTCGAGGAGCAGCTCGCCGATGGGCTTCACGCCCAGGTCGGCCAGCACCCCGAGCCCGAGCTCGGCCAGGTTCGCGTACGCGGGCTCGGCCGCGATGGCCAGGGCCTCGCGCCGGGCCGCCTCGCCCTCGCCATGCACGGCGACCGCGCGGTTCTCGGCGATGGTGTAGATCACCACCTCGTGCCCGAACTGCACGGGCAGCTCGCCGTGCGAGCGTGAGCTCGAGTGGCCGAATTCGCCTTCGTAGGGCACGATGTAGGCCTCTCCCGAGGGCAGGTTCCCGACCGAGCCGGGCTCCGGGAAGCACCCGCTCGAGGCGTGCCCGTGGCGGTGGCGCAGGTCGAGCTCGAGCTGGTACGTGCGGCCGTCGACGCGGAACTCGAGCGCGGCCCCCTCGGCCTCGTCGAGCCAGGCCTTCAGGCGGCCCACGCGTCGCTGGATGGTTCCGTAGTCGAGGCGCAGCGCGGGCACCATCGCGGCGGTGAAGCCCGGCATGGTGGCGCCGCGCAGGGCGTGGGTGCGGGCCGCCAGCTTCAGGGGCGCGGTGGCCGAGAACTCGGTGGGGGCGAGCCACAGCGGGATCTCGGCGAACAGCTGCTCGAAGGGCACCGAGGGCTGCGTCGCCAGGGCGCTTGCGTGGTCGGGCAGCGTGTCGCTGTCGAGCACCCAGGCCGTCGGGGGGAAGGGCGCGTTGTTGGCCCCCACGTTGCGGTAGGCCACCAGCTTCAGTTCGACGCCGAGGTGCGCCTCCAGCGGACGCAGCAGGCCGAGCCACCCGGTCACCAGCGCGCGGCGGGCGGCCCAGTCGGGCGTGTCGGGCGTGGCCCCGTCCGGCAGGTCGACCAAGAAGGCCAGGCACCGATCCGCGGGACCGGGCTGGAACACGCGTCGGATCAGCGCCACGAGCTCGTCGCCGGAGAGGTGGTCGGGCATCGTCGGAGCTCCGGGGGGGATGATGCTCGTTCGTACCACGCCGCCCCGCGGCCCGCAACCGGTCACACGCTCACGGGGCGGCGGGGTGCTCCGGGCAGGGCGCCCCCAGGCGCTCGAGCACGCGCGCCAGGCGCGCGTCGACCTCGGCGGCCAGCCCCGAGAGCTCCGGGTTCTTCACGATCTCGAACATCGACGTGGGCTTGGCGATCGAGACGGTGACGCAGCCGTCCGGCTTGCCCGGGTGCTCCTCGAACACGATCACGTTGCAGGGCAGGAGCAGCCCCACGAACAGATCGGTCGAGAGCGCGCCGAGGGCCAGGCGGGGGTTGCAGGCACCCAGGATGGTGTAGCGCCGGAAGTCTTCGTCCAGCTTGTCCTTCAGGGTCTTCGTCACGTCGATCTCGCTGACGATGCCGAAGCCCTCGGTCTTCAAGGTGTCGATGGCCAGCGTGCGGGCGGCGTCGAAGCCGAGGCCGTGCAGGGTCTTGGTGAAGCCGTAGTCGGGTGCGCGCATGTCGTCCTCCTCGGGGGAGGAATCAACGGCCCTTCGGCTCAGGCGTCAAGGGCGCGGGCCAGGTCGGCGCGCAGATCAGCGAGGGCCTCGATGCCCACCGACAGGCGCACCAGGCTGTCGTCGAGGCCGAGGGCGGCGCGCTGGGCGGGCGGGATCGACGCGTGGGTCATCGACGCCGGGTGCTCGATCAGCGACTCGACGCCGCCCAGCGACTCGGCGCACGAGAAGAGGCGCGTGGCCTTCAGGGTGCGCACGGCGGCCTGGTAGCCGCCCTTCAGGAAGACCGTCACCATGCCGCCGGACAGGCGCATCTGGCGCTTCGCGAGCTCGTGCTGCGGGTGGCTGGGGAGCCCGGGGTAGACCACGCGCGCGACGGCCGGGTGCCCCTCGAGCCAGGCGGCCAGGGCCAGGGCGTTCTCGCTGTGGCGCTGCATGCGCAGGGGCAGCGTCTTGGTGCCGCGCAGCGTGAGGAAGCAGTCCTGGGGACCCGGCACGCCCCCCACCGCGTTCTGCAGGAACGCCAGGCGCTGGCGCAGGTCGGGATCGTTCATGATCAGCGCGCCGCCCACCACGTCGGAGTGGCCGCCCAGGTACTTGGTGGTCGAGTGCACGACCAGATCGGCGCCCAGGGCCAGCGGGCGCTGGGCCGCCGGCGTCGCGAAGGTGTTGTCGACGGCCACCGTCACGCCCTTCGCGTGGGCGCGCTCGGCCACGGCCGCGATGTCGACCAGCTTCAGCATGGGGTTGGTGGGCGTCTCCAGCCACACGAGCCTGGTCGCGGGCGTGAGCGCGGGCTCGAGGTTCGCGGGGTTCGTCAGGTCGACGTAGGTGAACGTGATCCCGAGGCGGCGGAAGACCTTGTCGAACAGGCGGAAGGTGCCGCCGTACATGTCGTCGCCCGCCACCACGTGGTCGCCCGCCGACAGGCTGTGCAGCACGTTGGCCGAGGCCGCGCTGCCCGACGCGAAGCACAGGCCGTGCGCGCCACCCTCCAGCGCCGCCAGGTTCGCCTCGAGCGCCGCGCGCGTGGGGTTGCCCGTGCGGCTGTACTCGTAGCCCTTGTGGCCGCCGGGACCGTCCTGCACGTAGGTCGAGGTCTGGTAGATGGGCACCATGATGGCGCCGGTCGTCGGGTCGGGCGCGTTGCCGGCGTGGATGGCGATGGTCTCGAGCCCCTGCTCGTGGCGTTCCTGATCGTGGCTCATCGAGGTGGTCCTCCCGTTCGTCGCAGGGGCTTCAGTATCGGAAGCGGGCGCCGGCGTCAAGCCGGGGGCGATCCCATTTCCGCGGTTGAACTCCCGCCGGCGCTTCTGCTACCGTGCTGCGGTCACGTCACGAGGGAGACCTCCCATGACCGTCGCCTGGAACAAGATTCACGACTCGGTGATCGACCTGGTGGGCGGCACGCCCATGGTGCGCCTGTCGCGCGTGGGCCGCGGCCTGCCCTGCGAGCTGCTCGGCAAGTGCGAGTTCCTGAACCCCGGCGGGTCGCTCAAGGACCGCATCGGCGTGCGCATGGTGCTCGAGGCCGAGCGCACGGGCCGCATCAAGCCGGGCGACACGCTGATCGAGCCCACCTCGGGCAACACCGGCATCGGGCTGGCGCTGGCGGCGGCGGTCAAGGGCTACCGCATGATCATCACGCTGCCCGAGAAGATGAGCCACGAGAAGCAGGTGGTGCTCGAGGCCCTGGGCGCCGAGATCGTCCGCACGCCCACCGAGGCGGCCTTCGACTCGCCCGAGAGCCACATCGGGGTGGCCAAGCGCCTGAACGAGGTCATCCCCAACAGCCACATCCTCGACCAGTACTCGAACCCCGACAACCCCCTGGCCCACGAAGAGGGCACGGCCGTCGAGATCCTCGAGCAGTGCGAGGGGCGTCTCGACGCCGTGGTCATCGCGGCGGGCACCGGCGGCACCATCGCCGGCGTCTCGCGGGGCCTGAAGCGCGTGCTCCCGAACGTGCAGGTCATCGGCGTCGATCCCGTCGGCTCCATCCTGGCGGGCCCCGGCCCCATCCACAGCTACAAGGTCGAGGGCATCGGCTACGACTTCATCCCCGACGTGTGCGACCGCAGCCTGGTCGACCGCTGGATCAAGACCAACGACTACGACAGCTTCAAGGTGGCGCGCCAGCTCATCCGGCAGGAGGGGCTGCTCTGCGGCGGCTCGAGCGGCGCCGCGGTCTGGGCCGCCATGCAGGTGGCGCGCGAGATGAAGCCCGGCCAGCGCATCGTCGTGCTGTTGCCCGACAACCTGCGGAACTACCTGACCAAGTTCGTCGACGACGGCTGGATGCGCCGCCAGGGCTTCTTCCGCCCCGAGTGGAGCCTGGGCACGGTGGCCGAACTGCTCCGCAGCCAGAAGCCGCGCCCCGTCATCAGCGTCGAGCTCACCGCCCACGTCAACGACGTGGTGCAGCTCTTCAAGGCCCACGGCATCTCGCAGATGCCCGTGCTCGACCAGGGCCACCTCGCGGGCATCCTCACCGAGAGCGACGTGCTGCACTGCCTCCTGAACGGCCGCGTGACCCCCGACACCACGGTGGCCGAGGTGGCCGTGCGCCGCGTGTCGACCCTCGCCCCCCACGCCAGCAGCAGCGAGCTCATGAACGTGTTCGACCGCGACGAGGTGGCGCTGGTGGTCGGCGACGACGGCGCCGTCCAGGGCGTGCTCACCAAGCTGGATCTCATCGAGCTGCTGGCCGATCCCGGCGCGCGGGCGTCTCTCGAGAAGAAGCCTCAGGCGTAGGTCCGAACCGGCAGCAACTGCTCGGCCGCGACGCCCTCCGCCGACACCCGGCACCCCAGCACGTAGACCTCCACGCCGGCCTCCACGGCCGCCCTGAGCCCCTTCGCATACGCCGGATCGATCTCGGCCGCGGGCTCGAAGCTCTGGCCGTCCTCCCGCTGCACCACGTAGACCATGGCCGCGCGGTCGCCCTCCCTCACGCGCTCCGAGAGCTCGCGCAGGTGCTTCAGGCCCCGGGCCGTTACGGCGTCGGGGAAGCGCGCCACGCCGTGCTCGACCAGGCTCACGTTCTTCACCTCGACCCAAGCCCGGCCGCGGGGGCCGACCAGCAGCAGATCCACGCGGCTGCGCTCGCCCAGTCGCCGCTCGGGCAGGACCTCGGGGTAGTCGTCCAGGGACGGCAGCATCCCGGCCCTCACGACCTCGGCCACCAGGCGGTTCGGCAGCGTGGTGTCCAGGCCGATCCAGCCCGCGGGGCCTTCGATGGCGCGCCAGGTCCACGCGAGCTTGCGCGTGGGGCTGTCGTGGTGGGTCAGCAGCGCGCGGGCGCCCGGGAACAGGCAGCCCTTCATCGAGCCCGTGTTGGGGCAGTGCGCCACGGTCGGCGTGCCGTCCGGCAAGACCATGTCGGCCAGGAAGCGCTGGCGGCGGGCCACGAAGCTCGCGAGCACCCGGGGCTCGGGGAAGGGCACGAACACGGTCATAGGCCGAACCGCTCGCGTGCAAGCTCGGCCACGTGCCGCCCGATGGCCAGCGAGGCGGTGGCGGCGGGGGAGGGGGCGTTGATCACCGCGATCACGCGGTCGTCGGCCACCAGGTGGAAGTCGTCGAGGAGCGCGCCCCCGGGGCCGACCGCCTGGGCCCGGATGCCGCACGTGCCGCGGGCCAGGTCGGCGCGGGCCACGTCGGGGATCATCCGGCGCATGGACGCGAGGAAAGCTCGGAGCACCAAGGATCGCCACAGCTCGGCCAGGCCCATGGGGCCGTGGCGGAGGGCCAGGCGCCAGAAGCCGCCGTAGCCGAGCAGGTCGGCCGCGTCGCGGGCCGAGAACGCGAAGCGCCGGTAGCCCTCGCGCGCCCAGGCCACGAGGGCGTTCGGACCCGCGTGCACGTGGCCGTCGATGCCGCGCGTGAAGTGTACGCCGAGGAAGGGGAAGCGCGGATCGGGCACGGGGTAGACCAGGGCCCGTACGCGCTCGGCCGAGGCGCCGTACAGGTCGACGTACTCGCCGCGGAAGGGCACGATGCGCGCGCCGGGCTCGAGGCCGCAGAGGCGCGCCACGCGATCGGACTGCAGGCCGGCGGCCGTCACGGCGAAGCGAGCGCGCCGTTCGCCCGCCGTGGTCTCCAGCACCAGGCCGCCCGCCTCGCGACGTACGCCCTGCACCTCGACGGCGGTCTCGACGAGCGCGCCCCGTTCGGCCGCCACGCGCGCGTAGGCCCGCGTCACGTCGGCGTAGTCGACCACGCCCGTGTCGGGCACGAACAGGCCGGCCAGGCCGCTGACGTGGGGCTCGTGCTCGCGCATCTCGCCGGGGGTGAGGCGCTTCAGGCCCGCGAGGCCGTTCGCGACCCCGCGCGCCTCGAGGTCGGCCAGGCGGGGCAGCTCGTCGGCCCGGGTGGCCACCACCAGCTTGCCCGTGCGGGCGTGCCGCAGCCCCTGCTCGTCACAGAAGCGGTACAGCGCCGCGCGCCCCTCGAAGCAGAGGCGCGCCTTCAGGCTGCCCGGCTTGTAGTAGAGCCCCGAGTGGATGACGCCGCTGTTGTGGCCGGTCTGGTGGAAGCCGAGCGTGGGCTCCTTCTCCAGCACCAGGACGCGGAGGCCGGGTCGTTCGGTCAGGGCCAGCGCGATGGCGCAGCCGACGACGCCGCCACCCAGCACGGCAATATCGTAGGAAGGCATGTTAAGGCTCCGCGAACGACCGGGGCGAAGCTACCACCGAAAGGCCGACGAGGTCGAGAGCAAGCCGTCGACTGAAGTCGCGGCTCAGGGTACGAAGCCCGCCTGCGCGGGCTGGGGCGTGCGGGGAAGCTTTCGCTACGGAGGGCCGGCAGTCCGCGAAGGCGGACTTGGTAGTCCCAGCCGCGGCTTCAGCCGACGGCTGCCTTCCGAATCACTTCCCCTGCTTCATGATCTCGAACTCGAGCTCGAGGTCGATGAGGTCGCTGACCACCGACGTGCCCTCGGCCATGGCGTTGAAGCTGAGGCCGAACTTCTGGCGGTTGATCTGCGTCTTCAGCGAGTAGCCCGCGTGGGTCGAGGGGCCCTGGCCGAAGTCGATCACGGTCTTGCCCAGGAACTCGCCCTTCAGCGTCACGCGCTCGGTCTTTTCCTTGATGGTCAGGTCACCCACCAGGGTGGCCGTGCCGCCCTCGATCGTCACGCTCGTGGTCTTGAACGTGAGCGTGGGGTACTTCTCGGCGTCGAAGAAGTCGGCCGACTTGAGGTGCCCGTCGCGCTTCTCCACGCCCGTGTCGATCGAGGCGACCTTGATGGTGGCCGTGGCCGACGTGAGCTTGCCGTCCTTGTCGGCCTCGAGGGTGGCGTCGAAGTCCTTGAACTGGCCCCGGGTCTTCGATACGCCCAGGTGCTTGGCCAGGAACGTGACGGTGGTGTGGGCCTTGTCGAGCGACCACTCGCCGGCGGTGGCGGGGCTCGCGACCAGGGTCAGGGCGAAGAGCATGGCGAACAGCTTCATGGGGTTCTCCTTCAGAGAGTCTCGATGAACGCCAGCACCTCCGCGGCGTGGCCTTCGGGTTTCACGTCGGGCCACACCTTGCGGATGGTGCCCGTGCCATCGATCACGAAGGTCGCCCGGCGAATGCCCACGACCTTCTTTCCGTACATGTTCTTCTCTTTCCACGCGCCGAAGGCCGAGACGAGCGCCCCCTCGGGGTCCGACAGCAGCGGGAAGGTGAGGCCCTGCTTCTCGCGGAACGACGCGTGGCTCTTCAGGCTGTCCTTGCTGACGCCCAGCACGATCGCGCCAGCCGCCTGCAGGGCCGTGTTCGCGTCGCGAAAGCCGCAGGCCTCGACGGTGCAGCCGGGCGTGCTGTCCTTGGGGTAGAAGTAGAGCACCACCGTCTTGCCCGCGAGATCCGCCAGGCGCACCGTGCCCAGCTCGTTCGAGGCGGCCACGAACTCCGGCGCCTTCGTTCCGGCTTCCCGCAGCGTCATCCCGTCGGCCATGTCGCCCCCCGTCGTTCGAACGTCGATTGAACCAAAGGTTAGGTGCGAATAACTCTGAGTCAAGCTTGCCCCGCTGGCAGCGCTGCGCTAGGGTACGGGCGCGTGGTTTCCGAGGCGCCGCGAGCATGTCCTCCTCCGTCCACCTTCGATTTCCCCTGTCGCTGAAGACGCGCTCGTACCGTTGGCCGGCCGTGCGCGCGTTCGCGCTCGCGCTGGTCGTGGCGGGGGTGTCGTGGGGCCTGGTGGCCTGGCGGCACTTGACGGGCGAGCCCACCCCCAGCGTGTGGTTCCCGTTGGCCACCGCGCTGGCCGTGGCCTCGCCGGTCGTGGTGCTCGCGTGGGCCCTGGCTCGGGCGCGCCGGGCGCGCCGCCACTACGACTTCGACACCATCGTCTACGCCGACAGCTCGCGCGTGGTGCTCTCGCATTCGTTGAAGGGGGGGAGGTACGAGCTGTTCGAGGGCCGCATCCACGCCTGGCTGCTGGTCCACCGCCCGGCGAGCGCCCGGTCTCCCGTGACGGCCACCAAGCTCTGCTGCCTCGAGGTGGTCGACACCGACGGCGACGTGCTGCGCAGCGAGCCCCTGGTCGGCCCCACCCGCCTGCGGCGCGTGCTGCGCGATTTGAACGTGGCGTTCACCGAGCGCGACGAGGTCCATCCGCTTCCGCGTTGACGGCGAGCGCGCTCACCCCCCGAACAGCACGATCAAATCGTAGAGCGCGTGCGTCCAGGCCGCGATGGCGAAGCCCCGCACCGCGAACAGGGTCGCGAAGTAGAGCCCGGCCAGCGTGCGGAAGGTGAACGAGTAGAGCTCGAAGGGCTCGTCGCCCACGTAGTGCACCAGCGAGAAGAGCACCGACGTGCCCACCACCGCCAGCCCCCAGGCGAGCACGGGCCCCAGCTTGCCGGCCCGGGTCAGCAGCCAGAACGCGCCGCCGAGGAGGCCGAGGCGGAAGACCAGCTCTTCGTAGAAGCCGGCGCCCGCCGAGAGCGTGAGCTTTTCGATGGGGTCGAGGTCGCCGAAGGCCCCGGCCGCGGCCGCGGGCGTTAGAAGCCGCGCCAGGCTGGCCATGAAGGGGGTGGCCTGCTTCAGCACGAACAGGATCACGACGCCCATGGCCACGGCGTACACGAAGCTCTCGACCAACATGGGCGCCAGCAGCTCGAGCCGCAGCTCGCGGCGCTTCACGCGCAGCGTGACGGCCAGCGCCACGGCCAGCGCCAGCACGCCCAAATTGAAGTACAAGAAGCCTTCGGCCCCGAAGAAGCCGAGCAGCAGCGGGGTCACGAAGTCGACGCCGTTCAGCGCCTCCCAGTCGAGCCGCCACACGCCCAGGGAGTACGCGAGCAGCAGGGGCAACGCCAGCAGGGCCGCGTAGAGCGGATCCCGCGTCTCGCGGTGGTAGCGCAGGAGGGCGTTGCCTCCGCGCTTCGATCCGGACGCCCTGGATTTGGACTTGGGCTTGGGTTTCGCGTCGGGCATCGGGCTCCCCTGCCAGGAGGGCACCCGCAAGGGGTGCCCCTACGCGTCGTCGTCCTCGTCGTCGGCCGGGGGGGCGGGCGGCGGTACGTCGTCGCTGTCGGACTTGCGCCGGCGGCGGTGCTTGGTCGTCTGCAGGTCGAGCGCGGCCATCTCTTCGAGCACCCGCTGGCAGCGCCCGAAGAGCGTGCCCTCCGGATACACGCCGGCGCGGTCGGGCTCGCCGGCCGCGATCTCGAAGAAGAGCGGGATGCCCTCCTCGACGCGCGCGATGGCCCACACGTTGAACCTGCCAGCCTCGACCGCCTCGACCACGTCGTGGCGCAGCATGAGGTTCTGGGCGTTGGCCTTGGGAATGACTACGCCCTGCCGTCCCGTGAGGCCTTTCTCCTGGCACACCTCGAAGAAGCCCTCGATCTTCTCGTTCACGCCGCCGATGGCCTGCACCTCGCCCATCTGGCTCATGGAGCCCGTGAGGGCCAGGCCCTGCCGCACGGGCGCCCCCGCGATGGCCGACAGGATGGCGTAGATCTCGGCGACCGACGCCGAGTCGCCCTCGATGCCGCCGTAGGACTGCTCGAAGGCCAGGCTGACGTTCAGCGACAGGGGCGTCTTGGAGGCGAAGCGCGCCCGCAGCCACGCCGAGATGATCAGGCTGGCCTTGTGGAAGATGCGCCCCGCCATGCGGGCCTCGCGCTCGATGTTCACGACGCCGCCCCGGCCGGCGAAGGTCTGGGCCGTGATGCGCGTGGGCTTGCCGAAGGCGAAGCCGGCCGACTCGAGCACGGCCAGCCCGTTCACCTGGCCGACCACCCGCCCCTTCACCTCGGAGATGAGCGTGGCGTCCTTGAAGTAATCGAGCATCTTGTCCGACATGAGCGACTGGCGCTCGGTGCGCAGCTGCACGGCCTCGATGACGTGGGCCGCCCGCACGACGTCGGCCTTGGCCTTCTTCGCGTAGTAGTCGGCCTCGATCGAGAGGTTCGCGAGGTCGCCCCACAGCATGCTCACGCGCGCCTGGTGATCGACCTGGCGCATGGCGTACTCGAGCAGCTCGGCCATCGCGTCGGCGTGCACGGGACGCAGCTTCTCCTTGCCCACGATGGTGGCCACGAAGCGCGACATGAGCTTGGCGTTGGTCTTCGAGGCCGGGGCCTCGAAGTCGAACTCGCTCTTGACCTGGAAGAGCTTCTGGAAGTCTTCGTCGTAGGCGTGCAGCAGCGAGTACAGGTAGCTGTTGCCCATCAGCACGACCTTGAAGTGCACGGGGACGGGCTCGGGCTTCAGCCCGGTGGTGGCCGGAAAGCCGTACTGCTCGCCGAAGTCCTCGATGGTGAGCTCGCGGTTCTTCAGCGCCGCCTTCAGCGCCGCCCAGGCCTGGGGCCGCGTGAGCAGGTCGTAGGCGTTCAGGAGCAGGTACCCGCCGTTGGCCTGCAGGATCGACCCGGTGCGGATCATGGTGAAGTCGGTGAGCATCGCGCCCTGTTCGACCACGCGATCGATCTTGCCCACCAGGTTCGGGTACGTCGGGTTCTTCTCGAAGACGATGGGGCGCCCCTTCGTCTCGGAGTTGTCGACCACCAGGTTGACCTGGTACTCCTTCAGGTCGCCCCGCTCGGGGTGAGCGCGCGGCGGCGTGTCGGTGCCGGCCTCGGGCACCAGCTTCTGCGGGTGGGCCAGCATGTCGTCGATGACCGCGTCGAGGTAGGCCTTGACGCGCTCGTTCTCGCCGAACTCGATCTTCAACCGCTCGAACTCGGGCCGCACCAGCTGTTCGATCAGCTGCTTCTGCAGGAAGTCGACGCCGCTCTGGGTGCTCGACTGCAGCTCGCGCGCGGCGTGCAGGAACTCCTGCACCACGGGGGTCAGCTTCTTGCGCTGGCCCTCGATCTTGCGCTTCACGTCGCCGGGCAGGCGGTCGTAGTCCTTCTCGGACAGGGGCCGGTTGTTGTAGAGCGGAACGGTGAGCAGGCCGTCCTTGGTGGTCTTCACGTGGAAGCCCACCTTGGTGGCGAACTCCGACAGCTTCAGGAAGGCCTCGTTCTCGGCCTCCATGCCCCGGTTGACCACCTCTTGCACCAGGCCCTGGTACTCGCGCGAGTGGAAGACCTGGGGCACCTTCTGGGCCACCTGGCCGATGAGCTCGTCGTAGACCTTCTTGAAATAGGCGCCCTTCGAGCGCGGGAAGAAGAGGGCGGTGGGCTCCCAGGCGCGCTTGAAGTTGTGCACGAAGCAGATGTCGCCCGGGGGCTCCTGCTTCGAGGCGATCTCGGACAGCACCTTGCGGACCGCGGTGAGCTTGCCGGTGCCGGGTCGGCCCGCCACGTAGATGTTGTAGTTGCGGGTGTCGACCGAGCTGCCCAGGCGCAGGGCCTCGAAGGCGCGCGGCTGCTCGATGATCGAGTCGAGGGGCTGGAGGTCGCTGGTGGTCTCGAAGCGCAGGTCGGAGGGGTTGACCCGGCGACGGAGCTGCGCGGGCTTCAGGGGCTTGGGAGAGCGCACGGTCAAAGCTCTACCTCCCGCAGGTACGCCGCCGCGACCTCGGGCGGCGTGGGGTTGATGTAGTAGCCCGTACCCCACTCGAAGCCCGCCACGCTCGTGAGGCGCGGGAGAATCTCGATGTGCCAGTGCCAGTCGGCCGAGATGGTCGACCAGTAGTTGGGGCGCTTGTTCATCGACTCGGTGTTGGGCGCGGTGTGCAGCAGGAAGTTGTACGGCGGGTCGCCCAGGCCCTTCTGCATGCGGCGCAGCACGTCGCGGAAGTGGAACGCCAGGCGCTCGAGGCCGGCGTCGTCGAGCAGGCCGAAGTCGTGCCCGTGCTGGCGCGGCGCGAGCATGAGCTCGAAGGGGAAGCGCGACGCGTAGGGGGCGATGGTGATGAAGTGCTCGTCGACCTGCACCACGCGCTCGGCCTCGCGCACCTCCTGGTGCAGGATGTCGCAGAACAGGCAGCGCTCCTTCAGGTGGTAGTGCTGCCTCGCGGAGTCGAGCTCCATGGCCACCGTGCGCGGCGTGACGGGCGTGGCGATCACCTGGCTGTGGGGGTGCTGCAGCGAGGCGCCGGCGCGCTCCTTGTAGTTCTTGAAGATCAGGATGTAGCGCAGGCGGCGGTCGCCGCGCAGATCGTTCAGGCGCGCCCGGTAGGCTCGGAGCACGGCCACGAACTCCGAAAGGCTCATGTCGGCCAGGCGCTTGCCGTGATCGGGGGTCTCGACGATCACCTCGTGGGCGCCCACGCCGTTCACCCGGTCGTAGTGGCCCACCGCCTCGCGCTCGACGTTGCCTTCGATGGTGAGCGCCGGGTACTTGTTCGGCACCACGCGCACCGACCAGTTGGGGCTGCCGGCGGGCGCCGCGGGATCGCGCCAGCGCCAGATCTCGCTGGGGGTCTTGTCTTCGTTGCCGCCGCAGAACGGGCAGCGCGCGGGCTCCACCTGCCGCTCGGGCTCCAGCCGCTCGTCGAGATCGACGGGCCGGCGGGCGCGATCGCTCGAGATGATCACCCAGCGCTTCTGGATCGGGTCGTGTCGCAGCTCACGCATGGCTCACTCCAAATCCCGCGTGGCCTTGGCGTACCAGGGCGAACCCTGCGTAGCCTTGGCGAAGCAGGGTCACACGAACCAGTTTTCGACCTCGAAGTCCCGCGTGTTCACGTACACGTCGACGTCGTGGCTCCAGGGGAAGCGCTCGACCTCCATGCCCCGCTTGAACAGGCGCAGGTTGAACGACACCAGCGCGCGCAGGCCCTGCGAGGCGTCGTAGCCCGGGAACAGGTGACCGAGGGGCAACGCCAGCTCGAGCACGTGACCCACGGCCACCTTGCACCGCCCGCACGGGTGCTGGGGGGGAGGCTCGACCGGCACGACCTGCCAGCCCTCGTCCGAGTGAACGATGCGCACGCCCGCCGACGTCGGGGCCAGGAAGCGCACCTCGAGCACGCGATTCTCGAGCATTTCGGCGGCGACGCCGGCCAGATCGACGCGCAGGTAGAACGATTGCTCGTCGAAGCCGAAGTGCACGCGCCGGATGGCCGGGTTCACGCGCGCCAGCGCCCCGGCCTGCAGCTCGTACGAGCCGGCCGAGAGCCACTCGAAGTAGTCGTCGAGCTCGCCGGAGATCTTCGGTCGCACGTAGGCTACGGGCGGGCGCGTGCTGGTGGCGTCGCGCTCGACGGGGGCCAGCGGCTTGTCGAGGTGCGCGGGCGGCGTCTGGCCCATCAAGACGTAGAGGAAGCGCACGTTGGCGCGGAACAGGTCGTCGAAGTCGGGGTCGTTGATCGACGTGTGCCCCTCGCCGTACCACCAGAACCAGTCGGAGGACTCGGCGCGCAGCGTGTGCTCGACGATGGGCAGGTGCTTCAGCGTGTCGATCGACATGTCGGTGTACTCGCTGAGGAAGTGCGCCACCTCCTTGCGGGCGAACGACAGGTACTCCCAGGCGCGGTTTTTCACGGGATCGCCGATCCAGGTGGCGAAGTCGCCGTAGATCCACGAGCCGGTGCCGAGCTGGGGCAGGGTGCCGACGGTCTCGGGCCGGGCCTCGAGCCAGTCGGAGAACGTGACCGTCTCGAGGTCGGGCGCCGCCTCGATGGCGCGATACAGCTGGCGCAGGAACTCGTAGCCGCCGTGGATGAAGTGCTCCCAGGCGTTCTCGCCGTCCATGGCCACGGTGACCAGGGGGTGCTCGAGCGAGCTGGCCGCCGCCGCCTCGCGCACGCGCCGCAGGAAGTCGGCCACGGCCTCGGCGGGCTGCCAGTTCGCGTACGTGAAGCCGATGAGGTCGCTCACCTTGGTGTCGCGGAAGAAGAAGGTGAGCCCCTCGAAGCGCCAGGGCCGGAGCACCTCGTCGGGCGTGGCGGCGCGCCCCAACGACTTCTCGAGGATGGCGCGATCGGTGCACACCCAGTTGAGCCCGGCCTCGCGGATCAGGCGCGCCACCTCGGGCGACACCGACCCCTCGGAGGGCCACATGCCCTGCGCCTTGTGCCCGAAGAGCTCGGTGTAGCGCTCCTGCGCCAGGGCCAGGTGCAGCCGCGCGTCGATGGGGTAGGCGAAGGGCTCGCTCGGCAACGTCGACGAGGGCTTGGCCACGCGCGCGTTGTTCACGTCGACCAGCAGCGGCAGGATGGGGTGCGAATAGGGCGACACCGCCACCTCGAGCCGGCTGGTCGCCGAGAGCCGGGCGTATTCGGGCAGGATGCGGCGGGTGAAGGCCACCAGCGCCTCGAGCAGCTCGACCTGGTCGGCGGGCGTGAAGTCGCGCCCCTTGGCCAGCAGGCCGCGCACGGGCTCCTCGCGCTTCAGGGTCTCGCCGCACCACGACAGCAGGAAGAGCACCTGCGCGTCGCGATAGTCCTGGGGCGAGGGCAGGCGGTGACCGTTGCCGGGCGCCTCGGCCGCGCGCAGCTTCTTTTTCAGCTGCAGATAGTGCGGGCTGAAGTTGCGGATGATCTCGTCGGGGAACGGGAAGAAGAAGCGCGTGACGAAGCGGTGCTCGAGATCGGTGAGCTGCTCGGCCGGCGTGGCGGCCACGCGCAGGTACCGATCGGTCGTGCCCCCGTGCTCGTAGTCGCGCAGCTGCGAGAACAGCGAGGGCACCAGGTTGATGGTCACGCGCGTGCCGGGGCACTCGTCGAGCAGCGCCGGCATGTCGTAGTAGTCCTTCAGCCCGTGCAGGAAGACCCAGGGCAGGCGGTACTCGCCCAGGAAGGGGTTCAGGTAGGGCGGTTGGTGCATGTGCCAGAGGAAGGCGATCGAGACCTTTCTCAACAAAACCTCGTCGGGGAGCGCGCCACCGGGGGAGGGGCGGAGCTATTCCGCGGTCTTCGTGGCGGCGTTGAAGTAGATCTCGACCTTGTCACTGGGCGCCGGAACCGGGTGGAAGATGATGGCCTGGCCCGTGCCCGGGCACTGGGAGTCGGGCACCAGCTCGTAGTCGGACTCCTTGCCCTGCGTGAGCTCGTTCTGGTCGCCGTCGATGCTGGTGCGCAAGACGCGCATGTGCGCGGCGTCTTCGGGCGCCTTGGGGATGCACACGCGGAAGATGATGGGCAGGATCGACGTGGCGATCTCCTCGAGCGAGCGCCCCACGCCGCCAGCCGCGCAGATGTTGGCCAAAATGCCGTTGCGGCCGAAGCGGCTGATGAAGTCGACGTAGCGCGAGCCGAAGTCGGCCACGCCGTTGGCGCTCGAGCAGACGTGCGGCGCGGTCTTAGGTTGCACCGCCGACACGATCTTCGAGCTGATGAAGCACTCGCGCTTGCAGGCCAGGCGATAGGTGGGCTCGTCGGCGAAGGCCTCCTTGCACTCGGCCTTGTCGGCGTTGACCAGCTTGCCGGCTTCGTCGTGGTCGTAGCAGCGGCAGAAGTCGATGGCCTCGGGCGCCGAGCGCTCGGGGATGTTGAGCTTGGAGCACTTGCGCAGCGGGTTGTACTCGCCCTTGCCCAGGCATTCGTCGAGGCACTGCAGGCGGTACGCGAGCTCTTCGGCCAGCTTGGGGGCGCACTTGTCGGCCGCGGCCTGCACCACGCTGCGCTCGTCGCGGAAGGTGGTGAGCAGGTTCACGCACAGCTCTTGCGTGGTGTCGAGCTCGTCGGGGTTGATCTCGGCCCAGCCCTCGATCTGAGCGATCTTCTTGTCGTAGGCGGCCAGGATGTCCTCGAGGAGGAAGCAGTTCGAGGTGTCGGGCTTCTGGACCGCGCGCTCGCCCGTGCGCGCGTCGCACCAGTCGGTGGGCGGATCGGCCAGGCACCATTCGGTCTTGCGCGCCTCGGGGTCGGGGTCGAGCTCGCAGGGTGCGTTGCACATGGTGGCGTGGGGCGCGACGTTCTGGGCGCCCTTCAGGAGCTCGGGGCACGCGCTCTTGTCGGCGCCCGCCTTGTAGCAGGAGCACTGGTCGAGCGTGCGCACGTAGATGCACTCGTCGGACATGAGGCACGAGTCGGAGCCGTCGGTCAGGCCGTCGCCCACGATGCCGACCACGATGACCTTGGCCGGATCGCTCTTCAGCGAGCGGTAGCTGCTGACCAGATCCTTGATGGGGATGAGGTTCTCGGTCTGGAACGCGCACAGCTTGGTCTGGTTCAGCGACAGGGGGTTGTCGTCGCGGTCGGAGCAGTCGTCTTCGTCGGTGACGTAGAGCACCACGAGGTAGGCGTCGTCGCGCAGGAAGTTCGGCTCGGCCGGGCTGATGAAGTAGCTGCACTTCTTCAGCATGTCGCGGCAGTCGGTCAGGTAGTCCTGGTAGGCCTCGTACTGCGCCAGCTTGCCCGCGTCGGGGTTGGCGGCGATGGCCTTCTCGACCTTGGCGAGCTCGGTGGGGATCCAGGCCAGCTTGTTCTCGATGGCGAGCCCGGCGTACAGATCGCAGGTGTTCGGGCTCTCGGAGCGGCACATGTCTTCGGGGCGTTCGAGGGCCATCCAGCCGGCCTTGAGGCCGGCCTCGATGTTGCTGGCCGAGGTGCCCTCGGCGCCGACCGTGGCGATGCAGTAGAAGTCCTCGAAGTCGGTGGGCGAGAGCACCTTCTTGAGGTCGCCCGGGCAGCCCTGCACTTGCGGGGGCTCGAGGCAGCCCACGGCGCCCGTGGTCTTCAGCGAGCACTCGTACGTGTCGCCGAAGGCCGACGTGCAGTCGAGGTTGTCGTCGCAGCCCTTGTGGCACGACGAGTTGACGGTGCCGTTGTCGTTGACCGTCAGGGTCAGGGCCGAGCCCTCCCACGAGCACTCCCACATGGGGCCGTAGTCGGTCTTCAGGTAGGCGCACTGGGAGTCGACGGTGCACTCGCGGATGACGTTCAACTGGCACGCCGGGCCGTACTCGGTCGCTGGCGAGTTGCGGAACGCGCCCTTGAAGCCCTTGGTGCGCACGTCGGTGGTCGTGACGGCCAGGCGGTAGTCGATGTTCGAGAAGGTCTCGAGCTGATCGATGAACACCTTGAAGTCGCGCGCCAGGGCGTTCTGCTCCTGGCACATCGACGACGAGTTGTCGACCACCCACAGGAAGTCGATCTTGATGCGCGAATCGCTGGTCAGGACCTCCTTGACCAGCAACTCGAGCTTGTCGTCAATGCTCTCGGCCGGCGTATCGTTGCAGGCAGCGAGGAGCGCGAACGGGACGAGCAGCGTCGCGAGCGCGTTGCGCATGCGCATGGCACACTCCACCACAGACAGAGGCCAATTCTTTCGCAGTATAAGGATGGGAGGCCGCCGCTGCAAGAGAATGCGCCAGAATGCGCGCCTGCGGGCTAACCCCACGTCCAACGGACGTTGCCGAGGTAGTTCCAGGCGGTGGCCAGGGCGATGCCGAGCCCAGCGAACACGAAGTCGCCCGTCACGAACGTCAGCCCGGGCAACGTGGAGAGCACCGGCACGGCCTGTGTGGCGAACCCCGGCCAGGCCAGGTTCAGGAGCGCGAACGTGCCCCAGTTGACGCCGAAGCCCACCAGGCACACCAGGTGGAAGCGCAGCGCGCGAGCCACGAACGGCGCCGACGCGGCCACGCGGTCGCGGAACGTCCAGCCGTCGTTCAACAGGAAGTTCGTGACGATCGAGATCTCGACCGACAGGGCGTAGGCCGCCAGGCGCGAGGTGGTGTCGTCGCCGAGGCCCAAGAGCCGCGTGAACAGCGCGTAGAAGCCCAGGTTCACGACGATGCCGCTGCCGCCGACCGCCGCGAACTTGAGGAAGCGTTCGTATCGCTTGATGAATTGGCGCAACGTTCCCTCCCGCGCGGGCGCATGGTAGCCGAACGGGGGCGGAAGCTCAAGGCAGCCGTCGACTGAAGTCGCGGCTGGGGAGTACGAAGTCCGCCTTCGCGGACTGGCGGCCCCCGGCCGAACGCGCTACCATGGTGCGGTCCCCGCAACGCTGGAGGCCCCATGCGCTCGCTCGCACCCTTGCTCGCCTGGCTCGCGCTCTCCCTGGTCGCTTGCGGGGGGGGCGGCTCCGAGTCCGCCTCCGATGTGCCCGATTCCGCCGACACGGCCGCCGAGGTCGAGGCCGACGTGCCCGTCACGTGCGCGGCTGGCGATCCGTGCGACGACGGCGATCCCTGCACCGGCGCCGACGCCTGCCGGGCCGACGGCACGTGCGCTGGCACCCCCGTCGAGGTCGACGACGGGCTCGACTGCACCGAGGACGGCTGCAACGCCACCGACGGCGTCGTGCACGCCATCAAGGGCGGGTTCTGCGCCATCGACGGCGCGTGCTACGCCGACGACCAGGCCAAGGCCGACGACCCCTGCCGCGTCTGCCGGGCCAACGAGACCCTGGACGACTGGTCGATGAACTTCGGCGCCACCTGCGACGACGGCGACCCCTGCACCGTCGACGACACGTGCAGCGAATCGCCCGCGGGCTGCTTCGGCACTCCCCGCCCGTGCGACGACCAGAACCCGTGCACCTTCGACGAGTGCCGGGCCGACGTGGGATGTGCGCACGACCCCGTGAACGTGGGCTGCGACGACGGCGACGCCTGCACCGACAACGACCGCTGCGTCGACGCCGTGTGCACCGCGGGCACCCCCGTCGACTGCGACGACAGCGACGCCTGCACCGCCGACGGCTGCGATTCGGTTGTGGGCTGCGTGTACGGCCCCGACCTGGCCGCCTGCGACGACGGCAACGACTGCACCGTCGACGCCTGCACGGCCGAGGGCTGCGCGCACGAGTCGCTGGCCAGCGGGCCCTGCAGCGACCACGACGCCTGCACCCTGGGCGACGCCTGCGTGGCCGGCGTGTGCGTGACGGGCACCGACGCGCCCGAGTGCGACGACGGCAACCTCTGCACCGACGACGAGTGCCTGCCCGAGGCGGGCTGCGTCAACGCCTTCAACGAGGCGCCCTGCGACGACGGGCTCGCGTGCACCGACGTCGACGCCTGCGTCTACGGCGTGTGCGTGGGCGGCGAGGTGCTGTCGGCCTGCCCCGACTGCCACTACGAGGTCACGGGCCAGGCGCACAAGTCGCTCATGATCCAGATGGGCGCCGACGGCAAGGTGGGCTCGGGCCTCGACGTCGACGAAGATCCCGCCACGTGCGCGCCCCTCGGCAAGTGCGCCGAGGGGGTCGACAACGCCCTGGCGCTGCTGTCGCTGTTCCTCAATCCGCTCTTCTCCGACGGCCTGGCGGAGGGCGACCTGGCCTTCATCGTCGAGTTCCAGGCGCCCACCTTCGACGGTCAGCCCTTCACGCTCAACACCTTCTTCGGCCTGCCCGAGCCCTGGATCGGCGACCCCGACTGCCCGGTCACCGACGACTGCACCTACGTGTTGCCGGGCTACAACTTCTCGGCGGGCTGCCAACCGCTGGTGCAGTTGGACAACGCCACCATCGTCGACGGCCACATCAGCGCCGGCGGCAAGGACGCCGTGTTCCCGCTGGTGTTGCCCTTCGACTCGGGCACGGCCGTGCAGTTCACGCTGCTCTGGGCGCGCTTCAGCGGCGACGTGGCGGTCGACACCCAGACCGGGCAGATCCTGTCGATGGAGGGGCTGGTCGGCGGCGCCGTGCCCAAGGCCGCGCTGACCGAGACCATCCTGGCCATCCCCGACAACTACTTCACCATCGACAAGCAGCAGGTGCTGAACCTGCTCGACACGGCGGTCGACCAGGACATCGATCTCGACGGCGACGGGGTCATGGACGCGCTGTCGATCGGCTTCCGTTTCTCGACCGTGCCCACCACCGTGATGACGTACTGAGTTGGGCACGGCACGCCGTGCCCCTACGAACCGAGGCTTGTAACCGGGCTTCGGTTGCGGTATGCCCTGGCGCACGAACACGACCCCAACTCCTGGAGGAGACCATGCCCATCGTCCCCATGAAGGTGCTCCTGGACCACGCGCTGGAGCACAAGTACGCCGTCGGCGCGTACAACGTGAACAACATGGAGCAGATCCAGGCCATCATGCAGGCGGCCAAGGAGACCCGGTCTCCGGTGATCATCCAGGCCAGCCGCGGGGCCCTCAAGTACTCGAACCTCGTGTACCTGAAGTACCTCATGGTCGCGGCCGCCGAAGAGAACCCCGAGATCCCGCTGTCGTTCCACCTCGACCACGGCAACAACCTCGACAGCTGCAAGCAGGCCATCGCCATCGGCTTCTCGTCGGTCATGATCGACGGGTCGCTGAAGGAGGACGGCAAGACGCCCACCACCTACGCCGAGAACGTCGAGGTCACCAAGTCGGTGGTCGAGTACGCGCACCGCTTCGGCGTGTCGGTCGAGGGCGAGCTCGGCACCCTGGGCGGCATCGAGGATGGCGTGGGCTCGGGCGAGATTCACCTGACCGACCCCGATCAGGCCATCAGCTTCATCGAGGCCACCGGCGTCGACGCCCTGGCGGTCGCCATCGGCACCAGCCACGGCGCCTACAAGTTCAAGGTGGCCCCCAAGCTGGCCCTCGACATCGTCGAGAAGGTCCACGCGCGCCTGCCGGGCGTGCCCCTGGTCATGCACGGCTCGTCGAGCATCCCGCCCGAGCTGGTCGAGATCGTCAACAAGTACGGCGGCAAGATGCCGAACGCCATGGGCGTGCCCATGGCCAGCATCCAGGAAGCCGCGAAGATGGGCGTGGCCAAGGTCAACATCGACTCCGACGGCCGCATCGCCATCACGGGCGCCATCCGCAAGGTCTTCGCCGAGCAGCCCGACAAGTTCGACCCGCGCGACTACCTGAAGCCCGCCCGCGACGCCCTCTACGGCCTCGTGAAGCGCAAGATGATCGAGCTCGGAACGGCGGGCCACGCGCCCGAGGTGCCCATCCGCACGCTGGTCGACCTCAAGAAGGCGTACGGGTTCTAGTCCTGCGACTTGAATCTGGACCCGATTCAGACTAGATTCAAATCCGTCACCTGGTAGAGGCCAACGGAAATGAACGCCATTCGGGTCGCCGAGGACATCGTCCCCATCGGCGCCTTCAAGGCCCGCGCGTCGCAGTGGTTGAAGCACGCGAAGCTGACCGGTCAGCCGGTCGTCATCACGCAGAACGGCCACCCGGCGGGCGTGGTGCTGTCGCCGGCCGAGTACGACCGTCTGCAGGATCGTGAGCGCTTCCTGGCCGACGTGGCGGCGGGTCTGGCCGACGCTGACGCCGGGCGCACCCTGAGCCTCTACGAGCTCGAAGCGCGGCTCGCCGAGCGGCGCGAAGCGAGGGGCCGGGTGTGAAGGTCGTCGTCACCGAGCGCGCGTACGAGGCGCTCGCCGCCATCGAGGAGTACCTCGCGCGCGACAACCCGGCGGCCGCCATGGCGCTGGTCGAGCGGCTGTTGGCCCGAGCGCGGGTGCTCGTGAAGCATCCGGCCATCGGGCGCGTCGTCCCCGAGATCGCCAACCCCGACGTGCGCGAGTTGATCGAGCGTGGCTATCGCATCGTCTACCGGGTCCGAGCCGATCTCGTCGAGGTGCTCACGGTCTTCGAGGGGCATCGACTGTTGAGCGAGCAGGATCTCGACGACTCTGGGGTTCTCTAGTCCCTACCGACGCGGATGATTGACCCGGGGCGGGCCAGGCAGGTCAGAGCCCTGGACACCATTTGACTACTCAGCAAATCCTCTCTACGGTACCATCAGTCGCGCAAGTGAGTAAATCGGGGGGAATCATGAGGCGCGGGACCTGGCCGCTCGGCGTGTTCCTGGTCGCTTCCCTGGGGTTCGCCTCGACCGCCCGGGCCGACGGGGGGCTGTTCGTCGAGGTCGTCGACGTGGGACCTGCCGAGACCCAGGCCGAGGTGGTGGCCGACGGGCGATTGAGCTCGAACCTGCAGCGCGCGTTGTACGTGGCCACCGACGACGGGTGCTGGGACTCGTACGTGCAGCCCGGTTCGATCGCCGTGGCGGGCGCGGCGTGGCTCCTGCCGCTGCCCAGCGTGCCGACCGAGATCGCGGAGGACTCCGAGGGCGTGCTCGAGCAGGTGGACGCCGCCACGCGCCCCGTGCTCAGGACCGAAACCCAGCGCGTGCGTTTGATCGAGCACGATGGAGGGCACTGGGGGATGTGCGGCGGGTCGGGCACGTCCGGGGGAGACGCCGAGCCGGAGCCGGTCGCCGATCCCGCGACGCGCTCGGATTGGCCCCTGGATCCGGTGTGGGTGCGCGCCACCGGTTCGATCGGCGCCGTGGACTACGAGGTGCTCACGGCGGCGAGCGCGGAGGCTCTCGCCACGTGGCTCGCCAGCCACGGCTATGCGTCGCCCGACGGCCTGGTCGAGAGGGTCGAGCCGTATGTCGAGCGCGGCTGGGCCTTCTTCGCCGCGCGGGTCCGGAACGAAGCACGCGAGGCGCGGGCCTTGCCCACCTTCCGCTTTCGCCTGTGCGGCTTCGACGAGTTCGTGCCCGTCACGTACCCCATGCGCCTGACCACCCTCTCGATGGGCGAGGCGCTCGACTTCGTGATCCTCGTGGCCGGGACCGAGTGGGTGCCGTACTCCGGCGACTTCAGCCACGGCAACTTCGAGCCCGTGGCGGGGTTCTCGACGCACCGGGACGAGTTGCACGTCGCCCCGGCGGGCGAAGGCGGGTGCTCCGACGAGCCCCTCGCAACGCGCTACGATGACCACCTGGCGGCTTCGCTGGGCTCCGTGACCGCTCGCGACGAATACGGGGACGTCCATACCGCTCTCGTGAGGCAGTTCGCGAAGGTGCTGACCGCCGACGACGTGGCCGCGCGCGCCGCGTTGGTCGATGCCGAGGAGACGACGCTCGAGGCCGAAGCCTCGTGGACGGCTCCCCTGGCGCGCATGGTCTCCGAAGGACTGTGGCTGACCCGTTGGCGTGGGCGCGCCACCCCCGAGACCATGGACGTCGACGTGGTGTTCGAGCCGGCGCGGGCCGACTCCGTGGACGACGGCGTGCTCACGGAGCATTGCCTGGTCGACGCCGAGACGGGCGAGCAGGTCAACGCCTGGGGCGGCGTTTCGTCCCTTACCGATCGCTCCCGTGCGCACGAGCGACAGGCGAGTTCCATCTCCCTGCTGCTGGGCGCGACGCTGCTGGGCCTGGCGGTTCGTCGCGGCCGTTGGTAGCGGTCTCGTACGCTTCGGCCGTCAGCGCCCGCTGCACCGGTACAGCAACCACTGCTCCGCCGCGACGGGTCGGCAGTCGGCCGGCAGGCCCAGGGCTTGGGGCGGCACGTCGGTTGCGTTCCAGACGGCGCGGTCCGGCCAGCGCCCCTCGAGGCCCCAGACCTTCACGCGCTCGACGGCGGCCAGCCAGGGGCCCTTCGGGGGCTCGCCCCAGGCGATGCGGCGGTCTTGGGACCACGCGGCCCGGACGGTCCCCTCGGGGCACGTGACCTCCTGCACCACGCCGCGGTCGTCCAGGTGGTTGGTGCAGGGGTCGAGATCGAGCACGTCACGGCGTTGCAGCGCCAGGGCGACGATTTGCCCGGGGGGGTGAAGCAGCACCAGCGGCGGCAGGTCGGGGGTGGCCGCCAGGGTCGTCCGCAGTTCGTGCAGCGGCGCGTAGGGCGGTTCGCGACCGGTGAGCCAGCCCCGGGGCTCGGTGCGCACCCACCCGAGCCCCAGCGCGACGGCCAGGACCCCGAGGGCCAGCGCGACGCCCGCTATCGGGGCGCGCAGTCGGGGGATTCGCTCCGCCGTGGCCGCCAACGCCTCGACGGCGAACGCC
Organism: uncultured Myxococcales bacterium; assembly: GCA_964494475.1. Classification (GTDB taxonomy): domain Bacteria; phylum Myxococcota_A; class UBA9042; order CAZBRS01; family CAZBRS01; genus CAZBRS01. The sequence continues at coordinate 62,035 of CAZBRS010000007.1, read as the reverse complement.
AGCAGCGGCACGTGCAGCAGCACGGCGTGGTAGGCCTGCACGCGTGGCACGAACGGCAGGGCGGCCAACACGAGGCCCAGGAAGCCGAGCGCGTGCACGGCCGGCACCGCCACCGGGCCACGAAGCACGAGGAGCGCGACGACCACCAGGCCAACGACGCTCACGTTGACGGCGGGGCGCCAAAGGCCGAAGGGAACCAGGTCGAGGCCCCACAGCTCGACGAAGCCCACCGCGCGGGTGGCCTCGAGACCGCCCCCCGCAGTGAGCAGGAAGCGGTTCGTCAGGCCCCAGCCGATCAGCACCACCAGCGGCACGGCCAGCGTGCCAAGCCCCAGGACGTGGCGACGCCAGCGCGCACGCAGGGCGGCGTCGGGGTGCGCGCGGAGCGCGAGCGTGCCGGTCAGCGCGGTCAGCGCGACCAGGGGAAGGGCCAGGTAATGTGCCAGCAGCAGGACGACGGCGGCGGTCGAGTACAGCGGCAGGGCGCTGGCGTCGCCCTGGGTGGTCACGCGTCGGTGCGCCGCCAGCAGCGCGAGCTGGGCCAGCACGACCAGCGCGTACACGCCGCTGACGACCGAGCTCCACACCTGCGCCTCGTCGAAGGCCAGCAGGGCCGATCCCGCCAGCGCCACGACCGGGCCGGCCCGCCGACGGAACGCGGCGAAGAACACCAGCGGCACCAGCACTCCGGGCAGCCAGGCCAACGCACGCAGCGCCACGGGGCCCGGGTCGACGGCCAGCGCCAGCGCCGTCAGCGTGGGTCTCAGCGGCGCGTAGTACAAGAGCCCGGAGAGGCTCAGCGAGTCGGCCAGGGGCGCGCCTACGTACCCGACCTCGTTGCCCTGCAGGTCGAGCGTCAGCACCCCGCGCAGGCGCAACCACGCGCCTCCCACGGCCAGCGCGACCGCCAGCAGCCACGCCGCGCCGTCGGTCAGTCGGTGCCGGTCGGTCAGGCGGGCGGTCCACTCCGTCACGGGCGCCTACTCCTGGAAAAGCGACCCGTCGAGATCGACCACGATGCCGTGCTCGTTGATGTAGCCGAGCGTGGCGGGGTCGGGCACGGGCAGGGCGAGCTTGCCGCCCTCTTTCGAGGTGAACTTCTGGATGAGCGCCTCGCCGGCCAAGTTGAAGGGGTGGCTGGCCGACTTGCCCAAAATGCGGTAGGCCACGATGTCGCCCGTGGCCGAGATGCGCTGGATGTGCACGCGCATCTTCAAGGTGGCCAACTGGGCCCGGGTGATCGAGGTGGGCACCGCGAAGTGCTGCTTGAAGATCGTGGCCACGCGGCCGGCGTAGATGTTGCCTGGCTTCACCTCGGTGCCCGAGCCCCAGGTCGAGCCCTCGGCCACGCCCACGATGCGGTCGAGCGAGGTGGCGCGTTTCCTGGGGTCGTCCTCCTCGGGGGCGCCCAGGATGTTCTCGAGCGGGTTCTTGCGGCGCTTGTCGAGCTCGGCCTTCTTCTCCTTGGCGGCCTTGTTCGCCACCTCTTCGGGCGTGGGGTTGTCGCGGTCGATGTTGACCGCGTCCTGGATCTTGTCGGGCTGTTCGTACTTCTGCAGCTTGGGCATGCCCGCCATCTTCTCGGCCAGGCCCAACCGGGGCACCACGATGGCCTCGATGACCTCGAGCCGGCCGGACAGCGACACCTCGGGGCCGCGCATCAGCGGCTTGATCGCCGGCAGGGGGCAGCGCTTGCGGCCGTCGTCGCAGAGGTAGAAGTGGCGAATGCGCTTGGTGTCGGCGAGACCGGGCCCGCTGTCGGCCAGCGAGAAGAGCAGGGCGGCCGCGAGGTGCACGGCCAGCGTGAGCACCACGCCGGCCCGCAGGGCCTTCTGTTCGGGGTCGGTGCTCATGACGCCTACGGCACGCTGTCGGGCTCGGCGATCAGCCCGAACTTCGTGATGCCCGACTCGCGCACGCGCGCCATGGTCGCGAGCACCCGCCCGTAGGGCAGGCCCTCGTCGGCGCGCAGGTAGAGCTCCTTATCGTGCTGCAGTTTTTCGTTCTTCAGCAGCTTCTTGCCGAGCGCGTCGATGCAGGCGCGGAAGGCGTCGTCGTCGACCTTGCCCTTCCGGACCCCGTCGCGGCAGTCTTCGACCTTGATCTCGCCGATGAAGAACTGGTAGTCGCGGTTCAGCGACAGCACCAGCTTCTTCTCCTCCTGCAGGTTGACCTGCTCGGCGTTCACGTTGGGCAGGTTGACGGGCACCTTCTGGTTCAGGTCGGCGTCGGCCTTGGGCCGATCTTCGGGCTGGAGCTGGCGCTGCACCTGCAGGCGCACCTGGGTGCTCTCGACCGAGGCCGTGGTCATGAAGATGATCAGCAGCACCAGCATGACGTCGACCATCGGCGTCACGTTGATCTCGGCCAGCGTGGTCGGCGTCTTTCCGGCGCGACCGAGGGTCATGCCCATGTCAGCTGCTCCGCTCGCCGATGTCCATGCGGCTGATGTCGTTCAGGAAGTCTTGCGCGAAGGTGTCCATCTCGGTGGCCACCAGCTTGACGCGGCCCACGAAGTAGTTGTAGGCGATGACCGCCGGGATGGCCGCGAACAGGCCGATGGCCGTGGCGATGAGCGCCTCGGCGATGTGGGGCGTGACGGTCTCGAGGATGGGCCGGTTCGGGTTGATGTAGGCGAAGGCCTTCATGATGCCCCACACCGTGCCGAAGAGGCCGATGAAGGGCGCCGACGAGCCCACCGTGCCGAGGAACGACAGGAAGCGCTCGACGCGCGAGGCCTCGGTGCCCTGGGTGCGGGTGAGCATGCGCTGGATGTTGGCGATCACGTCTTCGTGCGTGAACGAGATGTTGCCGTCGGCCGCGCGGGCCTTCTTGCGGATGCGCACGAGCTCGTTGTAGCAGGCCAGGAACATGCGGCTGACCGGCGACTCGCCCAGGGCCTGGGCGCGCTCCTGCAGCACCTCCCAGCGCTTGTCGTCCCAGTAGGTCTTGAGGAAGGCGTCGGTCTCGGCCTGCACCTTCCGCATGAACCACCACTTGAAGCCGATGATGAACCACGTGGCGAGGCTCATGCCCACGAGCACGAGCAGCACGAGCAGCACCACGCCGCGCGATTGCCAGATCTGGCCGAACATGTCGACCTCGTAGGCGGCGTCGGCGGCGTCGGCGGCGGCCTGGGCGAAGAACAGGGGCATCGATTTCCTCCTGGCGCGGGCGCGCGGCGCCCTCTCGGGAAGGCCCTCGCGCTGGCCGTCAGTGTAGTCCAGGAGGGCCGGGTGTCAAACCTCGTAGAGGGAGTCGCCCTTCCGCAGGAAGCCCTGCTCGCGCGCGAGGACGTCGACGTGGAGCGTGGTCCAGTCGGCGAGGAGGAACGCCGGGTTTTGGTCGGTCGTGACGGTCTTCACGTAACCCTTGCATCCCCGGCAGAGGTCGAGCCGGAGCCCTTCTTCGCCCTCGATCTCGACGAGGTCGAGCCCGGCCTGATCGTCGTTGCCGCAGTACGGGCATCCGATCCGCTTGAACTCCCAGCGTGTCCCGCAAAGCGAGCACGAGAGGAGCCGCTGTCTCCCGGCCTCGCGGCCGGTGAGCAGCGCGAGCACCGGGTGCGCCCCGCAGGTGGGGCAGTAGTCGAGTCTCCAGGCGGCGTCGGTCTGCGCGTCGCGCCAGGCTCGGAAGCGGTCGAAGACTGGCCGATGGAGCGCGCGCGCGACCTCCCATCCCAGGAAGCGGAGCAGGCCCGGGTTCGGCGTCACGAACTCACCCTCGGCACCCAGGACCCAGCCCATGGCGGCGGCGGGGCGCGCTGGGTCGGCGCCGAGGCCGTCGGAGAGGGCCTGGCACTGGTCTTGGACGTTGCCCGGCAGCGGAGCCGAAGCGAGCTCGCCGACGAGCCTGGCGAGCAGGGCGCCGGCCGGGGCGGCGTCGGGGGCCCAGGCTCCTCCGGCGAGCAGGGGGATCCCGGCGCGGTAGTCGGCGGCGTGCGCCTCGAAGCTCGGCTCGGCGGCGGGCGCCACACCAGCGGAGAGGCGGGCCAGCGCATCGTCGACGGCGCCCTGGAACCGGGCCACGGGCTCGAGGTAGGGGTGCGCCTGGAGCCAGCGATCGCGAACCATGGAGCTCGTCATCCTGTTCTTTTATTCTTCCTGCGCCTTGGCCTTCAAGACCGGGAGCGTGTGCGCGGCGATGTTGTACAGGAAGATGGTCGCGGCGATCAAGCCCACGGTCACGCCGATCTCGACCAGGCTCGGGAAGTAGGCCGCGACCTCGCCGCCCGGAAGGGGTGCCTGGAGGTTCATGCCGAAGAGCACCACGTTCAGCCGGTTCAGGATGATGCCCGACGACACCAGCAGGCAGCACGTGACCAGGCAGGAGGCCTTCTCGCGCAGGGGCTTCACCGTCAGCAGCACCAGCGGCACCAGGCCGCACAGGCCGACCTCGGCCAGGAACAGCTTGTTGGCCAGGGCGGCGGCCAGCTGGTCACGGTAGACCAGGTCGCCCACGCGCACCGCCAGGTAGACGAACAGCGCTGCGGCGACGTAGCGACCGAGCCCGGCCAGCAGGTGCTGCTCGACGGGGCGCCGGAAGCTCTTGCCGACCACCACCTTCATGACGATGACCAGCGACACGCCCGCCGCGATGGCGGACAGGAAGAACATGAGCGGCAGCAGGGGCGACCACCAGATGGGGGAGAGCTTGTCGGGCATCAGCAGGAACAGGGTTCCGAGAGAGGACTGGTGCATGCTCGACAGCGTGAAGGCCGCGATGGCCAGCATGATGGGGCCTTGCTTCACGCCCTTCTTGGGCCGGAAGACGAAGGCCAGCGTACCGAAAACCAGGAACGCCGCGGCCGTCCACACGAGCGAGTGGGACATCAGGTAGACGAAGAAGCTGACCGCGAGCACCACGTAGATGGGCGCTTGCACCTTCCAGTAGCGCGCCAGATCCTTCCACTTGAAGTGCTCGAAGACCACGGGCGCGAACTCGAGCGCCAGGATGGTCACGTACAGGCCGACGCACCACGAGACCTCGAACATGGCCGAGTGCTCGGGGCGCTGGATGCCGAGCTGCCAGAAGTGCCAGGGCAGGCCCAGGTCGGCGATGAGCGTGACCATGACGAACGAGTAGCTGAGCAGGCCCATGAGCACGGCCGAGCGGCCGATCTCGTAGTACTTGTGGCGGTCGAGCACGTAGATGACGGCGGCCATCACGAAGGCGCCGGCGGCCAGCGCGATCCAGATCAGGTCGAACGCGATCCAGAGACCCCAGGGCCAGGTGTTCGAGAGGTTGGTCGACCCGCCGAGGCCCAGGGCGAAGCGCGCCACGATGGCCGCGGCCCCGGCCAGCATGACGAGCATGGCGACGAGGTTGACACCGTTCAGGAGCTTGCCTTGCGTGGCTGCGAATTTCATGGCGTCTCTCCGAGCTTGCGTTCGGCCTCTTCGCGGGCCACCGCGGCCTTGCGACGCGCGAACAGGTGGATGCCGCCGAGCGCCGCGCCCACGCCGAGGACGGCGGCGGGCACCAGCCCGAGCGCCGTGGCGGTGTAGGCCGGGTAGGGCGTGGTGCCCAGGTCGGCGCGGAAGCCGAGCTTCTCGAAGGGAACCGCGGCCAGGTACAGGTACGAGGTGCCTCCGACCTCGTGCTCGCCGTAGATGTGATCGACGTACCGGCCGGGGTGGGCGACCATGCGCTCGCGAGCTTCGGCCAGCAGGGCGTCGCGCTCGCCGAACTGCAGCGCCCCCGTGGGGCAGGCGTTGACGCAGGCCGGGACCTGATGGGCGGCCGTGAAGCGCTGCTGGTTGTCCTCGGTGAGGGGCTGGCCGTTGCGCTCCGTGGGGAGCGGCTCGGCGGAGCGATCGCTGCACAGCGTGCACTTGTGGATCTGCGGCGCCAGCGAGTCCCACTCGGCCGTGGGCACGCCGAACGGGCAGGCCCAGACGCAGTAGCGGCAGCCGATGCACTTGTCGACCTCGTAGAGGACGGGCCCCTCGGGGGTCTTGTGCAGCGCGGTGACCGGGCAGGCCGACGCGCAGGACGGCTGCTCGCAGTGCATGCACTGGCGCTTGGCCATCACGAACTTGAGGCCACCGGGGGCCTTGTCGTCGGGTACCTCGTTGAAGGTCATCACGTTGAACGTGTGGGACGAGTACGCCGACGGATTCTGGAGGAAGGTCCTCTTGCCGTCGAGCGAGGTCTTTTCGGCCTCGAGCTCGTTCCACTGCTTGCACGCCACCTGGCACGAGCGGCAGCCCAGGCACTTGGTGGTGTCGATGAGGGTCGCTTTTCCCATGATGGCCACCCTACCCGACCTGCGCGTCAACCCGTTGCAGGTTGACCAGGCAGGCTTTGGTTTCCTGACACCCCGTGTTCGCGTCGCCGGCGTCGATCGTGAGATCGTTCGTGCTGGGGCCCGTGCTCAGCCCCTTGAAGCCCCAGTTGTAGGGCATCCAGACCACCGAGACGTCGCCGCCGTGGATCTTCATGGTCTGCATGCGGGGCGTCACCACCGCTCGGACCGTGACCGCTCCACGAGCCGACCAGACCTTCACCCAGTCGCCCGAGCGGATACCCTTTTCGCTCGCCAGCTTTTCGGACAGCTCGACGAAGGGTTCGGGGACGAGCTCATTCAGCCACGGTACGTTGCGCGTGGTCGACCCCGCGCACCAGTGCTCGGCCATGCTGGCCGTGCAGAGGACGATGGGGAAGTCCTTCACGGTGCCGATCGGCTGCTTGTCCTTCAGGCGCGGGTACTTGAGCGCCGGGTTGATCGCCGTCTTGGGGTGCAGCGAGTTGGCCACCGGGCTCTCGACGGGCTCGTAGAACTCGGGGAACGGGCCGTCGCCGAGCGCGGTCGAGCTGTCGCGGGGCAACGCGCCCTGCACCGCCGGGTCGGGGTGCTTGTAGGGAGCCGCCATGAGGCGTCCCACCCCCTCGGCCGTCATGCGGAAGGGGCGCTGGCCGTTGGGCGTGTCGGGGCCGTCGGTGGGTACCGGCACGTCGGGCGTGTCGTGGCCCGTCCACTTTTTCTGGGCCTCGTCCCACCAGATCACGGCCGTCTTCTTGTCGAAGGGCTGGCCGTTGGCGTCACAGGCCGCGCGGTTGTACAGGATGTGCATGTTGCCAGGCCAACTCCAGGCGAAGCCGGGGTAGATGCCGAGGCCGCTGGGGTCGGTCTTGTTGTCGCGGCGCTTCGTGAGGTTCTTGCCCTCCTTGAAGACGCCGGCGTAGATCCACGAGCCGGACGACGTGCTGCCGTCGGCCATGAGCTCGCCGATGCCGCCGATGGGCTTTCCCGTCTTGAAGTTCGTGCCGTTGATCTCCATGAGCACGGCCTCGGCCTTGCTCGGCCCCTCGTACTTCCAGACCGCGCGCTTGATGATCTGGTCCTTCTCGGCCGTCGAGTCCTTGTAGAGCTCGCGCACCTTCTGGAAGACGCCGTCGATGATGTCGAGGTCGACCCGCGCGTCTCCGGGCGGCTTGACCGCCTGGTAGCGCCACTGGACCAGACGCCCCGAGCCCGAGATGGTCCCCTCCTTCTCCATGAAGTACGAGGCGGGAAAGAGCAGGACTTCGGTCTGGATGGTCTTGGGATCGACCCCGGGCTTCTGCCAGAACGATGCGGTCTCGGTGTCCCACAGCTCCTGCACCACGAGCATCTCGAGCTTGCTGAGCGAGTCGTGCACGACCGAGAGGTTGGGGTTCGTCACCATGGGGTTCTGCCCCAGGACCCACATCAGCTTCATCTTCCCCTCGAGGGCGCTCTCGAGCATGCGGAAGATGGAGTAGTTCTTGGCGCCGTTCTTCTTCATCAACCAGCCGTAGCCGTAGTCGTTCTCCGGCGTGGCGGCGTCACCGAACCAGGCCTTGAGGGCGTTGATCATGAACTTGGCGCGGAACGTGCCGTACTTTTTCGTGAAGTCGGCCAGCGTGGGCAGGTTGTGGTCGGGCTGGGCGACGTACCCCGCGAAGTAGTTGAAGAGCACCGACATGTCGCAGGCGCCCTGGACGTTGGGCTCGCCGCGCAGCGCGTTGACGCCGCCGCCGACCTTGCCGATGTTGCCGAGCAGCAACTGGAGGATGCAGTAGCAGCGGATGCCCTGCACGCCGGTGGTGTGCTGCGTCATGCCGAGCGCGTACATGATCGTGCCGGGCCGGTTCGCGACCATGGTGTCGGCGATGAGCTGGATGGTCTCGGCTGGGATGCCCGAGATGTCCGACGCCACCTGGAACGTGTAGCGAGAGAAGTGGGCCTTCAGCTTCTGCAGCACGCAGCGCGGGTCATCGAGGCTCTCGGCCTTCAGCGGCGTGTGCGACGTCTCGTCGAGCACGTAGCCCCACGAGGCGTTGTCGTACTTGCGGTCGGCCTCCTTGTAGCCCGAGAACAGGCCCTCGTCGAAGGCGAAGTCATCGCTCGCGAGGTTCAGCGCGTTGGTGTTCAGCTTCACGTACTCTTCGTCGAAGAGCTTCTTGTCGAGGATGTAGTGAATGATGGCGCCCAGGTAGGCGATGTCGGTGCCCGGGCGGATGCGCGCGTAGATGTCGGCGATGGAGGAGGTGCGGGTGAAGCGCGGGTCGACGTGAATGACCTTGGCGCCCTTCTCCTTGGCCTTCATCACCCACTTCATCGACATGACGTGGTTCTCGGCGGCGTTGCTTCCGCCGATCAGGAAGACCTTGGCGTTCTGCAGATCGAGCCAGTGGTTCGTCATCGCGCCGCGGCCGAAGGAAGCCCCCAAACTGGGGACGGTGGGGCTGTGTCAAAGCCGGGCTTGATGTTCTATGAACGCCGTGCCCAGCAGCCTCCCCATCTTGGCGAAGAGGTAGCACTCTTCGTTGGTGTGCTGGGCGCCGCCGAGGAAGCCGATGGCGTCGGTGCGGTTGACGGGGTACTCGACGTCGCCGTCCTTCTCGGTCGCGATCCACGTGCTGTCGCGCGTGGCCTTGATCTTCGCGGCGAACTTGCCGAGGGCGTCGTCCCACGAGATCTCCTGCCACCGATCGCTGCCCGGCGCGCGGTAGAGCGGGGTCTTGACGCGCTGGTCGCTGTGGTGGGTGGCCGACATCGCCGAGCCCTTGCTGCAGAGCGCGCCCTCGTTGACGATGTGGTCCGGATCGCCCTCGAGGTTCAGCAATTTGCCGTCGCGCACGCTGGCGACCATGCCGCAGCCGCACGAGCAGAAGTTGCACGCCGTCGTGAACTCCTTGGCGTCGTGCAGCTTCATTTGCTTCGTCGCGGCGCAAACCTCCTTGACGTTGACGAGGTCGGCGAGCGCGAGCCCACCGCCGCCCGCCGCCATGAACTTGAGCCAGGATCTTCTCGAGACGTTCATCCGCGATTCCCCCCCTGGGTGAAATGCCTCCCGATTGTCGTCGAATTAGACACCGCGTCAACGACTATGACGCAGTATGGCAAAACCTAGATTGCACACGCTAGAAGTCATGATTCGCACGGTAGAGAGCCAGCTTTCGCGGGTCGCCGTTTCGCGCTTGACGACCTTAGCCCGGAGCTACATGCTGCCGCTCCGAAGGCTCTTCGTCCCAAGGAGTCGCCGTGGCGGTTGATTTTTCTCCGACGAGGGTTCCCGGCCTGCTGCTCGTGGGCGCCGCGCAGCGTGACGCGGGCAAGACCACCTTCGCCTGCGCCCTGGTCGAGCGCCTGGCGCGCACGGGCCCCGTGCTCGGCGTCAAGGTCACGTTGATCCGCGCCGACGAGGGTCCGTGTCCGCACGGAGGCACCGAGTGCCACGACTGCATGCTGCCGGGAGGAGCGTCCTTCGTGCTGGCCGAGGAGCACGGCGCCAAGCCCGACAAGGACACGTCGCGGCTGCTCGCCGCCGGCGCGGGCCGCGTCTTCTGGCTGCGCGCGTGCGAGTCCCACCTGGCCGAGGCGCGAGATGCCTTGCTCGCGCGCCTCGATCCCGGGGTGCCGGTGGTCTGCGAGTCCAACACCTTCCGGCGAGCCGTCGACCCCGATCTCTTCGTGGTGCTCGAGCGCGAGGGCGCTACGTCGCGCAAGGCGTCGTGTGAGGCCGTTCGCGAGTTGGCCGACCTCGAGATCGTGTCGGACGGGGCCCGCTTCGTACCGGCGCCCGACGCGTTCACGTTGCAGGAGGGACGTTGGGTCGCTCGCCGGCCCGCGACCGTCGTGGTCCTGGCCGGCGGCCAGAGCCGGCGCATGGGCGAGAACAAGGCGCTGCTGCGCCTGGGCGGCGAGCCGCTGGTGCAGAGGATCGTGCGTCGGGTCGAGCCCCTGTTCGAGCAGGTCCTGATCAGCGCCCGGCGCGCCGACGATTACGGGTTCCTCGGGCACCCCGTCGTTCCGGACGAACGCCCCGAGCTCGGGCCCATGGGGGGGATCGTCTCGGCGCTCGAGAAGGCGCGGCACGACGTGGTCGTGTTCCTGCCCTGCGATCTGGCCGACGTGCCCCTCGACCTCGTGACGAACCTGCTGCGGGCGGCCCGTTACGCGCGCGCGGTCGTGCCGGTCAACGAAGCGGGGCTGTTCGAGCCCCTGGTCGCCGTGTACCGTCGCAGCCTGCTCCCCATCCTGCGGGCCGCCCTGGAGCGGGGCGAGCGCCGCATCATCGATGTCTACCCCGAGATGGACGTGAAGCGCTTGCCGTTGCCGAAGGGCGTCAGGTTGCGCAACCTGAACACCCCGATCGAGTACCAGAACGCGCTCGAAGGAAGGTAGACATGCCGATCTCGCTCGAAGACGCCCTGAGCGTGCTGCTCGAGAAGGCCCGGCCGCGGGGCACGGGTCGCGTACGGCTCGAAGACGGCTACCGGAGGGTGCTGGCCGAGGACGTCGCGGCCGACCTGGACTTTCCACCGTTCGAGCGTTCGCCGCTGGACGGCTACGCCGTGAGAGCGGAGGACGTGCAGCGGGCTTCGTCCGCCCTGCCCGTGACCCTCGATCAGATCGACGACGTGCCGGCCGGCAGCTGGCCGAGCCGCAGGGTGGAGGCCGGGCAGGCCGTTCGGATCATGACGGGGGCCCGAATCCCGGAGGGCGCCGACGCCGTGATCCGACTGGAAGACGTAAACGTGGACGGGACCCGCGTGCGCGTCTTCGGGCCGACGAAGAGCCCCAACATCTGCAGGCAGGGCGAGGAGATCCGCCGGGGCGACGTCGTGCTGCGACGTGGAACGGTTCTTCGGGACGGGGCCCTGGGCCTGCTCGCCATGCTCGGCCGGGCCGAGCCGCTGGTCTTCGATCGACCGAGGGTCGCGCTCCTCGGCACGGGCAGCGAGCTCGTGGGGGTGGACCAGCCGCTCGCGCCGGGCCAGATCCGCAACTCCAACAACTACATGCTGCTGGCGAAGGTGCGCGAGGCGGGGTGCGAGCCCGTGCTCCTCGGGCAGGTGCGTGACGACCTGGACCCCATCGTCGAGGCGCTCTCGGGGCCCACCGACATCGCGCTCTACGTCACGACGGGCGGCGCCTCGGTGGGCGACCGCGACCTGATGGCGCAAGTGTACGCGCGGCTGGGCGTGCCCGTGTCGTTCTCGCGCCTGGCGATCAAGCCGGGCATGCCCGTGATGGCGGGCTGGTGGCGTGACGCCTGGCTGGTGGCCCTGTCGGGCAACCCGGCGGCCGCGAACGTCTCGTTCGAGACGCTGGTCCGGCCCGTGCTCTGCACGATCGCCGGCGCCACCACGATCGAGCGCCCGAAGATCCGCGCGAAGCTGACGACGGCCTTCCCGAAGCCCAGCCCTGCCAGGCGTTTCATCTGGGCGAAGTGTTCCTTCGAGGACGGGGGCTGGGTCGCCGACCCCACCGGCTACCAGGGGAACGGCATGCTGGTGGGCATGCTGTCCGCCAACGCGTTGCTGGACGTCCCGGCCGACAGCGGCGCGCTGCACGTCGGCGCCGAGGTCGACGCCCGGCTGCTGGTCGAGTAGACATGGCGCGCTGGGCACTCCTCTCGGAAGAAAACGGCGAGGCGCGCGCGAACCGTGCCTTGGCGATCGTCGAGCATTTTGCGGCCGCGAGCGTTCGGGTCGCAGGCTTCGTGCAACGGAAGCGCGTCGACCCCCAGGGGCCGAAGCGCTACGAGGTCGTTCGCCTTCGCGATCACGAGACGGTGGCCCTGGCCGTGGGCGGTCCCATGGCCAGGGGGCCCGCTGGCGAGAACATCTGCACCCTGGCCTTCCACGATGGTGGCTTCGACGCCGCCAGGCGTTGGCTGGAAGAAGACGCCCCCGGCGCGGACGTGCTGGTCCTCGACGGCATCGGCAAGGTCGAGGCGAGCGGCAGGGGACACGCGGCCGCGCTCGACGCCGCGCTCCGGCAGCCCGACAAGGTCGTGCTGATCTGCGCCCGGGCCAGCCTGCTCTTCTCTGTGGTCGAGCGGTTCGGGCTCGAGGAAGAGACGATGGTCGCCGCGCTCGAGTTGCCGGCCGACGAGGCGGCCATGGATGCGTTCGTTCGCGCGATCTCGGAGGCCTGCCCGGCTCGGCCGGCGCCTCGCTGACGCCGGCTCCTACTCTGGCTCGGCCGCTCGGCCCTCGGGCCGGCCGAGCGCCTTCATGGCCACCGGCAGGCTCTCGGCGAGCCCCAGCCCGAAGCGGCGGTCGAGCCGGCGACCCAGCGCCGCGACGTCGAGACGGCGGGCTGCCAGCAGGCCCACGTACGACACGCACAGGCCTCGCACGACCAGGATGGCGGCGTCGGTCTTGGAGAGGTTGGCGAACGCCAGGATCAGCAGGATCGAAGCGAAGAAGAGCACGAGCAACCGGGGCCGCAGCAGGTCGCCGAGGGCGTCCTGCGCCGAACGGGCCAGCGAACGCCGCTCCTCGCGGAGGGGCGCTCCGCGTGCACGCCGCGTGCGCGACGCGTGCGAGCGTCGCAGGCGTTCGACGAGCGGCCGCAGGTCGCCGAGGAAGGCGGTCGCGCCGAGCCCCAGCGCGAGCAGTCCCTTTATCACGAACAGCGCGACCAGCACCTGCGCCAGGGAGACCTCGCGTACACCCAGCCACGCGGTCACCGTCGCGATGGCACCGGAGAACGCGTCGAAGACGCTCTGCCCGAACGTGACGTAGTCGACCGCCAGCGCCAGGGCCAGCGTGAGCCACGCCATGAGCACCGACCCCAGCAGGACCGCGGGCAGGTTCCAGCCCAGCAGCCAGACGGGCAGTGCGAAGGTGGCGCCCTGCACGAAGATGTACGCCATGGGCTTGAACGTGGCGCCGATGGGTGAGAACGCCTTCAGCATGGCCGAGATGAAGGCGATGCGGACGAGGCCGCGGCCTCGGAGAGGCTTGCCGAACGTGGTCAGCAGCACGCCCTGCAGGTAGGCCAGGAAGTGACCCTTGAACGGCACGCGCCAGGCGTGCAGCGTGGAGCCGAGCCCCACCTCGACCAGGCCTCCGATCCCGGCGTACGCGCCGATGCGTTCGGCGTCCGTGGCCTGGATGCGGCGCAGGCACGTACGCTCCGCCTGTTCTGGCGAGGTGGCCTCGAGGTCGACGATCAGCGCGCCCTCGAGGCCGAAAGCTTCGACGACCGTCGCGAGCAGGCCGGGCCGCACGGCGGCCACGACGGCCCGGGTCTCCGACGCGAGGACGTCGCGGAGCAGGGGCGCGAAGCCACCACCGGCGAGCTCGAGGGGGCCGATCTCGTCGACCAGGAACACGTCGAAGGGCCCGCTCGCGAGCTGGCTCCGAACCGTTTCGGTGGCGCGGCGGCAGGTGTCGGGGTCGAACGTGAACCCGGCCCCCGACGCTCGGCGGGTCGCCCACGGCAGGCTGGCGGCCTGTCCGGCGAGCTCGAGGCGATAGGCTGGCGCGGGCTCGCCCCGAACCCTCGCGGGCCCCTCCGCCGGGGCCAGGAGGCCCCCCACGCGCCAACGCTCCGCGAGGGCGTGCCGAAGCCGCTGCAGCAGCCGCGTCTTGCCGCAGCCAATGCCTCCCGTCACCAGGATGAGCAACCGATCAGCCGGCATGGTGGCCCTCAAATGGGGTAGGATGAGTGCGCGCGAAACAGAGGAGCTCTCGATGGAGGTCGACGTCCGCATCCTGCTGAAGAGCGATGACGGCGAGCCGTTCATGGGCATCGGGTTGGTCTGGCTGCTGCGGGGAATCGAGCGCACCCGCTCGATCTCGGAGGCGGCGCGCGAGATGGATCTGTCGTACCCCAAGGCCCTCCGCATGCTCCGGAACCTCGAGCGGGGCCTCGGCGTGCCGGCGTTGACGCGGCGGAAGGGCGGCGCCGAGCGCGGCGGGGCGGAGTTGACGGCCCTGGGCAGGGACTTCCTCGATCGGTACGATCGGCTCCAGGCGCGCATCAAGAGCCACGCGGAGCGCCTCGTGCGCGCCGAGTTCCCGGAGTTGGCGACGAAGGACGCGAGCGCGACCTGACAGCGCGCGAGGGCTCCTCGGGCTGGTCATTCCACGACCGGGGCCAGCTCGATGAGGCCGCGGGTCGCGTCGTCGAGCTTCTCGATCATCTTCCAGCGGAACATGCCCAGGCTGGATAGCAGGCCGCCGAGCTCGGCGGGCACGTCGGCGTCCGAGGCCAGATCGTAGTCGACCATCAGGCTGCGGCCCTCCATGTCGGGGTACAGCGGGTCCTTGTCGCCGGGGTTGCCCACGTATACGTAGCCCTTGTCACGGAGGAAGGCCACGGTGGGCAGCTTGCTGGTGTCGCCTTCGAGCTTGGTGCGCAGCGGGTCGAAGCCGTCGCGCGCCACGCCGTTGACCGGGAGGGTGTCGGCCTCGGTGAGGCCAGCCTTCGCGAGGATGTCGGAGAAGCGCACGCCGCGTCGCGCCACGACCTCCCAGGTGGTGCCCTCGATCTTGTCGGCGCCGTTGACGTCGACCACGGGCAGGCCGTTCAGGTTCACCTCGACGGGCGTGCCGCCAGCGACCGTGAAGGTCACCACGTCGAACTCGCAGTCGGCGGTGGCGCCGGTCATGGCCGTCCAGGCGTGGGGGGCATCCGTCGAAGAGTCGGCGCCGGCCGTGTCGTCGGTCGGCCCGGACGTGTCCGTCGAGCCGTCGTCGCCGCCGCATCCCCACAGGCCAAGCGAAGCCACCAGCACCAGGGCCAGGAACATCGAGCGCGAGCGCATGGGAACCTCCTTCGTGACGTTGAGGGGTGCGCTACATGCGCCCCCCGACTCCGAGCGTCAGCTCACGCCCGGGGCGCGGGTCGAAGCTTCCGACCGCGTAGGCGGCGTCGAGCAGGTTGAACGCGTCGAGGAACAGGTAGAGGCCGGCCCAGGAAGAGGCTGCGACGTCATAGCGCAGGTGCGCGTGGAGCAGCGCGTAGCCGGGGAGGCGATCCTCCACCCAGCCGGTGAGCGCGTCGGCGTAGTAGGCTCGCTGACCGGAGGCGAAGGTCGCGTCCAGGGAGCCGCGGAGCCCCCAGGCCGAGGAGGCCTGCGCGCCCAGGCGCACGCGATGCGCCGCGCGGTAGTCGAGGGGGCGATCGTTGTCCAGGTCACGGGAGTACAGGTAGCGATAGGCGGTCACGAGCTGCAGGAACGCCACGGGGGCGTAGCGCGCCTCGAGCTCCAGCCCCGCCGTGAGGGCGTGCCCCACGTTGGCGTAGGCGTCGCGGTACTTCTGGATCAGATCCCTGATGTCATTGAAGAACACGCGCGTCGACGTGCTGAACCCCGGCCCCGGCAGGTCGGTGGTGTCGAGCCCGGCTTCGACCATCCAGGCGCGCTCGGCCTCCAGGTCCGGGTTGCCCCCCACCGAGTTCGAGAATAGCTCCTTCAGCATGGGCAGGCGCACCTTGTGCCCGAACGCGACCATCGGCCGCAACCCGTCGATCGGCTCCCAATCGACCACGGCGCGCCCTTCGAACGCCGGCAGGATCCGTTCCGTCACGGGGTAGTCCTTGCCGCGAATCTCCTCTTGCAAGAGGGCCAGGCCGCTGGCCCCCGCGCCGGCCGTCAGTCGCCAGGCGCCCAGGCGCTGCGTGTCCTCGACGGCCAGGGACAGGGAGTGCGAGGCGTAGTGCTCCCTGGGACCCCAGGTCGTCTCGGCCACGCCGCGGGGCACCGGGATCTCGCGCTGCCGGTTCCGGTCGAGGGTGTAGGCGAGCGACGTCGCCAGGCGGTTGCCCGCGTTCAGCGCCCACGACGTTTGCACGGCGGCGCCGTAGGTCTCGTTGGCGTAGGCCGAGGCCACGAAGAAGGCCAGGGGGTTGGTCGTGAGGCGCTCGTAGCTCGCGTCCTCGTAGTCGCGGAGCTCGTCACGGTGGAGATGCGTGTAGGCCCGCACGTGCAGTTCGCGGAACCCCCAGGCGACGGGCAGGTCCTCCGGCGCGGGTCCGTAGACGCCCGACAGGCCCACCAGCAACGAGTCGTACACGCCGAAGCGCCAGTAGCGCACGTAGCCGGAGCCTTCGAAGGGCGGGATGCCGCGCGGAGACCGCAGGGCGTCGACGAAGAGCGAGAGGCTCTTGTTGGGACGCGGGGCCCAGCGGACGAGGGTGGCCACCGTGGCGCGGTCGTGGTCGCTGCCGTCACGCCGGCCTCCCTGCTCGTGGAACGACGTGTTCTGCGGCGTCTGCGCGTAATCGCCCGAGAGCGCGTACCCCCACGAGCGCTCGTAGCCGCCGCTGAGGAACGCCGTGACGTCCGACACGCGCACGCACCCCGTGGCGCGTGCGCCGGCCAGGGGCAGGTGGCCCGCGAGAGGAACGCCGGCGTAGGCCGCGACGTCGGCGGTCCGGGCGCAGGCTGTCGGCGCCTTCAGCGAGATGACGCCCCCCGCGGCGTTGGGACCGTGGAGCACCGAGGTCACGCCACGCTCAATCTCCATCGAGGCCAGCGCGAACGTTGGCAGCGCGCCGGGGTCGAAGTGCCCGTCGTAGACCTCGCGGATGGGGATGCCCTCGAAGAGGAGCAGTACGGCGCGCTCGTCGAACCCGCGAAGCTGCAGGCTGGCGCCTGCCTTGGGCGAACGGTTGACCTCGACGCTCGGCTCGAGCGCCAGGACGTCCGGCAGGGTGCGGGCCCCCCGTCGCTCGATCTCCTCCGCGTCGAGGCGGGAGACCGACCCCACGGGGGGGGAGGGCGGAGCCTGGATCACCGTGCAGTTCGCAGGCTCGTCTTCGGCCGCTCCGGAGTCGGGCTCGGCCTGGAGCCCGTAGCGCATAGCGCTATCGGGCTCCGTCTGGGGGTCTGGGGGCCCTCCCCCAGGCAACAATGCCAGGAGCCTGTCGGTCGTGTTTTCAACGGGTTCCACCGTAGGCGCCGACGTCGCCGCTGGAGTCTCCATGGCGTTCTGGTTCAATGCACTACAGGCTCCTGGGGCCGGAGAGAGCCCCAGCAGGAGGACCGAGATCGAGACGCCGGCCCGAAAGGCCGGCATGTGTAGAACGATGCGTTTCACGAGCGCTCTGTCTCGTCCGGGTCGCGAGTGAACACGTCGACGGGCCAGCGCTCGGGACGAGCGACGGCGGCTCCGGCCCCCGGTCGCTCGGTCAACGCGAGCCGTCGGCCCCCCGCCTCGAACCTCAAGCGCAGCGCGTCTCCCGGCGCGTCGAGCGCGAGCCGTCCGTCGTGGAAGGCCGCACCCGTCAGGCCCATGAGCGCGTCGAGGGCGCCGTCACATCGGTTCACGCCGACCCGCAGATCGGCGTCGCGCAGATCCCGCTGCAGGTGCCGTGACGCCAGGAACCCGGCGGCCAGGACCACGCGGGCCGCGTGCGACGTCGCGGCCGGGCCCAGGTGGTTCTCCAGGTCGCGCTCGAGGATCTCGATCAGCGCCGGGTCGTCCAGCGCGTCGGGGCGCGAGCGGAGCTCGTGCCGGGCGCTGTAGACCGCGTCCCACCCGGGACAGTAGGGCTTCACGTCGATGACGGGGGTCCCGTCCAGCAGATCGAGGCGCCCCACGCGGAGATTGCGGCCTTCCCGCCCGAGGAAGGGCACGATGGTCACGGACACGGGGTTGGGGCGATCGGGAGAGCGCGTGGCCAGCACGCCCCGCTCGGCCGCGCGGGCGTCGACCTTCCGTGGCCGGGCGCGCAGCACGCTCCGGTCGGCGTGGTGCAGGAACCCGAGCACCAGCAGGTGGGAACTCGCTTCGAGCCGGTCGAGCGCCTCGCGGTAGGGCTCGAAGATCTCGACCGTCGCGTCGCACCCGCCGATCGGGAAGCCCTTCCGGCTCGCGAACGCGCAGTGGGTGACGCCGATGGGGTGGAGGGTCAGGGGTTCGTTCATGGGGCGGATATAACCGAGCAGATATATCGGGGCAACAAGAAAGCGACCTTCTCGGCCGCGCCGACTCTTTCTTCTACTCCGCGAAGCCGTCTGCCCACAGGCGATCGAGGAAGACCTGCCAAGGCAGCACCAGCACGTCACCCAACTGGCGCGGGGTCGGCTCCTGGCAGACGAGCACCAACTCCCTCATGAGGCCTTCGTCGGCCAGCGTCGCGACGTCGAGGGGCCGCGGGATGTGCATTGCCGGTCACATACGTCGGGTGAGTCGACGTTTGTGATGACAAACGTCGGGACAGGCGACGTCAATCCGCATCCGCCGGCGGGCGGGGCTCACGACCGAGCCAACTCCGGCCCCGCCCGACGCACGTCGCCGTCGCGCACCGTCCAGCGCAGGCCGTCGAAGTGCTCGAGCAGCGGGATGGCGTACTTGCGGGTGCTGGCCAGGTGATCGCGCAGCTCGGAGGCCGTGGCCTCGGCCTGCCGCGCGAACAGCTCGGCCAGCCGCAGACGGGCGGCCTGCAAGTGGGCCTCGGCGAAGTAGAGCGTGCCCTCGAGGCAGCGCACGCGGCCGCAGTCGACCAGGTAGGTGAGCAGCACCTTGGCCTCCTTGGGGGGCAGGCCCGCTCCGGAGGCCAGGTCGTCGAGGGAGGGTGGGGTCAGGCCGCCGGCCTGGAGGGCCTGCTCGATGCTGGCCACCTGCTCGCGCTGGCGCCGCGTGAGCCGCACCTCGAAGCCGGGGGCCGCCACCACCTCGGGCGAGGGGGCCGCCAGCAGGCCTTGCTCGACCGCGCGCGCGATGACGGCCGGCGCGGTGCCGCCGGGCAGCAGGGCCTTCAGTCGCGAGGCCAGCTCGCCGCGCCCCATGCCGGCGCGCAGCGGGTTCTTGTCGTGGAAGGCGGCCAGCTCGCGCACGGCGGCCTCGAGGGCGCGCTGGAAGAGCGAGGCCGGGCACAGGCGATCCCCCGTCGCGTCCGTGAAGGAGAACAGGTCGCCGGCCAGCAGCAGGTCGCGCACCAGCGCGTCGACGCGCTCGGCGGGCTCGCTGAGCCTGGCTGCAAGCTGGGCGGCCGTCGAGAAGGGCCCGGCCTCGAGGGCCGAGAGCACCAGCGACGAGGTGTCGGGCGCGTCGAGCCGACGGGCGGCCTCGCGCATCTGGGCTCGCGTCTGGCGCGCGCGTCGCGGCGAGGCGTCGAGCACCACCGCGCCCCCCAGGGTGGTCACGGGGCTGAAGCGCCGGAGCACCAGGCGGTCGAGGCGCCGCACGGCGGTGGGCGTCTCGAGGCGCAGCTCGGCGTAGCCGGTGCCTCCCGGCGGGATGGGCTCGTCCTCGAGCAGGTGCACGCGCCCGACCAGCTCGGCCGTACCGGCGTGCACGTGCAGGCGCAGGCGGTTCTCGAGCGCCACCGGCGACGAGGCCAGCACGTGCACGCGCACGCGCAGCCGATCGGAGGGCGCCAGCATGCCGGGCGAGGCCAGCACATCGCCGCGGCTCACCTCGTCGAGGGCCACGCCGGCCAGGTTCACGGCCGCGCGCTGGCCGGCCACGGCCTGGCCCACCGAGCGGGCGCGCGACTGCACGCCGCGCACGCGCACCTCCTGGCCCCGGGGCTGCAGCACCAGCCGATCGTCGGGTCGCACCGCGCCCGACAGCACCGAGCCGGTGACCACCGTGCCGAAGCCCTTCATGGTGAAGACGCGGTCGATGGGCATGCGGAACCCGCCCGTGCCGCCCCGCACCCGCTTGCCCGCGGCCATCTCGTCGAGGGCCGTCCGGAGCGCGTCGAGCCCGCGCCCGGACAGCGAGTCGACCTCGAGGATGGGGGCGCCCTCGAGCGCCGAGCCCACCAGCGTGGCGGCGATGTCGTCGCGCACGAGCTCGAGCAGGTCGGGGTCGGCCAGGTCGGCCTTGGTGAGGGCGACGATCCCGCCGCGCACGTCGAGCAGCGTGAGGATGTCGAGGTGCTCGCGGGTCTGGGGCATGACGCCGTCGTCGGCCGCGACCACCAGCAGCGCGTAGTCGATGGTGGCGGCGCCGGCCACCATGTGCTTCACGAAGCGCTCGTGGCCGGGTACGTCGATGAAGGCCACCTGCTCGTTCAGGAAGGCGAAGCCGAGCTCGATGGTGATGCCGCGCTCCTTCTCCTCTTTCAGCCGATCGGGGTCGGTGCCCGTGAGCGCCTTGACCAGGCTCGACTTGCCGTGGTCGATGTGGCCGGCGGTGCCGATGATCACCGGCACCGCGGGGGCCTGGAAGGGGGCGGGGGTAGGGGGTGGGGCCACGGGCGTCCTCTGGGGCATTGACGCGCTGAAGTGTGCCGGACCCCAGGCGGCGGCGCAAGCCTTGACGCGGTGCGGCGGGCTCGATACAGTCCCGACGTTCCACTGCCTCATCGGGCGAGCGACGACCATGACGCGTCAGCAAGAGATCGAGCGGAGACGACTCGCGGCAACGTGACGCGTTGCCGACGAGGCGGGTCCGCCTCGCAGCGCGCGTCCAGAACGGGTCTCGCCTCCGCCGGCCTGAGCACGACTCCAGGTTCCGGTGGGGCAGCCCCATAGGAACCGGAGGTTCTCATGTCCAGTGCTCCCGTCGACTACCACCCCATGTGGGCCTCGCTGGGCCTCGACCTCGAAGCCCACGACGCGCTGCTCGGCTTCCTCGGGCCCGCGTACGCCGCCACGTTCCTGGGCCAGCCCAACCGCCCCGCGGGCATGGGCTACTTCGACTTCGTGATGAGCGAGGTGCACGGCCTGCGCATCCGCGAGCTGCTCGACGCGCAGGCGGCGGGCCGCAAGGTGGTGGGCGCGTTCTGCACCTTCGTGCCCGAAGAGATCGTGCTCGCGCTCGACGGCGTGCTGGTCGGGCTGTGCGCCGGGGCCGAGTTCGCCACCGAAGAGGCCGAGAAGCTCCTGCCCCGCAACACGTGCGCGCTCATCAAGGGCGCCTTCGGCTTTGCCCTGGCCCGCGTGTGCCCCTACCTGTCGGCCAGCGACGTGGTGGTGGGCGAGAACACCTGCGACGGCAAGAAGAAGAGCTACGAGATCTTCGGCGACCTGGTGAAGCGCCTGTACGTCCTCGACGTGCCGCAGATGAAGGGCCCGGCAGGCCGTGCGCTGTTGCGGTCCGAGTTCAGCGCGTTCGCGGCCTACCTGGAGGAGCTCACGGGCAAGAAGCTGACCGTCGAGGGGCTGAAGCAGGGCATCGCCACCGTCAACGCGAAGCGCACGGCCATGCACCGCCTGGGGCGGCTCCGCGCCGCGGATCCGGCGCCGATCTCGGGGCTGGACGGGCTGCTCGCGAACCAGGTCTACTTCTATGACGACCCCGCGCGCTTCACGGCGTCGGTGAACGCGCTCTGCGACGAGCTCGAGCGTCGCGTGCAGCAGCGCCAGGGGGTGGCGGCGAAGGGAACGCCCCGCATCCTCATCTCCGGTTGCCCCATGGCCGTGCCCAACTGGAAGCTGCCCGCCATCATCGAGAGGGCGGGCGCGATCATCGTCGGCGAAGAATCGTGCGTGGGCGAGCGCGGAACGCAGCAGCTGACCGCGGACTCGGGCCGCACCCTCGACGAGTTGATGGACGCCCTGGTCGAGCGGTACCTCACCATCGACTGCGCGATCTTCACGCCCAACGAGTCGCGGGGCGAGCACGTGCTCAGCATGGCCAGGGAGCTCGGCGCCGACGGCGTGATCCACTACGGGCTGCTGTTCTGCGCTCCCTACCAGATCGAGGCCGGGCCGGTCGAGCGCCGGCTCGAGAAGGAGGGCGTGCCCACGCTGCGCATCGACACCGACTACGGCCAGGAGGACGTGGGGCAGATCCAGACGCGCGTCGAAGCGTTCCTCGAACGCCTGCGCGGGTAGCCCCATGCGCACCGCCGGAATCGACCTGGGCTCCAGGGCCGTCAAGCTCGTCCTGGTCGAGGACGGACGCGTGGTGCACCGCGCGGTCGAGGACACGGGCTCCGACCCGCTCGCGGTCTGTCGCCGCCTGCTCGCGGGGCTCGGCTTCGACGCCATCACCGGCACGGGGTACGGGCGGCATCTCTTCAAGGAGCACTGGCCCGCCGCCGAGGTCGTCTCGGAGATCAGGGCCGTCGCCATCGGCGCGACGGCCCTGGTCCCCGGGTGCCGGACCGTCCTCGACATCGGCGGCCAGGACAGCAAGGCCATCGCCCTCGACGCGGCCGGCAGGGTGCAGAAGTTCGTGATGAACGATCGCTGCGCCGCGGGCACCGGCCGGTTCCTCGAGATGATGGCCACCGCGCTGGCGTACACGCGCGACGAGTTCGTGGCGGCGGCCGGGCGGGCCGGGAAGGGCCAGAAGCTCTCGAGCATGTGCTCGGTCTTCGCAGAGTCCGAGGTGGTGTCGCTCATCGCGCGGGGCGCCTCGAAAGAAGAGATGGCCCTGGGGGTGCACCAGTCCATCGCCAGCCGCACCGCCGCGCTGGCCGGCGGGGTGCCGGTGGAGGCGCCGGTGGCCTTCACCGGCGGTTGCGCGCACAATGCCTGCCTGCAGGCGCTGATCGCCGAGGCCGTGAAGCACCCCCTGCGGGTGCCCGAGTCGCCCCAGACCGTGGCCGCCCTGGGGTGCGCGCTCCTCGCCGGAGCAGAAGGGAGGTAGTCGGATGACGCTGGACCTGTTCGAGTCGGTCACGGAGTGCGGGTGCGCCGCGAAGGTGCCGGCGCAGGAGCTCGCCGGGCTGCTCCGGGGCGTGGAGTTGCCGTCCAACCCGGCGGTGCTGGTGGGGCCCGACACGCTCGACGACGCCGGGGTCTACCAGCTGTCGGCCGAGCAGTGCCTGGTGCAGACGCTCGACTTCTTCCCGCCCGTCGCGCGCGACCCGGAGGAGTACGGCCGGATCGCGGCGGCGAACTCGCTCTCGGACGTGTACGCCATGGGCGGCAAGCCGTTGACCGCGATGGCGATCGTCACCTGCCCCTCGGAGCTCGTGAAGCAAGGGGTGCTCGCGGCCATCACGCGCGGCGCCGTCGAGAAGCTGCGCGAGGCCGGCTGCGTGCTGCTGGGGGGGCACTCGGTGCTCGACCCGCAGCTCAAGTTCGGCCTGTCCGTCACGGGCGTCATCCACCCCCGCGAGCTGTTCACCAACGCCGCGGCGCGTCCCGGCGACGTGCTGGTGCTCACCAAGCCCCTGGGCACGGGGGTCACCATCATGGCGATCCGGGCAGGGCTGGCCAGCTCAGAGCAGGAGCAGGCGGCGAACCGCTCGATGGCGACGCTGAACGCGCGGGCCGCCGAGCTGGCCAGGGGCTGCGGGGCGCGCTCAGCCACCGACATCACCGGGTTCGGCCTGCTCGGGCACGCGATGCAGCTTGCTCGCGCCAGCGGCGTGGCGCTGGAGATTGGCGTCGACGGGGTGCCGCTCCTCGACGGCGTGCTCGGCTTCGCCGAGATGGGCCTGCTGTCGGCCGCTGCGTACACCAACCGGGCCTACGTGGCCGACGCCGTGCGGTTCGACGACGACGTGGCGCTCCCGGCCCGCGACCTGCTGCACGATCCCCAGACCTCCGGCGGCCTGCTCATCTGCTGCCCCCCCGCGCGGGCCGCCGAGCTCCTGCAGCAGGCGCGGGAGCAGCTCTCCACCGCCTGCGGGGTGGTGGGCCGGGTGGTCGAGGCGACCGAGGGGGCCGCCCTCGTCTCGGTGCGCCAGGAGGCGTACTCCCTCGACGGAGGGGAGGGCGCCACCTCATGATCTACTTCGACCACGCCGCGACCTCGTGGCCCAAGCCCGACCCCGTGCCGGCCGCCATGGAGCGCTTCCTTCGCGAGCACGGCGCGAACCCGGGCCGCTCGGGGCACGCGCTCTCGATCCAGGCGGGGCGCGTCGTCTACGAAGCGCGCGAGCGCGTGGCGAGGCTCGTCGGCCTGGACGATCCCCTGGCGGTGGTGTTCACCAAGAACGCGACCGAGGCCCTGAACCTCGCGCTCCTCGGGCTGCTGGAGCCCGGCGACCACGTGATCACCAGCGTGATGCAGCACAACTCGGTGCTGCGGCCGCTCAGCCACCTGGAGGGGCGCGGCGTCTCGGTCACGCGGCTCGCCTGCGCCGCCGACGGCACGCTCGATCCCGACGACGTCGCGCGCGCTCTCTCGAGCCGGACCCGGCTCATCGTGCTCAGCCACGCCTCCAACGTGGTCGGCACGCTCTGCCCCCCCGACGCGATCGGCCGCCTGGCGCGGGAGCACGGCGTGCTCTTCTGCCTGGACGCCGCCCAGACCGCCGGCGCGATCCCCATCGACCTTGGCGCGATGAACGTCGACCTGCTGGCTTTCACGGGGCACAAATCCCTCTGCGGCCCGCAGGGGACGGGAGGCCTCTGCCTCGGCGAGCGCGCCCGGGGCCGGCTGCGGCCTCTCGTGTACGGCGGCACGGGCAGCGCCTCCGACTCCGACGTGCAGCCCGACTTCCTGCCCGATTGCTTCGAGGCCGGCACCCTGAACGCGGTCGGCCTGGCCGGGCTCGCGGCCGGCCTCGAGTTCGTCGAGGCGCGCAGCCTGGAGGTCCTCCGCCAGCACGAACGGGCGCTCACGGCCCGGCTCCTCGAGGGGCTCCAGGACGTTCCGGGCGTGCGCGTCTTCGGCCCTCGCGACGCCGACCGGCAGACGGCGGTCGTGTCGTTCAACCTGCAGGGCCACAGCTGCTCCGAGGTCGCGTCGGCCCTGGAGGAGCGCGCAGAGGTCTGCTGCCGCGCCGGGCTCCACTGTGCCCCGCTGGCGCACCGGCAGCTCGGCACGTTCCCCGAGGGGACCGTGCGCTTCAGCCTGGGTCCGTTCAACCACGACGCTGAAATCGCCACTGCGCTCGCTGCCCTCGGCGAGCTCGCGGGGGCACCCAAAGGAGGCCGCGTATGAAGCAGACCGTAGACGCCCGCGGGCTGGCGTGCCCGCAACCCGTGGTGCTGACCCTCAAGGCCCTGGCCTCGGCCGGCGAGGTCACGACCATCGTCGACAACCCGGCCGCGGTCGAGAACGTGACCCGGCTCGCGCGCTCGAAGGGGTGCTCGGTCCAGGTCAGCGAACAGCAGGACGGCACCTACCTCACCCTCGCGAAGGAGGGCGCCCCCGCCGCGTCGGCCGAGGCCAAGGTGATCGAGCACGTGGTGGTCTGCAGCACGGCGGGCGCGACGACGGGGCCGCGCGTGCTGTTCGTGCCCTCCGACTGCTTCGGGCGAGGTCCGGCCGAGCTCGGCGAGCGGCTGATGGGCGCGTTCTTCCACACGCTGCTCGACGTAGAGGCGAAGCCCGAGACGATCATCTTCGTGAACTCGGGGGTGAAGCTGGTGGTCGAGGGGTCGCGCGCGCTCGACGACCTCCGGGCGCTGGCGGCCCAGGGCCTCGAGATCCTGGCCTGCGGCGCCTGCCTGGGCTACTTCGAGCTGTCGGACAAGCTGGCCGTGGGCCGGGTGTCGAACATGTACGACATCGCCACGGCGCTCTTGGAGGCGGGCAAGGTTGTCGAGCTCTGAACCGACAGGCGGCTTCGGCGTCGTGCTGTTCCGCTCCGTGCAGGGCGCCCTGGGAGCCGAGAAGCTCCTGGTGAGCGCCGGCGTGCCGCACAAGCTCATCGCCGTACCGCGGCACCTCAGCTCGAGCTGCGGGTTCTGCCTGCGCTTCCCGTGGGCCGACCGCCAGCGCGTCGAAGAGCTGCTCCCCGGCGACCGGCTCGGAGTCGAATCCATCGTGGCCCTGAATCGCGTTGACGAGGCCGGGCGCCGGGAGTAGGTGGAGATCAGCGAATCGAGCGAGGGACGACGATGACCGCCAGCGGACGACTCGTGGTGTTGTGCGTCGACGATGATCCCGACATCCTCGAGCAACTGCGCCTGCTGCTCGAGCCCCGCGGGCACCGCGTGGTCACGGTGAGCAGCGCGGCCGGCTGCCGGGGCTGCTTCGACGACGTGTGCCCCGACCTCGTGCTCATCGACCTGATGATGGAGACCGTCGACGCCGGGCTGGTCCTGGCCCGCGACCTGCGGGCTCGCTGCTCCCACGCGCGGCTCTACCTGCTGAGCTCGATGGGCGACGGCCTCACGGGGCAGATCGACCCCACGGAGGCCGGCTTCGACGGCGTGTTCCAGAAGCCGTTGAAGCCCGAGTTGCTGCTGTCGACCCTCGAGCTGATCGCCCCGCGTTGACCGGCGAGGTGCTCGTGCGTGCGACCCTTCCGCTGCGGTGCCTCGCCCTCGTCTTCGGGCTGATGGCGGCCGGCTGCGCCGGGGCCTCCGGGGGTGACGCCGATGTCGCCGACGCGGTCGAGGTCCCGGGCCTGTTCGAGGCCGGCGACACCGGGCCCGAGCCCGCGGCCGGCGGCTACGTCCCCTGCCTCGCCGATCCGCTGGCCGAGGGGCCCCGCCCCGAGCCCCCGCGCCCCGACTTCTGCCGCCCGCGCTGGAAGAACCTGAACGGCGCGTGGCGCTTCGCCTTCGATCCGGCCGACGAGGGGGTCGCCGAGGCGTGGTTCACCACCCCTGAGCGCCTCGACCGCACCATCACGGTGCCCTTTCCCTGGCAGAGCGAGCTCTCGGGCGTGGCCGAGCCGCAGGTCGCGGGGGTGGCCTGGTACGCGCGCGAGGCCGTGATCCCCGAGGCGTGGCGAGGCCAGCGCGTGCACCTGGTGTTCGGCGCCGTCGACGCCGTGGCCGACGTGTGGGTGAACGGCCGGCCCGTGGGCGGCCACGACGGCGGCTACACCCCCTTCCGCCTCGACGTGACCGACGCCCTGCGCGACGGCGGCAACACGGTGGTCGTGCGCGCCTTCGACCCCGACAACGACCCCGAGCACCCCCACGGCAAGCAGGGCTTCTCGTGGTACACCAACGCCGGGGGCCTCTGGCAGACGGTGTGGCTCGAGGCGCTGCCGGCCGTCCACGTCGCGTCGATCGAGGTCGATCCCCCGAAGAGCGTGGTCGCTCCAATGACCCTCGACCTTCGCGTGGGGCTGGCGGGCTCGGGCCCGAGCGGAGCCGAGGGAGAGGTGCCGGACGACGTGCGCGTCGAGGTGCACCGCGAGGGCGTGGCCGGGGCCCTGCCGCTCGTGTCGGGCACGCTGCGGCGTGTCGAGGGTGGCGCCACGTTCGAGGCGCGGCTCGAGGTGGGCGCCGACTGGCTGTGGAGCCCCGAGGCGCCGAACCTGGTGCCGCTGTCGGTGTTCGCCTGCACCGGTCCCGCCTCGACCGACTGCGACGTGGTCAGCACCTACGTCGGCGCGCGCAAGGTCGGGCGCGACGAGGTGCTCGGCTTCAACTCGAACCAGGTGATCCTCGTGAACGACCGCCCCGTGTACGTGCGCGGCGTGCTGGTGCAGGGCTGGAACCCCTCGGGGATCATGACGTACCCCTCCGACGAGGCCATCGTGGCCGACCTCGAGGCGGCGCGCGCGGCGGGCTTCAATCTGGTGCGCCTCCATATCAAGCCCGAGGAGCCCCGGGTGCTGTACCACGCCGACCGCCTGGGGCTGCTGGTCGACGACGACGCGGTGAACCTCGGCACGTTCCCCTTCCACGCGGGCGACACGCCCGAGGGCCGGGCGCGCTGGGAGCAAACGTTCCGCGAGCAGGTGGCGCGCGATCGCAACCACCCGTCGATCCTGTGGTGGACGCTCTTCAACGAGACGTGGGGCCTGACCGAGCCCGGGCAGCCCTACGACGCCCCGCGCCAGCAGTGGGTGAAGGAGCAGGTGGCCTGGGCCCGCCAGGCGTTGCCCGGAGCGCTGATCGAGGACATGAGCCCCACCGAGGCGAACCACGACCACGTGACCACCGACCTCGTGACCTGGCATTTCTACCGTGGTGAGCCCGCCGACGTGGCCGCGCACCTCGACACGGTGCTCGCGAACGTGTACCTGGGCTCCAGTTGGCTCTACACCGGAGGCCACACCCAGGACGACAACTACCCGCTGCTCAACACCGAGTTCGGGCCCTTCAGCGCCGACCTCGGGGCCAGCGACGTGCAGCGAGACCGCGACGTATCCGACGCCTTCCGCTGGATGGTCAACCTCTTCCGGGCGCGCCCCGCCATCTCGGGCTACGTGTTCACCGAGCTCTACGACGTCGAGTTCGAGCGCAACGGCGTGCTCGATTACGACCGCTCGCCCAAGCAGTTCGGGTACGACGACCTGATGGGCTGCCCGATGGCCGCCTTACAGGGCGAGCTGTTCCTGGGCCTCGACGAGGTGCCCGACCTGGTGGCGAGCCCGGGCCAGGCGGCCGTCCTGCACCCGTGGCTCGCCACGTACCGACCCCAGCCGGCGCCCGCCGCCATGAGCTGGAGCCTGTGGCCCTCGGGCGGCGACGCCCCGGTGGGGCAGGGCGAGGTGCAGCTCGGCGCGCTCGTCACGGGCCGCACCGACCTGGCGCCGCTCAGCGTGGCCCTCCCCGGCGAGGGCGGCGTGTTCGTGTGGCGGGGCAAGGCGGGCGAGGCCTGCACCTACGTGCCCATCCTGGCGCTGCCCGCGCGCGCGGCGGGCTGGAAGCGCACGACCGGCGACACCTATACCTATACGCTGGCGCCCGCCGACCTGGCCGGGCAGCCCGCCGACGGCGGCGAGACCGATGCGCTGACGGTCGACGACGCGGTCGAGGCCGCCGGCCTGCTCGGCCCCGGCACCTTGACCACCACGTTCGAGGTCGACCCCGCGCTGCTCGAAGCCCCGGCCTGGGCCAGCGTGGCCCTGGAGCTCGAGCTCGCCGCCAACCAGCCGGGCCTGCCCCAGACCGACGCCGAGCCCTTCCCCAGCGACGTGCGCGCGACGCTAGCGGGCGTCGACCTCGGCACGGCCCACCCCGCCGACGACTGGGCCGACGCCAGGGGTGTGCTCAGCCTGCACTTCCTGCCCCGCAGCGGGCCCACGGGGGGCTACGGAGCCCGCACGTACCTGGAGCTGACCGATCCGAACGCGCTCTCCGAGCTGAAGGCCGCCGCCGCCCTGGGATCCCTCGAGCTGAAGCTGACCGTCGACGGCCCGGGGGGAGCCATGGTGTACGGCGCGAGGCTGGGGCGGTTCGGGGGGGATCCTCGGGTGGTGGTCACACTGGACACTGCCGATTAACCCGGTTATTCTGCAGGCCGCGTTGAGATTGACCGGGTTAGTGCAGAATCATGGACCCGTTACTCCTGGATCGCCTTCGCGAGTCGAACCCCTGGCTCTTCGGCGGATCGCCCGTCGGGAGCACCTCGGTCTCGCGGGAACCCTCGGGATGGCGTCGGCGTCGACAGGTCGACGCGCAAGGACTGCTCGCTCCCGGTCGCGCGCACCTGGTCGTCGGTCCGCGCCAGGCCGGTAAGTCGTCTCTGGCCTGGAGCGCTCTACGGGAACGCAGCAGGCCGTTGTACCTGAACCTCGAAGAGTCGGTGCTGCGCGCCTGGTGTGCGTCGCCGTCCGGATTCCTGGCCGAGGTCGAGCGCGCGGGCCTGGCCCCGGATGCGCTCTTCCTCGAAGAAGCCCAACGGTTGGAGCACGCGGGCTTGTTCGTGAAGGGTGTCGTCGATCTGAAGCCCCCGTTCCCCGTCGTGGTCACGGGCAGTTCGTCGTTCCACCTCGACGATCGGGTGCGTGAGTCGCTGGCGGGGCGCGCCACCCGCCACGTGCTGCTGCCCTTCTCGCTGGCCGAGGTGGTCGCGTCAGGCTCCGCATCGGGACCGGCGCATCTGGAAGCCAGTCGGCGCGAGGCGATTGCCCGGGCGCTTCGCGTGGGCTCCTACCCTGAAGCGTGGCTGTCGGGGTCGCCCGAGGCCGTGCTCACCGACCTGCTCCAGGCGGTCGTGCTGCGCGATGCCTCGGATCGCTTCGCCATCGAGCGGCCCGACGCCTATCAGAAGTTGCTGACGCTGGCCGCAGGCCAGGTCGGGAACCTCGTGAACCAAGCGGAGTACGCCGCGCTCTGCGGCGTGACCGCTGGCACGATCGCCAAGTACCTCGACCTTCTCGAACAAGCTCACATCATCGAGCTTCTCTCTCCGTTTGCTGAAGGCGGCCGGAGAGAGGTGACCGGTGCTCGCAAGGTATTCTTCATCGACAACGGCCTGCGCAACGCCACCCTCGGCCGCCTGCGCCACGATCCAGAGGCCGCCGCCGATCGCGGCGCCCTGGTCGAGAACTGGGTGTTCGGGGAGTTGGCCAAGAGCTTGCCTTGGACGCTCCCCATCCGCTATTGGAGGTCGCTCTCTGGAGCCGAGGTCGACTTCGTGCTCGACGCGCCCCAGGCGCGCCTGGCCATCGAAGTGAAGGCCGGGCCCATGCCCAGGAAGAGCGTGACCCGCGGGTGCCGCAGCTTCGTCGAGGCCTACGCTCCAGGCGAGTTGTGGGTGCTGAACGACGCCCTGGAAGCAGAGGAGGCGCTCGGGAAGACGAGGGTGAGGTGGCTCCCGCTGCACCGGTTGCCGGAGGCCATCGGCGAGTGGCGGGAGCGGAACGGGATCGAGTGAGGGCGACCGCGCCTCGCGTTAGGGCGCCCCGGCGGCTCGCGTAGCGTGGCAGGGGGGGCGTGCATGGCAAACTCGAGGGCCATTCTTTCCTTGGCGCCGAGCATCGCCGGAGGCCGGGGTCGTGTCAACGTCGCGGGTCCGGACCGGTTCGGGCGCGTCGAGTCCCAGCGCGCCGTCCTGACTCAACCGTGTCTTCCACGCCCGCCCATTGACACCCGCCGTGGGTGTTGGTAATTTGACCAACATGGACGCCCGCGAGTTGGTTCGCCGACGGGTCGCGCTGGGAGACAAGACCTTCGCCGACATCGTCGTATGGCAGGTGCCACGGCCCGTACCGGGCAGCGCGCACTTGTTCAAGTACCGGCTGGCGCTGGTCGCTCGGGGCGAGTGCGTCCTGCGGTACGACAACGAGGCCGGCAAGGGCGATCACCGGCACGTTGGTGCGTTGGAGGAGGTCTACGAGTTCGTGGGCCCGCGGGAGTTGGTGGCCGATTTTCTGGCCGACGCGAGGAGGTGGGTACATGACCATGGTGACGCTTGACGTTCGGTCCCTCGAGGAGACACTGGCCGACGTGGCCGCGTCCATGGAGTCCGGCCACGCTTCGGAGCCGCGTTTCTCGTTCGCGACGCCGCAGTTGCTGTTCCGGCTGCTCTCCGGCCGCCGCTGGGACCTGCTCCGCACCATGGCGGGGGCCGGGCCGCTGTCGTTGCGCGAAGCGGCGCGGCGCGTGGGGCGCGACGTGAAGTCGGTGCACGGCGACGTGCACGCCCTGCTCGATGTGGGGCTGCTCCAGAAGACCGTCGACGACAGGATCGTGTTCCCCTTCGACGCCGTGCATGTCGACTTCGTGCTCAAGGCGGCCTGACGGAACGGCGTTCCCGAACTGTCCCGTAACCGTTCAGCCCTGGTAACCGTTCAGCCCCGCTGACGTGGCCGCTGCACTGTCCACCCTACACGTTGACCATCTCGACGGCCACCGCCGAGTCGTGCTCGAGGCCGAAGTAGTCGGTGACGGGCTTCGCGAGGCGATTGAGGCGGCTGAAGAGGCCCAGGCGCAGGCGCTCGCGGCGGTTCTTGCCGTGGCTCACGAAGCGCTCGGCGCCCAGCAGGATGAGCCAGCGGGCAGGGTCCTGGGGGATCTTCACGAGCTTGCTCTTCTTCAGGTCGAGCAGCGCCTCGCGCACGTTGGGCTGCTCCATGTAGCCGTAGCAGGCCTGCACGGCCACCACCGTGCCGTGCTCGTCGGCCGTGAACACCTTGGCCTGGTAGCGCGCGTCGGGCTGGACGAAGGGCTGTCCGAGCTGCTGGATCGACAGGAAGATGATGTGCTTGGGCAGACGCTTCCAGTTGCGGTAGTGGATGGCGAGCACGGGCGGCACGGTGTCGGAGAGCTCGGTCATGGGGCGCGAGGCCATGACCACCAGCGACACCGAGCCGTGGCCGTCGAGGTAGCGCGGCTTGTGCTCCACCAGCGTCGCGAGCGTCATGTGCACGTCCTTCAGGTGCTCGCGGTAGGCCCGGCCGACCCAGGCGCGCCCCCAGCGCCAGGTGTCCATGACCAGGAAGATGGCGAGGGCGATGAGGACGGGCACGTAGCCGCCGGCCGCGAACTTCAGGAGGTTCGCGCCGAAGTACGCGAGGTCGACGGCCAGGATCAGGGCCACGAGGGGCAGCAGCGTGCGCAGGCGCCAGCCGAAGACCGAGCGCGCCACCAGCGCGAAGGCGATGGTCGTGATGCTCATGGTGCCGGTGACGGCGATGCCGTAGGCCGCGGCCAGGGCGCCGCTGGTCTTGAACGACACCACCAGCCACAGGCAGCCGATCAGCAGCATGGCGTTCACGAAGGGCACGTAGATCTGGCCGCGCACGTCGGGGTTGGTGTGCACGATCTTCAGGCGCGGGAAGAGCCCCAGCGCGATGGCCTGCTGCGTGAGCGAGAACACCCCCGAGATCAGCGCCTGGCTGGCGATGATGGTGGCGCCGGTGGCCAGCACGACCATGGGGATCAGCAGCGGCGCCGGCACCAGCGCGTAGAAGAGGTGGTCGCGGGGCACGGGCGCGCCCGACAGCAGGAAGGCCCCCTGGCCCAGGTAGTTGGCGAGCAGGCAGGGGAAGACGAAGAAGGTCCACGAGCGCCGGATGGCGCCGCGCCCGAAGTGGCCGAGGTCGGCGTACAGCGCCTCGACCCCGGTGACGCACAGCACGACGGCGCCGAGCACGAAGAGCACGCTCCAGCCGTGGGCGCGGGCCAGCGCGATCGCGTGGTGGGGGCTGAGCCCCGCCAGCACGCCGGGGTGCTGCACGATCTGCGCGACGCCGAGCGCGGCGATGGCCGTGAGCCACACGGCGACGAAGGGGCCGAAGATCCAGCCGATGCGGTTCGTGCCGCTCCGCTGGACGGCGAAGAGCCCGACCAGGATGACGAGCGTGAGGGGCACCTGGAAGGCCTCGGCCGCGGGCGTCACGATGGACAGGCCCTCGACCGCCGAGAGCACCGAGATGGCGGGCGTGATGATGCCGTCGCCATAGAGCAGGGCCGCCCCGATCACGATGGACGACACCAGCGCCGCGCGCGTCCAACTCGGCGTGGCGGGCTGGGCCGGGCCTCCCTGGCCGCGCTCCTTCTTGAGGAGCAGGCCGAGCAGGGCGAAGATGCCGCCCTCGCCGTTGTTGTCGGCCCGGAGGATGAGCAGCACGTACTTGAACGTGACCACCAGCGTGAGCGACCAGAACACGAGCGACATCACGCCGAGCACGTTCTCGGGCGTGCGCGCCAACTCGTAGTGGCCGAAGAACGCCTCGGAGATCGCGTACAGGGGGGACGTGCCGATGTCGCCGTAGACGATGCCCAGGGCCCCGACGATGAGGCCCCAGCCGACCTTGCGCGGGCGCGCGGTCATGGGGAGCTCCCTTCAACGCCTGCGGGGTTAGCTGTCGGGCTCGGGCTGAAAGGTGCCCTACGCGCGTTGGCGCGCGATACGCCCCGGGAGAGGCCACGGCCTCTCCGATGGGTCCCCCGCTGCCGTTCCTCGCGGCACTCGGCGATCGGGGGCGGACGCTACGCCCGACGTTCGAGGGTGTCAATCACACGTTGATGGTCTCGACCGTGACGGCCGAGTCGCGCTCGAGGCCGAAGTAGTCGGTGACGGGCTTCGCGAGGCGGTTCAGGCGGCTGAAGAGCCCGAGGCGCAGGCGCTCGGGCAGGTTCTTGCCGTGGCTGACGAAGCGCTCGGCGCCCAGCAGGATGAGCCAGCGCGCGGGGTCCTGGGGAATCTTGACGATTCTGCTCTGCTTCAGGTGCAGCAGCGCCTCGCGCACGTTGGGCTGCTCCATGTAGCCGTAGAAGGCCTGCACGGCCACCACCGTGCCGTGTTCGTCGGCGGTGAACACCTTGGCCTGGTAGCGAGCGTCTTCGTCGACCCAGGGCTGGCCCAGTTGCTGGATGGACAGGAAGATGAGGTGCTTGGGCAGGCGCTTCCAGTTGCGGTAGTGGATGGAGAGGACCGGGGGCACGGTGTCCTTGAGGTCGGTGAGGGGCCGCGACGCCATGACCACCAGCGAGACCGAGGCGTGGGCGTCGAGGTAGCGCGGCTTCTGCTCGACGATGGTCTCGAGGGTCATGTGCACGTCGTGCAGGCGCTCGCCGTAGGCCCGGCCGATCCAGGCGCGCCCCCAGCGCCAGGTGTCCATGACCACGAACACCAGGAAGCCGATCAGCACCGGCACGTAGCCGCCGGACGAGAACTTCAGCAGGTTCGCCCCGAAGAAGGCCAGGTCGACCCCCAGGATCACGGCCATGACGGGCAGCACGTAGCGCTTGGGCCAGCCGAAGACGGTGATGGCGACCAGCGTGAACGAGAGCGTGGTGATGGTCATGGTGCCGGTGACGGCGATGCCGTAGGCGGCCGCCAGGGCGCCGCTGCTGCGGAAGGACAGCACCAGCCAGACGCAGCCCCCGAGCAGCAGGGCGTTCACGAAGGGCACGTAGATCTGGCCGGGCACGTCGGGGTTGGTGTGCACGATCTTGAGGCGCGGAAAGAGGCCGAGGGCGGTGGCCTGCTGGTTCAGCGAGAAGATGCCCGAGATGAGGGCCTGGCTGGCGATGATGGTGGCGCCGGTGGCCAGCAGCACCATGGGGATGAGCAGGGGCTGCGGCACGAGCGCGTAGAACAGGTGGTTGCCGGGTACGGGCCTGCCCGAGAGCATGTACGCGCCCTGGCCCAGGTAGTTGAGCAGCAGCGCCGGGAACACGAGGAAGAGCCACGAGCGCGAGATGGCGCCGCGGTTGAAGTGACCCAGGTCGGCGTAGAGCGCCTCGACGCCCGTGATGCAGAGCACGACGGCGCCGAGCACCAGCACCACCTGCCAGCCGTGCGTGCGCGCCAGCGCCACCGCGTGGTGCGGGCTGAGGGCCTCGAGCACCGCGGGGTGCTGGACGATCTGGGCGACCCCGAGCGCGGCGATGGTCAGGAACCACACGGCCATGAACGGCCCGAAGACGGCGCCGATGCGGTGCGTGCCTTTGCGTTGCACGGCGAAGAGCAGCACGAGGATGACGATCGTCACCGGGATTTGGATGCGCTCGGCCGCCGGGGCGATGAGCTTCAGCCCCTCGACGGCCGACAGCACCGAGATGGCGGGCGTGATGACGCTCTCGCCGTGCAGCAGCGCGGCGCCTACCAGGATGGCCGCCACGAGAGCCGGGCGCACCCAGGTGGGCAGGGCTCCGGGCGTGCCGGGCTTGTGGGCGCGCTCCTTCTTGAGGAAGAGGCCGAGCAGCGCGAAGATGCCGCCCTCGCCCTGGTTGTCGGCGCGCAGCACGAGCATCACGTACTTGAGCGTGACCACCAGGAAGAGCGACCAGAACACGAGGGAGAGGACGCCGAGCACGTTTTCGCGCGAGCCCGCGAGCGGGTAGTGGCCGAAGAAGGCCTCGGACATCGCGTAGAGGGGCGACGTGCCGATGTCGCCGTAGACGATGCCGAGGGAGCCGACGATCAGCCCCAGCCCGATCTTGCGCTTGCGCTCGTTCATCAACCCTCGGCCTCGGCGGCGACCTGCTCGGGAGCGGCGCCTTCCTTGATGCCGCGCAGCGTGACATAGATGACCACGGCCGCCACCGAGGTGAAGGCCTGGAAGACGACCTGCAGGAGCACGTGGGAGAAGAGCGCGCCCACGCGCGTGTCGTCGAGGCCGAAGGCCCCGAGCACGAGGCGGAGCGCAAAGCCGACGGCGCCCCCGGCCAGCCCGATGACGAGCAGGGTCCAGAAGATCTCCATGCGGTGATCGCGCGTGAGGTCGACCGAGCGCTGGAGGGCGGCGCGCACGTCGCCGCGCTCGACGACCACGGCCGGGGCCGCCACCGCCAGCATGCAGGCCACCACCACGCCCGGGACCACGAGCAGCAGCAACCCCGCCGCGATGGCCAGGCCCGCGACGACGCCCACGC
The DNA here is from genome assembly GCA_964494475.1 of uncultured Myxococcales bacterium. Classification (GTDB taxonomy): domain Bacteria; phylum Myxococcota_A; class UBA9042; order CAZBRS01; family CAZBRS01; genus CAZBRS01. Next base: position 25,997 of record CAZBRS010000007.1, on the reverse strand, counting down.
CCACGTACGTGCCCAGGTTCGCGAGGCCGTGCTGGACCGCCTCGGCCACGCTGACCCGCCGGTTCAGCCAGCGCTGCAGCACCACCCACGTGGTCGCGGCCGTAGCGATGGGCGAGAGGATGACCGCCAGCAGGAAGGGCAGCGACGCCTCGATGCGGTGGACCGACCCGCCACGGATGAGCACGTAGAGGATGTAGGGGCTGTAGATGACAGCCACCACCGATACGAGCTCGACCACGTTCCACACGAACAACGACCACGTCTTCGAGAGCACCTCGCCCACTTCGACCCGTCGCCCCTCGGCCTCCATCGCGTCCTCCTCTCGGCGGTTCATCCTCGGTCCTCGAGGACCATCAGCGGCCTGCGCCGCGCCACGGGGTCACGGTCGGCACAACGCCCGCAGCGCCTCGCCCTCGGCCTTGCCGAAGCGCTGCACGTCGCGCAGCCAGTCGAAGTCGGTGTAGCCGAGCACGCGGAACAGTTCGGCGCGCCGGCGCTCGCGTTCGGCCGTTCCTTGTGCGGCGGCCTCCGCGCAGCCGAGCAGCGCGTACGCCGCCAGGAAGCGCTCCCGTTCGCGGGCCAGCGTCGGGTCGGGGGCCGCGGCGGCGTCGCCCTCGGGCCGGGCCTGTGCGGCGTCGGTGTCGCCGCGGGTCGGCACGTCGGCCGGGGGATCGAGCTCTTCGAGCCACGAGTTCAGGCGCTGCCAGAGGACGCGCCCCTCGGCCGCGCCCCGATCGGCGAGCTGCTCGACCTCGGCGCAGCCCGCGAGCAGGCAGACGAGCCCTCCGTAGATTGCGATACCGAACCCGACGCGCATGGAAGACCTCGTTCGACCCGAGCTTCTACCGTAGGTGGAGAGCCGGTCGGGGTCAACCCCCCGCGCGTCGGCGATGCCGTGTTTCCCTTGCCTGTGGCGCACAAATCGGTACGATACTTGCCCTGCCAGGATTCCGTAGAGGGTTCGGGCGGTTCACGACTTGCTCGAGGTGGTTCATGGTACGGCTGCAGTTCGGTGCGTGGGTGGTCCTCGGCGTGCTCCTCCTGTCGTGCGGCGGCGGCGGCAACGATCGCCGCGACGTCGGCCACGACGAGACCTTTGATTGGGGCGGCGAGGCCGGCCCCGACGCGCTCGACGCTACCGACGACCTGCAGAAGCCCGACCTGCTTCCCGACGTGCCGACCGAGCTGCCGACCGAGGTCGACGCGAGCCCCGACGCCGACACGACGCCCGACGTTCTGCCCGACGTGCCGGCCGAGCTGCCGCCCGAGGTCGAGGTGTCGCCCGATACCCCGGCCGATGTCCCGACCGACGTGGTGTCGTCGTCGCCGCTGGCCGGCGAGCTGGTCGTGACCGAGTTCATGGCCAAGTCCCAGAGCGGCACCGACGAGGGCGAGTGGGTCGAGCTCACCAACGTGACCGACCGGACCCTGGCGCTCGGCGGCTGCGTGCTGGGCGACGAGGGCGGCGAGGCGCACACGATCGAGCAGGGCCTGGCGGCCGGCCCCGGCGCCGTGCTGCTGCTCGCCAAGAACGGCGACCCCGCCCTGAACCACGGGCTGACCCCGGACTACGTCTACGCGGGCTTCACGCTATCGAACGGCGGCGACGAGATCGTGCTCACCTGCCCCGGCGCCGACGGCGCCCTGCTCGTCGATCGCGTGACGTACACGTCGAACCAGGTCGAGACCGGCGTCGCGCTGCAGCTTGCCCCGGCCTCCACCGACGCCACCGCCAACGACGACGCTGCCGCCTGGTGCTCGGCCGTTGCGCCCTACGCCACCGGCGTGTTCGGCTCGCCCGGCCAGGCCAACCCGCCCTGCGGCGGCGGCGGCGGCAGCGTGGACTGGTGCCGCCTGCAGTACCCGCTCGACGCGACCGTGGGCGCAGGCACCGCGCTCCTGGCGTACGGCCACGTGTTCGTGGCCGGCGTGACCGACCTGACCGCAGCGGTCGACGGGCACCCGCTGCTGGTCGGCGAGGCGGGCTTCGGCCCCGACGGCTCCGAGCCGAGCGCGGCCGGCTGGACCTGGCTCGCGGCCGGACCCAACCCCGGCTGGAACGACGCGACCGCGGGCGAGCCCGGCAACGACGAGTACCAGGCCAGCCTGACGGCCCCGGCCCCCGGCATCTACGATCTGGCCTACCGCTTCTCGTTCGACGGCGGCGCCACCTGGACGTTCTGCGACGGCCCGGCGGGTGACGGCCATGACGGTTCGGAGGACGGCTACGCGCCCGCTGATGCGGGCAACCTGGTGACCGAGCCGAGCCCCTGCGAGCCGAACCCCTGTGTCGAGGCCCCCGCCGCGGCGTGCGACCCCGACGGTGTGACCCTGCTCACCTACACGACGCCGGGAGCCTGTTCGGTGGTCGGGGCCGCGGCCGAGTGCGCGTACCCGCCGGTCGAGACCGATTGCTCCGACGAAGGCGGCACGTGCGAAGACGCCGCCTGCGTGAACGGCCCCACGTTCCCCGCGCCGGCCGCGCGGGGCGACCTGCTGATCACCGAGTTCATGGCCAAGTCGCAGTCCGGGTCCGACAACGGCGAGTGGTTCGAGCTCGCGAACACCACCGGCCTCACCCTCGATCTCGGAGGCTGCGTCCTCACCGACACGGCGTCCGACACCCACACGATCAGCGGGCCGTTGGTCGTGGGCCCCGGCGCGTTCCTGGTGCTGGCCCGCAGCGGCGACGCGGTCGCCAACCACGGCGTGGATCCCGACTACGTCTACGCCACCTACAGCCTCGGCAACAGCGGCGACGCCATCATCGTGACCTGCGGCGGCGTCGAGATCGATGCCGTGGCGTACACCACGCCGTGGGTCGTCCAGGGCGTCTCCGTGCAGCTCGATCCCGACGCGTTCGACGCCGACAGCAACGACGCGGCCGCCAACTGGTGCCCCTCCACCGCGCCGTTCGGTGCCGGCCTGCAGGGCACGCCCGGGGCCTCGAACGCGAGCTGCCAGGCCCCCAGCGTGGACTGGTGCCGCCTCCAGCATCCGCTCTCCATCACCGTGGGGCTGAACGAGGCCGTGACCACCTACGGGCGCGTGTTCGCCGCCGGCGTCACCGACCTGACCACGGGCGTCGACGTCAACGCCGACCTGATCGGTGCGGTGGGCGTGGGCCCCGACGGCTCCGATCCCGCGAACGACGGCGCGTGGACGTGGACGGCGGTCGCGCCGAACGCCGCGTGGGTCGACACGGCCGAGCCCGGCAACGACGAGTACTCGGCGGCGGTCAGCGTGGCCGCGGCCGGGACCTACGACCTGGCCTACCGCTTCTCGAAGGACGGCGGCGCCACGTGGCTGTACTGCGACGGGCCCGCGGGTGCCGGTAAGGACGGCTCCGAAGACGGCTACTCGCCCGACGACGCCGGCGACCTCGTGGCCAAGGCGGCGCTCTGCGATCCGAACCCCTGCACGACCCCGCCCGCGGCCACCTGCCAGGACGGCGTCACGCTCCTCACCCACCCCGCGCCGGGCGCCTGCCAGGTGGTCGGCGGCTTCGCCGAGTGCTCCTTCTCCAACGTGCCGATCGACTGCAGCCTCGAGGGCGAGGTGTGCCTGAACGGCCAGTGCGTGGTCGAGGGCACGGGCACGCTGCCGGCGGCGCACGGCGACGTCGTGATCACCGAGTTCCTGGCGCGCTCCCAGAGCGGCTCGGGCGACCTGGGCGAGTGGGTCGAGCTCACCAACGCCACCGCCGGCCTGCTCGACCTGACGGGCTGCGTCTTGAAGGACGACGGCACCGACTCCTTCACCCTCGACGCCTCCGTGCTGGTGCCCCCCGGGCAGCGCGTGGTGCTGGCGGCCAGCCTGGATCCCACCAAGAACCACGGGCTCGAGGCCGACCTGGCCTGGACGGGCTTCACGCTCACCAACAACTCGAGCGACGAGATCGTGCTCGAGTGCGGCGACGTGCTCATCGACCGCGTGGTCTACGACACGGCGTGGGTCGTGCTCGGCGTGGCCATGCAGTTGAGCTCCCTGGCGGAGGACGCCACGGCCAACGACGTCGACGACAACTGGTGCCCGGCCACCGAAGGCTACGGCACCGACGTGCCTCAGCTGCTCGGCACGCCCGGCGCCGCTAACGGCGCGTGCGGCAAGACGCGGGTCGACTGGTGCCGCCTGCAGCACCCCCTCGACCTGGCCCTCGACGCCGGCGCCTCCGAGACCTTCTACGCCCGCGTCCACGTGGGCGGGCTCACCGACCTGACGGCCGGCGTCGACCCGGCAGAACAGTTGAAGGCCGAGATCGGGTACGGCCCCGACGCCTCGACCCCCGATGCCAGCTGGACGTGGGTCGCCGCCGCCGGCAATCCGGCGTGGACCGACGGGGCCGAGCCCGGCAACGACGAGTACCTGGCGGTCCTGCCCGTGGCCCTGCCGGGCACCTACGACACGGCCGCGCGCTTCTCGTACGATAGTGGCGCTACGTGGCTCTACTGCGATGGGCCCGCGGGCGCCGGCAAGGACGGCTCCGAAGACGGCTACTCGCCCGAGAACGCGGGCAAGCTCGTCGCCAACACCACGCCCTGCGCCCCCAACCCCTGCACCACGCCCCCGGCGGCGTCGTGCGACGGCACGTCGATCGTGACGCCCGCGGCCCTCGGCGACTGCTCGGTGGTCGGCGGAGCCGCCTCGTGCGCCTACGCCGAGACCCGCACCGAGTGCGCCACCGGCGGCAAGATCTGCGTCGCCGCGGCCTGCGTGTTCGAGGGGCAGGGCACGCCCCCGCTGGCCGGCCAGGTGATCGTCAGCGAGTTCATGGCCCGCTCGCAGTCCGGGGCCGACGACGGTGAGTGGATCGAGTTGGTCAACGTGGGCGCCGCCAAGGTCGACCTGGGCGGCTGCGTGCTGAAGGACGCCGGCGCCGAGGCCCACACGCTGGCCGGCGTGCTCATCGCGGCTCCGGGCGAGCCCCTGCTGCTGGCCCGCAGCGGCAACGCGACGGTGAACCACGGCCTCGCGCCCGACTACGTGTACACGGGCTTCACGCTCTCGAACAGCGCCGACACCATCGAGCTGGTGTGCGGCGAGGCGTCGATCGACAAGGTGGCCTACGCCGCCGACTGGGTGGCGCTCGGCGTCTCGACGCAGTTGAAGCCCGAGGCGTTCGACGCCGCCGGCAACGACGCGCTCGAGAGTTGGTGCTTCGGGCGCCCCGCCTACGGCACGGCTGTGCCGCCCAAGCTGGGCACGCCCGGCACCGCGAACCACACCTGCGCGCCGATCCAGGTGGGCTGGTGCCGCCTCCAGCACCCCCTGACGGCCTCGGTCGACGTCGAGGTCCCGACCTCCACCTACGGGCGCGTCTACATCCCGTGGATCACCGAGCGCACCAACGGCGTCGACGAGGACGAAGGCCTCGTGGCCGAGGTCGGCTACGGCCCCGACGGCTCCGCGCCCGAGGGCAACGCCGACTGGACGTGGCTGGCGGCCACCCCGAACCCGGGCTGGGACGCCGCGACGGCCGGCGAGCCGAAGAACGACGAGTACCAGGCCGATCTGGCCGTGGTGGTGCCCGGTCTGTACGATCTCGCCTACCGCTTTTCGGTCGACGACGGCGCCACCTGGCTCTACTGCGACGGAGCCGCGGGTTTCGGCGCCGACGGCTCCGAAGACGGCTACGCGGCCGCCAACGCGGGCAGCCTGCAGGTGAACGCCACCGTGTGCAAGCCGAACCCCTGCACGGCCGTGCCGGTGCCCGTGTGCGAAGACCAGGTGCTGCGCACGTTCGCGGGGCCCGGTGCGTGCGTCGACGCGAACGGCGCGGCCGAGTGCACCTACACGTCGACCACCCTGAACTGCGCCGCCGACGCCAAGATCTGCGACGCGACCACCTTCAAGGCGTGCATCGTGCCCGGCCAGGGCAACGCGCCGGCCGCGGCGGGCGCCGTGCTCGTCACAGAGTTCATGGCCAAGAGCCAGGCGGGCGACGACCCGGGCGAGTGGTTCGAGCTCACGAACACCACCGGTCAGATCCTCGACCTCGGTGGCTGCACCCTGCGCGACGACGACCAGAACCTGCACGTCATCGCCGGTGTGCTCACCCTCCAGCCCGGCGGCCGCAAGCTGTTCGCCAAGAGCGGCGACCCCGCGCTGAACCACGGCCTCGATGTCGAGTACGTCTACGCCAACTTCTCGCTCGGCAACTCGAGCGACGTCATCGAGATCGTCTGCCACGACCTGGTCATCGACCGCGTGGCCTATGCGTCGACCTGGATCGTCGAGGGTGCCGCCACGCAGCTCTCGCTGGCTGCCTTCGACGCGTCGGCCAACGACGCCCGCGAGGCGTGGTGCACGGCCTGGACACCCTACGGAACGGCGGGCAAGCTCGGCACCCCCGGCAGCCTGAACCCGGCCTGCGACCCTTGCACGCCGAACCCCTGCGACGATCCGCCCCTGGCCGTTTGCGACGGCACGGGCACCAAGGCGCTCGCCTACCCCGCCGTGGGTGCGTGCAGCGTCGTCGACCACGCCGCGGCCTGCGCCTATCCGCCCACCGCCACCGACTGCGACGCGCAGTTGCTGGTGTGCCAGGGGGGCGCCTGCGTGCCCTCCGGCGACCCCTGCCTCCCGAACCCCTGCCGCGTGGCGCCGGCGCCCACCTGCGACGTCGACGGGGTCACCCTGCGCGCCTACACGGCGCCGGGCTCGTGCCTGGCGGTCGAGGGCGCGGCCCAGTGCAGCTTCCCCTCCGCCGTCACCAACTGCGGCGCCACCCCCGGCTACGTCTGCGGAGGCGGAGCCTGCGTGCTGGCCGGTCTCGGCAACACCCCCGACGTCGCGGGCGAGGTCGTCGTCTCCGAGTTCATGGCGCGCTCCATGAGCGGCGCCGACACGGGCGAGTGGCTCGAGATCCTGAACACCACGGGCGAGTCCCTCGATCTCGGCGGCTGCGTGCTGAAGGACGACGGCTCCGACCTCCACACGTTCTCGGCGCCTCTCATCCTCGGGACCGGCGGACGCCTGCTGCTCGCGAAGAGCGGCGATCCTGCCCTGAACCAGGGCCTGGCGCCGCACTACGTGTACGGGGGCTTCGACCTCGCGAACGGCGGTGACCAGATCGTGATCGCGTGCGGCTCGACCGAGATCGACCGCGTGGCGTACGATGCGTCGTGGGTCGTGCTCGGGGCGGCCGCGTCCCTCGATCCCGGCCGGTCCAATGCCGTCGACAACGACGAGGCCGACTCCTGGTGCCCGGCCACGCTGGCCTACGGCACGGGCCTGGTGCTCGGCACGCCGGGGCTCGCGAACCCGGCCTGCCCGAACCCCTGCGAACCCAACCCCTGCACCGCGGCGCCGGCCCCCGAGTGCTTCGTCGACGGGCTGACCCTGATCGTCTACGCCAACCCCGCGGCGTGCAGCGTGGTCGCTGGCGAGGCGGTCTGCGACGACTTCTACCCGTACGCGGAGTTCGACTGCGCGGGCTCGGGCCTGGTCTGCGCAGCGGGCGCGTGCGTGGCGCCACCGCCGCCCGGCCCCACGGTCGCCGGCCAGGTGGTCGTCACCGAGTTCATGGCCAAGAGCCAGGGCGCCGACGACCCGGGCGAGTGGATCGAGCTCACCAACGTGACCACCGGCCTGCTCGATCTCGGCGGCTGTGTGCTGCGCGACGACCACAGCGACGAGGCCCACACGCTCGCCGGCAGCCTGCCCCTCGCCGCGGGCGAGTCCTTGGTGCTGGCCCGCTCCGGCGACCCCGTCGAGAACCACGGCCTCGTCTACGACTACGTGTACGCGAACTTCTTCCTGTCGAACACGGCCGACGAGGTCGTGCTCGAGTGCCGGGGCCTGGTCATCGACAAGGTGGCCTACACGGCCAGCCAGATCGTCACGGGCGTGGCGCTCCAGTTGGACCCCACGTTGCTGAACGCGGCGTCCAACGATCTGCCCGAGAGTTGGTGCTCCGCGACCGGCGCTTACGGGACAACTGGGCTGCTCGGCACCCCGGGCGCCGCGAACTCGGCGTGCGGCCAGCCGGTCGATCCCTGCGTGCCGAACCCCTGCACGACCCCGCCCGCGGCGGCGTGCCTCGACGCCACGACCGCGGTCACCTACGGCTCGCCGGCGCCGTGCCTGAACCTGTTCGGCCTGGCCCTCTGCGGCGATTACCCCCCGACCACGACCGTGTGCGGTGTGGGCCAGGTGTGCAGCGGCGGCGCGTGCGTCGAGGACGGCGTGTTCCAGCCCACCAAGGCCGGCGACCTGATCGTGACCGAGTTCATGGCCAAGAGCCAGGCCAACTCCGATCCGGGCGAGTGGTTCGAGGTCGTCAACACGACGTCGGGGGCCCTCGACCTGGCGGGCTGCGTGCTCCGCGACGAGGGCGGCGACACCCACACCGTCGCGGCCTCGGTCCTGGTGGCGGCCGGCGCGCACGTCGTGCTGGCCCGCAGCGCCGACGCGCTCCTGAACCACGGGCTGTCGCCCGACTACGTGTACGCGAGCTTCAACCTGGCGAACACCGACGACGAGATCCTGATCGAGTGCGGCGGCGTGCTCATCGACCGCGTGGCCTACCTGGCCGGGCAGGTGGTCGTCGGCGTGGCGTCGCAGCTCTCGTCCTCGATGTACGACGCCGCGGCCAACGACGCCGCGGCCGCCTGGTGCGCGGCCACCACGCCCTACGGCACCGCGGGCAAGCTGGGCAGCCCCGGTGCACCGAACGGCTCGTGCGGCGTACCCGTCGACCCCTGCGTGCCGAACCCCTGCACGGCGGCGCCCGCGCCCGCCTGTCAGGCCGACGGCCTGACCTTGCTCAGCTACGCGGCCCCGGCCGCCTGCACGAACGAGGCCGGCGTCGCGGTGTGCGGCGAGTACCCGTCGACCCCGACCGACTGCTCGCTCACGGGCCAGGTGTGCGAGGCCGGCGCTTGCGTCACGCCCATCGACCCGTGCACGCCCAACCCGTGTACCCTGCCGCCCGCCCCCACGTGCGAGGCCGACGGGCTCACGCGCGTGACGTACGCCGCCGAGGCGTCGTGCCTGCCTCTCGGTCCGCTGCCCCTCTGCGGCGAGTACGCCGCGACCTCGTACGACTGCTCGACCGACGAGCTGGTGTGCAAAGACGGGGCCTGCGTGGCGGCCGGGCCGAGCATGCCCAAGGCCGCAGGTCAGGTGATCGTCAGCGAGTTCATGGCGCGCTCCATGTCCGGCGCGGACAACTTCGAGTGGTTCGAGCTCGCGAACACCACCGACCAGTCCTTCGAGCTCGGCGGGTGCGTGCTGACCGACGACAAGACCAACACGGTCACCATCGCGGGCTCGCTGCTCCTCGCGCCCCACGCGTTGCTGCTGCTCACGCGGTCGGCGTCCGACACCGAGTACGGCCGCGCGCCCGACTACGTGTACGGCACGGCGTTCAACCTGGGCAACGACGGCGACGCGATCATCCTGCGCTGCGGCGGCGTCACGATCGACAGCGTCGCGTACGCCGCGTCGTGGGTCACCCTCGGCAAGGCCCGGCAGCTCTCGAGCGCGGCCTTCGACGCCACCCTGAACGACGACCTCGCCAATTGGTGCCTGGCCACCTCGGCGTACAACGCCACGCCCAAGCTCGGCACGCCGGGCGCCGCGAACTTCGACTGCAGCGTCCGGTAGCGGGTCTCCGGCCGTCCCCGCCGATCTCCCCGATTCGTTCTCGCGCCTTGACCCCCGCCGTCGCCCGGCGGATAATCCTGGCCGTTCCGCACATGGGAGCGCCGCGTGGATCCCTATTCCCGGCCGGAGTTCACACCCTCCGATCTGTCGCCTTCGCGGCGACGGGTCGAGCTCGACGCGCTGGTGCTCGACAGCGCGCGTCCAGTGGCGACGGTGTGTGCTCTCGCGCTCGGGGCCTACGCCATCGCCGACGCGGCGCTGCCCATGCCCGAGGGCCGGGCCTCCTTGAGCGTCCTCGCGGGGGTCGGTTCGCTCCTCCTCTTCGTCCTCCGCTCCGCGCTGCGCCGCGCCAAGCTCTCGCCCTCCTGGGGGCACCCCATCGTGGCCGGGCTGGCGGTCGTGCTCATCGCGTTCGGGGGCGCCTCGTTCGCGCTCTCCGGTGAGCCCCAGCAGACCACGCTCATCGCGCTCGTCGTGCTGGCCAGCGGCATGGTGCTGCTCTCCGAGGCCTGGCTGGCCCTGGTCATCGGCGCGGCCTGGGCGGCCTGGCTCACGGCCTGGCACCTCCTGCCCGTCTTCCCCGAAGCGCCCATGCACGTGGCCACGCTGGCTACGGCGTCGATGCTGACGGCTGCCGTCCACGAAATGCGCGTGCGCTCGCTCCATCGCATGCAGTCGACGCGGGTGTTCGAGAGCCACAACCGGGTGCAGGCCGAGCGCGCCGTCCACGAAGCCCGTCAGGGCGAGGAGCGTTTTCGCAAGCTCGCCGAGGCCACCTTCGAGACCATCCTGCTGCACGACGAGCGCGAGGTGATGGACGCCAACGCGAATTTCGGTGAGACCTTCGGGTACGAGCCCTCCGACGCCAAGGGCACCGACCTTCTGCGCTTCTTCGCCCCCGAGTCGCACGAGCTCGTGCTGTCGCGGTTGGCCCTGGCCGAGGACACCCAGTACGAGGCCGTGGGCCTGCGCCGCGACGGCGTGCGCGTCCACGTCGAGATCCGCACCCGGCCCATCCCGTACGAAGGCAAGCTGGTGCGCGTGTCGGCCATCCGCGACGTCTCGCGGCGCAAGCGGCGCGACGCCGAGCTCTCCAAGACCGTGGCCGAGCTGCGGCGGTCGAATCAGGAGCTCGAAGACTTCGCGTACGTGGCCTCGCACGACCTGCGGGCCCCGCTCCGCACCATCGGCTCCTTCGCCGAGATCCTCACGGCCGACCACGCCGGGCACCTCGACCCCGAGGGGCGCGAGCACCTCGAGCGCATCGTCCAGGCCGTGCGGCGCATGGAGCGCCTGCTCGGCGACCTGCTCGAGTACTCCCGCGTGGGCACGAGGGGCAAGGTCTTCGAGCGCGTCGACCTCGGCGGCGTGCTCGACACCGCGGCTTCGAACCTCAAGGCGGCGGCGGCCGAGAGCGGCGCCGAGGTCACCTGGCGGAACCTGCCCCACGTCTCGGGCGACGAGGTGCAGTTGGTCCAGCTCTTCCAGAACCTCGTCGGCAACGCCATCAAGTTCCGGGGCGCCGAACCGCCGCGCGTCGTGGTCTCCGCCAGGCGCGACGACGATCGCTGGGAGCTGTCGGTCGCCGACAACGGCATCGGCATCGATCCGGCGCACTTCGACCGCATCTTCAACATCTTCGAGCGCCTGCACCCCGAGTCGGCCTACGCCGGAACGGGCATCGGGCTCGCCATCTGCAAGCGCATCGTCGAACGCCACGGGGGCCGCATCTCGGTCGTCTCGGCGCCCGGCAAGGGAGCGACCTTCGTGTTCACGCTCCCGGCCGAGCACCTGCGGCACACGCGCGCCGAAGATTCGGTCGAGGCCGCGTCGAAGGCGCCCGGGTGAGGAGGGTCCGATGACCAGGCAGAAACGGGATGCCACTGCGACGCGCCAGCGCCTGCTCGAGGCCGCCGAGAAGGTCTTCGTCGCCAAGGGCTTCGACGGCGCCCGCGTCGACGAGATCGCCGAGACGGCCAAGGTCAACAAGCGCATGATGTACCTGTACTTCGGCTCCAAGGAGGCCATGTACGAGCACGTCATCCGCGAGCAGTTCCGGCGCTTCGTGGCCGCCACCAGAGTGGCCTGCACCGCCGACGAGACCCCTCGCCAGCAGGCCGAGCGCATCATCCGCACCTACTACTACTTCCTGGCCGAGAACCCGGGCTTCGTGCGCCTGCTCGGCTGGGAGACGCTGCACCTCGGAGCCCACGAGGGCCGCGCCCTCGACGCGCTGGCTGCGCGGGGCGTACCCGCCCTCGAGGCCATCCTGCAGGCCGGCGTCCAGCAGGGCACCTTCCGCCCCGACGTCGACATCCGCCGGCTCATCATGAGCGTCTCGGGCCTCTGCCTGGGAGTCTTCAACCGCAAGCACGGGCTGGCGGGCCTCTGGCACGAAGACCTGGCGGACCCGAAGGTGCTCGACGAGACGCTGCAGCACATCCTCAAGCTGGTGTTCGAGGGCGTCACGCTGCAGGCGGGGCGTTGACAGCCCGACCCGGCCTTCCTACCCTGGCTGCATGAGGGAGTTCAGACTCGCGCGGTGGTGGTTGCTCCTCGGACTGGTCGCCTGCGGCGGCAGCGGGGGGCCCTCGTCCGACTGGCACTTCGCCGACGGCCTCGCCCACCGCGACGCCGACGCGGCGCCGGACGCGACCACTCCCGCCGACGTGGCCGCCTCCGACTGGCCCGACCCCCCCGACGCTCCCCCGCCCGACGGCACCACGTGCTGGCCCGGTACCGCGTATGGCTGCGCCGTCGACGGGCTGTCGCTGAAGGTGTGCCTGCCGGGCGGCGACGGCTTCGGCATCGAACCCTGCCTGACCGCGACCGGGGGGCAGTCGGCGTGCCTCGACGGGCGGTGCACGCCGTGCCTGCCCGGCACGCGCGCGTGCGACGGCGAGGATCGCGTGGTGCGGTGCGCCGAGGACGGGCAGGGCAACGAGTTGCTCGAGGAGTGCTCGGGGGCGACCACGGGCAAGGTGTGCTTCCAGGGCGCGTGCATCGGGCTGTGCGAGCTCTCGCTCAAGTGGAACACCTACCTGGGGTGCGACACCTGGGGCGCCGATCTCGACAACGCGTACATTCCGGGCGAGGAGGCCGACGCCATGGGCGCGCCCTACGCCATCGTGGTGTCGAACCCGCACGAGCGCTTCCCGGCCAGCGTGACCATCACGCGCTGGAACGAGGCGCTGGGCGTCGAGGAGGTCGTCACCGGTGAGCCCTTCGCGTGCGAGACGGACCCCAAGTGGCTGTGCGACACGGGCGAGTCCGACCCGGCCCGGCCCTTCCAGGCCGAGGCCATCGGGCCCGGCGACCTGCGCGTGTTCTACCTGCCCCGGCGCGACGTGAACGGCACGGTGATAGCGCCGCTCGCCTACCACGTGGTCTCGTCCATCCCGGTCACCACCTACCAGTTCAACCCGCTCGCGAACGTCGGCGTGAAGTCGAACGACGCCTCGCTGCTCTTCCCCTCGAACGTCGACGGCACGTGGTACTACGTGATGTCGCGCGAGCAGACCTACGATTACCTGCGCGGCTTCCTGGCCGTGGTGGCCGTGTCGCCGGGCACGACCGACGTGGTGGTCACCGTGACCGCGCCCACCCTGGCCGGCGACGTGCCGCACCTCGAGCCCGGCGAGTCCACGGGGGTCTTGAAGCTCTCGCGCTTCGACGTGCTGAATATCGAGAGCAACGGGGCGGGCTCGGACTTCACGGGCTCGGTGGTGGTGGCCTCGAAGCCCGTGGCCGTGTTCGGCGGGCTCGAGTGCGCCAACGCGCCCAACACCGAGCTCTGCGGCTCCGACGGGTTCTGCGAGTGGCGCGGCCTCGACGGCACCGACGCGCCCGTAGCCTGCGAGCGGCACGAAGACTGCTTCCGATTCATCACCGGCTTCTGCGATCACCTCGAGGATCAGTTGCTGCCCGTGGCCGCCTGGGGCAAGCACTACCTGTGCGGCAAGAGCTTCGACCGCACCACCGAGAAGGACCTGTGGCGCGTGCTGGCCGCCGACGACGGCACGCGCTTCACCACGCTGCCCCCCCAGAACGGCGGCGACTTCCCGGTCTTGAACGCCGGCGAGTGGATCGAGTTCGCCTCGGACGAGCACTTCGAGTTGGTGGCCGACAAGCCCGTGATGGTCGGCCAGTTCTTCGCGGGCTGGGACTCCCCGACGCCGGGCAAGACCGAGGAGCCCGGCGACGCGGCCATCGGCGACCCGTCGTTCCTGGTGCAGGTGCCCACCGAGCAGTTCCGCGACCAGTACGTCTTCCTGGCGCCCGACAAGTACGAGCTCGATTACGTTACGCTCCATGCGCCGAAGGACGCCCAGGTGGTCTTCGACGGCGCCCTGGTCGAGCCGGGCCTGTGGGCCGCCGTGGGAACCGGCGCCTGGCGGGTCGCGCGCTTCCGGATCAAGGACGGCGTGCACCGCGTCGACGCGAGCGCGCCCGTGGGGGTGTACGTCTACGGGTACGACTTCCACGTGTCCTACGGGTACCCGGCGGGGCTCGACCTCGAGAGGCTGAACGACGAGCCGGGGCCCTCCCTCCCGTAGGCCGGAGCGGCCTCCGACCTCTCGCCGATGTCCCTGCTTCCCCCGCGCGCCCGCTTGTGCTGAAATGGAGCCTCATCGTCGGGGCGAACGGGGCGCGTGGACACCTCCCATCCGAAGATCCGGCTGCTCCTGCGCAGCCTCTACCTGCTCGAGTTCGAGCGCGCCCGGCAGCAGGTCGAAGAGATCCGCGCCCTCGAGTCCGATCTGGGGCTGGTGGCCGACGCCATCCTGTGCTTCTACCTGGGCGAGCTCGAGGAGGCCGAGGAGCTGTTCGGCGAGGCGACCGACGCAGGGGTCGAGGACCCGACGTTGCCCCTGTACCTGGCGCTCACGCTCAAGGAGCAGGGCCGGCTCGCCGACGCCGTGGGGGTGCTCGAGCGGGGCACCGAGCGCTTCCCCGGCGACGACACGCTGGCCTCCACGTTGGGTCGGCTCTACACCGAGAGCGGCCAGCCGGGCAAGACGCTCGAGCGGCTGCGCACCGAGAAGCCGGGGCAGGGCACCGTGGAGGCGCGGCGGTCGCGCGGCGAGGCGCTCGAGCGGCTTGGGCACGCCGAGGCGGCGCTCACCGAGTACGAGGCCGCCATCCGCGAGTTCCCGTTCGACGAGGGGCTCATGGACCGCGCGCGCGCCCTGTACGTGGCCTCCGGGCTCGCCGAGCGGGGCGTGCAGTTCTTCGCGGGGCTGCAGAAGAAGCGCCAACTCGACCGGCTGGCCCTGCTCAACAACCTGGGGCGGTTGCAGTTGGCCGTGGGCCGGCTGGCCCGCGTCGACGAGGTCTGCAAGAAGCTCGAGGCCACCATCCCCAACGACCACTTCGCGCTGCCCTACCTGGTGGCGCTGCTCGAGCAGCTCGGCAAGCGCAAGAAGATCAAGTCGTTGGCCCAGAAGTACTGCACCGACGAGGTGGCGGTCGAGATTCGCGCCGACGTGGCGTGCGGCGTGGCCCGCGCCTACCGGGACGAGGGACGCGCCAGCCGGGCGCGCGAGACGGTCGAGGCCGCCCTGAGGCTGGCGCCGTTCCACCGCGGGCTGGCCGAGCTGCGGGCCGGCCTGGCGGGCGTCGACGACGGCCCGCCCGCGGAGGGGGAGCCCGAGAGCCCGTAACGTCTTGGGCAGAAAGGCTTAGAGCCTGTGAACCATTACGGGCTCTGACGCGAGCGGCTATCGGACGCTCGCCTGGCGTGGGCTCCGGGTGCCCACGCCAACAACAACAACCTGAGAGCTTGTGAAAGGTTCACAAGCTCTCAGCGACGCTTGAGCTGCAGGGCCCCGACGTAGGTCTTCAACCACTGGGCGTTCTCGGCCAGTTCGGCGTCGGCCTCGAAGTCG
>CAZBRS010000007.1:0-10400 GCA_964494475.1 uncultured Myxococcales bacterium | reverse complement strand
GTAGGTCTTCAACCACTGGGCGTTCTCGGCCAGTTCGGCGTCGGCCTCGAAGTCGGCGGGCTGGACCTCCGGGGCGTTCTCCGACGCCAGCCCCGAGAGCGCGCAGGTGATCAGCGTCGCGCGCGCGTCGCGCCGGCACATCACGTGGCCGCGCACGAAGAAGCCCCCCGACAGCGACGCCCCCCAGGCCGTGCCCGAGCGCAGCACCACGGGCGCCCGCTCGGTCTCGACCCCGTCGGCGACCTCGCGCGTCGCGTCGCCGAGCCAGCTCACCTCGGCCACCTGCGCCAGGGCCGACCCGGCCACGACGCCGGGCTTCTGCCAGGCGGCCGTCCAGGAAGCACCGTCCCCGTCGCCGGCGGCGGGAGCGGTCGGGGCTGCGGCGTCCTCGAGCGCGAGGAGCAGCAGCACGCGCTCGGGCGGCCACTCGTTGATCGATTCGGTGTAGAACCACGAGGCTCGATCGGCGGCGGCCGACTGCAGCTGCCACCCCCGCGTGCCCCCGGTTCCGCGCTGAGGCGAGGGCTCGTCGCCGCTGAGGCTCCACGCCCGGCCATGGTACTCGACCGTCGAGAAGCGCACCGAGAAGCCGCTCGCTCCGCAGCTCGCGCACGCCAGCAGCGTCAGCACCCAGCCCGTCGCCCGCATCTCGCCCCCCGCCTCCGGCCGATTCGGGAACCTACCACGGCGCTGCCGGGCTGTCAGCGGCCTTGTCGCCACCGTTTCCAACACTACCTTTTTAGGGACCAACCCCGAAGGGGCCCCGTTCCGCATGTCCTCCCATCGTCACGATACGCCCCCCGTCAGCTACATCGATCCGGCGGCCACTCGGTCGGCGACGGACCTGTCTGCCCGCGAGGAGGCCTTGCTGAGCCTCGTGAATCGCCACGCGGTCGTGGCTCCGACGATCGAGGCCGTGCTACAGGACCTGTTCGACGACGTGGCCCCGGTCTTCGCCTCGGATCGCATCGGGCTCGCGTTCCTGGACGAGTCGGGGGAGCGCCTGACGGCGACGCACGTGGTCGCCAACTACCGGCCGCTTCGGCTGCGCGAGGGCTACTCCGCCGAACTGACCGGTACGTCGCTGGCCGAGGTGATCGAGCGGGGCTCTCCGCGGTTGATCGGCGATCTCGAGCAGTACCTCGACGAGAACCCCCGGAGCGCGTCGTCCCGGCTGGCCGTGGCCGAGGGCATTCGGTCCAGCATGACCTGCCCGCTGGCGGTCGACGGCCGCGTCGTCGGCGTGATGTTCCTGTCGAGTCAGCGCAAGTGGGCCTTCGGAGAACTCGAGGTGCGCCTGATGCAGGCCATCACCGAGCGGCTGTCGCGCGTGATCGAGAGGGCCTGGCGGCAAGCGCAGGTCGAGGCCGCCAACCGGGCCTACTTCGAGATGCTGGGCTTCGTGACCCACGAACTGAAGAGCCCCGTGGCGGGCCTCGTCACCGACGCGCGCCTGATGCGCGCGGGCTACCTGGGCCCGGTGAGCGACCAACAGGCCGAGAAGCTCGATCGCATGGTCGGGCGCGCCGAGCACCTGCTGGGGCTGATCACCGAATACCTGAACCTCGCGCGCATCGAGCGCGGCGACCTGCAGGCCTCGGTGTCCGACCTCGCCGACGTGGGCGCCGAGGTCCTGGCGCCATCGCAGGACGCGGTCGAGCCGCTGATCGTGTCGAAGGGCATGCGCGTGACGCGCGACTTCCCGGCCGAGCCCGTGGCCCTGCAGGGCGACGCGGTCTTGCTGCGCATCGTGGGGGTCAACCTGCTCTCGAACGCCGCGAAGTACGGCTTCGAGGGGGGCGAGATCCGGGTCACGCTTCGCCGCGAGGGCGACCACGTGCTGATCGGCGTGCGCAACGAGGGGCACGGCTTCCCCGAGGCCGAGCGGGGCAAGCTGTTCAAGCGCTTCTCGCGCCTGAACCTGCCGGCCCTGGCCCGCGAGAAAGGCACGGGCGTCGGGCTCTACACCGTGTGGCGCATCGTGCGGCTGCACGGCGGACGCGTGACCGCTGCGTCCGAGGAGGGCCGCTGGGCCGAGTTCACCGTGCGCTTGCCCCGCGCGTCGAAAGCGCGTCGTGATATACTCTCTGCTCGGAGTTGAGGGGGCGATGAACGAGTGCGGCTGTGTGGGCCTCGGCGCCTGGACCTCGCTGGTGTTCGGGTCGGTCGCGACGGCGCTCTTCGTCGTCGGCGTGCTGCGCCTCGAGCTCTCCCGTCGTCGGCTGCTGCGCGCCGCGCGCGAACTCGAGCCCCCCTTCGAAGCCTGAAGCCCGTGAAGGTTGACGGGCGATGACGGAGGAGCCCATGCGACCCGACGTGCTGCTGCGCATCATCGCCTCGTGCCGGGCGCTCGACGAGTCCGCCGGACGGCTCTACGAGACCCTGGCCGCAGGCGCGGCCGGCCCGCTCGGTCCCCTGTGGCGCCGCCTCGCCGACGACGAGCAGTCCTGTGTGCGGTACTGGATCGCCCTCGAGGCCGTGATCCGGGACGGGGGCGCTCCCCACCTCTTCGACTGGCCCTTCTCCGTCGAGGACGAGCTGCGCGTCCGGGTGCAGCGCGCCCAGGCGAGCTCGAACGGCGAGCCCCCGGCGCCGGACCGTGCCTTCGCCGAGGCGTTGCGCCTCGAGCTATTGCGCCTGCACCCCGCCGTGGTGGCGTTGCTGCAGTACGGGAGAGACCTTGGGGGCCTGATCGGCCTCGACAGCCCGATCGCGACGCTCGACGCGCACCTGGGCGCGCTGGTCGAGGGCGTGGAGGCTCACAGCGCTCCGAACCCCGAGCGCGAGCTGCTCTGCGAAGCCGTGCTCGACCTGTGGCGCGAGCTGCGAAGCGCGGCGGAGCGCGGCGTCGTCGATCCGCTGACGGGCCTGCTCAACCGGCGCGGCCTGCTGGGCTCGGCCGAGGTGCTGGCCCAGTTGGCGCGGCGCCAGGGTTCGCGCCTGGCGGTGCTGGTCGCGGGCGTCGATCACCTGAAGGAGGTGAACGACCGGCACGGCGACGCCGCGGGCGACGCGGCGCTGAAGGGCGTGGCGGCCGCGCTCGAAGGAGCGCTGCGGCGCAGCGACGTGCTGGGGCGGACGGGCGGCGACGAGTTCACGGTGGTGGCGCTCACGCCCACCGAGGCCCCGGAGGTCGACCTCGCGCGCCTGGCCGAGAAGCTGCGCCAGGCGGTGGCCGGTGCGACCTGGCCCGAGATTCCGATCACCGTGAGCGTGGGCGCCGCGTACGGCACGCCAGGCGGCGAGGCTGCCCGCGACCTCCACGAACTGCTCGTGGCCGCCGACGAGAACCTCTACCGCGCCAAGCGCCAGGGCCGCAACCTGGCCATCGTCGCCGAAAAACCTTGAGATCGGGGCGCGCTGTCGACAGGCGCGCGCGGAGCAGGGGGATTACATCCCGTCGTCGTCGGCCTCGGGGCCCTGGGGACGCGGTCCGCGCGCGGCCTGGATGAGCAGCACGCGATCGTCGCCGTCGCCCTCGGAGCGGCTCTCGACGCCGGGGTGCTGCGCCACGATCATGTGCACCAGCCGGCGCTCGCGGGGCGTGAGCTCCTTCAGGCGCGTGGTCTTGCCCGTGGCCAGGGTCTTCTTGCACATCTCGGCGGCGAAGCGCTCGAGGCTCTCGGTCTTGCGCTTGCGGTAGCCGCTGACGTCGACCACCACGAATTTGCGGTCCTCGGGATAGCGGTTGACGATCTTGTTCACGAGGAACTGGATGGCGTCGAGCACCGCGCCGCCGCGTCCGATGACCAGGTTGTCGTCGCCGGTGCGCACGTGCACCGTGATGCCGTCGGGGGTCTCCTCGACGCGGGCGCTGGCCTCGAGGCCCATGCCCTGCACCACGCGCAGGCTCACCTCGAGGGCGCGCTCGGCCTTGGCGCTGAGGGGCCCGGTCGGCGCGGCCTCGTCGTCCGTCGCCGCGGTCGCCAGGGGCGCAGGCCCCGGCGAGGGGACGGGCGCGGGGACGGGCGCCGTGACAGGCTTGGTGGCCGGGGGGGGGAGCGGCGGCGGCGTGTCGGCGCCGCCCTCGTCGGCCATGAGATCGCCGCGGAACTGCACGCGGATCTTGACCTGACCGCCGAAGCCCAGCACCCCGCTGCGCTTCTCGATCACGTCGTAGATCAGGTCCTCCGGCAGCACCCCGAGCTCGTCGGAGGCGTTGCGCAGGGCCTCTTCCTCGTTGCGACCGTCGTACGTGTACGCTTTCATCCGACCGCCTCCTTGGGCGTTGAGTTTCTCTGGATCAGGAGCTGCTGCCCGAGGGACAGCACCGTGTTCACGAAGATGTAGAGCACGAGGCCCGACGGCAGGAAGAGCATGAACCCCGTGAACATGATCGGCATCATCCAGCGCATGATCTTGGCCTGGGCCTCGTCCATGCCGGCCTGGGGCGTCATCCACTGCTGGGCGAACATCGACACGCCCATGATGATGGGCAGCACGAAGAAACGGTCGGGCGCCGACAGGTCGTCGATCCAGAGGAACAGCGGCGCCTGGTAGAGCTCGACCGACGAATAGATGGTGCGGTAGAGCGCGATCCAGATGGGCATCTGCAGCAACATGGGCAGGCATCCGCCCAGGGGGTTGATCTTGTAGCGCTTGTACAGCGCCATGGTCTCCTGGTTCAGGCGCCCCTTGTCGCTCTTGAACTTCTCCTTCAGCTTGTCGATCTCGGGCTTGAGCCTCTGCATCTCCTTCATCTGGACGAAGCTCTTCTGGCTCCAGTACCAGGTGAGGGCCTTGACCAGGATGGTGAGCAGGATGATGGCCACGCCCCAGTGGGGCACCCAGTCGTAGAAGAAGCGCAGCAGGTACAGCATGGGCTTGGCCAGGAACCCGACCACCCAGAAGTCGAGCGAGCCCACGAGGTTGTGCCCCAGGGCGGTCAGGCGCGTGACGTCCTTGGGCCCGACGTACAACAGGTACTGGTAGCCGACGACCTCGCGTTGGGCGGCCAGCAGCGAGGCCCAGGCCTTCGACGTGGTCGGGTCGAGGTTCCCCGAGCGCTCGGCGTACAGGCGCTTCACGTCGGCGTCGCCGAGGCCCGCCGCCCCCAGGCGCTTGGCGAGCGCGCCGCAGCGCTCGGCCGCGGGCACCCACGTGGCCCAGTCGGGTGAGCAGCGTTCGGTGCGCGCGACGGCGACGGCCGTGGTGAGGGACTCGACCACCGCCTCGAGCACGCCATAGGGGGCGCCCCGCAGCAGGCAGCGCGATTGCGCCAGGTTCAGGGGCGCGAGGGCCGATACGAAGTAGCGCGACTCGACGCCGGCGAAGTCGACGTTGCCCAGGGGCTCGACGGGCTCCTCGGCCAGCTTCGAGAGCATCTCGCGCGTCACGCTGCCCTGCACGGAGCAGATGGCCTGCAGCTGGTCGACCACGGGGTTCAGCATGCCGGGCTGCTCGGCGTTCGGGTTCTGGAAGCCGGGGATGGTCACCACCATGCGGTGGGGCAGGTCGCGCGAGCCCAGGTTGTGGACGCGCACGTCGAGGGTGAGCTGGTAGTCGCCCGAGACCCGGAGCGTGCGCTCTTCGTAGACGCCGCCGAACACGTCCCGGGGGTCGGGCCAGACGTAGGTGACCGAGGTCGCGTCGGAGGCCACCTTGTGGTAGACGCGGCCGGGGCGGTCGCCCCCCTCCTGCACGATGGCGCGCACGAGCTGCGCGGACCCGCTGGCGGTCGCGCCGGCGTCGGCCAGGCGCAACCCGTCGGCGTCGAAGCCCGCCACGGGCAGGAAGCGCCCGGCGATCAGGACGGCCAACCGGTCGCCCTCCTTGACCTCGGCCGGACGCGCGAGCCCCGCCACGCGACCGCCCGCAATGGAGATCTCGCCGAGGTCCTGCACCAGCCGCCAGGCGTCGATCGCGCGGCCCGAGTCGGGGACCACCAGCGTCTGGAAAGGCAGGAAGTCGGCGTCCCAGCCGGTCACGAGCTCCATGGGGCCGACCGTGACGTGGTCGCCCGGCTCACCGGGGGCCGGGAGGCGCGCCTTCTGGGAGTATTGCGGGATCTGCAGCTTGTACGTCTCGAGCGTGGCCCCGGCGGGCGACGTGCCCATGCGAACCAGCGGCTCTCCCTCCAGCGGCCAGCGGGCCTCCCAGGCCCCCGGCGATAGCGTGGCCGGGCCTCCGGGCGCGGACGACACCTCGTCGGCCCACAGGCTCGGGGCGATCAGCAGCGTGAGGAGTGGCAGCAGGCGATACATGGGCCCTCTCATTCTGGGACCGGGTCGAAGCCGCCCGGGTTGCCGGGGTGACAGCGCGCGACGCGGCGCACCGAGAGCCAGCTTCCGCGGAACAGACCGTGGCGGGCCAGGCTCTCGCGGGCGTAGTCGGAGCACGTGGGGAGGAAGCGACACGCCGGCGGGAGGAAGGGGGAGAGCACGAACTTGTAGAGCATGATGACCAGGATGAAGGGCCACGCGAGTGCCCGCGCTACGGGGGAAAACCTTGAAATCAGAGAGGTCTTCAAGGAGCCTCAGTCGAGCAGGCCGCGCTCGCGGAGCACGTTCTGCAACTGGCAGACGACGTCATCGGTCGAGACCCCCACGGTACGTCGCGTCGCGATGAGGACCAGATCGACGGGCTGCTTCACGCGGCCCCGAAGCCTTCGGAACGCCTCGCGGAAGACGCGCTTCGTCCGGTTTCGGACGACAGCGTTGCCCACCTTCCGACTCGCCATGACCCCCAACCGGGGACCCTCTGCGGGCTCGGGCCGCGGAGCGACGTAGACGATCAGAGAACGTGAGAGCACGCGCTTCCCCCCGTCGAGCGCCCGACGGTATTCGGGTCGACGACGAAGCCGGACGGAAGGCGGGTATCCCTCGCGCTTCACTACTTCTTCGGGATCTGGACGGAGAGCACCTTCCGACCCTTCGCGCGCCGACGGGCCAGGACCTGTCGACCCTTGGCCGTGGACATGCGCTTTCGGAATCCGTGCACTCGCTTGCGCCTCAGGTTATGAGGCTGAAAGGTCCGCTTCACGGCACCCCTCCTCGGTACGGTCAGGCGCCGGATGAAACCAGAAAGACCGCGCGGTGTCAAGCGGGGATTGGCAGGTCGACGCCGCTATGGTAACGTTCGCGCCGTCACCAGACGCCACGGATGGGCCATCTCCATGCTTCGCCACCCTGATCGACTCGTCGTCCCGGCGCTCGCGATCCTGCTGTGCGGGTTGGCCGCGTTCTCGACGCCGACGCTCGTCGTCGCGTCACCCTCCGAAGAGATCCAGGCCCTGTACGATGCCGCCAAGGCCGACCTGAAAGACGGCCGGCACGTGTTCGCCCTGAAGAAGTTCAAGCAAGCCCTGGCGCTGGCCACGGACGACCCCGAGGCCGCCTGGCCCATGTTGATGGGCGCGGCGCTCACCTACCAGCAGATGGGGCAGATTGAGTTCACCCTCGAGTACTACCGCCGCTTCCTCGATTCGGTCGAGAAGAACCGCGCGGCCGTGACCGACAAGTGGACGAGTCGCATCCGCGTGGTCGAGGAGCAGGTCACGGTCCTCGAGAACACGCTGCTCGAGGAGCGCGGGCTCGTCGAGGTGAACAGCAATCCGGCGGGAGCGAGCGTCACGGTCGATGGCAACGCGCCGGGCGCCGACGGCAACGCGGTCACGCCCTTCTCGGTCTACGTGGCGCCCGGTTCGCACACGCTGAAGGTCGAGAAGGACGGCTTCCAACCCTCCGAGATCGCCCTGGCGATCAAGCCCGGCGTTCGCGAGTCGCGCACGCTGCAGTTGGCCGAGAAGCGCGTCGAGGGTCGCCTGCTGGTGGCCACGGGCGCGCCCGACGCCAACGTGAGCGTCGACGGTGCCCCCGTGGGCACGGGCCGCGACGTGAGCCTCAAGGTGGCCGCGGGGCCCCACGTGGTCAAGGTCGAGCGCGCGGGGCACGTTCCCTTCGAGAAGAGCGTCAACGTCGGCGCTGGCGCCATCGTGCGCGTCGAGGCGCTGCTGGCCGCCGACAAGTCGGCCGGGGCGCCCGAAGGCGTGGGTTCGCTCGCGGTCGAGGCCACGTCGCCCGTTCACCTCGATCCGCTCTGGGGTTGGATCGGCGGTGGCGCGGGAGTGGCGATGGTCGGCGTGGGCGCCGTCTTCTCGGTGCTCCGCAACAACGACGTCAGCAGCATCGCGTCCATCGACAAGACCAACCCCGCCACGTTGTCTGCGCTCGAACGCAAGGCGCTGTTCGATCGTCGCGGCAGCCTCGCCTCGTCGGTGAACACCAAGGGCGTGGTCGCGGGCGTGTTCTACGGGCTCGGGGGCGCCGCCGTCGTGGGCAGCGCGGTCTACCTGGCCTTCTTCGCCGACTGGGGAGGCTCGACCGCCGACCCGGCCGCGCCGGCCGCTCCGCCGCCCGTGTCGCTGCTGCCGCTCCCGGGAGGGGGTGGCGTCGCCTTCCAGGTGTCCTGGTAGCGATCGCGCGAGGCCGTCGGAAGGGGCCGGGCGTCAGTCCGCGCTCGAGTGATTGACAGCGGCCCGCTCCCTGCGCGAAAATCTCTCTGTTTTCGGTTTGTTGCCGGGTGCGGCCGCGAGGTCCCCGGCGGGGTGCGCAGGTTCTTCGGGTGGAGGTCGGCATGGGTTCTCGACGCGTCGCTTCGGGCCTCTTCCTGGTGTTCCTCAGCCTGATGGCCTGCCAGCAGGTCCCGCCCCCGCCCGACTGGCTGGGCGGTGTCGACGCCGCGGCCGACGGAGCGCTGCTCGATTCGCCGTCGGACGACGCCCTGGCGGACGCGCGCTTCGAGGCCGACGTGCCGCTCGATCCGGGCACTTCCGACCTCTCCGACGCCGTCGAGACCGACGCGGCCGACCTCCCCGACCTCGCCGAGCCCGACGCGGCCGACGTGCCCGACGCCGAGCCTCCGCTCGAGGCCCCGCTCGAGCTCGCCGAAGCCGTCGACGTCGTCGAGCTTCTGCCCGACCTCGGCGACGAGGGTCCGTGCCTGCCCCAGGCGTGCGTGCCCGCCGAGCACCCCGAGATCGAGCTCGGGCCGTGCGAGCGCCTCGATTGGGTGCCCGAGCAATGTCGCTGCGAGGCCGTCCTCAAGAGCTACAAGGAAGCCTGCGACGACGCCGACGTGTGCACCGAAGAGGACTTCTGCGACCAGTTCGGCGAGTGCACGGGCAGGGTGCGGGAGTGCGACGACGGCAACGAGTGCACCGACGACGTCTGTCAGTCGGGGGTGGGGTGCGCCACGACGAACAACAAGCTGTCGTGCGACGACGGGAACGTGTGCACGATCTCCGACAAGTGCAAGGACGGGGCCTGCATGGGCACGGCGAGTCCGTTGTGCCTGGCCTGCGACGAGGCCGACGATCACTGCGAGGCGACGTACGGCGACCTGGCCATCACGGGCGGCGAGGACCTGTGCAATGGCGTGTTGATTTGCGTGGCGGGCGCGTGCGTGGTCGACGCCGAGACGGTCGTGACGTGCGCGACCGACGACGACAGCGAGTGCGTGAAGAACACGTGCGCCCCCGAGATCGGCGCGTGCGCCCAGGCGCCGGTGGCCGAGGGCACGGGGTGCACCGACGGCAACACGTGCACCAAGGATGACGCGTGCGTCGAGGGCGCGTGCGTGGGCGAGTTCGACACGTCGGTGGCCGGGTGCGCCTGCAACGATGACGAGGCGTGCGCGCCCTTCGACAACGGCGATCTGTGCGATGGCGTGCTCCGCTGCCTCGACCACAAGTGCCTGCTCGACCCCTCGACGGTCCCCCCGCCCTGCGACAAGGGCGACGACACGGCGTGCCGGCGAGCCCTGTGCGTGCCCGCCACCGGGCTCTGCGAGCCGACGGCCCTGCCGACCGGCACGGCCTGCGAGGACGGCAACCCCTGCACGCTGAACGACGCCTGCAAGGGCGGCACGTGCGCCCAGGGCGCGCTGAACGAGTGCACGCACCTCACCGGCACCTGCACCGTGGGCCAATGCTTGAACCTCGACGGCGACTGCGTCGCGCTCCCGCGCAACGAAGGGGGCGCGTGCACCAACGGCGACCTGTGCGCCGCCCAGGCGCGCTGCAGCCAGGGTGCCTGCCTCACGACGGCGGTCACCTCGTGCGACGACGGCGACGGGTGCACGGCCGACGGCTGCCAGTCCGGGACGGGTGCCTGCCTGCACGAGCTGGTCCCGAACGGCGCGACCGAGTCGTGCAACGCCGTCGACGACGACTGCGACGGGCTGACCGACGAGGAGCTCACCTACATCGACCCCATCGACGACAGCTTGCGCGCGCTCGACGAGGCATGCGAGGGCCGGGGCGAGTGCGGCGAGGGTCTGGTCGAGTGCGCGGCGTCGGGCGAGGTGACGTGTTCGTCCAACCCCGACGGCTCGGCGTACGACGGCACCGACGAGGTGTGCAACGGCCTGGACGACGACTGCGACGGGCTGCTCGACAACGG
>CAZBRS010000006.1:81483-119287 GCA_964494475.1 uncultured Myxococcales bacterium | reverse complement strand
ATCGCGTTCGTTCACGAAGCGCTCGAGGCCGGCCAGCAGCCACTCGGGCGACAGGTGGGCCTCGTCGTACACCTCGTCGACGGAACCCCCCGTACGCCAGCGATCGTCCCAATCGGCCGAGAGCGTGTACTCCTCGGCCACCTTGCCGGACAGCCAGTCGGCGAAGCCCACCCGCGCGCCGCTGGTGATGCCCATGGAGTCCTGCCAGTCGGCCCAGGGCAGGAAGCCCTCGCGCCAGGCGGCGGGCTGCCGGAGGAAGAGATCCCACGACACGGCGGCCACCACGCGCAGGTTCCAGCCCCGGCGCGCGAGTTCGGGCAGGAGCCCGATCACGTTCAGGGTGGTGAGGGCCCCCTGCACGAGCACGGTGCCCTGGCGCGGCAGGTCGGGGGCGAAGTCGCGGAGCAGGTAGGCGCCGCGCGCGGCCTCGGTCAGGGGCGCCAAGCCCAGGGCGGCGCGGTCGGGCACCGTGACGGGCGGGCGCGCCAGATGCAGCGCCACGACGGGCTCGGGGCCCGCTAGGGCCGCCTCGAGCAGCACCGGCACCTCGTTCGGATCCCAGGGGTGCAGGTTCACGACCTGGCCGCGCGGCAGCAGGCGCGTGACGCCCGGCGCGAACACGCCAAAGTGGGTGCGCGAGTCTTCGGCCGTCTCGGGGCCGCTGTGGCCGACCACCCACAGGAACTTGCCCACCTTCAGCTCGCTGTCTTGGGCCAGCTGGGCGAACAGGCGCACCATGCCGTACTTCAGGTAGGCGAACGAGCCGTACGTCGAGCCCGCGCCCCAGAAGCCCGAGAAGCGCTCGAGGGGGCGCGCGTCGAGGTTCACCGAGGCCGCGCCGGCGAGCAGGCCGGCGTTCGCCATCTCGGTGATCTCCTGGGGTAGCACCACCCCGCGCCGGTTGGTCGAGCGCTCGTACCAGCCCCAGCCCGGGCTGCCGGGGCGGCCTTCGCCCGCGCCGGGCAGGCCGTCGCCGAAGCCGGCGAGCCCGGTCGACTCGGCCAGATCGGCCGACGCCGCCAGGAAGAGCGGGCGCCCGTGCCGTTCGCGGCTGCTGGCGTTGACCCACGCGCCCCACGCCGAGAGCATCTGGCGCGAGGCCACCTTGCTGCCCGGGGCCTTGTAGGCCGGAAAGCGCGCGGCGTCGAGCAGGTCGGGGTCTGCCTGCGGGTTCCGGGCGGGGTCGAGCCAGAGCCCCGGCGGCGTCGTCGGCACCGTGTCGCCGATGGCCGCCAGCGCTTCGGCCAGCCGCAGCACCAGCCCCCGATCGCGCCGCAGCACCGACAGCACCACGTCGAGGTTGGCGGCGAACTCGGCGCGCACCTTCGCGGCGTCGTCGGCCAGGGGTTGGCCGAAGCCCTCGAAGCGCACGCCGTAGCGGTCCTGGAAGGGACGCTTGGTCTCCCAGAACAGGTCGCTGTTGCGCTTGTGGGGCGCGCCGTGCGAGGCGGCGTCGTACTTCAGGTAGCCGCGGCCCTTCTGGGTGCGGAACCAGCCCGCCACCGGCAACGGCAGGGGGTTCTTCTGGGCGGGGGGCTTCACCAGGTCGGCCAGGAGGGCCGTCACGCCCTCCCAGTCGTTACCGTTCGAGGTGCCGTGGACGCGCCAGCCGTGCGGTTCGAACCACTCGCGCGGCCCGCCGTACACCACCGCGCTGCACGGCCGGGGGTCGATGCCGAAGTCGTTCCAGTCGACCAGCAGGCGCAGATTGCCGAGCCCCAGGCCCCAGGCCGAGTTCAGCGCCTCGTGCGTGGCGCCGGGCGTGAGCCCTCCCTCGCCCTCGAGGCCCCAGACCCACACGTCGTGGCCGCCGGCGTAGGTGAGGGCGAAGGCCTGCCCCACCATGGCGGGCAGCCCGTGCCCCGACGGCCCGGTGTTCCAGCGGAAGAGCAGGCTGCGCCCCGACATCTCGGCGTGGCCCGGAAGGCCGCCCCGGCGCCGGAAGCCCAGCAAATGCTCGGGGTAGAGCACGAAGCGTTCGTCGGCCACGGCGAAGCGCGCGTCGCCGGTCTCGCGGTGCGCCTCGCGCAGGGCGTCGTAGAGCACGGCCAGCAGCGCGTAGGCGGCCGGGGCGGTGTGCCCGGCGCACAGCACGAAGCGGTCGGCCCAGGTGCGGGTCACGTCGCGCAGATCGACGCGCAGCGCGCCCGACAGGAAGAGCGCCACCAGCGCCTGCACCTTCGAGCGGCTGCCGCCCGGGTGGCCGCTCTGGCGGTAGTTGAGCATCAGGTCGATCAGCTGGTCGGTGAGATCTTTCACGATCTCCCAGTCGCCGAAGCTGCCTCGAAGCTGCTCCCGGTCGGGGAACGTTCGCATCGTCACCCTCCCACCGGGGTGGCGTCGACCGCGGTCAAGCCCGCGACCTCGGCCCCGCGGTACTCGAACAGGTCGAGCCGGCACGTCAGGTCGACCCGGGCGGGCACCTCGGGGGCGCGCTCGCTCTTCCAGAAGGTCAACGTGGTCTCGGCCGCGCCGTCGACCACGCGCACGCGCCGCGAGGTGCCGCGGTCGTCGAGCACCTCGGTCAGGGCCACGTCGTGCAGCAGGAAGACCGGGCGCGGGTTCCCTTCGCCGAAGGGCCACAGCTCGCGGTACACGTCGAGGAACGCCGGGTCGAGCAGGTCGGCCAGATGGGCCTCGGCGTCGGCGTCGGTCTCGGCCGGTCGGCCCCCGGGGAGGGTGGCGAGCGCCAGGCGGGTGCTCTCGCGGAACCAGGCGGCGAACTCGTCGAAGCGCGCGTCGTCGACCGAGAGGCCGCAGGCGAAGGCGTGGCCTCCCAGGGTGCGCAGCAGGGGGCGGGCCTGCTCGAGGTGCTGCACCAGGTCGAAGCCCTCGACGCTGCGCCCCGAGCCCCTCCAGCCGTCGCCGTCGCGGGCCAGCACCAGCGCGGGGCGCTGGAAGCGCTCGGCCAGCCGGCCGGCCATGATGCCCACCACGCCCAGGTGCCAGGCCGCGTCGGCCACCACGATGGCCGCGCCGTCAGCCAGCCGCGGGTCGCCCTCGAGGGCGGCGACGGCCGTGGCCGTGGCCTCGCGCTCCAGACCTTGCCGCTCGCGGTTCAGCGCGTCGAGCTTGCCGGCCAGGCGCGCGGCCTCGCGCGGGTCGGTGGCCAGCAGCAGGTGCACCCCGGTGTCGGCCACGTCGACGCGACCGCCCGCGTTCAGGCGCGGCGCCAACTGGAACGACACGTGCCCGGCGTCGAGCTTGCGGGTGCGGATGTTCGAGACCTCGACCAGCGATTTGAGGCCGGGGCGCTCGAGCGCGCGCAGCCGCATGAGGCCCTGGCGCGCCAGGATGCGGTTGGCGTGCGTGAGCGGCACCACGTCGGCCACGGTGCCGAGCGCCACCAGGTCGAGGGTGTCCTTCAGGTCGGGCACGGCGCGCCCGGTGGCCTCGAACCAGCCGCGCTCGAGCAGCACGCGGCGCACGCCCGACAGCACGTAGAAGGTGAGCGCGCAGGCCGCCAGCGTGTGGTAGGGGAACTCGCAGCCCGGCTGGTGCGGGTTCACGATGGCGTCGGCGGGGGGCAGGCTCTCGCCGACCTCGTGGTGATCGATCACCACCACCCGGGCGCCGCGCGCCTTGAGGCGCGTGATGGTCTCGATCTCGCCGATGCCCGTGTCGACCGTCACGAAGGTGCGGTAGCCCTCGTCGAGCAGGCGCGCGGCGGCGGTCTCGCTGAGCCCGTAGCCGTCGGTGATGCGGTGCGGGATGTGAAAGGCCGCCGGGCAGCCCTGCGCCCGCAGGAAGAGCAGCATCTGCGAGACCGACGTGATGCCGTCGACGTCGTAGTCGCCGAGCACCGCGACGGGGTCGCCCGCCGCGATGGCGTCGGCCAGCAGCGTGGCGGCCTCGCGCAGGCCCTTCATCGCCCACAGATCGGGCAGATCGGCCAGGCGGGGCTGCAGGAAGCGCGGCACGTCGGCGGCGGCCACGAGGCCGCGCTGCACCAGCAGGCGCGCCGCCAGCGGGGGCAGGCCGGCCTCGCGCGCGAGGCGCTGCACCGCGACCGGATCGGTCGCCGAGGGGGTCCAGGTGCGCCGCATGGAGGCTCTAGACGGCGGAGGCGGGGGACTCCTCGGCGGACTCCTTGCCGGCCTTGCGCTCGAAGTAGCGGTCGAGGTAGTAGGCGATGGGGCTGGCGATGAAGATCGACGAGTACGTGCCGACCACGAAGCCGATCATCAGGGCCAGGGCGAACGTGAAGAGCACGTCGCCGCCGAGGATGAGGAGGGCCAGGTCGACCAGCACCACGGTGCCCGTGGTGAGGATGGTGCGCGACAGCGTTTCGTTCACGCTGCGGTTGATGATGCGGTCGGTCAGGGCGCCCTTGGTCTTCTCGATGTTCTCGCGGATGCGGTCGAAGATCACGATGGTGTCGTTGACCGAGAAGCCGATGATGGTGAGCAGCGCGGCCACGATGGTCATCGAGAACTTCAGCTGGAAGATGGCGAAGAAGCCCATGGTGATGGTCGCGTCGTGGATCAGGGCGATGACGGCGCCGGGCGCGAAGCGCACGTCGAAGCGCATGGCCACGTACACCATGATGCCGAGGATGGCGTAGAGCATGGCCAGCATGCCCTCGTAGAAGATGCCCTTGCCCACGCTGGCGCTGACGGCGGTGGACGACTCGACCCCGAGGAAGTCGTCCTTGAAGCGCTCCTTCAGGGCCTCGTCGAACAGGTTCGAGAGCTCGTGGATGGTCACGGTGTACTTCGCGTCCTTCAGCGAAGGCAGGATGTCGCGCTCCTTGCGCTCGCGGAAGGCCTTGACCTTGGCGACCAGCTCGTCCTCGACGTTCTCGCCGGCCTTCTTCTTCTCGGCCTCGACCAGGTTCAACTCCTTGTAGAAGTCGACGTCGGCCTGCTCTTCGCGATCGGAGCGCACCTTGATGCGCTGGAAGCCCTGCGCCGAGAACAGCTCGGTGATCTTCTTCTGCGTGTCGACCACCGAGGCCTCGGCGTCGAGGGCCACGAAGAACTTGTCGCCCTCGTCGGGGGTCTCGATGCGGGTGTTGGCGCCGAAGGCCTTGGTGAGCTCGGCCGCCAGGGCGTCGGTCTTGTCCTTGCTGACCAGCGACGTCACGTCGGTGTACAGCTGGAACTTGACGGACTCGCTGGCCGTCATGCCGCCCATGGCGAAGTCTTGCACCGTGACCTCGACGTCGCTGCGGCCGATGACCGCCTTGACCTTGTCGGCCACGACCTGGGCGATCTCGTCACGGTCGACGCTGGTCGTGGTCTTGAAGCCAGCCACGACCACGCTGCCGCCCTTGAAGTCGACGCCGAAGTTCAGGCCGAACACCAGCATGGCGACCAGGCTGATCGCCACGGCCGCGATCGAGATGCCGACGAACAGCTTGCGCTTGCCCATGAAGTCGAACTTGGTTCCGGGCTTTATCCATTCCATGGTGGGTCCCCGTTCTCTTCTTGGTGGCTCAGACGCTCAGCCGCTCGACGCCCTTGCGCGACAACTCGATGTCGAAGCAGAGGCGCGTGACCACGATGGCCGTGAAGATCGACGACAGGATGCCGACCAGCAGCGTGACGGCGAAGCCGTAGATGGAGCCGGTCGTGAACTTCATGAGGATCACGCCCGCGAGGGCCGTGGTGAGCTGGGAGTCGAAGATGGTCCAGAAGGCGCGGTTGAAGCCCTGCTCGACGGCCGCGCGGGGCGACTTGCCCGCGCGCAACTCTTCGCGGATGCGCTCGAAGATGAGCACGTTGGCGTCGACGGCCATGCCGACCGTGAGCGCGATGCCGGCGAGGCCCGGCAGGGTGAGCGCGGCGTTGAAGCTGATGAGCACCGAGAAGAGCAGCAGCATGTTGACGATGAGCGCCACGTTCGCGTACACGCCCGAGCGCTTGTAGTACATCATCATGAA
This sequence comes from uncultured Myxococcales bacterium, assembly GCA_964494475.1. Taxonomy (GTDB): domain Bacteria; phylum Myxococcota_A; class UBA9042; order CAZBRS01; family CAZBRS01; genus CAZBRS01. The sequence goes on along the minus strand of CAZBRS010000006.1, from coordinate 113,403 downwards.
CAGGATCACGAGGATCGAGCCCAGCAGCATGGCGTTCTTGCCCGAGTCGATGGCCTCCTGGCCCAGGCTGGGGCCGACCTCGCTGTCGTGCACCTTGTGCACCGGGGCCTTGTAGGCTCCGGTGGCGAGCACGGTCTCGAGCGCCTTGGCCTCGGCCAGCACCTCCTGCGGGGCGCGCCGCGAGCCCAGGTCGATGCGCGCGCGACCGCCGCCGATCTTCTCCTTGATGCGCGGCGCCGAGTACACGTCTTCGTCGAGCATGATGGCCAGGTCTTCGCCGGCGTGCTTGCCCGTGGTCTCTTCGAACAGGTTGGCGCCCGTGGTGTCGAACTCGAGCGACACGTAGGGGCGGTTCTGCTCGTCGAACAGGGCCACGGCGCGCGTCAGGTGCTCGCCGGTCATCTCGACCTTGCCCGACAGCCACTGGGTGCGCCAGTAGGAGGCCGCGCCCACCTTGCCCTTCTCGGGCTCGACGAGCTCGAAGCCCAGGTAGCGATCGTCCGGAACCTCGAGGTTCTTGATGAACGCCATGAGCTCGCTCTTGTTCACGGCGCGCAGGTAGTACTCCTGGCCGCCGCCCTTCTTCAGCTCGAGCGTGGGCGCCTGGTCCTTGTGGGCCTCGACGTACTCGGCCAGCTTGGGCTTCACGGTGGTCAGGAAGAAGCTCTCGCTGTTGTGGTCGACGATGCGGAACATGAGCTGGGCGGTCTGGCCGATGCGCTCGCGCACGATGTCCATCTGCGCCTTGCGCACGCCAGGCATCTGCACCTCGATGGCGCTCTCGCCGCTCTGGCGCACGATGGGCTCGGTGAGCCCGAAGGCCTCGACGCGCTTGCGGATGATCTGCAGGGCCTGCGCCACGGCGGCCGTCTTGATGTCGGACACCTTGGTGTCGGTCAGGCGCAGCACGTACTCGGTCTCGGTCTTCTTGCTGCGCGCGAAGTTGAAGTCGACCTTCTTGACCAGGTCGTCGGTGAGCACCTCGGCGTCGGTCACGCTCTGGAACGTGACGCGCAGGGCGTCGAACTCGGCGCGCTTGATCTCGAACCGGGCGTGGTAGACGGCCAGCTCGGGGTCGGTCAGCTTGTCGGGGTCCTTCCCCTCGTTGCGGGCCAGCGTGGTGGCGATCTCGTGCTGGAACGACTCGCGCATGCGCAGCGTGTTGTCGCCGATGGCCTTCTTGAAGTCGACGGCGTAGCGCAGCTCGAGCCCGCCCTGCAGGTCGAGGCCGTAGTTCAGGCGCTTCGAGAACATGCTGGTGTACCAGCCGGGCAGCCGCTCGGCGCCCACCCACGTGGGCAGCGTGTACAACGCCGCGAAGAGCGTGAGCAGCGCCAGCCCGATCGTCTTCCAGAGGATGCGCTTTTCCATTCTGATCAACCCTTCCCCACCAGGTCGGTGTCCTTGCCCGTGCCGCCCTCGTCGGGGCTGGAGGCCCGGCCCGCGACCTGCGACTTGAGCATCTTGACGCGCACGTTCGGCGCGATCTCGATCGTGACCACGTTGTCGGCGATGGCCACCACCTTGCCGTAGATGCCGCTGGTGGTGAGCACGCTGTCGCCGCGGTTCAGGCCCTCGAGCAACGTCTTGTGCTCTTTCTGCTTCTTCTGCTGCGGGCGGAAGATGAGCAGCCAGAACACCAGGATCATGGCCCCGAAGAAGATGAGGGTGGTCCAGCCGTCGCCTCCGCCCATGGGCGCGGCGGGGGCTGCTGCGGCGGCGTCACCCGCGGCCGCGACCGCCGTGGAGGCGGGTGTGGCTGCGGGGGCTCCGGTGGCCAGGTTCGACTGCGCGACGTGCAGGAACGACTCGATGAAAGACACGGCGCCTCCGGCTCGTGACGATAACAAGCCGCAAGCGTCTACCAGAAAGTTCTTGAAGGGTCAAATCCTTTCGCCCTAAGCTCGCGCCGGTTTGAGCAGCTGGGAATGTCGATGGAATCTTCGCCCCACACGCACGTCACGCGCGGCCTGGTGGCGCTGACGCGCTTCAGCCTGACGCACCCCTGGCCCGTGCTGGGCGGTGCCCTGGTGCTCACCCTCCTCTCGGCGTGGGCCGCCTCCAACCTGCGCCTCGACACCGACCTCAAGTCGCTGCTGCCGCCCGCCACGCCCAGCGTCACGCGCCTCGAAGACCTGGCGGCGCGCATCGGCGGGCAATCGGATCTGATCGTCGAGATCCGCTCGCCCGACCCCGAGGCCAACAAGCGCTTCGGCGCCGGCATCGCCACGTACCTCGAGGCGCGGCCCGACATGCGCTTCACCATCTTCCGGCGCGACAAGGAGGTGCTCGAGCGCTCGGTGCTGCTCTTCCTCGCCCCCGACAAGCTGGAGGATCTTCGCGAGCGCGTGAAGGAGCGCATCCGCCGCGAGGTGCGCAAGCAGCTCGACGTCGAGGAGGGGGGCGCCGGCACCGACGAGGAGGCCGACGACGACGACGATCCCTTCGCCAAGCCGAAGAAGAAGGCGGTGGCGAAGGCCGGGGGGGAGCCCGCGGCCGAGGCCGGCGCGTGGACCGACGACGACCTGACCCTCAACAAGGACAAGCTGCGCGAGCGCTTCAAGGACGTCGACATCCCCGAGTACTTCTCGGCCGACGAGGGGCGGGTGCTGGTCGTGAAGGCCCGGCCTGCGTTCTCGACCACCGAGGTGCAGCAGACGCGCGCCATGATCGCCGACGTGCGGGCCGAGATCCAGCGCCTCGGGCCCGCGACCTTCCATCCCCGGATGGAGGTGAGCCTCGAGGGCCTGTACGCCGACATGACCGGCCAGGTCAACACCATGAAGAACGACGTGCTGGGCTCGACGGCCATCTGCATGGCCATCCTGCTGGTCGTCATCGTGGCCTACTTCCGGCGGGCCCGGCCGCTGCTCTACATCTTCGTGCCGCTCGTGATGTCGACGCTCTGGTCGCTGGGGGTCGCGTGGTGGGCCTTCGGCGGGCTGAACCTGGTGAGCGCCTTCATCTTCGCCATCCTGCTGGGGCTCGGCATCGACTTCGGCATTCACGTGGTGGCGCGCTTCCGCGAAGAGGTCGCGGCGGGCCTCGACTGGCGCGACGCCTACCTGCGCACCGTCGCCACCACCGGCGTGTCCGTCTACACTGGGGCCACCACCACCGCCGTGGTGTTCTTCCTGCTGGCGGTGGCGCACTTCGAGGGCTTCCGGCAGTTCGGCATCATCGCCGGCAGCGGTGTCAGCTTCTCGCTGCTGGCCATCTTCACGATCACGCCCGCCTTGCTGGCGCTGGTCGAGGCGCGGCGCCCCTGGAACCCCCGCTGGAAGGCGGGCCATCTGGCCGAGGGCAGCCTGCGCCCCGGCTTCACCTGGACGCTGGTGCTGCTGGTCGTGGGGATGGGCACGGGCTATGCCGCCTACAGCGCGTGGCACCTCCCCGACGTGGGCTTCGAGTACGACTTCGGGCGCCTGGGCCCGCGCAGCCGCGTCGACCCCGAGCGCCAGAAGCGCGTCGACTTCCGCGAGGCGGTGGGGCGCGTCACGACCGGCGCGCCGGCCGTGATCATGGCCGAGAGCCCGGCCGACGCCGAGGCCCTCTACCGCGACCTGGCCCGCTTCCCCGAGGCGCCCCCGGGTCTCGACGGCACGCGCCACGCGGCGTCGGTCGACGACCTGCCCGATCCGAAGCTGCGTGAGCTCGTGGGCCGCTTCGATCTCGAGACGGTCGATACGCTGGGCATGTTCCTGTCGAAGACGCTGTCGCTCTACAGCTTCGTGCCCGAAGGCCAGGCCGAGAAGCTCGAGATCCTGAAGGACATCCGCCGCCGCCTCGAGCAGAAGCGCGGCCTGTTCAAGGGCAAGGATCTCGAGGATCTCGACGAGTTCCTGGCCCACGTGGCCACCGAGCCCCTGTCGGTCGACAAGCTGCCCGAGTGGATCCGGGCCCAGTTCCGCACCCTCGACGGGCGCGAGGGCACCTTCGTCATCCTCTACACGCGCGGCTCGAAGGACAGCTACGTGAACGCGCGCCGGCTGAAGGACGCGCTCTTCGACCTGAAGCTCGGCGACGGGCGCACGCTCCCGACCGCGGCCAACTTCTTCGTGCTGGCCGACGTGGTCGACACGGTCATCGCCGACGCGCCGCCCGTGCTCGCCATCTCGTTCCTGGTCATCCTGGCGCTGGTCGCGCTGCAGCTCCGGCGCCCGCTCGACGTGGCCCTGGTCATGCTGCCCCTCGCGTTCGCGCTGCTGTGGATGGCCGGGTACCTGTACCAGGCCAACGCCAAGTTGAACTTCTACAACATGATCCTCTTCCCCCTGCTCATCGGCATGGGGGTCGACGCCAGCGTGCACGTGGTGGCCCGCTACCGCGAGGAGGGGCCCGGCTCGCTCTTCGGCATCCTGCGCGAGACCGGCGGCGCCACCTTCATGTGCGCCCTCACCACGGCCATCGGGTTCGGGGGCGTGTACTACGCCGATCACCAGGGCCTGAACAGCCTGGGCACCCTCGGCATCGTGGGCATCTTCCTGGCCTTCGCCGCGTCCCTTGGCCTGGTGCCGGCCTTCCTGTGGCTCCTCGAGCGGGCGCGCGCTCGTTCTCCCCGCGCCTGAGGGATTGCCAGACGCCCCCCGTCCGGTGTATCCTATTCAAAGCACGTGACAATCAACTGTGCGACATGGAGGGTGGGCCATGGCTGAAGCAGATCGTCCCCTTGCCGAACTCATGGAGGAGTATCGCCGCACCAAGAAGACGGCGAACCTCGTCCGCACGCTGGTGCCGCTCGGCGTGCTGGTGCTCTTCCTGGTGCTGGCGCTGATCGTCTACGGGCGCGTCAAGAGCTTCGACGGCGAGGCGTTCACCGAGCAGATGGGCCAGCGCGCGGGCAAGCTGTTGCCGCGCGTTTCCGACGCCCTGGTCCAGGTCGGCGCCGAGGTGATCCCGGTGTACTCGGCCGAGCTCGAGAAGCAGCTCGACGGCGTGCTCGAGCGCTTGAGCGCGGTGCTCGACCACGAGCTCACGCTGCTGCAGCAGAACCTGTCGGCGCACCTCGAGAAGAGCCTCGCCGAGTTCGCCTCCGGGGCCGCCGCCGCCCATCGCGACCTGGTCGTGCAGGAGTACCCGCAGTTCGCGAGCGACCAGGTGAAGATCCACCAACTCACGAGCGCCGTCGACGGCGCCTTCGAGAAGTGGTTCTTCGTGCAGATCAACGGCGTGTTCGCCAAGCACGTGAAGGCCCTCGGCTCCATTCAAGAGACCGCGCTCCGCCTGCGCAACCAGGCCGTCAAGGAGGGCCAGCGCAAGGTCACGGGCGAGGAGGTGCTCGGGCTCTGGCTCGAGGTGATCAACGAGAAGTTCGAGGTCGAGCCCGGCGACGCCCCGACCCCGAAGGCGAAGTGAGGAGGCGAGCATGGAACAGAACGAACAGGTCCTCGTTCGCGAGTTCTTCGTGCAGGAGATCGCCCGCAACCGCAAGGCCACCCGCAACGGCCTGATCGTGGGCGGCGTGCTCGGGGTCATCGTGCTCGGCTACGGGATCGCGCTGCTCTCGATGCTGGGCACCATCTTGAACCCCAAGGAGCTCGCCGAGTTCGTGCACAACCAGGCGGTGCTCACGCTGCCCGCGGCCAAGCGCGATCTGGCCGGCGCGCTCAAGGCGGCCGCGCCCGAGGTGATCAAGGGCGTGGTCGAGCAGGTCGTGACCGTCTTTCCGCAGATGCGCGAGTTCGCCGAGGGCGAGCTGAAGAAGATCACGAACGAGGCCACGCACACGGCGCGCGCCCAGTTGGACGAGGTGTACCGCGAGGTGCTGAGGTCGGCCAAGGCCAAGGTGGTCGAGTGGGATGCGGCCGGCCAGGCGCCCAACTCGCAGATCTTCCTCGACGAGATCAAGAAGGAGATCGACGCGCAGATCGCGAACCGCATCACCGACAAGCCCGAGGAGAGCGTGTTCGCCAAGCTCGACGCGACCTACGAGCAGCTCACGACCATCGAGAAGAAGCTGCGCGCGCTGGCCAGCGATAAAAGCCCCACGCGCTCCGAGGTGCTCGAGAAGCGCCTGATCCAGTCGTGGATGCTGCTGCTCGAGGACGCGGTCGTCAGCGTCGACTCGGCCGACGTGGGCACCGTCAAGACCAACCTGCCGAAGCCCGAGGCCAAGCCCGAAGCGGCCGCTCCGGCCCCCACGCCGGCACCGGCCCCCTAGAGTTCTCCGAGGAACGATACGCCCGCCGGCAGCCGCACCCCGAAGTTCTCGGCGATGGTCTGCCCGAGGTCGGCCAGGCTGGCCCGCTGCCCCAGGTCGCGGCCTGCTTCGAGGCCCGCGTAGGTCGCCACGAGCGGCACGTACTCGCGCGTGTGGTCGGTCGACCACGTGAGGGTCGGGTCGCAGCCGTGATCGGCCGTGATCGTGACCAGCGTGTCGGGGCCGGCGGCCGCGAGCAACGCGGGCAGCGCCGCGTCGACCTCCATCAGCGCGCGGCCGTAGCCCTGCGGATCGTTGCGGTGGCCGTAGAGCATGTCGAAGTCGACCAGGTTCGTGAAGATCAGCCCGTCGGGGTAGGCCGCCAGCGCCCCGAGCGTCTGCGCGATGCCGTCGGCGTTGCCCTCGGTGTGGAGCGACACGTCGACGCCCCGCTCGGCGAAGATGTTCTGGATCTTGCCGATGCCGACCACGGGCACGCGGGCTCCCTGCAAGAGGTCGAGCAGCGTGGCGTGGGGCGGCAGAAGGGCGTAGTCGCGCCGGTTGTAGGTGCGCTTGAACGCGCCGGGGGTCCCCACGAACGGGCGGGCGATGACGCGCGCCACGCGCCAGGGGTCGAGCAGCTCGCGGGCGACCTCGCAGGCGCGGTACAGCTCGGCCAGCGGCACGCGCTCCTCGTGGGCCGCGACCTGGAAGACGCTGTCGGCCGAGGTGTAGACGATGAGCTTGCCGGTGGCCAGGTGTTCGGGCCCGAGCTCGTCGAGGATGGCGGTGCCCGAGGCGGCCTTGTTGCCGAGCACGCCGAAGCCGGTGCGCCGCGTGAAGTCGTCGAGGATCTCGGCCGAGAAGCCGTGGGGCCAGGTGGAGAAAGGCCGGGGCAGCACCACGCCGGCGAGCTCCCAGTGGCCCGTGATGGTGTCCTTGCCCGGTGACGCGAGCGCCAGGCGGCCCCAGTGGCCCGCGGACGCGACCACGGGCGGCGTGCCGGCGATGCCCCCCAGGTTGCCGAGGCCCAGGCGCGCCAGGTTCGGCAGCGCGAACCCGGGCACGGCGGCGGCCACGTGGCGCAGCGTGTCGGCGCCCCGGTCGCCGTACTCGTCGGCGTCGGGCATCTCGCCCGCTCCCACGCTGTCGAGCAGCAGGATCAGCACGCGGCGGAATCGCATGGAGCCCTCCATCACGGTCGAGGTCAGGATGGTCTTGGATGGTCGGCGGGTCAAGCCGGCGGTGTGCCGGCCTGGAGCGGGAGAACGCGGGCGCAGGGTGGAGGCGCGCCCGCCGGGCTGGAACTACAGCGTGAAGTCCCAGGTATAGCCGACGGTCACGAGCACGCCCATGAAGTCGGCGAAGTCGCCGAGGCTGGGGCCGTACAACTGGGCGCGGAAGTCGAAGCCCGACCACTCGTAGCCGGCGCCGATGGTGGTGCCGAACTTGAAGCTGCTGCTCGAGATCGACGTGCCCATGAAAGAGGCCGTCGCCGTCAGCCGGGTCAGGCCGAGCTCGAGGGCGCCGTAGAGGCCGCCGACCTTGTAGTCACCGAGGAAGAAGTACTTGGCGCCGAACATGATCGGCAGTTCGGCCGTGCTGAAGTCGTTCTTCTTCAGGTGGAACAGGTAGCCGATACGGAAGGTCGTGGTGAGCTCGGGCATCACCGCGTACTCGAACTTGCCGAGCGCGCCGAAGCCCATGCCCGTGATGTCACCCCAGTTGCCGACGGGCAGGATGAAGGCGCCGTCGACGCCCGCGCGCAGGTTGACCTCGGCGGAGGCCGGGGCCGAGACGGAGCACAGCGCGACCAGAATAGCGAGTGAAGCCAACACCTTGCGCATGAATCCCCCTTCAGGGTGGTTCGGATTTGATTGAATGGCAACGAGCGACCCGGTCCGCGTCAACAAATTTATGTTACGCTTCCCTAACTCCGTCCCAGCCGGCACGGGTTTCGCGTGACTCGCCGGTCGGCCTCCGCTAGACTCTCGCCACGAAATAGCAAGGCGCGGGGGCCGCTGTTCATGGGCTCGGGGTCGTTGAACGCCTACACGGCCGTGATCGACGCGACGGCGGGGTGCCTCCCGGGCGCCCAGGGGCTCCCTCCGGCGCTGGTCCCCATCGCGGGCGTTCCGCTCCTCACCCGCAACCTCGAGGCCTGCCAGGCCGCCGGTCTTCGCAAGGTGCTCGTGACCGTCGACGGAACCTCCCTCGACGACGTGCGCCGGCTCGGGCGGCGGTTCGCCCCCCGCCTGCTGGTCGAGGTGGTGCCCGCGGCGCGCCCCGATCCCTGGCTGGCGGTGCGCGCGGGGTTGAATCGAGCCGCGCTGGTATTGCCGGGCGACCGCCTGGTGCAGGCGGCGCTGCTCCTGCGGCTGCAGGCGGGGCCCATCCCCGAGGCCGGCGCCGTCCTGGCGATCGATCGCGGCGACCCCGATGACCGCGCGGGGGGCGGGGAAGGCCAGGGCGTGCTGGTCCGGCGCGAACACGTGGTGTCGGTCGGGCTCGAGCCCGTGGCGTCCAACGGGCGGCTGACCGGCGTGTGGATCGCCTCGGCGGGGTTCCTCGACGAGGTGGCGGCGGCCCGGCTCGAGGGGCGCGAGGCCCCGCTGGCCGGCGTGCTCCAGGCGGCGGCGGCCGGCGAACGGCTGGGCTGGGTGGCGACCGGTCCCGAGCCCGCGCCTTTGCAGGTTCGGAGCCCCGAGCGCGCCCACGAGACCGAGGCCGTGCTGCTCGCGCGCCTCTCCGGGGGCAGGGAGCGGTGCGGCCCGATCGAGCACGTCACGCGCCTGCTGGTGCGCCGCGTCGTGCTCCCGTTGCACCTCTCTCGTTGGTTCCTGGCGATCGCGAGCACGGGGCTTTTCCTGGCGGGCGTCGGCGCCATCGTCCTGGCCGGCCTGGCGACCGACTGGACGCGCTGGCTCGTGGGACCGGGGGCCCTGTTGGTGCTCGCGGGCGTGTTGACGGCGCGGGCCGAGGGCCGCCTGACCGCTCTGCGCGGGCGCCCGGCGCTCGGTGGGGCCTGGTCCGACGCGCTCCGGACCGAGCTCCTGGGGCTGGTCTTCTTCGCGAGCCTGGGCGTTCACCTCTCGTTGGCCGCGCGTCTGGGCGACGAATCAGGCCCGGGCGGGGGCATCTCGCGCGCGTCGAACGTCTACCTCGTGCTCACGGTGCTCTTCGCCGTGCTGGTCGCGTATGCCCGCTACGTCGTGTACTTCGACGTGGTCCGGCGCCTGGGCGGAGTCGCCGCCCGCGCGCGCTTCACGTGGTGGTTCGACGATCCCGCCAACCCACGGCGATCCAGGCTCTCCGGGCCGTGGCGTGTGCTCGGCGGCGCGACCTGGGGCACGCTGGTCTCCCTGGGGGCCCTCGGCGTCCTGGCCGGCCTGCTCCAGGTGGCCTTCCTGCTCGCCGTCGCGGGCGCGGCGGGGTTGTTCGCGCTCGCGCTGTTGCACCAGATCCAGCGGGGCGACCTGTGAACGACCCGCGGACGACACCAGCCCCCGGTTCCCGCGACGTCCGCTGGAGCGTGGCCGCCGTGGGGGGCCTGCTCGCGGTGGCCGGGGGGGCCGAGCTCCTGAGGCAGTCCGTCGTGCTCGCGCTCGGCCTCTACCTGATCGTCGTCGGCGGCGTGTTGTTCGCGCGACTGCACGCGCTCGGCGGCTGGGCCCGGGGCGCGTTCGGCTCCTACGCCTTCGCGGCGGCTGCGCTCGCGCTTCAGCTCACGCTGGCGTTCGTCGACGGGTTCGACATGTGGCTGGCCGGGTTCACGGGCTTTGGTGCGACGGTGGGCGTGGTCATGGCGGGGTGCCAGCCCTTCCTCGACCGCGCGTACGTCCCCGATCCGGCCGACGAGCCTCCCGTCGACGGCCAACCGCTGCACTACGAGGGGCGGCCCCTCGATCGCGCCGGCCTCGTGGTGCTCCTGATTTATTCGCAGGTGGTCGTGGCCGCCAACGGGCTCCTCACCTGGCACATCTTCCGATCGCATTGACGCCACGGAGGCCCTGATGGACTTGAACCCCGCTGCCCGGGTCTTCCGCTCGCTCTCGGCGCGCCTCGGTGTGCGGCAGGCCGCGTTCCTCGTGCGCGTGCACGGGCGGAACGACTACGTGCAGGTGCCCATCGAAGGACTGCCCGACGACGGCGCGGCGGCGCGCGCTGCCTTGCCTACGTGGCAGGTCGGGGGTCGTGGGCCCGACGGCGCGATGCGCATCGAGGGGGCCGAGGCGATGCTGTCGTTTCGCACGAGTCGCTCCGACGACCTCGGGCTCTACGTCCGCTTCGAGCAGGCCCCGACCGCCGACCAGATGGAACTGCTCGGCCACCTGCGGCTGGTCCTCTCCGAGCTCTTCGACGAGCAGGCCAGGGCGTGCACGTTCGCGGACGACATGGAGTCCACGATGCGCATCCTCACGCACGACCTGAAGTCGCCGGCCAACGCCGTGGCGGGCTTCGTCGACATCCTCTTCGAGGACTACGGCAGCCTGCTGCCCGAGGGTGTGCGCGAGCTGCTCCAGCGCATCCGGTCCAGCGCGGCGCGGTTCCAGCTCATCCTCGACGGCGTGTACCGCCTGCGCCTGGCCACGTTCGGGCGCCTGCGCCCGGCCCGCGTCCAGCTTGGCGAGGTGGTTCGCGACGCCTTCCTGCGCGTGCGCGACCGCTACGTGGGCCTCGAGTGCGACTTCCGTGTGGCCGATGGCCTCCCCGAGGTCTTCGTCGACGCCGAGAAGCTCGAGCTGGCGCTGGGCGCGATCTTCGACAACGCCTTCAAGTTCCGCGAGAAGAGCCGCGCGCTCCGAATCGACGTGGGCTACGCCTCGATGGGGCCGCAGCAACACAGCCTGGTCGTGTCCGACACCAGCATGGGGTTCGAGGCGCGCTTCCGCGACGCGGTGTTCGAGCCCTTCCGCAAGCTGAATCCTGCCAACGAGTACCCCGGGGCCGGCGTGGGCCTGACCGTGGCGCGCACGTGCCTCGCGCGCCACGGCGGCGAGGTGCGCCTCGAGACCGGCCCCTCCGAGGGCGTCCGGGTCGTGCTCGTCTTCTCGGAGCCGCCGCCTCCTCTGCTCCCCGAGCCCCCTCGCGCGTGACCGTCAAGCCCTCAAAAGGGGGATTGACAGCCGAGTTAAGTTGCTCTAACTTTAACTCGTAGCGAAGGGAAGTGCCTGGAGGGAGCGCCATGAAGCAAATCGACGTGATCCTCGACGAACCGAACTACTTCGTGGAGACCGAGAGTCCCACGTTCTTCTGCAAGCCGCGTCGCAAGGTGTTGCAGACCGAGCAGTGCCTGACCGATTTCCTGAACGCGAACGCGTTCGAGAAGAAGCGCTCGGTCTGCTGGCGGTGTTCCTACGGCCGCAAGAACCGCGAAGAGTTCGCCGGCGAATAGCCCGTCCGCGCAGGCGAACAGCCTCGCCCCCCCCGCTCACGACTCCGACAACGCCGTCACGTGCTCCTCGACGCTTTGGGCCAGGGCCTGCAGGTGGTAGCCGCCCTCCAGGAACGACAGGGTGCGTCCTCCCGTCGAGGGCGCGCAGGCTTCGAGGACGGCGCGCGTGAGGTCGCCGAAGGTGCGCGTGGTCACGCGGAACCCTCCGATGGGGTCCAGCTCGTGGGCGTCGAAGCCCGCCGAGAAGACCAGGACGTCGGGACCGAAGGCCCGCAGGCGATCGGCGATCGGACCGCGGTAGGCTTCGAGCAGCGCGCGATCGCCCGTGCCGCCGGGCAGCGGTACGTTGAGCGTGAAGCCCCGCCCCGCCCCCTCGCCGATCTCGTCGGCGTCGCCCGTTCCGGGGAAGAAGAAGGGGTGCTGGTGCGTCGACACGTAGAGCACGCGCTCGCTGTCGTAGAAGGAGTGCTGGGTTCCGTTGCCGTGGTGGATGTCGAAGTCGACGATGGCCACCCGGTCGACGCCGTGCGCTTCGAGCAGGTGCCGCGCCGCGATGGCCGCGTTGTTGAAGATGCAGAACCCCATCGCGCGGTCGGCCTCGGCGTGATGGCCCGGGGGGCGCACGGCGCAGAAGGCCGCCCGGAAACGGCCAGCGACCACCGCGTCGGCGGCGACCACGGCGGCTCCCGCGGCGCGGGAGGCGGCCTCCCACGAGCGCTCGTTCACGTAGGTGTCGCCCAGGTCGAGCAGGCGCGCGCCGACCTCGACCCGGCGCTGTACCTCGGCCACGTAGGCGGGCAGGTGATTGCGGTGCAGCCACAGGAGCTCGGCCAAGGGGGGCTCCAGGGGTTGCAGCCGGGCCTTCAGGGGCGAACGATCGAGGTGCGCCAGGATGGCCTCGAGGCGCCCCGGATGCTCCGGGTGGAAGCCGTGGGGCGCGTGCTCGAGGAACACCGGGTGGGTCACGAAGGCGACAGGGCGGAGAGAGGGATTGCTCATGGGTGCGGTTGCGGTGGTTGCCGACGGCGCGTATCATAGGGCGGTTCGTGTGCCACGGCAACGGAGGGAATCGTCATGCGCAGCCTGGGCGCGCTGCTCCTGCTCCTGGCCCTGACGACGGGCGCCAGGGCCGGCGACGTGTTCGTGAACGGCGTGCGAATCTATCGCCTCAGCAACGTCTCGCTCGAGGGATGCACGGTCACCTTCGACGCCCAGGGGAACGTGCAGGTCACGGCCCCGGGGTACGAGATCCGCGTGCAGGAACCCCTGCCCGCCGCCGCGCCCACCTACGCGCCGGCCGCGTCGGCCGCGCCGGCCGCGCCGGCCTATGCGGCGCCCGCCCCGGTCGCTACGCCCGCCACCCCGAGCTACGGCGTCCCGGCGGCCCCGGTCCCCGTCGCGACCCCCGGCTACGCGGCGACTGCGGTCGCTCCTGCGCCGGCGGCGAGCGGGCGGCCCGGCTTCGCCCTCACCACCTGGGGGCAACAGACCATCACGTTGCCGCTGCGCTACGAGGTGACCATCAACGGCAAGGTGGTCCGGGCGTTCTCGGCGGCCGACGAGAACCTGCTGATCGACCTGTCGCCCTTCCTGGCGCCTGGCGCCAACCTGGTGCGCCTCACGGTCGAGTACGACTCGATGTACGGGGGCGTCCCTCCCACGGCGGCCGATCGCTACGTGGTGCGCATCCAGTTCGGGCGCTTCAACGGCGAGGCGTTCGCGCCCGAGCGCGCCCTGGTCGAGTTCCCGCGCGACGGCACGCAGATGCTGGGGACGATCAAGGAGTTCCAGATAAGTCTCTGATCAGTCGCAAGGGCCGGGCGCGCAAGCGGGACCCTCGCAGGCCCCGCCCAGCCGCGCGTACCCGGAGCCCACGCAGACTTCCTCCTGGCCGCCGTGGCAGCGCACCGAGCCCTCGGCGCAGTCGAAGCCCCAGGGCCGGAGGCGCAGATCGTCTCCCGACAGCCAGGCGACCTCGGCGAAGAACGGCGGCAGCAGCGCCAGGCGCGGCGCCCGCACTTCGGGGCCGTCGGGGTCGATGACGGTCTCGTCGCCGCCTTCGCCGTAGTCCTCGAACACCCGGGCCACCACGCGGGCGTTACCGCCCAGGGGTTGGTCTTCCCACGCGACCAGGAAGCGCCCGTCGGGCAGGCCCAGCACGTCGGGACCGCGCTCCTCGCCGGCGGCATCGAACGCCACGGGGAAGCCGTCGACCAGCACGGTCCCGTAGGCGTCGACGAGGCTGCCGGCCAGGTCGGTGCCGAGCCCGGCCTGCTCCCAGACGACCACGAAGCGTCCCTCCGGGAGGGCGGCCGCGCGCACCCGGCCCACCGACGGGATCGCGCCCACGTGCGCCGCGAAGTCGGCCACGGCCACGCTGTCGTCGGCGTTGAGGATGGCGGCCCGGAGTTGCCCGTCGCGGGTCCAGACCAGCACCCGCTGGTCCGTGTCGAGGACGGTCACCGCCACGCGGTTGGGCGCGAGCGCGTCCTGCACCGCGGGCTTCCAGATCGGGCCGCTCGCCGTTCCGTCAGGGTTGAAGGTCGGACCGTAGGGACGGAATCGGCCGGAGGCCTCGGAGGCCGTCACGCCGAGGAGGACCCGTCCGTCACGGAGCGTGGCGAGGTCGGGCCAGAGGCGCACGCCGGTGCCCGTCACCACCCGAATGACCACCGCCGCCTCGGGGGCTCCGCCCGGCCAGAATCCAACCCGCGCGGGCGCTTGTCCGATGCTCCAGGTCGCCACGAGGCCGCCACCCTGGAGGGCGTTGGCCTCGAAGACGACCTCGCCGGCGGCTGCCGTGAGCGTGACGCTCGGGATGACGGACTCGAACGACCACCCGGTGGGTCCGGGACGCCCGAGCAGGACGCCACCTCCCTCGATCGCGTCGGCCCGCGCGACCGCCAGGGCCGGGCGGCGCTCGGAGTCGACCAGCACGTCGGCACCCCGCAGGCCCGCGGGCGCCTCGATTCGCTCGGCCACCAGGCCGTGCTCGCAGCCCGCGCGCGCGATCAGATCGATCGAGACGTCGTCGAGCCACAGGGGCGCTCCGCCCCACCAGAGGATCTCGACGTCGTGCAGGCCCGCGACCTCGGCCACGAGGGGCACCTGGAAGGGGCTCCAGCGCGTGGCGGGGCCGCACCCCAGAACGTGAGGCTGGCCGTCGACCGCCACCAGCAGTCCCGTGCCGGTGCACGCCCCGGAGCGCACCCAGCCCTGCAGGGCCGACGTCCCGGCCGGAAGGTACACGGCGTCGAGCCGCAGCACTTCGCCCTCTTGCGCCACCGCCAGCGAGCGGGCGCCTCCGTGCACCGTGTTCGTCGTGGGCGCTCCGCCCTGGAGGACGAGGCCCGGCACCACGTCGTCGGCCTCGAAGCCGATCCGGAGCAGTTCGAGGTGTCCCCCCTGCGGCAGGACGCCGGCCTGGCAGGTGCCCTCGACGCAGCGCGCCCACGCGCAGGGGTCGCTGACGACGCAGGTGACGGCCGTCGCCGAGCAGGCGTGATCGACGCACTCGTCGAACGTGCAGGGATCGCCGTCGTCGCAGTCGGCCGCCGTGTCGCAGCAGGGCTCGAGGGTGCTGCCGGCCACGCAGGCGCCGGCCTGGCAGTGGTCGTTCTTCGTGCAGGGATCGCCGTCGTCGCAGGCCACGCCGTTCGCCGGGACGTGGTGGCAGCCGCCGGCGTCGTCGGCGCTGCAGACATCGAGGGTGCAGGGGTTGTCGTCGTCGCAGTCGATGCCCTGTCCTAGGCAGTCACCCGCCAGGCAGGCATCCCCCGCCGTGCAGGGGTTTCCGTCGTTGCAGGGGCGTCCGTCGTCGGGCTCGAACGCGCAAGCCCCCGTCAGGGGCTGGCAGGCGTCGAGGGTGCAGGGGTTGCCGTCGTTGCAGGTCACGGTGACCCCCGCGCACACGGCGCCGTCGCCGCAGACGTCGTCGGTGGTGCACGGGTCGAGGTCGTCGCAGCCCGCGCCGGGCAGAAGGCTCAGTCGGCACTCGCCCGAGGCCGGGTCGCACGCCGAGGTGGTGCAGGGGTTGTCGTCGTCGGAGCAGGGCACGTTGTCGCCGGTGCAGGCGCCGTCGACGCAGCGATCGGCGGTGGTGCACGGGTTGTCGTCGTCGCACGCGGGCTCGCCCGGGGCCGGCGCGTGCAGGCAACCGCCCGCCGACGCCGCGCAACTGTCGGCGGTGCACGGGTCGCTGTCGTCGCACGCCCGCGCGAGGCCCGCGCACGTTCCCGAACGGCAGGTGGCGCCGACGACGCAGGGATCGCCAGGATCGCACGCCGTGCCTTCGGCCAGGTCCTCGAACACGCAGATGCCTGCGCCGATCAGGCAGCGCGCCGTGCGGCACGGGTTCGGGCCCTGGCCCGGGCGTCCCACGCAGTCGGCGTCGTCCAGGCAGGGGTCGGCCGAGGTGTCGACGACGCCCGGATCGGCGCTCACGTCGGCGGCCGCCTCGGTCGCTGCGTCGGGCGCGATCGCGACATCGGCCTCGGGGTCGCCGCTGCAGGCGAGCAGCAGCGCAGGCAGGAGAAGGAGCGCGTGCGGTGCGTTCACGGGAAACCTCCACCCCCAAGGATCGAGCCGAAACCACGCCGTGTCAATGGCAGGAGCCCGTGCGGGAGGATTAGTCGCCACGTAGAGCGGTGGTCGGATCGAGGCCCGCAGCGCGGTTCGCGGGGAGCACGGCGCCCAGCACCGAGAAGACCACGCCCAGGGCCACGGACAGGCCGAACACCTCGGGCGGGAACGCGAAGAACCGATCGGGCAGGAAGGGCAGGCCCTGGAAATAGCGCTGGCCGAGCACGTCGACCCCCGCGGCCAGGGCCACGACCAGCGCGTTGCCGAGCACGGCCCCGAACAACCCCACCAGCGCGCTCTCGGCCAGGAAGAGCCACCGGACGTGGCCCCGCGTCGCGCCCACGGACCTGAGGATGCCGATCTCGCGGCGACGCTGCACGACGATCATGAGGAAGGTGTGCGTGATGTGGATGGCCGCGATGCCGAGCACCACGACGCTGATGAACCCGAAGAGGACGGTGAGGATGAAGAGCATGTTGCCGGCCTTCTGCGCGGCCTCGCTCTTCTCGTTCGGTTCGAAGCCGAGCTGCCGGAGGCGCTCGACGACGGCGGGGATGTCCTCGTTGCCGCGCGTCTCGACGATGACGCTGTTGTATTCGCCGGAGGCCGCGGTGCCCTTCAGGCGCGCGTTGATGCGGCGCACCGTGCCCTGGGGCATGGTCACGCCCATCTCGAGGGCCTTGGTCGAGAAGCCCGACACGACGCACTGCTTGACCACCTGCTGCTCGGGTGCGGCGTCGCGCACGAAGAACGAGTTCCCGTAGAGGATGCGGAAGCGCAACCCCAGCACGAGGTCGAGGCCGTTGATGCGGGGCACGCCCAGGGCCACGGCGGCGGTGCTGTTGTAGATGGAGAGGATGAAGGGGTTCAGCAGCACGGGCACGGGCTCTTCGCAGAAGCCGTCGCGGCTCTTGACCGAGCGCGCGGCGCAGTAGGTCTCGGGGGGGCAGGGGCGATCGCCGTCGCGCACCAGGCGCCCGCGCGTTTCGGGGATCGGCGCGAACTGGTCGTCGTCGTCGGCCAGGCGGCAGGCCAGGCGTTGGCAGCCGCCCTCGACGCAGGCCTCGCCCGGGGCGCACGCCGCGTCGTGCTCGCAGGGCCGCGCGCAGGCCCCGCCGAGGCAGGCCCGCCCGTCGCTGCAGGGGTGGGCGTCGTCGCAGGGGTCGACGCAGCCCTGGTCGCGGCAGGCCTGGCCGGCCAGGCACTCGGCCTCGGTCTTGCACCAGGCGTGGTCTCCCGGGTCGTCGAAGGCGCGCCAGTATTCCCGCTCGTGGCACCTACGGTCGACGCACACCTCGTCGGCGCGGCAGTCGGCGTCGTAGGCGCAGGGGTACACCTTGCGGTACTTGTCGCGGACGCGTCGGCGCTCGATGCCCTCGTTGGCCTTCAGCTCGGATTGCACGAGCGAGGCCGAGAGCCCGTCGAAGAAGGCCTCGAGGTGGAGCACCTGGCCGAACAGGTCGGCGCCGCCCCACAGGCGCGCCTGGAATTTGGAGCGCTGCTTGGGGTAGACGCCCAGCACGCCGGGCAGGTGCGCCATGCGCGCGAGCAGATCGGCGTCGATCACCAGATCGTCGGCGGCGCGCGACTGGATGCCCATGAAGTTGACCGAGCGTGGCTCGACCTCGACCTGGTTCACGGGATACAGGCGGTTCAGCACGTTCTCGCGGATGCCCTGGCCGAGGCCCACGAAGAACGTGAACATGCCCGTGCCCACCAGGATGCCGATGGACGAGAACACCAGGTTCCGCTTGCCGCGGCGGAGGTTGCGCCCGAGCAGGGGGAGGAGCCGCGTCATCCGACGTCCTCCACCGTCTCGGCCCCGGCGTCGGTCAGGCGCCCGTCGGCCACGCGCACGACCCGGCGCGCCCGGCGGGCGATCCAGGCCTCGTGCGAGATGATGACCACGGTGACGCCGTCGCGGGCGCTCAGCTCTTCGAACAGGTCGAGGACGACCTCGCCCGAGCGGCGGTCGAGGCTGCCGGTGGGCTCGTCGCAGAGCAGCAGCGGAGGCCCGAAGAACAGGGCCCGCGCGATGGCCACGCGCTGCTGCTCGCCCCCCGAGAGCTGGCTCGGTCGTCGGCCCCCGACGTCGGGCAGCCCCACGCGTTCGAGCGCCGACGCCGCGCGCTCGCCGGCCTCGCGGGCCGAGAGGCGGTCGCCGAAGTGCCAGGGCACCAGGACGTTCTCGAGGCAGGTGAGGTGCGGCAGCAGGTGGTGGAACTGGAAGACGAAGCCGATGGAGCGGTTGCGCAGCGCGGAGAGCTCGCGGTCCGAGAGCTTCTGGAGGTCGCGGCCGAGCACGCGCACGTGCCCACGGTAGTCGCGATCGAGGCCGCCCATCACGGACAGCAGCGTGGTCTTGCCCGAGCCCGAGCGCCCGACGATGGCCAGGAGCTCGCCCGGGGCCACGGCCAGGTCGACGCCGTTCAGGACCGGCTCGGGGCGGGCCGCGTCGCGCCAGGTCTTGATCAGGCCGTGGATCTCGAGGATGGGGGGCGCGTCGGTCATAGCGCGAGCTCCACCCTGAGGATCAGGCCGTCGCCCCGGGCGCCCACGTCGACGGAGAGCTCGCGCGGCCCCGACAGGAGCTTCAGGGCGTAGGGGAACAGGTCGGTCTCGCGGAGCGCCTCGTAGAGCGTGCGGAAGGACACGTGCAGCCCCAGCAGGCCGCCGGGAGGGGTCCCCGGCTCTTTGGGGGCCTCGCCGCGGCCGGCGGCGCCCGACGTGACGGTGAGCGCCTCGGCGCTCCACACGTAGCGGTACGGCAGGGGCAGCACCGGCCCGAGCAGCGCCTCGACGCCCTCGTGACGCAGGCGCCCGGCCACCACGGTCCAGGGGAGCTCGGACCAGGGGAAGCGCGAAGGATCGGTCACGACGGCCTTCACGAGGCGCGCGGGCGACTTGGGGACGCCGACGGCCACGGCCAGGGAGCCGTCCCACTGGCCGCGCAGGTCGGCGGGCAGCCAGGGCTCGAGCAGGGCCGGCGAGACGGCGAGGGACGCGCGGACCACGGGGTTCCACAGGGAGGCCTCCGCGAGCTCGCGCCAGCGTGGGGCGCCACCCCCGGTCAAGCCGCGCACCAGGCTGGCGTTGCCCCCGCCCGCCAGGTCGATCGTCAACGCCACGCCGTCCTTGCCAACGCGGGCCGAGGCCTCGACGTCGCCGAAGCCGTAGAGTGTGCCGCGTACGGCGAGCGGGACCTGGCCGAACACGGCCAGCGGGTCGAGGGCGGAGAGCAGGTCGAACCAGCGACCCCGGAGCGCCATCGTCGCGTCGGGGGCGCGCGTCAGCGCCGGGCCGAACGGGCCGGCCGCGGCCTTGGCGAGCTCACTTCGCAGATACTCGACGCTGTCGGCGTTGCAGCGCGAGATCCAGGCCAAACCGCCGTCGACGCGGGCGACGATCGCCTTCTTGCCCTGGGTCCACGCGCCGGGGCCCGCCCGGTCGAAGCCGTTGCCGGCCAGGCGCTCGTCGAGGTAGGCCGCGAAGCGCGCGGGTTCGGCCAGCGGCACGGCCAGCACCCAGAACGGGCCGCGCAGGAACACCGCCAACGGCACCTGGTCGGCCACGCCGAAGCGCGGCCCCTCGGTGTCGGCCTCGAGATCGAGCCCGAAGCGGAAGTGCAGCCAGTCGGCCACGCCGTCGAGGCCCGGCACGTTGTAGACCAGCTCGAACAGGGACTGCTTCAGCTCGGGCAGCGGGGGCAGGGCCAGCGCGGCCTTGGCGTCGGCGGGCAGGCGCGTCGTGGGATCGACGGGGGCCACGCGCGCGCAGGCCAGCAGGCCGACGAGCAGCAGCAGCGCGAGGCGGGGGTGCGTGAGCGGGGGCGTCATCGGGGCCCGATTGTACCTACAGGCCCTGCTCCTGCAAGTACCGGTCGACCTGGTCGGGGCGGAACCGCCCGTGCTCGGTCACGAGGCTCGTGATGAGGCCGGCGGGGGTCACGTCGAAGCCCGGGTTCTCGACCCGGACGTCGGGCACCGTGATGGGGGCGCCGTTGATGACGCGCACCTCGTCGGCGTCGCGCTCCTCGATGGGGATGCCCGAGCCGTCGGCCAGGCGGGGGTCGAAGGTGGAGAGGGGGGCGGCGATGTGGAAGGGCAGGCCGTGGTACCGGCAGCAGATGGCCACGGCGTACGTGCCGATCTTGTTGGCGGCGTCGCCGTTGCGGGCGATGCGATCGGCGCCGGTGATGGCCAGTTGGATGCGCCCGCGCGCCATCAGGCTGGCGGCCATGGTGTCGGCGAGCAGGCGCACGTCGATGCCTTCGCGCGCGAGCTCCCACACCGTGAGGCGCGCGCCCTGCTGGCGGGGGCGGGTCTCGTCGGCGTACACGGTGAAGCGCTTGCCGGCCTCCCAGGCCGCCCGGATGACGCCGAGCGCCGTGCCGTAGCCGCCCGTGGCCAGCGCGCCCGCGTTGCAGTGGGTGAGCACGCCCACGCCGTCGGCGATCAGGTCGGCCCCGTGGGCGCCCAGGCGACGGTTGCGGGCGATGTCGTCGGCGAGGATGGCGTGGGCCTCGGCCAGAAGAGCGGGGGCGTGGGGACCGGGCCCCGCGGAGCGGAGGGCCGCGAGGCGTGCGCGCATGCGGTCGAGGGCCCAGCGCAGGTTCACCGCGGTGGGGCGCGTGGCCTGCAGCAGGTCGAACACGGGCCCGGCGTCGGCCCCCCGGGCCTCGGCGTCGGCCACGCCCAGCACCACGCCGTATGCGGCCGTGATGCCGATGGCGGGCGCGCCCCGCACCGTCATGTCGCGGATGGCCTCGGCCACCTGCGGGGCGGTGGTGCACCGCACGTACGTCTCGCGGTCGGGGAGCACGCGCTGGTCCAGCAACTCGAGCGCGTCGTCGTGCCAGGCGATGGGTCGGACCGTGTCCATGCGGGCGCCTCCCTCTCGCTACCCGAAGAAGCCCTTGCGATACAGCGCCATCAGGTCCATGGACCAGGCCACCAAAATGTGGATGGTGGCGCCCCCGAACACCGAGCCGGTGCGCAGCGCCAGGAAGCCGAGGATGGTGCCGGCCACGATGGCGCCGGTGGCCTCGAGCATGGGCTTGCCGAAGTGGATCATCATGTAGGGCGTGATCATGACGAACACGCTGTAGATGCCCAGGCGGCGCTTCAGCCCGTGGATGAAGAAGCCACGGAAGAAGAACTCGAGGAACACGAACTGCGCGCCGTAGGCGACCTCCCAGACCAGCAGGTCGGCCCAGCCGCGCACCTCGCGGTAGAAGGGGTACTTGTCCTGGAACGTGGGCTGCAGCGAGACCAGCACGACCAGCAGTCCCACGGGGACGAAGAGCAGCGCGTACCAGTGCACGTGGGCCAGGTAGCCGCGCAGGGTGAAGCCGTGCTCGGCCAGGCGTTCGCCCCAGAGCGCGCGCAGCACCGTGGCGGGCACCAGCACGTAGAAGAAGCCGCAGCCGAGGGACCAGACCACGCCCTCGAGCAGAGGTCGATCGCGCTGGGGGTCGAGCCCCAGCCAGCCGGGCGCGAGGGCCAGGAGGGCGTCGGCGAGCTCGCGTTGGACGTGGTTCGAGAGCACCACGAAGTGCAGGAGCAGCAGGCACACGCTGGCGATGAGCACGACGGCGATGGCGCGGCCGTCGCCTTCGCCCTCGACCCGGGCTTCGCGGTCCCAGCGACGCAGCGTCTCGGCGAGGCGATCACTCCACGCGGCCATGGGCCTCCAGGCGTCCGAGCGCGTAGCGGTTGCGGTCGACGGGCAGGAAGGGCGCCGCGAACGGGTGCGCGGCCACCACGGCGTCGCGCAGCTGCCAGGCCAGGCGCCGGTAGCTGATGTGGCCCTGGGGCGAGCTCCTCAGGCGCACGAAGTGGGCCACCTCGCGCAGGTTCCAGTCGAAGACCACGCGCTTGCGCCAGGCCAGCGGCAGCAGGTACTGGGCCTGCACCGGGAAGCGCGAAGCGGCGCGCCCGTACAGGTCGGCGGCGCGCTCCATCTGCTCGTGGTAGGCGGGCTCGAGCCCGGCCTCGACGATCTCGTCGGGGGTCTCGAAGCCCAGCGAGGTGTCGAGCCGCGGGTTCAGCTGCAACCCGATGCGGTGGCGCTGGATGTCGCGGAAGGCGCCGTAGTCGACGGTGACCTCGAAGGTGTAGTGCAGCCCCTCGAAGGCGCGCGGGGGAATGTCGTGGGGGCCCATGGCGGCGTGCAGCCGCCCCAGCAGTTCGAGCTTGGCGGGCTCGGGCAGGCCGGCCACGTGGCGCAGCGTGGTCGCGAGATCGGCGGTGCCGTTCTCGGCCAGCCACAGGCCGAGCAGGTGGTCGAGGCCCCCCGGCGTGAAGCCGACCAGGCGAACGCCGTTGCCGGCCTCGACGCCGGTCGAAGCGGGGCCCGCCGGGACGCTGGCCGCGGCCGTGGCGGCGAGGTCGGCGGCGGTGGTCAGGAAGGCGTTGGCGTCGGCGTGGCGGAGCAGCGTGGGGCAGATCTTGCGGCCCTCGTCGCGCAGGGCGAGCCCGAGCTCGCGGGCCTCGGCCAGGGGCGACGAGAGCAGCTTGGTGATCATCCAGGCGGCCTCGCGGGCGTTGACGGTCACGGCCACCATGGTGCGCGTCGCGAGCGGGAGCAGGTAGCGGGCGGCGTCGCACACCTGGGCGTGCAGCGCGGCCTCGTAGGCCTTGGGGCTGGCCTCGGGCTTCGGGGGCACCTTGCGTCGCAGGAAGGCGTCGAGGGCCGTGAAGGCGTCGCGGTAGGCGTCCATGAGCCCGACCAGGCCGGACTCGCACGCGTCGGCCAGGGGCGAGGCCCACAGGTCGACGTCGCGCAGGAAGGTGTCGCGGCCGAAGTACTGGTAGCGGGTCGACTTCTCGGTGTAGGAGGCCAGGCGCGCGTCCTCGAGCAGCTTGGTGGCCAGGATCGAGACCTGCTCGACGCCGTAGCGCAGCACCGAGTGCTCGGCCACCGAGGCGTGGCCGTAGCCCACCACCCACTTCTCGTGGAAGCGCCGGGCGGTCTCGGAGGCCGGGTCGAAGGCGCTGGAGCCCGCCGCCGCCGCGATGCCCTCCTCGCCCAGCAGCGTGCGCAGGTTCTCGCGGAACGAGTGGGGCGAGCGGCTCACGTAGGCGAACAGCACGCTCGCGACCTCTTCGGGGAGGTCGCGGAGGCAGTAGACCGGCCCGTCGAGGTTGGTCACGAACGGCGTCAGCGCTTCGAAGGACATACAGCCTCCCGCGTACGGCGGCATTGTTCCCCAGGGGCGGGGACGCGGTCAAGCCGGAAGCCCTCCGAATGATTCGGCTCCACGATTCTGGCTTGCAAGTTCATGCGCATAACCGTATCAAGCGCAGCATCATCTGCCACGGAGGGTGGCATGCCTTCGGGAACCGGAGACCGGCGCAGGGCCATTCGCGAGCTGATCGCACGGGAGTCCATCGCGACCCAGGACGACTTGTTGCTGCGGCTCGTGGCGGCTGGCTTCGACGTCACGCAGTCGAGCGTCTCGCGCGACCTGCGCGCGTTGGGCGCCGCCAAGCAGGGCGGCGTCTACGTGGTGGGCTCGCCGGGGCCCTCGCTGGCGGGCGGCGGCGTCGCGCTCTCGCTGCTGGCCTCGGCGGTGCTCTCGGTGGCGTCGGCGGGCCGCAACCTGGTGATCGTGCGCACGCCCTCGGGCCTGGCCTCGGCCCTCTGCCGCGCCATCGACGAGGCGCGCTGGCCCGAGGTCGTCGGGTCCCTCGCGGGCGACGACACCATCTTCCTGGCCTGCAAGCGAAGCTCGGACCAGGCGCGGCTGCTGTCGCTGCTCCGCGCCGCCCACGACGGGGCCACGCCATGAGGCGCATCCTGCTCGACAAGATCGGCTCGGTGACCCGCAACTGCCGCCTGCCGCGCGAGGTGCGCCTCGACCCGGAGATCCCGGCCGTCGAGGGCGGCGTCATCGCGGTGCGCGTGCTCACCTCGAAGAGCACCTACAACCAGCTGGAGCAGCCCTCGGGGCGCTTCTCGAAGCTGAAGCCCGGCGATCTGGTGGCCGGCGCGCTGGGGCACCGCAAGGCGCTGTTCGGCTACGCCGGGCACGTGCCCCCTGAGGTGCGCCCGGGCGACACCATCAACCTCTTGAACCTGGGAGGCGTGCTGGGCCTCTGCGACAGCGTGAACCCCGACCTGGGGCCGCCCTTCGAGTGCGAGGTGCTGGGGCAGGTGCTGTCGTTCCCCTTCCTGGGCCAGCGCGTCGGCGTGCCCGCGCACATCACCCAGGGCGCGCTGCCGGTGAGCAACGAGCTGCGCCTCGGCGGCGTGCCGGTCATCGCCATCGTGGGCAGCTCGATGAACGCGGGCAAGACCGCCGCCGCGTGCGCCCTGGTGCAGGACCTGACGCACCGCGGCCTGCGCGTGGCCGCGGGCAAGGCCACCGGCGTTTCGCTGCGGCGCGACATCCTGGCCATGGAAGACTCCGGAGCGGTCGCCGTGCACATCTTCACCGACTTCGGCGTGGTCACGACCACCCCCAACGAGTCGCCCCTGGTGGCGCGTACGCTGCTTACGCACCTGGCCGCGGGATCGCCCGACGTCATCGTGCTCGAACTGGGCGACGGCCTGCTCGGCCTCTACGGCGTTGACGCCATCCTGGCCGATCCCGAGCTGCGAGGCTCGTTCGGCGCGGTCGTGCTGGCCGCCAGCGACCCCGTGGCCGCGTGGGGTGGCGTCGAGCTCCTGAAGACGCGCTACGACCTGGCCGCCACCGTGGTCACGGGGCCGGCCACCGACAACACGGCCGGCAGCCGGCTGGTCGAGCAGCAGACGGGCGTGCCGGGCCGCAACGCGCGCACCGAGCGCGGCGCGTTGGCCGAGCTCGTGCTGGCCTCGCTCGACCTGGCCGTGCGCCCGGTCGCCGCGCCGGGAGACGACGATGACGACGTCGACCTTCATTGAGGAGAGCGGGGGCTGCGCCCCGCTTCCGGTGGCCCTGATCGGCGGCAACGGCTACGTGTCGGGCGAGGTGGCGCGCCTGCTCGCGGGGCACCCGCGGCTGCGCCTGGCCATGGTGGCCTCCACCAGCCGGGTCGGCGAGTCGCTCGGCGCCGTGTTCCCGCACCTGGCGGGCTCGGAGGTCGAGGCGCTGACGTTCTCGGCGCTGGACGACGTGGTGGCCTCGGTCGGCGCGGGTGAGCTCGCCGGCGTGTTCCTGGCCACCCCCCATGGCGCCTCGGCCGCCGTGGTCGAGCGGCTGCTGATGGCGGCGGCCGGCGCGGCGCGGACCCCGCGCCTGGTCGATCTGTCGGCCGACTTCCGCTTCGCCGATCCGGCGCGCTACGAGCGCGTGTACGGCGCCCCCCACGCCGCGCCGGCCCGCCTGGCAGAGTTCACGTGCGCGCTCCCCGAGCTGGAGCCCGGCGTGCCGGCGGGGCACGTGGCCCACCCCGGCTGCTTCACGACCGCCGTGACCCTGGGCGCGGCGCCCTTCCTGGCGCTCGGCCTGGCCGATCCCTCGGTGTTCGCGGCGGCTGTGACCGGCTCCAGCGGCAGCGGCCGTACGCCCTCGGCCGGCACCCACCACCCCGAGCGGCGCTCGACGATGGTGGGGTACGCGCCCCTCGGCCATCGCCACGAGCCCGAGATGCGCCTGCTGCTGGGCCGCCTGCGGGGCGGGGTCGAGCCCGACGTGCGCTTCGTGCCGCACTCGGGGCCGTTCGTACGCGGCATCCACGCCACGCTCTCCCTGACGCTCACCCCCGAGGCGCCCTCCGACGTCGACGATCTGGTCGCGCGCGCCTCGGCCTTCTATGCCGCGAGCCCGTTCGTCACCGTCACCGCGAAGCCCCCGGCGCTCACCGAGGTGGTGGGCACCAACCGGGCGCGGCTCGGCGTGGCGGTGCGCGGCCGCGACCTGGTGGTGTTCTCGGTGATCGACAACCTGGTGAAGGGCGCCGCGGGCGGCGGCGTGCAGTGGATGAACCGGCTGCTGGGCCTTCCCGACGACACGGGGCTGCGCCTGCCCGGGTTGGGGTGGCTATGAGTGGAGTGGCAGAGACCAGCGCGTTGCTCGACGTCTACCCGCAGCTCGATCTCGAGCCCGTCGAGGCCGAGGGCGTGACCCTGGTCGCCCGCGACGGGCGGCGCTACCTCGACTTCTACGGCGGCCACGCCGTGGCCCTGCTCGGGTATCGGCACCCGGCGTTGCAGGCGGCGCTCGAGGCCCAGGCGCGCGCCCTGTTCTTCCAGAGCAACCTGGTGCCCCTCGCGGTGCGCGAGCGCGCCGCCCGGGCGCTCGTCGGGTTGGCGCCGGAGGGGCTCACGCGGGTCTTCTTCGTGAACTCGGGGGCCGAGGCCAACGAGAACGCCCTGCGCGTGGCGCTGCGCGTGACGGGGCGCGCGCGGGTGGTGGCCGTCGAGGGCGCCTTCCACGGGCGCACGGCGGGCGCGGCGGCCGTCACGGCCGGCTCGGCGCGCTGGAACGGCTTCCCGCGCACCCCGTTCGACGTGACCTTCGTGCCCTTCGACGACGTGGCGGCCCTCTCCGCCGCCGTCGACGAGACGGTCGCCGCGGTGATCCTCGAGCCCGTTCAGGGTGTGGCCGGCGCGCGGGCGCTGTCGGCCGGCTTCGTCCGCGCGACGCGCGAGGTGACATCAGCCGTCGGGGCGCGCCTGATCGCCGACGAGGTGCAGTGCGGCCTGGGTCGGACGGGAACGCCCACGGCGTGTGGCGGGCTCGGCGTGGCGCCCGATCTCCTGACGCTGGCCAAGGGCCTGGCGGGTGGCTTCCCCGCGGGCGCGTTGCTGCTCGGCGAGGCCGACGCGGCCACCTTGAAGCACGGCGATCTCGGCACCACGTTCGGGGGAGGCCCCCTGGCCGCGGCCCTGATCGAGGTGGTGGCGCGGCACGTGGCCGACCCGGCCCTGCTCTTCGAGGTGCGGCGCCTGTCGGCGCGCCTGTTCGCCGAGGCGAAGGTGGGGCCGGTGACCGCCGTCCAGGGGGCCGGCTTCCTGGTGGGGCTGCGCACCACGCGCCCGGCGCGCGACGTGCTGGCCGAGCTGAGGGCGCGGGGCATCCTGGCGGGCGGCAGCGCCGACGCGCACGTGGTGCGCCTGCTGCCGCCGCTGGTGCTGAAGGACGAGCACGTGGACCAGCTGGTCTCGGCCCTGGCCGGGCTCCAGCCCTGAACATCCTGGGGAGGTGCAGCATGGAGGGATACGATCGACAGGCCACGGTGGCCGCGCTCACGGGCGCGCTGCCGTACATGCGGCTGTTCCGCGGGCGCACGTTCGTCATCAAGGTGAGCGGCTCGATCCTCGAGGCCGCCGGCGCGCTCGACGGGCTGGTGCGCCAGGTGAGCGTGCTCACGGCCGTGGGCATCCGCGTGGTGCTCGTGCATGGCGGCGGGCCGCAGACGACCGCGCTCTCGAAGCGCCTGGGCCTCGAGGCCCGGCTGGTCGACGGCCGGCGCGTGACCGACGACGCGACCCTTGCGGCCGCGATCATGAGCCTGAACGGCACCGTGGCCACGGCCTTCCTGGCGGCCTGCCGCCGCGAGGGCCTGCCCGCGCTGGCCGTGTCGGGCCTGGCGTCCGACCTGCTGGTGGCCACGCGGCGCCCGCCCCAGGTCGCGGCCAACGGCGAGCCCGTCGACTTCGGCAACGTGGGTGATCTGCAGACGGTGAACCCCGGCGTGCTCACGTGCCTGCTCGACGCCGGCCTCGTGCCCGTGGTCTCGCCCCTCTCGGCCGATCGCGCCGGCGCCGTGCTGAACGTGAACGCCGACACCGTGGCCTCGGCGCTGGCCGCGGCCGTCCAGGCCGAGAAGCTCGTGCTGCTCACGCCCTCGGGCGGGCTCTTGAAGAACCCCGACGACCCCCAGTCGCTGCTCGACGTGGTCGACCTGGCCGAGCTCGACGCGCTCGAGGCCCAGGGCGTGGTGCGCAACGGCATGCGCCCCAAGGTCAGGGCCGCGCGCGAGGCGCTCGCGAAGGGCGTGCGGCGCGTGCACCTGGTGGGCTACGCGGCGCGGGGCAACCTGCTGCTCGAGGTCTTCACCAACGAGGGCGCCGGCACGCTGATCGTGCGCGACCGCAGCGAGGCCGTGGAGCCGGGCCTGCAGCCATGACCGACGCCGATCTGCTGGCCCTGCACCGCGAGCTGGTCGCGACCCGATCCGTGTCGGGCGACGAGGCCGCCCTGGCCGATCGCGTCGAAGGCTGGCTGGCCGCGCGGCTCCCGCGGGTGCTGCGCTACAAGCACAACGTGGTGGCGGTGCTCCCCTCGACGCGGCTCGGGGCAGGCGGCGACGAGGGCCCGTTGCTCGCGTTCTGCTCGCACCTCGACACGGTGCCGCCCGGTCCGGGCTGGACGGCCGACCCCTGGGCGGTGCGCACCGGCGACGGGCGCGTGGTCGGCCTCGGCGCCAACGACGCCAAGGCCTCGGTGGCCGCCATGCTGGCCGCCTTCGCGCGCCTGGCCGAGGTGGGCGGGGTGCCCGGCGGCCGGGTGCTGCTCGCCCTGGTGGCCGAGGAGGAGACCGGGGGCGACGGCGCCGAGGTGCTGGTGCCCTGGCTGGAAGAGCAGGGGCTGACGCCCGACGCGGCGGTCATCGGCGAGCCCACCGACCTGGCGCTGGCCATCGCCCAGAAGGGCCAGATCGAGCTCGAGCTCTGCACCACGGGGCGCGCGTGCCACGCCGCCCACGGCCGCGCGCTGCAGGCGCCCAACGCGCTCAGCCTGCTGGCCCGCGACCTGGTGGCCCTCGAGGCCCTCGACTGGGGGCCGCCCGACCCCTGGCTGGGTCCCGTGACCGTCGAGCCCACCCTCGCCAGCGGCGGCAGCGCGGTCAACGTCATCCCGGCGTCGGCCTCGTGCCGCCTCGACGTGCGCACCAACCCCGCGCCCGACCACGCCGAGGTCATCGCCCGGCTGCGGGCGGCGGTGAAGGGCGACCTGCGCGTGCTGCGCGCCGACCTGGACGCCGCGGCCATCGCGCCCGATCACCCCCTGGTGGTCGCCGCCCTGGCCGCGCGGCCCGCGAGCCCCGTCATCGGCTCGCGCGGCATGTCGGATCTGGTGCACTTCCGGGGCATCCCCGCCCTGAAGGTCGGCCCCGGCCGCACCGAGCGCTCGCACACCGCCGACGAGTTCGTCCTGGAGTCCGAGGTGGTCGAGGGCGCGTGCTTCTACGAGGCCCTGGCCCGCGCCTTCTTTCGGGCTTGAATCCCGCCGGCCCTCACGCAATGATTCGGCCTCGTCGGGGGGCCCATGCGTACGTTGCACTTGGTCTCGAACAGCCTGGACGACACCTGCCGCGTCGCCGAAGCGCTGGCCGCCGCCGTGCCCCCGGGCACGCTCGTCGGCCTGGTGGGCGATCTCGGCGCCGGCAAGACGGCCCTGGTGCGGGCCTTCGTGGCGGCCGTGAGCGGCGACCCCGACGCGGTGGTGCCGAGCCCCACGTTCACCCTGGCCAACCGCTACCGCCTGGCCGGAGGCCGCCGCGTGCACCACTACGACGTGTACCGCGTGGCCTCGTTCGACGAGCTCGAGGCCGCGGGCGAGCGCGAGGGCCTGTTCGACCCCGAGGCCGTGGTCTTCGTCGAGTGGCTCGATCGCATCGAGGCCGACCTCGACGCCCCGCACCTGCGCCTCGACCTGCGCGTGCACGGCGAGCGCCGCGACCTCACGTTCACGGCCGTGGGCGCCGGCCTCGAGCCCGTGCTCGACCGGTTGGCCGCGAGCCTGTCTACCGGAAACCGGGGCCCCGAGGGCCCTTCGAACCAAGGAGTCGACCCATGACGTTCCCGCACAAGCACCTGGTCAGCCTGGCCGATTACACGACCGCCGACATCCAGGCCGTCCTCGATCTCGCCATCGAGGTGAAGAAGAACCCCCAGACGTACCGCACGGCCCTGGCCGGCAAGACGCTCGGCATGGTGTTCGAGAAGTCGTCGACCCGCACGCGCGTGTCGTTCGAGGTGGGCATCTTCCAGTTGGGGGGCCTGGGGCTCTTCCTCTCGAAGAACGACATCCAGATCGGCCGCGGCGAGAGCATCCCCGACACCGCGCGCGTGCTCAGCCGCTTCCTCGACGGCATCATGGCCCGCACCTTCGCCCACAAGACCATCACCGACCTGGCCGAGAACGCCACCGTGCCGGTCATCAACGGCCTCTCGGACCTGCTGCACCCCTGCCAGGCCCTGGCCGACTACCAGACCCTGCTCGAGCACAAGGGCGGCCTGAAGGGCCTGACGCTCACGTACGTGGGCGACGGCAACAACGTGCTGCACTCGCTCGTGAACTGCGGCGTCAAGCTGGGCGTGAACGTGCACTACGCGACCCCCCCAGGCTACGACCCGAACCCCCAGATCATCGCCGAGGCCCGCAAGGTGGCGGCCCAGAACGGCTGCCAGGTGCTCGCCTTCCGCGACCCCCACGAGGCGGTGAAGAACGCCGACGCCATCTACACCGACGTGTGGCTCTCGATGGGCGACGACCCCGCCACCAAGGGCCAGCGCCTCAAGGACCTGGCCGACTACCAGGTGAACGAGCGCCTGATGGCCTCGGCCAAGACCGACACCCTCTTCCTGCACTGCCTGCCCGCCCACCGCGGCGAAGAGGTGACCGACGCCGTCTGCGACTCGAAGAACTCGGTCATCTTCGACGAGGCCGAGAACCGCCTGCACGCGCAGAAGGCGGTCATGCTGTTGTTGATGGGCGGGGCATAACGTCCGGCCGCACGGACCGCCCCGCACCGCTCCGGACCGTCCGGCCCGACCTCTGCCTCTCACAACCACGAGGCTTTCCACTCCGCCCGTCGCGGCACGCCTCGTGCAATCGTCTGGAGCGCCAGGTCTCGATGGAGATCGCGCCATGACCGACCACGCCCCGACGCTCCCCCCGGAGCGCATCTCTTCGAGCATCCTGCGTCTCCGCGGCCAGAACGTGATGCTCGACGCGGACCTCGCCGGGCTCTATGGCGTCGAGACCAAGACCCTCAATCGAGCGGTCAAGCGCAACACGGGTAGGTTCCCGGACGACTTCATGTTCCAACTGACCGCCGAGGAGGTCGCGGCTTTGAGGTACCAATTTGGTACCTCAAACGAGATCGACGACGGTTTGAGGTCACAATCTGCTACCTCAAACGGCCGCGGAGGTCGACGCACCTTGCCCTACGCCTTCACCGAGCAAGGTGTCGCGATGCTGGCGAGCGTCCTCGGGAGCGAGCGCGCCATCCAGGTGAACATCGCCGTGATCCGGGCCTTCGTACGCATGCGGCAGGTGCTGGCGTCGCACGCCGGGTTGGCGCGCAAGCTGGACGCGTTGGAGAGCAAGTACGACGAACAGTTCCGGGTCGTGTTCGAGGCGATTCGGGCGTTGATGCGCGAGCCGGTTCGTCCGAGTCGTCCCCTCGGTTTTCGCCCCGGTGACGAGTGACCGGGTCGTTTTCCACTTGCCAGCTTCGGCGCTTTCCCCTATCAACCGTCGTCGAATCGTCAGCCGCCTCTGGAGGCAACGTCCATGGCCGATCTTCGCACCTACCACAGCGCCGACAACGACGTGACCATCCGTATCGATCACGAGCTCTGCAACGGCTGCGGCGCGTGCGTCGAGGTCTGCCCGCAGGGCGTGTACGAGTTGAACGACGACGACCTGGCCGAGGCTCGCAACGTGGGCGACTGCGTGAGCTGCGCCGCCTGCCAGGGCGAGTGCCCCGTCGATGCCATCGTCGAGCACACGGGCTGGTAGACTCCCGGCTTTCTCGCTACAATCCCCCCCGTTCCGTGCGCTTTTTCGGGGGGGAGCCATGTCCGACGCGAACCACTTCGACGTCGTGGAGGGCCAGGAGGTCGTGCGCCGCACCATCGTGGG
>CAZBRS010000006.1:11725-81383 GCA_964494475.1 uncultured Myxococcales bacterium | reverse complement strand
CGAACCACTTCGACGTCGTGGAGGGCCAGGAGGTCGTGCGCCGCACCATCGTGGGGGGCCGGCCGCAGGCCCGTCGGGCCACGACCATCTCGGTGCCCATCGGCATCGAGAAGGTGCTGGCGCAGGCGGCGGGTGACGCTGCGTTCAGGGGCCGATTGTTCGCCGATCGCGCCGCCGCCGTCGCCGAGGTCGCGCCGGTGCTGCAGCCCTCCGAGGCGGCCATCCTGCGCTCCGTGCCCGACGCGATGCTGGCCACCATGATCGGCCACATCGACGTGCCAAGGCACGGGGCCCGGCGCTTCATGCGCGGCGTCGTCACCGCGGCGCTCGCGTCGGCCGCGCTGCTGGGAGCGACCGAGTGCGGCGCGTCCCTGGGGAGCGAGCCCGACGAGCCCGACGTCGATACGGTGCAGGAGGCCACGATCGAGGTCGAAGACACCGCTGCGTCCCGTGGAATCATGCCCGACGTCGTCGACGAATAGGGGGGCATCATGTCCGATCACTTCGACATCGAGGAAGGCCAGGAGGTCGTGCGCAACACCATCGTGGGCGGCCGCCCCCGGGCTCGCCGCAAGCGCAAGATCGCCATCCCCATCGGGCTCGAGAAGGTGCTCACCCGCGCGGCGGGCGACCCGGCCTTCCGGCGGCGCCTGTTCGAGGACCGGCGCGCGGCCCTGGCCAGCCTGGGGTGGGAGTTGCAGACCTCCGAGGCCGTCATCCTGGGCGCCGTGCCCAACGACGTGCTCGACACCATGATCGGCCGCATCGACCTGAAGCTGCACACGAAGCGGCGCTTCATGAAGGGCATCGCCACCGCCGTGTTCGCTACGGCGGCCATGACCTCGGGGGTCACCTGCGTGGGCTGCGGCGACGTGGCCACCAAGGGCGTCAGGCCCGACGACGCGATCGAGGCCCAAGTCTCCGATTCGGTCGACGTGGAGCAGAGCTACGCCGACCTGGGCAACTCGCCCGAAGAGGTCGAGTCCGACCTCCCGATGGCCGGCGTCGGCGTCGACGTCCGGCCGCCCGAGGAGATCGAGGTCGACGCCGTGCCGCCCGCCGACCTGGGCAACTCGCCCGAGACCATCGACGCCGAAGAGGTCTTCCCCGTGGGCATCCTCGACGACGGCCCCGAGGTCATCGACGTGAGCGACGACCAACCCGCCGTGGGCGGCATCCTGCCCGACATCAACGAGGTCGAGGTCGACCAGGGTCAGAACGACGGCGGCGCGCGCCCCGACACCGACGTCGAGGAATAGGAGACCCATGGCCGACCTGACGCTCGTCAACCTGAACATGCTCCTGATCCGTTACGTCGACGCCCTCGAGCGCGAACTGCACGTGCCCCTGGGGCCGCTCTACCTGGTGGCCGCGCTCGAGAAGGCCGGCCTCGAGGTCGACTTCCGCGACTACCAGACCTGCACCGCGCCCGAGCCCTTCTTGCCCGAGGCCCTGGCCGACTTCTGCGCGAACCCGGCGCCGGTCATCGGCCTGTCGTGCATGGCGAACCTGTTGCCCTTCACCATCCTGGCCGCGCGCGAGCTCAAGCGCCGCTGGCCCGATCGCCTGATCGTGCTGGGCGGCGTGGGCCCCAAGGCGGTCGAAGAGAAGATCGTGGCGCGCTTCCCCTGGATCGACGCGGTGGCCCACGGCGAGGGCGAGCGCAGCATCGTCGACCTGGTGACCCAGGCGAAGAACGGCCGCGACTGGTCGAAGGTGCCCGGCCTCGTCTATCGCCAGAACGGCGGCGTGGCCTGCACCGAGGCGGCGCCCCGCATCGACGATCTCACGGCCCTCGGCTGGCCCGCGCTCCATCGCCTCGACTACTCCGAGTACGCCGGCCACAACGTCATCACCAGCCGCGGCTGCCCCTACCTGTGCACGTTCTGCTCGGTGGCGCCGGTGTGGGGGCACACGCCGTACTTCCGCGACCCGGCCGACATCGTGGCCGAGATGGCCTTCCTGCACCGCGAGCACGGGGTGAAGCTCTTCCTGTTCCAGGACGAGTTCTTCGTGTCGTCGAAGGAGCGCGTGCACGCCTTCTGCGACGCGCTCGAGGCCGCGAAGCTGACCGACAAGGTGAAGTGGAAGGCCTTCGCGCGCGTCAACCTGGCCGACGACGACGTGATGAAGCGCATGGCCGAGACCGGCTGCGTCGAGATCCGCTTCGGCATCGAGTCCGGCTCGAACCGCATCCTCGAGCGCGTGAAGAAGGG
Organism: uncultured Myxococcales bacterium; assembly: GCA_964494475.1. Taxonomy (GTDB): domain Bacteria; phylum Myxococcota_A; class UBA9042; order CAZBRS01; family CAZBRS01; genus CAZBRS01. The sequence continues at coordinate 79,167 of CAZBRS010000006.1, read as the reverse complement.
CTTCACCATCGAGCAGGCCATCGACGTGGTCTCGCGCGCCGTGCTGGTCTTCCCGCGGGTCGACACCTTCTTCATCTGGGGCTTCCCGTTCGAGACCATGGACGACTTCCACCAGACCGTGTTCCAGATGATCGCGTTCCGGCTGATCGGCGCGCGCATCCTGCCGAGCCTGCTGTCGCTGTTGCCCCAGACCAAGATCTTCGAAGAGACCGTGGCCCTCCACGGCCTCCAGAGCCTCGAGTTCTACCCCGGCCTCCTGCCCGAGTACATGCTCACGGGTCACGAGATCTGCGACGACGGCCACCTCGAGGCCAGCCCGCAGCACGCCTTCGTGTTCGACTTCATCCGAGGCAACCCCGACCTCTTCCCCGGCTTCTTCCTGTACGACGTGAAGGGCAACATCCTCCCGAAGTTCGAGATGCTCCGCGAGCACGGCTTCTACGCCTCCAAGGCCCGCGAGGTGACCGAGCGCGACTCGTGCGGCGCCCACAGCCCGCGCCTCGACCACGAGCAGACCCTGGGAACGTTGACGCGGGGCGAGGGGTAGGCCAAGCTCTGTCCTCGATTCGGCCGAGAGGGAAACCATGCAGCTTCGACGCGTGATGGTGACAGCAGGATTCGCGTTGCTGACGGCCTGCGGGAGCAGCGGCTCCGGGACCGACGCCTCGTCGGAGGTCGCGGTCGAGGTCGCTGTCGACGTTTCAGCGGACGTTCCAGCGGACGTTCCAGCGGATGTTCCCTACACCGGCTTCACCCGCCCCGAGGCCGGCGAGCCCGTCGACGAGGCGACCGTCGCCGAGGTGACCGCGCTCTACCTCGACGTGCTGCGGGGCACGCGCTGGCTCGACGTGACCGACGAGCGCGTGCACGGCTGGCCGCGCTCCGACCCCGAGGGTCGCTACTGGTACGGCACGTGGTGGAGCGGCGTGAAGATCCTGAAGGAGAACGGCAAGGTGCGCTACCTGCACAGCCAGGACGGCGCCGACAACAACGGCATGCGCACCGGCCCGCTCCTCGTGGGCGCCGTGTTCGCCGAGCGCCTGTGGGGTGGCCGCGAGCTGCTCCTTCGTAAGATGATCCGCGGCTTCACGTCGTGGGGCCTCGTCATGGAGCGCACCGACGGCGTCGACGTCACGCCCATGCTGGCGCGGGCGGCCTACCCGGCGTCGATCACGTCGACCGACGACGGGCGCGAGATCCGCATCGACTACGACCTGAACCACCCCGGCGTCATCGAGGGGCGCTACGACCCCGAGGACCCGCCCCCGTCGCTGTACGTGCTGAACCCCGCCAACCCCTACTGGGGCGAGGTCTGGCTGAAGAACAAGCGCTCGAAGGACGACGTGGGGCACATGCTGCAGGCGCTCGCGTTCCTGGAGACCCTGGAGGCCGACGCCAGCGCCGAGCTGAAGGCGGACCTCGCCGAGGCCCGCGCGCTGTACGCGGCCTGGGCGCGCCGCGTGGAGGACGACGGCTGGAAGGTGGCCACGGTCGACGAGGACTGGAACGTCTACCACCCGGCCGAGGACCTGGCCTTCTTCGTGCAGGTGTTGAACGCCGAGTGCAAGGGCATGCTCGCCACGCGCCTCTACGGTCGCGGCGACGGCGGCGCGCTGGAGTGCGGCAACGGCCTGTCGAACATCGACGAGGTGCTGGGCCTGAAGAACGACCTGCACCAGATCGAGCGCTCGTTCCACGAGGCGGCGGCCGCCCTGGCCGACCTGCGCGGCCAGCCCGATCTGGCGTGGGCCCTACGCGAAGGGCTCACCATCCGCCTCGACAAGGTGATGGACGCCGTCGACGAGCCCGAGCGCCCCTACGGCCTGTCGGGCAACGAGGACCTGGCCGAGTTGGTCGCCATGAGCGGCAACGTGGGCGTGCCCCTCACGTGGCGCGACGTGCGCTTCCTGCACCAGCGCGTGCGCGACGCCCACGCCAGCTACCTGGGCGATCCGCAGAACCCGGTCTACCACGTGTTCGAGGCCGCGACGCCCGACGGCGAGTACGGTTACGAGCCCGGGGGCCAGGGCCTGTTCTGGCGCTACCTGCCGGCGCTGCTCGGCGCGTGCGCCTCGCCGATGTGGAGCCCGGCCTCGAAGCCGCTGCTCGACTGCGAGGCCGTGAGGGCTGCTGCGTTGTAGAGGGGCATGGCGGCGCCATGCCCCTACACACCGGCGGCCCGAAAGGGCCGCAGCACGTTCGGGCCGCAGGGGGTGAGGCGGATTAGGGGGCGGGGGTCGCCGCACCCTCGACCGTGACCGTGGCCTGCTCGACGATGGCCTTGTACTTGTAGCCCGCCCCGAAGTCGCGGTCGGCAGCCAGCGTGCCCGTGATCAACACGCGATCGCCCGCCCTGGCCGTGGCCTCGGTGGTGAGCGTCAGGTCGTGGTCGCCCTTGTCGGCGGCGCCCGTGCCGTCCTGGATGTGGAGCCAGTTGCGGCCCATGATCCCGGTCGAGACCTTCACCACCACGCCGCGCACGGCCACGCTCTTGCCGTTCAGGTCGGCCGCCTGGGCGTAGACCTCGGCGATGGCCCGGCCCGCGTCGCCCTCGGCCCGGGCGACGCTCCCTGCCGCGATCGTGGCCGGAACCGAGGGAGCCCCCGGGGCCTGCATCGTGTCGGCGCCGGCGCCGTGGGGCGCGCCGCCCATCGCGCCGTGGGGCGCCGCTTCGGCCTCCTCAGGGGCGGCGGTGGGCTCCGGGCCGCCGAGCGAGTTGACCATGATCAGGCGCTCGAACGTGCGCTCGAGCGCGCTGCTCTTGAAGTTCTTCATCTCGAAGCCGCCCTTGATCGTCAGGACCTGGCCCACCGTGACCGGGGTCTTCGGTCCCGCGACCCAGCGCTCGGAGCCGTCGATGGCCTTCAGGTGTACGTAGGTGTAGGTCGCGGCGTCCATGGTCTCGACGATGGCGCCCGTGAAGCTCACGGACTCGCTCGGCGCGCCGGCCTCTGCCGCGGGGCTGGGGCTCGCGCTCTTCTGGATCACGCCCCGCTCCTTGGCGCAGCCGCCGAGCGAGATCGCCACCGCCATCGCCACCGCCACCGCCGCTACCGTACGCGTCGTCGCCATGCCGTCCCTCGAAAAAGTCCGGCGCGAACCCTACCACCCGTCTCGTCACCACGCCAGCCTTGGCGCTTGTCGGCGGCCCTGGATTGGGGCACGATGCCCTCGGTAATCACGCCGGAGCAGCCCCATGGACACCCTGAAGGTCGAACGCGACGGCGCCGTCGCCTGGGTCACCCTCACGTCGCGCACCTTCGTACCCAAGCTCTTCTCCGAGATCGGCGAGACCTTTCGCGGCCTGGCGCGCGAGCCCGACCTGCGCGCGGTCGTGATCGCCTCGGATCAGAAGGCCTTCAGCTTCGGGCTGGATCTTCCCGCGGCCTTCGCCGAGTTCGGGCACCTGTTCGGGGGCGGCCTGGCCGCCGAGCGCCAGCAGCTGCTCGCGCTCATCCGCCAGTGGCAGGACGACCTCGACGCGGTCGCGCGCTGCCCGGTCCCGGTCATCGCCGCCCTCCATGGCTGGTGCATCGGCGCCGGGCTCGATCTGGCCTCGGCCTGCGACCTGCGCCTGGCCAGCGCCGACGCGCGCATCTCGCTGCGCGAGACGAAGGTCGCCATCGTGGCCGACCTCGGCAGCCTGCAGCGCCTGGCCGGCCTCGTGGGGCGGGGGCACCTGGCCGAGTTGGCGTTCACGGGCAAGGACGTCACCGCCGAGCGTGCCCACGCCATGGGGCTCGTGAACGAGGTCTTCGCCGATCGCGACGCGCTGCTCGCCGGCGCCCGGTCGCTGGCCGCCGACATCGCGGGCAACGCGCCGCTGGTGGTGCGCGGCGTGAAGGAGATGCTGCGCGCGGGCGACGGGCACGCGGTGGCCGACGGCCTGCGCTACGTGTCGGCCTGGAACAGCGCGTTCCTCGCCAGCGAAGACCTGGGCGAGGCCCTGCAGTCCTTCCTCGAGAAGCGCGCGCCGGACTACAAGGGGCGCTGATGGACGTCGCGGCCCTCGCCTGGTCCGACCACGGGGCCAACCCGCTCGTCGCGCCGCGCTTCCCGCGCTGGATGATCGCCGACCCCTCGGTGCTGCTGCCCCTCGAGGCGCCCGACGGGCGCTGGCACCTGTTCGCGAACACCATCCCGCCCCGGCTGGTCGAGTACGTCTCGGACGACGGCCTCTGCTGGACCCGCCTGCGCACGCTCTGCCCCGGCGCCATGCGGCCCTTCGTGCGCCGCGAGGGTGATCGCTGGCACCTGCTGTACGAGGACGTGCACCGCTGGTGGCCGCTGCGGAGCCGCCTGGTCGCGCGCACCTCGCCCGATCTGGTGACCTGGAGCGCGCCCCGCACGGTGCTGGCCCCCTGCCTGCCCTGGCACGCCACGGGGCCCCGGCCCTGGCAGCCCCGCACCTGCTCGAACCCGGGGCTCGTGCCCTGGCGGGGCGAGTGGCTCCTGACCTACAGCGCGGCCACGGTCTGGCTGCCCGACTGCCGCTTCGTCGAGCCCCGGCACATCGGGGTGGCGCGCGCGGCCTCGCCCGAGGGGCCCTTCGTCCCCGACCCCGAGCCCCTGGTCTCGCCCGACCCCGCCGACCCGCTCCGCGACCTGGGGGCGGGCAGCCTCAAGCTGCTGCCCGATCCGGCCTCGGGCACCCTCTGGGGCTTCACCAACGGCATCGCCACCGACGCCGACGGGCGGTCGCGCTCGGCCATCACCGTCATCCGGCTCGCGGACGACGCCCGAAGCTGGCAACCCGCCACGGCCGCGCCCATCGTCGGCCCCGAGGACATCGTGACCGGCTCGGCCGTGCCCGGCTGGAAGCGCGCGCTGGTCTACGCCATGGACCCGAAGGTGGTGGGCGACGAGATCTGGCTCTACTACAACGCGCGTGACGGCTGGATGGTGGGGCGCGAGCGCATCGGCCTGGCCGTCGGGCGGCTTGCCCTGCGTTGACGGGAGAGCCGCGGGGCGAGCGGACGACGTCGCGCCTCGCGAGCGGCGTCCGTCAGTTCCTCGCCTTCTCGGTGCTCGGCGCGAACTTCGCTCGGCGCAGCGCGTCGAGGGCCGCGCGGGGTGTGAAGCTGGCGGCCCTCGCGGCCAACTCGGGGGGCAGGCCGGGCTCGAGCCCCGCCTTGATCCGCAGCCACCCCAACGCGACGCGCGCCAACTCGCCCTCGTCGCAGACGCGTGGGCTCGAGCATTCGTCGCCCACGAAGTTCTCCGCGGTGAAGCGCAGCCCGGGCAGCCCCGTGAGGAACCAGGTGCGCACCAACTGCTCCAACTCGACCTCGACGCCGCTCGAGGCCGAGCCGCGCACGTAGCTCTTCACGTCGGCGTCGAGGGGTACGGAGACCGCGCGTTCGGGGCCCCCCGTCAGGAGGGCTGCGATGCGCTCGCTCACCAGCCTGGCCAGGTAGTAGTAGCCGGTCGGGGTGAGGTGCTGCCGGTCCATGAAGAACGCCGAGGCCAGGATCGTCCCGGGCGAGGCCTCCTCGAGCCTCCGATGGAAGGGGATGTACTCGGCTCCCAGTCGCTGCGCGGTGCCCTCCCATGCGCTCGCGAGCCGGTCCAGGTCGCGACGATGGAGGGCCAGCATATCGCGGGCGCTGGCGCCAACCTCGGCGCACGGCGCGCTGGGCGCCGGATCCTCGGGGTCACAAGGTGGAAGCGTGGTCGCGCCGAGGGTCGCGCGCACGCGGCCCGGAAAGTCGCACCCGTCGGTCAGGGCGCACGCCAACAGTTCGCGGTAGTCGTCGTCGAGGGGCCGATCGTCGTGTTCGACTCCCCGGAACACGGGCTCGACGCGCGCCACGGCGCTCACGACGGGCGTCGCGATCACCACGCGCGCGCCGGCGTCGATCGCGGCGCCCACCAGCAGGTCGGTCCACAGGGAGAACGTCGGCTCCGGGCAGTCGCGCGCCGGATACCAGTCGCTCTTGCCGGTCGCCTTCCAGACGAACTGGGGCCCGTACACGCGCGTCAGCCACAAGAGCCACGAGCGTTCGACGAGGCTGCGCCAGAGTCCGTACGCCCCCGGATGGGAGCCCGGCAGACACTGCTCGCCCGGCATGTGCTCGCTGTCGTTGACGCCCATGAAGAACACGACGAAGTCGGGCGCGAAGCGACGCAGGAACAACAGGTAGTAGTAGACGTTGGCGCAGATCGACGCGGGGCGGCCCATGTTGACGACCGTGAGGTCCCGACCCGGCAACCGCTCGGAGAGCAGGTCCTTCAGCATGGCGGGCGGCGATACGTCGATGCCCAGCGGGCTTCCCGCGACGCTCGACTCGCCCATCATGAAGATCCGGGTCTCCCCGGTGCGTTTCGCCTCTGGCAGCCGCTGGCCGCTGGGCAGGCCTGCGAGATCGATGGGCGGACCCGCGGTCGAGGTCACGAGCGGCAGCGGATTGTCGTAGAAGCCGTCGCGTACGTAGACCGGCGCGAGCGACGGCATGACGAGCCGCGCTGCGAACTCGAGGAGGCCGAGCAGGAGCAGGATCACGCCGAGGGAGAGGCCGATTCGAACGCCCAAGCGCCTCGTGAGTCGATGCCCCTGCCGGTCGCCGCGCGGTCCGCGCACGTCAGCGTTCATGTTCGCCTCCCGCGTCTGGTGCGGCCTTGGGTCGTTGTGCTCGCCGTCGAAAGGCCGGCGCGTCGCGACGAGTATTGCGGCGGGGGGCGACCCGGTCAAGGGAGTCCCGGACAGCCCGGTTGAACCGGTCGCTCCGGCCTGGACCTCGAAGGCCTGTCGCCGACCAGCGACTTGCATCGAACCTTTCTTCGATCTGAATTCGGTTCGAATCGCCCCGGGGTGAAGCTCGTAGCGGATGCAGAGGCCGATATTCGCAACGGTCGGCTGTACTCGACCGACGAGGTCTTCGAAGAAGTCAGCAGAACTCTCGATGAGGTCTTGCCGAAGCTCGGCATACGCCCACGTACACCACGTCGGCCGGCTCGTTGACCTCGTTGGCCCAGGGCCGCGTGTCGAGCTCCTCGGCGCCCGGGAACACGGCGCCGAAGGTTGCGAAGAAGCCCGGGTTCCGGCAGGGGCTCCACACGGCGCACGCGCCGCCGGGGGCGAGGGCGCGGCGGCAGAGCTCGACCCCGGCGCGGTCGTAGAGCCGCGCGTTGCCGGGCGCGGCCAGCCAGCCCGGGCCGTTGTCGACGTCGAGCAGCAGCAGGTCGAAGGCTCCCGGGCTCCGGGCGAGGACGTCGGCCAGGTCCGCGATCTCGAAGGTGACCCGCGGGTCGAACACGGCCCGGCCGTTGGCCTCGGCGAAGTGGGTCCGGTTCCAGTCGACCACCTTGCGGCCGATCTCGGCCACCACCACGCGCTCGACGCCCGGCAGATCGAGCGTAGCGCGCAGGGTGTGCCCGGCCCCGAGCCCCCCGACCAGCGCGACCAGGTCGCGGGCCGGACTCCCGAGCCTGGCGTGAGCGATGGGCGCCAGGGCCCGCTCCGAGTGCGCCCCGTGGCTGGCCATGAGGAAGGCGCCGTCCAACGCCACCTGGTAGCCGTGCTCGCCGGCGTCGTTCTCGTAGCGCTCGAGGGTCAGCGTGCCCTGGGGGGTCACCTCGCGGTCGAGCTCGGCGTAGCGAAGTCGCACGGTTCCTCCGGTTGACTACGGGAACGTTGTCTACGTTTCCTCCACGGTCGACGCATCGACCACGCGCCAGGCGGCCCGTTCGGCGCCGCAGGCCGCGCGCAGCAGCAGGGCGAAGCGCGCGCAGGCCGCCTCGAGCCGCGGGGCGGGCTCGGTCACCGGCTGGTACAGGACGGCGGCCACCGACGTGGTCCCGGCGTGCACCTTGGTGGCCATGGCGTCCTTCACCGGGTTGCCGCAGGGCTCCCAGTCGTCGCCCGTGCGTCGGCACACCACCAGCAGGTCCTCGAGGTCGATGGCGTGGCCCGCGCGGTTGAACACGTAGGCCTCGCCGGTCGTCCCCCGCCGCACCAGCAGCTCGGGCCCCGCGAGGTCGGCGTCGAGGATCGAGGCGGGGTAGCCGCAGGCCAGGCTGACCGCGTTGTTCACGTCGACCAGGTCGCACACCACCGGGAACTCCCCCGTGAGCGCGGCGTTCAAGAGGAACTCGCTGGCCGGCTTGCCCCGCCCGGTGGCGCGGTACTTCCCGTGCTTCAGGAGGTCGCGCACCGCGCGCTTCACGCCCTCGGGCCAGAACGCCTCGCCCGCCGCCTGCGCCGCCCCGACGATCTCGGCGAGCCACTCCGGCGCCTCCTCCCGCTCCACGGGCGGCCGCAGCCCCGCGGCCTCGACCAGGCCCAGCCGACACGAGCCCTCCAAGCCGGGCGCGAGGCGCAACCTCACGACGCCTCCTCGGGCAGGGGGCGGGCGTGCTCACGCCACCGCAGCACCACGCGTCCAGCCTCGGCGACCAGCACCACGCCGTCGAGGTAGTCGAGCCAGCCGGCCTCGTCGTGCCGTACGCCCAGCAACCGCTCGCGCAGCAGCATCACGTTCCAGTCGTGCGAGACCAGCAGCGTGAGGCCCCCCTCGGGGGTCGCGGCCAACCGAGCGCGTGCCACGGAGGCGAGCTCCAGGGCGGCGCGATCGGCGCCCTGCACGATGCCCGCTGGGAGCTGCTCGTCGAACCAGGCGCGCACGAAGGCGGGCGGATCGTAGCGCCGCGCGGCCTCGATGAGCCGCTCGAGATCCTGAAGGTACGGGGCCCCGAGGGCGGGATCGGGGCCTTCGAGCTCCACCCGTCCGCCGCGCCGCTGGGCTCCCGCGGCGATGCCCTCGGCCGTCTGGCCGCAGCGCCGGATCGGGCTGTGCCCCAGACGCACCACGGTGCGCTTCGGCAGGCTCTCGCCCCACTGGCGTGCGGCGGCCTCGCCCTCGGGGGTGAGGAGTACGTCGGGGGCGGTGCGCAGGTCGTCCACCGGGCCGCGCACCGAGTGGCGCATCACGGCCAGCGCCGGCGCCCCGGGGGGCAGGCGCGCCAGGGTGTCGAGGAGGGCGGCGCCGTGGGGAGGGGGCTCGACGTGCATGGCAACTCCATCGCGGACGCGCCGCGCGTTTTGGGTTCGATCAATCGCAGCCATAGAAGAACGTGAGGTCGTCGACGTAGATGCCCTCGCCGTCGTTGGCCTCGCCGTCGCCCGAGTCGAAGCGGAGCACCACCTCGATCGTTCCGCCCTGCCAGGGGTCGAGCGGGGTCGACACGCGGCGCCACGTGACGGGATAGCCGTAGAGAGGCTTGTTCGAGAACACGATCTGCCCGGCGTCGGAGGCCCCCGTCGCGCGCACCGTCACGGTGAACGTGTCGCGCGCGGGATCGGCGGCGTCCCGGAGGTCGAGCCACTGCCACCACTCGAGCACGTACCCTTCGAACGGAGGCACGTCGAGGGTCCACACGGCCTCGGCGGCCACCGGGCCACCGTCCGGCGCCGCGTAGGTGTGCGTGCCCGGGTCGCCGAGGTACAGGCTGCCCAGGCTGTTGTGGGCCTTGCCGCCTGCCGACGTGGTGATGGCGTGCCACGTGACGGGGTCGGTCGACTCGACGGCCACGGCGGAGGCGTCGGCTTCGAAGGTGACGAAGGTCTGGTCGACCGGATAGCAGCACGCCACCCCAGGGTAGCCGGTGCGCTCGAACACGCACTGGCGTTCGAGGCACTTGTCGCGGGTGCACACGTCGAGCGCGTCCTTCGCGTCGTCGCACTCCAGGGAGCTGAAGCAATCGAGGGGCGCGCAGGCCCAGCCGAGGCGAAGCCGGTCGACGAAGGGGCCGGCGTAGCCGTTGGCCACCGGGGTCTTCGAGTCGAAGCGGAACGCGAGCACCACGGATTGTCCAGCGAAGGCCCCCAGGCTCACCTCCACGGGCTTGAAGCTGCACGTCCCGTAGCGGCAGGTCGAGCCGGCGATCTCGTAGACGAGGCTGGTCCAGACCGGCAGCCCGTTCGCGAGCAGCGTGAGCTCGTCGAAGGCCAGGTCGGGCCCCGGGAGCTCCCAGGTCGCGGCGTTGTACTCCCCCCACTCGGTGTCGAGGCGCAGGTCGAAGGCCGCGTACACGGTGCCCGCGGCGGGCAGGTCGATCGCCGGCAGCGTGAGCGTGCCGGTCGCGACCTGGCACTGGCCGGCCGGCCCGCTCGGGTTCTCGTAGGTGCCCGAGGCGGGGTCGCCGAACCACAGGCTGCTCGCTCCGTCGGAGGCCGCCACCGCGCTCGTCGACCAACGGACGAGCGAGCCCGCCGGGCCCTCGACCGTGGCCCCCGGGGGCAGGCTGGCCTCGAAGCTCCAGGCGGCGTCGGCCAGCCACCCGTCGCTGCAGCAGGCGGGGTCTCCGGTGAACGCGCGCTGGCAGAGGCCGTCGACGCAGGCCTCGGTGGTGCAGGCGTTGGCGTCGTCGCAGCCCGTGGCTTCGGTGCAGCACGTACCCAACGCCTCGTGCCGGCACTCCCCGGCCACGCAAGCGTCTGCCGTGCAGGGCAGACCGTCGTCGCAGTCCGTGGAGGAGACGCAGCCCGCGCAAGCCCCGTCGGCCGGGCACGCGTCGCCGAGCTCTCCGAGGGCCTCGGCGGGGTCGTCGGCCGCGTCGTCGACGTGGGGCGTGTCGTGGGGCGCATCGGGCAGCACCTCGGCCGGCTCGGCGAGCCCCTCGGTCGGTTCGGGGGGCGTGACGACGTCGTCGAGCTCGGGCGCCGCGTCGGCCGTGTCAGGCGTCGTGTCCGGTTGTGGCTCCAGCGCGTCGAGGGCGTGATCCGACGAGACCTCGGGCCCCTCGGCGGGCTCGGGCGAGGGCTCTATCCCCTCCGAGCCCTGGTCCGCGTCGACGGCCGCCTCGGCGCGCACGTCGGCGCGCAGGTCGGCGTCCGGTTCCCTGCCCCCCGACGGCCCTCCGCAGGCCACCGCCAGCCCGCCGCAGGCCACCGCCAGCATCACGCCCAGCCATCGCCACGCTGCCCGCATCGTGCCCTCCAGGCCTTCGCAGTCTACCCTCTTTCGGCCCGGCGCGCCTCGCTCGAAGTGGAATTCTCGCCGGCCCCATGCTACCAATAAGCGGTACAGGCGACCGCTGTCGAGGGCCCCGATGACGACAATGTCGAAGACGAAGCCGTGGTCTCCGATCGTGCTCCTGACGCTGGGGCTCGGGCTCGCGGCGTGCGAGGCGGCGACGACGTCGGCCGCGGGCGACGTGGCCAGCGAGCTCGCGTTCGACTGGCTGGGTCACGACGGCGACGCGAGCGCGCAGGACGACGGGCTCGATCTGCCCGACGGGCCCGGCCCCGACGGCTGCGCGTCGGCCTGTCCGCCCGCCGACGTGACCCCCGGGGCCTGCGAGCGCTACGAGCTCGCGCCGGCCTCGTGCGAGTGCGTGCGGATCGTGCTGGCCGAGGCCGCGCCCTGTGACGACGGCGATCCATGCACGGTCGAAGACACCTGCAGCGCCGACGGGGCCTGCTCGGGCTACGCGCGCGCCGGCCTCTGCGACGACGGGGAGCCCTGCACCGACGACGCGTGCACGCCGGGAGTGGGCTGCACCCACGCGCCGAACACGGCCGTGTGCGACGACGGCAGCCCCTGCACCCTCGACGATCGCTGCCAGGGGGGCGCCTGCACCTCGTGGGCTCCCAACCCGGCGTGCGGCCCCTGCGACACCGAGAACGACACCTGCGAGACCGCGTGGGGCGACGGCGATCCCTGCAACGGTGTGCTGGCCTGCCAGGCGGGCACCTGCGTCGTGAACCCGGCCACGCGCGTCGTCTGTCCGCCCACCGACGGCGTCGCCTGCTGGGCGACCACGTGCGCGCCCGCCACGGGAGCCTGCGTGCTCGCTCCGGCCGACGGGGGCGCCTGTGTCGACGGCAACCCCTGCACCCGCGACGAGGTCTGCGGCGCCGGCGCCTGCCAGGGCTCGGCGCTCGCCACGCTTCCCGGCTGCGGGTGCGCGTCGAACGACGACTGTGCGCCCCTCGACGACGCCAACGCCTGCAACGGAGGCCTGCGCTGCGTCGAGGGCCTTTGCCGCGTGGCCGCAGGCAGCGTGCCCCAGCCCTGCGACCCGATCGAGAACACCCCGTGCCGCGTGAACACCTGCGAGCCGGCCACGGGCACGTGCGGCGTGGCCCCCCGCGCCGATGGCGTGGCCTGCGACGACGGCTGGCCGTGCACGGGCGCGGGCGCCTGCTTCGGAGGAGAGTGCGAGCCCGGCGACGCCATCGATTGCTCGCCCGCCGACAGCGCCTGCCTCGAGGGCGTTTGCGACGACGCCACGGGCCTCTGCGTGGGTGAACCCTGGCACGAGGGCATGGCCTGCGAGAGCGTCGACCCCTGCGCCCTCGCGGCGATCTGCGACGCCGGCGTCTGCGCCGCGACGTCGATCGTGGCGTGCGACGACGACGACCCCTGCACCCACGACGCGTGCGACTCCGCGACCGGCGACTGCGTGTTCACGCTGCAACCGAACGAGCAGCCCGAGGTCTGCAACGGCTTCGACGACGACTGCGACGGCCTCACCGACGCCGCCGACGGCGACACGATCGTGGACGATCTCCAGGCCTGCGAGAACACCCTGGGGCTCTGCGCGGGCGCCCCCAAGCCCGCCTCGGCCTGCGTCGGCGGCTCCTGGGCGCCGTGCGGACCGGCCGCCTACGCCGCGCACGCGCCCGCCTTCGAGGCCGGCGCCGAGGTCAGCTGCGACGGCCTCGACAACGACTGCGACGGCGCGACCGATGAGCAACTGGGCACGGTGCCGGCCAACTGCGGCAAGGGCGCCTGCCTCGTGACCACCACGGGCCTCTGCGTCAACGGCCAGGTGGTCTCCGACTGCGTGCCCAATGCGCCGCTCTCGGCCACCGACGCGTCGTGCAACGCCGTCGACGACGACTGCGACGGCCAGACCGACGAAGACGTCTCGAAGACCACGACCACCTGCGGCGAGGGGCCTTGCGCCTCCACGGGCGTCCTGGCGTGCGTGGCCGGCGTGCTGGTCGACTCGTGCGTGCCGAAGCCTCCCACCGCCGAGGCGTGCGATCTCGAGGACAACGACTGCGACGGCAGCACCGACGAGGACGACGACGGCCCCTGCCTGCCCGGGCTGGCGTGCCGCAAGGGCCAGTGCCTGCCCGACGACATGGAGCTCGTCCCCGCGGGCCAGTACTGGCGCGGCTGCAACCCGTCGCTGGACCCCGACTGCTCCTCGAACGAGAAGCCGGGGCACCTGGTCTACGTCGATGGCTACCTGATCGACCGCACCGAGGTCACCGCGTCGCGCTACAAGGCCTGCATGGACGGGGGCGCGTGCACGGCGCCCGACGACGCGGCCTTCGAGCCCGACACCAAGCCGAACCACCCCGTGAGCGGCGTGTCGTGGGACCAGGCCAGCGCCTTCTGCGCCTGGATGGACCGGCGCCTGCCCACCGAGGCCGAGTGGGAGAAGGCGGCCCGGGGCGGCTGCGAGCTCTACGCCAACTGTCCGACCCAGGCGCGCGTCTACCCCTGGGGGGCCGAGTCCCCGAACTGCTCGCTGGCGCACTACGCCGACTGCACGTCGACGGGCGGCACCACCTCCGTGGGAACGCACGCGACCGGCGCCAGCCCCTACGGCGTGCTCGATCTGGCGGGCAACGCGGCCGAGTGGGTGGCCGATTGGTACGAGGGCCTGTACGACGAGTTCGACGACGTGAACCCCAAGGGCCCCGAGCTCGGCACCTACCGCGTCATTCGAGGTGGCAACGCGGGCTCGACGAACGGGACCGCCTCCCGCCTGCGGGCGTCGTACCGCACCGACGACGTGGCCCACGTCACGTGGGGTGGGGCCCAGAAGGGCGCCCTCGGCTTCCGCTGCGCCCTCTTCCTGGCCGACATGTAGGCTCTCGGGGGCGGGCGGAGGGGCAGGCGGCCCCGCGCGGCAGGCTTCAGTCGACGTCGTGGAAGATGGTCTCGATCTTCTTCAGATACAGGTTCAGCGCGGCCTCGGCCTCACGGGTGAGCCCCAGGAAGCGCGCGCCGAAGCCCACGTGGTTCGGATCGTCGGCCACCTTCTCGTCGCGGGTCCAGACCACCTTGGCCTGCAGGCGCAGCGCCTCGGCGGCGCCCGGCAGCTTGAAGCGCACGTCGACGGTCGAGCCGATCGAGGGGATGTTGTAGGTGTTCACGAACAGGCCGCCGCTCGAGATGTTGCGCGCGAGGCCGGTCCAGAAGGTGGGAGAGGCCTCGTCGCCCAGGTGGAACCGCAGCGCCTGGGCGAGCTCGTAGCGTTCGTGCTGGCGGGCTTCCTTGCCTTTGGCGCTCATCTCGTCGGTCGTCATGGGGGCCCTTCCTCTCGCGCGCTCCTGGTCAGTACTGGACCAGGAAGAGCTGCTGTCCGATCATGATCAAGCTGCCCGACGGAAGCGCGGCGCGCCCCCGCAGGCGGATGTACGTGCCGTTGCTGGAGCCCAGATCACGCAGCGTGGCGCCGCCGTCGGCGCGCACCACCTCGGCGTGCGTGCGCGAGATGTAGCCGTCCTCGGGGAACGTCACGTCGCCGTTCTCGCGGCCGATCACCGAGCGCTCGTTGGCCAGGGCGAAGCGCCGTCCGAAGCTCTTGGGCGAGATGAGCTGCGAGAGCACCGCCCAGGCCTCGGTCTTGGCGTCGGAGCCGAGCACCTCGGCCTCGTCGCCCCGGCCCACGCGCCCTGCCCACAGCTTCTCGAGCAGCTCGAAGCGCAGCAACTCCTGGCCGACGCGGAACACGTCGTCGTGGGCCAGGGTGATCGGTTGGCTGACCCGCATGTACACGCCGTTCTCGGAGGCGAGGTCTTCGCAGGAGAGGCCGCCGTCGTCGAGCGTCAGCTTGCAGTGGGTCGGCGAAAGGAACACGTCTTGCGGGAAGGTCAGGTCGCCCTTTTCTCGGCCGATCAGCGTGATGCCTGCATACAGCGGCATCGACTTGCCGCGCGAGCCGTCTTCGCGGATCTTGACGAGCTCGCCCGCCTGCTGGCGCTCGGCCTCGTGCGCCGGGACCATGACCTTCGGGCGCGTGCCCGCCTGCACCTTCTCGGGCGCGCGGTACTTGGTGCCGCAGTTGGGGCAGAAGACCGCCTCGTCGTCGAGCGACGCGCCACACGAGTGGCAGGCCAGGGTCGCGGCGCCCCCCATGAACGGCGCCTTGTCGATCTCTTCGTGCGGACCTTCCTGCTCGAGCCATTGGACTTCGGGCGCGACGGCCGCCGCGACGGGCGCCACCGGCTCGGGTTCGAGGTCGAGCGCGACGGGCGCCGCCGGCTCGGGCTCGGGCTCGGGCACACGCACGGGTGCGCGCTCGGGCACCGGCACCGCCACCGGAGCGGGGGCAGGCGCAGGCGCAACGGCCACGGGGGCCGGCTCGTCATCCGGGATGGTCGAGCCGCACTCGAGGCAGAACTTGAAGATTTCCTCGTTCTGGAACCCACACGCGGGACAACGCTTCATGTCGAACTCGTTGGGCGGTGCTCCGAGCCGTCATGCTAGACGATCCGGCGGGCGCGATCAAGCTTGAAGGCTCGGCTACTTCTCGTCCTTGGAACCGACGGGGGTGTCCTTGGAGTCGAGCAGGCTCAGGACGGCCTGATTGCCGAGCCGGGCCAGGACCACCGCGGACGTGATGCCGATGACGCAGAAGACGAACTCCATCTCGACTCCTCCCGATGGCCGGCATTATATGCGACCGGGCCGGCCTGGGAAGCCCCTTTCAGAATATTTCACGCAGGCGGTAGATCCAGACGGGCAGGGAGAGCCCCTTGAGGTGGGTCTCGCCGACCACGCGGGCGTCGACGCGGTCCTGGACCTGGGCGTAGGTGTTGGGCGCCAGCAGGATCTCGCCCCCCTTCGCCTGGCCGCAGAGGCGCGAGGCGAGGTTCACGCCCTTGCCGATCACCGTGTAGCTCATGGTGCGGGTGGCGCCCACGTAGCCGGCGACCATGCGGTCGGTGTTGATGCCGATGCCCACCTGGAAGGAGGCACTGCCCGCGGCCTGCAGGCTGCGGGCGTAGCCCTCGGCGATGTCCATCATCTGCCGGGCGGCCAGGACCGCCTTGTACGAGGCCTCGGGCTGGTCGATGGGTGCGCCCCAGAAGGCCATGATGCAGTCGCCGATGTACTTGTCGAGCGTGCCCTCGTGGTAGAAGATCACCTCTACCATCAGCTCGAAGAACTCGTTGAGGATGGTGATGATCTCTTCGGGCGGCTTGTTCTCGGAGAAGCCGACGAAGTTTCGGATGTCGAGGAACAGGACGGTGACCTCGCGCTCGACGCCGCCCTTCTTCACCTCGAGCTCGCCCGACACGACCTTGTCGACCAGGTTCGGTGACATGAGGCGCTCGAGGTTGGCGCGCGTCTTGGCTTCTTCCTTCACCTGCTGGATGAGGGCGATGTTCTCGAGCGCCATGCCGGCGTAGGTCGAGAACGTCTCGAGCACCTCGAGGTCCTGCTCGGTGAAGACCCCGCGGTTCAACGAGTCGAGGTAGAGCAGGAACTCGACCGCCCCGTTCACGTGGATGGGCACGCAGATGATGGCCTTCACGCCCTGCAGGATGAGGCTCTGCGAGCCCGAGAAGCGCGAGTCCATGGTGGCGTCGTACGAGAGCACGGCCTCGTTGCGCTCGACCACCTCGTCGAGGAGCGTCGAGCTGATCTCGAAGTCGTCGGGCTGCTCGTTCGAGTTGGTCGACGTGCGCAGGTCGCCCAGGATGGAGCGCCTCGCGATGACCTCCCATGCCTTCGAGAGCTCGCCGTGGCCCATGATGGCCACGCGATCGGCCTGCAGGTGGTGGAAGAGGAAGGTGAGGATCTTCTTGAACAACTCGTCGCGGTCGACCACGTTGCGCAGCTGCTGCGACAGCATGAACGCCAGGCGCAGCTTCTCGTAGTCCTTCTTCAACTGCTGCGCGCTCTGGATGGCCTCGGCCGGACGGAAGGCGTCGTGCTCGGAGGTCATCTTGCGGAAGATCATGGTGCCTTCGTGCGGCTCGCTCTTGAGGCGCACGCCGGACTCGGTGGTGGGCTGGCGGACGTCGTCCTTGAAGACGGCGAGCGTGTTGCCCATCAGGATGCGATCCTGGTCGCGAAGCTGCACGTCGGCCGAGATGCGGGCGTCGTTCACGAACGTGCCGTTCGACGAGCCGACGTCGCGAACGAAGACGTCGTCGCCCTTGCGGAAGAACACGGCGTGCTGCTTGGAGACCAGCTCGTCCATGAGCTGCACGCGCTGATCGCGCCGCCTCCCGACGGTCGTGAACGCTCCCAACGCGACATCGAAGGGCTTGCGCCCTTCCACGTGAATCTCGACCTTGGCCATGGTCGATCCACCGGTGAGTGGGAAGCATTCTAGCAGCCGGCGTGCACGGCGCCAATGGGATATCCTCCTTGACATCGCCGAGGGCCGTTCATATAGATCGCCGCCAAGGGAGGA
Source organism: uncultured Myxococcales bacterium (assembly GCA_964494475.1). Taxonomy (GTDB): domain Bacteria; phylum Myxococcota_A; class UBA9042; order CAZBRS01; family CAZBRS01; genus CAZBRS01. The sequence goes on along the minus strand of CAZBRS010000006.1, from coordinate 61,776 downwards.
CGAGCTCCCGCGACCGCCACGGATCGGGGCGTAGCGCAGCCTGGTAGCGCGCCAGTTTTGGGTACTGGGAGTCGCTGGTTCAAGTCCAGTCGCCCCGACCAGCACCGTGCAGGGTGGAGTCCTTCGAACGACGCCACCCCGCCAACCAATCGGAGGAGATCATGGCCATTCGCATCGGCATCAACGGGTTCGGACGCATCGGACGGCTCGCGTACCGCTACGCCACCGAGGTCGAGGGCGTCGAGATCGTCGCCATCAACGATCTGGTGCCCGCCGACCAGCTCGCCTACCTGCTCTCGCACGACACCATGCACGGGATGTTCCCGCGACGCGGCGAGGGCAAGGTCGTCGCCGACGGCAACACCCTGAAGGTCGTCTGCAACGAGGGCGGCGTCGTCAGCCAGTCGGTCGTCACCGCCATCAAGGATCCGACCGAGATCCCGTGGGACGACTTCAAGGTCGACGTCGTGCTCGAGTGCACCGGGCTCTTCCTCGATCGCGCCAAGGCCGAGCTGCACTTCAAGGGCCCGAAGAACCAGGGCGTGAAGCGCGTCATCCTGTCGGCGCCCGCCAAGGACAAGGACATCCGCACGGTCGTCTACAAGGTGAACGAGGCGTCCATCACGCCCGAGGATCGCGTGCTGTCCAACTCGTCGTGCACCACCAACTGCCTGGCGCCCGTGGTGTCGGTGCTGCTCGACAAGTTCGGCATCGAGAACATCTTCTTCAACACCATCCACGCCTTCACGAACGACCAGAACATCATCGACTCGCCCCACAAGAAGGACTGGCGTCGCGCCCGCACGGGCAGCGCCAACATCATCCCGACCTCGACCGGCGCCGACAAGGCCATCGCGAAGATCTACCCCGAGCTGGTCGGCCGCATCAAGGGCGTGGCCACCCGCGTTCCCGTTCCGGACGGCTCGGCCACCGACGTGGTCGTCACGCTGAAGCGCGACACCACCGTCGAAGAGGTCAACGCCGCGCTGGTCGAGGCCGCCAACGGCCGCATGAAGGGCATCCTCGAGGCCGCCAACGACAGCCTGGTCTCGTCCGACATCGTGGGCAACCGCCACTCGAGCATCGCCGACCTGCAGCAGACCAACATGCTGGGCGGTCGCACGCTGCGCCTGCTCGCCTGGTACGACAACGAGATGGCCTACTCCTGCCGCATGATCGACCTCGTGAAGTACCTGCTCGGCTAGGCAAGCGCGGTCGAGCCCGACCATGCCCTTCCCCACCTCGTGGTGCGAGCTCGATCGCGCCGCGCTGTTGCACAACCTCTCGGTGTTCGCCGGCCTCGTGCAAGGCGTCGAGCGCCTCTTGCCGGTGGTCAAGGCCAACGCCTACGGCCATGGGCTGACCGAGGTCACCGGGGTGCTGGTCGAGGCCGGCGTGCGGCGGGTGGGGGTCAACGACCTGGGCGAGGGGTTGGCCCTGAAGGCCCGGTGGCCCGACCTGGGCGTGCTCGTGCTCGGCCACGTGCCCGAGGACGGGCTGGCCGAGGCGGTGCGGGCGGGCCTCGACCTGGTCGTGTACCGCGACGACGTGCTCCGGCGCCTGGCCCGCGCGGCCGAGGTCCTTGGTACGACGGCGCGCGTGCACCTGAAGGCCGAGACGGGCACCCACCGCCAGGGGCTGGAGCCCGACGCGCTCCTGCACCTCGCCCGCGCGGCGGCCGGCCTGCCGTCGGTGGCGATCGAGGGCCTCTCCACGCACTTCGCCGACATCGAAGACACCACCGACGACCGTTTCGCGCGCGAGCAGCTCGAGCGCTTCCACGCGGCCGCCCTGCTGCTGGCGGGTCACGGCATCCGTCCCCGCGTGCTGCACTGCGCGAACACGGCCGCCACGCTCAACATGCCCGAGACACACCACGATCTGGCGCGCGTGGGCATCGGTCTCTACGGGCTGTGGCCGTCGCAGGAGACCTACATCGCCTCGTTGCTGCGGGGAACGGCGGCCGAGCTCCGGCCCGTGCTCTCGTGGAAGACCATGATCGCGCAGGTGAAAGACGTACCCGCGGGCGCCTACCTGGGCTACGGGCGCACCTTCCGGGCCACCAGCCCCGTGCGCGTGGCCGTGCTGCCCATCGGGTACTACGACGGCTACGATCGCGGCCTGTCGAACCTGGCCCACGTGCTCATCCGCGGGCACCGGGCGCCCGTGCGCGGCCGCATCTGCATGAACATGGCGCTGGTCGACGTCACCGACGTCCCCAACGTCTCCGAGCGCGACGAGGTCGTGCTGCTCGGCGCGTCGGGCGACGAGCGGGTGCGCGCCGAAGACCTGGCGGCCATCTGCGGGACCATTCACTACGAGATCACGACGCGCATCTCCGAGCGGATCCCGCGTCGGTTGGTGGGGTGACCATGTTGACGATCGGCATCGCCGGCGGAACGGGTTCGGGCAAGACCACCATCGTGCGCAACATCATCGAGTCGACCCCGCGCGACTCGGTGTCGATGCTCGAGCAGGACAGCTACTACATCGACCTGCGCGGCGTGCCCCTCGACGAGCGCGCGCGCACCAACTTCGACCACCCCGACTCGTTCGACTCGCAGCTGCTGAAGCAGCACATCCGGCTGTTGAAGAAGGGCGTGGCCGTCGAGAAGCCCATCTACGACTTCGTGACCCACAGCCGCACCGACCGCACCGAGCACGTCGACGCCCGCCCCATCCTGGTGGTCGAGGGCATCCTCATCTTCACCGACGCCGACCTGCGCGCGCTCATGGACATCAAGGTGTTCATCGACACCGACGCCGATCTGCGCCTCATCCGTCGCATCAAGCGCGACCTCTCGGAGCGCGGCCGCACCCTCGACTCGGTGCTGCACCAGTACGAGCACACCGTGCGCCCCATGCACGACGAGTTCGTCGAGCCCTCGAAGCGCTTCGCCGACATCATCATCCCCGAGGGCGGGTCGAACCTCATCGCGCAAGAGCTGCTGACCGACCGCATCAAGAGCCAGCTGGGGCGGTGACGGCGTCTCGGGCTGCGCTGGGCTGGTTCGTCAGAAGCCGACCGTGACCCCGACCGAGATCGTGTCGATCATCGACGAGTAGGTGCCCGCGCCCACCGGGGCCGAGCCGCCCCAGGTGTCGTAGTGCGGGTCGCAGATGGACTTGTCGGCCGAGGCGGTGCAGCGCGAGCCGGGGCGCTGCTGGACGACTTGGCTGTCGGCCTCGGCGACGGTGCGCTCGAACTGCTGGATGTGCAGGAAGGCGAGGTTCAGGAACATGCGCTCGTAGAACTGCCAGCTTACGCCCACCGAGCCGCCCACGCGGTCGAAGGCTTCGAAGTCGACGGCCGTGTACTTTTCGGGCGAGGCGCCGCTCTCGTAGAAGGTGCCGGCGCGCACCCACAGCGTGTCGTCCCAGGCCTGCCAGTCGCCGCCCAGGCGCAGGCTCCAGGTGTCGTTGAACTTCTTGTCGATGCGGATGGGGCCGAGGGCCACGATCTTCCCGAGGTTCTTTTCGACGTTCATCTTGGTGTTCATGTCGACCTCGATGGCGTCGAACGTGCGCCAGAACTCGTAGACGAAGTCGAGCTCGACGTCGAAGGTCTCGTCGTCGGGGTCGCCGTGCACGTAGCGCGCGCCGAAGCGAATCCAGGGCGGCAGCGTGAACTTTACCGAGGCCTTGGTCTTCGAGCCGCCGACCCCCGCGCCGTCGTCCGACAGCCCCCACTCGCTGTCGGCCCAGTACGAGCCGTCGGGGTTCTGGAAGGCCGAGCCGAACAGGTCGACGTCGACGGTGCCGCCGGCGTTCAGGGTGATGGGCAGGGGGCGCGACGACAGGCCGAGCTCGAGGAAGTCCCACGGCCGGGCCCACACGCCGATGATCGTCGAGAAGTTGAAGCGATCGGAGGCTTCGACGCGGGCCAGGGTGTCCCACGACGAGCGGACGGGGTACACCTTCGAGGTCTCGGTGCCGTCGACCATCATGTCGAACTTCAGCTGGGGCATGTCGACCCACTGCAGGTCGACGCCCACTCCGAAGCGATGGTTGGGCAGGCGGAAGCCCGCCGACAGCGTGTAGTACAGGAGGAGGATGTCGCGCTCGATCATCATGTACTTGGCGCCGTTCGGCTGGGCGACCCCCTCGTCGAGGGCGGCGGTCTCGGGCACCAGCCCGAACTTGGTGTGACCCACGGCCGACGGGCCGCAGACGCCCAGGCCGAACGTGAACAGATCGAGGCCGAAGTCGTACGAGGCGGCCAGGGAGGCGCCCAGTGGGAACCAGGGCACGTCGTTCGACACCTTCGAGAACGGGATCTGGGTGGCCGTGTCCTTGCTCGGGTCGTTCGGGTAGATGGGGTTCGTCGCGTAGATGGTCGCCGGGGCGCGCGTGTAGTCGAGCCCCAGCCGCGTGAAGTTGTGGCTGTAGTAGAGGTTCACGCCCTTCAGGTTGGCGAGCCCGGCGGGGTTGATGGCCAGCGCCGAGAGGTCGTCGGCCTTGGCCGTGAACGCGCCGGAGCGGCCCACTGCCTGCGCTCCGAAGTCGGGAAACTCGAACCCGCCGGCCACGGCGGTGGTCGACACGAGCCACGCGAGCAGTCCTACGCCGAGACGGACGCGCCTCATGAGCCCCCCCTTTGCCTTCAGAGTCCGGTTCGAAACACTTCACCGGAAGGGGCCTGGCTTGTCAAGGTTCGCGCCGCCGGCTACACTCCGTCGTCATGAGACCCCACCGTCTGCTCCTCGTGGTGCTCGTGTCGTGGGCGCTGGCCGGCTGCGCAGCCGGTCCCGAGGCCACCTGGGATCGCGCCCAGCAGGCGCGCCGCGACAAGGACACCGCCGCGTGGCTCGACTGCTTCACCGCGCGCACGCGCAAGGTGCTCGCGAACCTCGACGCGTTCCAGGCCACTGCCCGCAAAGATCTGCGCTGGCTGAGCGATCCGTTCACGCTGCTCCCCGAGGGGTCGCCCTCGCAGCCGGCGGTCGTCGAGGGCAACGTGGCCCTGTTGCGGGTCGGGGCGGGCAAGCACGAGCTCGAGGTCGTGCTGATCCGCGAGGCGGGCCAGTGGCGCATCGAGGCCCTCGAGTTGCCCACGTTCTGGGAGCCCCTGGCGGGCGCGAAGGAGCAGGAATGAACGGTCGCGAGGGCACGCGCGCGATCCGCCTGGCGTTCATGCTCGCGTTGGTCGCGGGCTGCGCCAAGGGCCCCGGCAAGACCTACGAGGCGATGGTGGCCGCCGCGAGCGAAGGCAACGTCGAGCGCTTCGCCGAGGGGTTCACCGACGAGTCCCGCGGCCTCGTCAAGGGGCTGGTCGACCTGACCGCGGCCTACGGCGCCGACAAGAAGAACCCGCTCCTCCTGCTCGGCGAAGGCACGGTGACGCGCGACGAGCCGGTGGCGTGCCCCGCGAACAGCGCCTACAAGGAGTGCGCGGTCCTGGTCGTCCAGCAGGGCACGCGTGAGCGCAAGGTGCTCTTCGTCAAGGCTCCCGACGGCTGGCAGATCGACCTGCGCGTGCTCGAGGCGTTCTGGAAGGACAAGGCGAATCAGTAATCCCATGGCCATCCCCGAGGTCGTGCTCACCGTCGATCGTCGTGGCCCCCGCGGCACCGTGATCGTGCAGGACGAACAGGAGCACGAGGCCACGTTGCCTGTGTCGTGGTTTTCGTGCCCCCCGGCCGAAGGCGACGTGTTCCGCCTGACCCTGGTCGCCGACGAGACCCTGCGCGATCGGCGTCGCGCCGAGGTCGCTGCGCTCGCCTCCGCCCTCGACGAGGGCACGGGCACCGACGACATCGAGACGCTCTGACTTCGAAGAGTAAGGAGGGGGTGGGGAGGAGCCTCTCGGCTCCCCCCCACCATAGAATGAGGTCGGGCGTCGCCTTTTACGGCGACCGGGGGGTCGATCTGAGAAATAGCGGAGCGTGAAACTCGGACAACTACTATAGCAATCCCCGTGCCAAGGCGGGCCTTCCGCCACTTTCTGTAATGATTTCAAGGGAGACACGCCGCGGCGCGTCGGTTGGCCGATTTGACTCGCGCTGTATCGCCGCGTTACACCCTCCGCCTCGGTGTCGGGATCGCCGGCCGCCGCAGGCTTTTCAGGCTCGTTACGAGGATATACATGTAACGGGGGGTTACAACTCTCGGGTGAGTCGCAGGGCCAGCGCCAGGTCGGCGACGAGCAGCCCGCGCTCCCGCATGTTGCGCAGGACATACGCCGGGTGGACCGTGGGGACGACCAGATGCCCCCCGACGCGGCGAACCTGGCCCCGGATGACGGTGATGCGTTCGGTCGTGCCGAGCAGCAGCCGCGCCGCGACGCTGCCGAGGCAGAGCAGGACGCGGGGGCGGATGCGCGCGATCTGGGTGTCGAGGAAGGGGCGGCAAGCGGCGGCCTCCTCGGGGAGCGGATCGCGGTTGTGGGGCGGTCGGCATTTCACCACGTTGGTGATGTAGACGGCGCGGCGGTCGAGGCCCGCTTCGGCCAGGAGGTCGTCGAGCAGCCGCCCGGCCTGACCTACGAAGGGGCGACCCAGCCGATCTTCGTCGGCGCCGGGCCCTTCGCCCACGAGCAGCAGCGACGCCAGGGGGTTGCCTTCGCCGTACACGGCCGTGTTGCGGGTCGCGGCCAGCGGGCAGGCGGTGCACGCGCGGCAACGCCTGCGCTCGGCCTCGAGGCCGAGGGAGCCGTTTTGCCAGAGGTCGGTCTGGCCGTCGTCGAGGAGCGCCGTGAGCGCCTCGGCCAGGTGGTCGAGGTCGTGGCTCACCGGCCGGCCTCGAGATCGTCGAGCACCGCGGCGAGCAGCGCGGGGGCCAACGCGGCCTTGGGCTGGTTCTCGAAGTCGACGCGACGGCCCGAGCGCGCCGCGAACAGCACGCCCTGGTTCGTGGGCGCCGCGAAGCCGGCGGTGGGGCCCTCGACCGGGTTCAGGAACAGGTAGTCGAGGCGCTTGCGCGCGAGCTTGCCGCGGGCGTGCTGCTCGTGGTCGGAGGTCTCGGCCGCGAAGCCCACGGTGACGCAGCGCCCCTTGCGGTCGGCCAGGCCCGTCAGCAGGTCAGGGGCGCGCGCGAGCGCGACGGGGAGCCCCTCGGCGAGGCCCTCCTTCTTGATCTTGCCCCGGACCCTCGCTGCGGGCTCGAAGTCGCCCACGGCCGCTGCCATGAACAGCAGATCGCTGTCTGCGACGCGCGCGGACAGGGCGTCGCCCATGGCGGCCACGGTCTCGGCCTCGACGCGCAGGACGCCCTCGGGGGTCGGGAGGAGCGTGGGCCCGGTGACGAGCGTGACCTCGGCGCCCATGCGCCACGCCGCCTCGGCCAGGGCGAAGCCCATGCGGCCGGTCGAGGGGTTGGTCAGGTAGCGCACGTCGTCGAGCCAGGCGCGCGTGGCGGCCGCCGAGACGAGCACGCGCTTGCCGGCCAGGCGCTGCGGCGTGAGGGCGCGCTGCACGTGGGCCAGCAGGGCGAGTGGCTCGGGCAGGCGGCCCTTGCCCACCGTCTGGCACGCCAGCTCGCCCTCGGACGGCTCGATCACGCGGTAGCGCCCGAGGGCCTTCAGGCGTTGCAGGTTCTGCTGCACGATGGGGTTCGCGTACATGGCGTCGTTCATGGAGGGCGCCAGCAGCACGGGCTTGTCCGAGGCCATGATCGTCGTCGTGAGCAGGTCGTCGGCCAGGCCCGCCGCGATCTTGCCGATCACGTCGGCCGTGGCGGGCGCGACCAGCATGAGGTCGACGTCGCGGCCGAGGTCGATGTGCTCGATGCGGTCGGCCGACTGGCGTTCCCACAGGCTGGTGCCCACGGGGTGCAGCGACAACGTCTCGAACGTGAGGGGCGTCACGAAGCGCGTGGCCGCCTCGGTCATGACCACGTGCACGTCGAGGCCGGCCTTGACCATCAGGCGAACGAGGTCGGCGGCCTTGTAGGCGGCGATTCCACCCGAGACTCCGAGGAGGATGCGCGGCCGGTCTGGCATGGTGGCGCTCAAATCGTGGTGGTCCCGCCCTCGTGGGCCGCGTCGGTGCGCGTGTGGAGCGTCTGGGCTTCGGACACGATGTGCTCGAGGCGTCGGTCGGTGTAGTGGTAGTGATGGTGCCACAGGAGCAGCCGCTCGACGGCACCCCGGACGGCCAGATCGACCACGTCGGTCCATTTGGAGTGCCCCCAGCCCTGGCGGTAGTCGGGGGCGTCGTACATGGCGTCCATGGTCAGGAGCTGTGCGCCGCCGATCGCGCCGAGGATGCGGCCGTCCCAGGCGGGCTCGTGCTCGTGATCGGAGATGTGCACGTAGGTGCTGTTTCCGTATTCGAAGCGATAGCCGACGGCGAAGTCGGGGTGGTTCAACGGGAAGGCCCGGACCGTCAGCCCGCCCACCTCGAAGCTGCCGCGGAACTCGGTCCACACGAAGCGGCTGTCGAGCGCGCCGTGGTCCATGGGGAAGTGCGGTCGGCGCACGAAGTCGAACAGCGCCGCGCGCGGGTCGGGGCTGAGCGATGGGTCGTGGTGCACGACGATCTTCTGACCCTTCTGCAGGTGGAAGGGGAAGAACGGGAAGGCCAGGATGTGGTCCATGTGGAAGTGCGTGAAGACCATGTGGACGAGCGGCGCGTGCGCGAAGCGGTGCTCGTTGCAGATGAGCCCGCTGCCTGCGTCGACGAGTACCACGTCGTCGCCGGCCTCGACGATGAGGGCGGTGGTTCGGCCGCCGTAGCGCTGGAACTCGGGGCCTTCGACGGGAAAACTCCCGCGTGCGCCCAGGGTCGTGACTCGCAGGTTGTTGCGCCGCGTTGACATAGTAGGGCGATTGAACCATAAAAGCGGCCGAGGCTCAAGCATCTCGCATCGGGGTTCCATGTCGGCGCATTTTTCGGCAGACGCCATCACCGACGAGCTGTGGGTCGGGAGCTACCCGGCCGACGAGGCCGACTGGATCCTCCTGCGCGATGGCTACGGCGTCGAGGCGGTCCTCAACCTGCAGACCGACGACGATCTGCGGGGCGAGGGGCTGCTGTCCTCCGTGGCCTGGAAGCTCGCGATGGGGTCGGGCCTGACCGTCGAGCGCGTGCCCATCACCGACTTCCGCCCCGAGGAGGTGCAGCGGTCGCTCGTCCCCGCGGTGGCCGCCCTGCACGCCCTGGCCTCGGAGCACGCGCGGGTCTTCGTGCACTGCACGGCCGGCATGAACCGCTCGCCCACCATCCTGCTGGCCTACCTGATTTTGAACGCGGGCTGGACGGTCGAGCAGGCCCTCGAGCGCGGCCTGGCGGCCCGCTCCGTGATTCGTCCGTACGTGCAGGTGCTGCGCGACGTGGCGGCGCGCCGCGAGAGGCTATGGCCGCTGGTCGTCGAGGCGGCGCGCCAGCTCTGAGCGAACGCGCGCCGCGAGCGCTTCGAAGGTGGCGCTGCCCTCGGTGAACGCGCGGTCGGCCGCGGCGCGCGTCTCGGCCACGAAGGCGGGGTCGTTGATTCCGGGCAGGTTGATGAGCACGTTCAGGTAGGCGCCCTCGAGCGCCGCGCGGGCGGTGAGGGCCGACACGCCGGCGTCGGAGGCGCTGTTGGGGTTGCCCCGCGTGATGCAGGCCTCGATGAGGGGCGGCAACTCGGCGGCCACGCCGACCAGCAGCTCGAGGGGTACGCGGGTGGCGCCCTTGTTGGCCTCGAGCAGGGCGGCCTCGCGCGCCGCGACCTCGGCGGGCGAGCCCTTGGGCAGGCGGACGGCGGTCATCACCGCGTTGAAGGCGTCGGTGTCGCGGTCGATGAGCTCCCGGTAGGCGGCCTTCAAGGCCTGGGCGCGCACGCCCACCCGGCCCAGCTCGTCGCGCACGTCGGCGAAGCCCTTCTTGCCGTGGGTGAGCGCGGGCACCATGGCCGCGAGCGACGCCGCCAGCGCGGCGCACAGGGCCGCCACGCTGCCCCCGCCTGGCGCGGGCGAGTCGGAGGCCAGCTCGTCGAGGAAGCGCTCGACGCGGAGCGAGGCCAGCGGGCGCTCATGGCGCACGCGGTGCTCGATGATCTTCTGCTCCGGCTCGAAGGGCGAGAGCTCGCGGAGGCCCAGGGAGCGGATGGCCGTGGCGACGACCTCGGCCTCGGAGACGCCGGGGTAGGCGCCCTGCTTCGCGAGGTAGTGCCGACCGGCGGCCAGCATGGCCTCGAGGGGCACGAGCCCCACGATCTCGGAGCCCGTGACGCGCAGCCCGAGGCCCGCGGCGAGCTCGCACACCTTGTCGAACACCACGTGCACCGGGGTCACGCGGTAGTTCGTCAGGTTCATGGTGACCTGCGCCAGCCCGTGCTCGGGCAGGTACCAGCCCGTGGCCTTGCAGAACTTGAAGAGGCCGGGCTCCTTCACGATCTCGCCGTTCGCGTCGCGCACGAACTTGCCGTCGGGGCCGCGCTTGTTCTTGCCAGCCTCGCGGATGGTGTTGGCCAGGTCCTTGGCGAGCCGGGTGTCGCGCGTGTTCAGGTTGATGTTGTAGGCCACCAGGAACTCGCGCGCGCCGATGACGGTCGCGCCGGCGCCGGCGTGGAAGGCGTGGGGGCCGTAGTCGGGCACCCAGTCGGGGTGACGCATCTTCTCGGGCAGCGCCTCGTACTCGCCCGCGCGCACGTCGGCCAGGTTCTGGCGCTCGGGCCGCGTGGCGGCGTATTCGTACAGGTACACGGGGATGCCGAGCTCGGTGCCCACGCGCTTGCCCAGGCGATGGGCGAGCTCGACGCACTCGTCCATGGTGACGCCCGTGACGGGGACGAAGGGGCACACGTCGGTGGCGCCCATGCGCGGGTGGGCGCCCTTGTGCGTGCTCATGTCGATGAGCTCGGCCGCCCTGGCGATGGCGCGGAAGGCGGCCTCGACCGCGGCGTCGGGCTCGCCGACCAGCGTGAAGACCGTGCGGTTGGTGTCGGCGCCGGCGTCGACATCCAGCAGGCTCACGCCGGGCACGGCGCGGATGGCGTCGGCGATGGCGTCGAGCTTGGCCTTGTCACGCCCCTCGCTGAAGTTGGGGACGCACTCTACCAGGCGCATGCCTCCCTCCCTGTTCCGGTGGTGTCGGATCCGCTACAGGCTCCTGGCCCGGGGCCAGGTCACGGCGTCGGGCGCGGCCAGGTAGGCCTCGATCTCGGCGCGATCGGCGTGGATGGACAGGCCGTACGCGGGCTGCCGCATGCGGGCGCGCACGCGCTCGAGCAGCGCCAGCGTGCAGGGACCGGGCAGTCCGTCGCCCGTCGGTACCCCCGCGACGCCCACCACCGGCATGATGCCGCAGCCGGTGCCGGTCATGAAGGCTTCGCGGGCGGGGCCCACCAGGTCGAGGGGCAGCAGGTCGCGGCGCTCGACCACGCGGTAGCCCTGCTCCCGGGCCTCTTGCATGACGAGGTTCCGCGTGATGCCCTCGAGGCAGTAGTCGGCCACCGGGGTCTCGAGCACCACCTTCGCGGGGTCGGTCTCCCACCCGGCCTCGTGCCGGATCAGGAACAGGTTGTCGGCGGTGGCCTCGGCCACGTAGCCGTCGGAGGTCATCATCAGCGTCTCGAGGCGTCCCTGCGCGCGCGTTTCGAGCAGACCGTTGATGTTGTTGAGGTAGTTGTTGCTCTTCACGTTGGGGTCCGAGATGGTGGCCCCGGCGCGGCGGGTGCGACGCGAGATCGACAGTTCGATGCCGGTCTCGTAGGTGCGTGGCGGGTACAGTTGGATGGTCGAGCAGATCACGTAGATGGTGGGCGCGATGCACTTGGAGGGGTTGATCCCCAGGTTGCCGAAGCCGCGCGTCAACACCGGGCGCAGGTAGCCGCGCTCGTCGTCAGTGAACGCCGCCTCCTGGCACGCGCGCACGATCCACTCGGCCAGATCGGGCAGGCTGTAGGGGAAGTGCATCTCCATCTTCGCGGCCGAGGCCCACCAGCGCTTCAGGTGCTCCTTGAAGACGAACAGGCGCCCGTGCTGCAGCAGCACGCCCTCGAACACGGCGTCGCCGTAGAGGCCGCCGTGGTCGAGGGTCGAGAGCGCGGCTTCGTTCACGCGGAAGATGCCGTGCCGACGCTCGAGCCCTTCGTCGGTCTGGAAGCTCTCGAAGCGGCCGGGTTGATCGAGGATGGTGGGGGTGAGCCCGGGCACCCAGGGCATGGACAGAAAGACGCGGGAGCGCTGGCCGAGGGTCGAGAGCTCCGTGAGGACGTCGGGATTGATGGCCATGATGGCACTCCGCAGATTCAGGCGGCGCATCCTATCGCCGGCTCTCCACGTTTGTCAATGCGGCGAATCGGCGTAGACGCGACGGATATTATTGAATATTTTTTTCGCGACGCTTCTTCAGTCCGGCGGCCACCACGAGACCGAGCAGCGCACCCGTGGTGACGCCGAGGACCACCCCACCGAGCAGCATGGGGCCGAGCAGGGCGACGCCCGCGGCCGCCAGTTCGCGGAAGGCGTCGGCCAGGCCCAACGTGCCGAGGTGCTGGAACAGGAGCTCGAGGCGTTCGCGCGTCCAGGGCTGCAAGGCGGAGCCGAGCGCCCGGAGCAGCGCCGAGCCGGCCAGGTAGTCGAGCCAGAACATGGGGACGAGCGTGAGCGGGTTCGGCAGCACCCACGTGACGGTCATGCAGGCCAGGCGGTTGCCACCGAAGAGCGTGGGCAGGGCCAACGCCAGCACCGTCTGCAGCCCGAGCAGCGGCAGCCACGAGATGAACGTGCCCCAGAAGACGCCCCGCCCGATGGAGCTGGGCGTGTCGTCGAGCTGCAACAGGGCGCGTACGCGCTCGCGGACGGATTTTTTCAAAGGTCCCCCAGCAGGCGCGCGTCGAACCAGCGCCGCACGCGGCGACGCAGCCACGGAACGAAGAGCACGGTCGAGTAGTGCCCGCAGGGCAACAGGCTGCGCTCGGGGCGGCCGGCGGCCTCCCACAGGCGCTCGCCGAAGGGGCGGCGCACCACGGCGTCGAAGCGCGCGGTGACCAGCAGCGTGCGCTCGCGGCCGAGGCGGGGCAGGTCGGGCAGGTTGTCGACGGGATCGAAGGCCGCGTGGAGCATGGGCGCGAGCTCGGGCTCCGAGACCCCGTGCCGCGCCGCCAGCGCTGCGCGGTACTGCGCGACCTCGCGGTCGTTGGCCGACAGCACGACGTCGGCGAGCCCGGCGCCGCCGATGAGCAGGACCACGCCCTTCAGGTCGGGGTCGGCCGCGGCCACGCGCGACGCGATGATGGCCCCCAGGCTGAGGCCCAGGATGCCGACGCGCGCCGGGTCGACGTCGGGCCGCGCCCGCAGCCACGCGAGCCCGCGCTGCACGTCGCGCGCGTACTCGGTGGCCAGCCGCGCGATGGCTTCGGGCTCGCGGGCCTCGCCCCGGCCGTCGCCCTGCGTGAACAACCAGTCGGCCCGGCGCTCGAAGCGCAGCGTGGTGAAGCCCTTCGCGGCCAGGTGGTCGGAGAACAGCCGCGTCTCGCCGTAGTCGCCCCCCGTGACGGGCAGCACCACGATGGCCGCGCGAGTACGCCCCGACGGCACCAAAGGCCGGCACAGGTGCGCCCGCACGCCCTCGGCGGGGAACACGCTGTCGGCGGGCTCGGGGAAGTGGATGGTCTCGGTGGTGAAGGGGGGGAGCTTCATTCCCGCCATGCTACACGGCGAACGGCCCAGGCTCAACCACGACGAGCGAGATCGACGAACGCGCGCGCCCTGCGAATCATCTCACGGGCTTCGTCTGCCGTGACCGAGCCGTGGGAACGGTATTCGCTCACGTTGCGAAGGTCGAAGGCGTCCAGGAGGTGGCGGTGGAACTCGACGGGCGCATCTCCGCGTTTCACGATCTCGCGTCCGAACGCGCTGATGACCGCTGAATGGCGAGAGAACGAAAGCCCGCGCCTCTCCAACATCGCTTCTGCCGCATGGAACATGCCGTAGTAGGCGCGGGACGCCGCGAAGCCCGGGTAACCGCCTTGAAGAAGGTACTCTGCCGCGTCGCAGCTTGCTTGGGCCATATCGAGGAAGTCAGCACGTTCGTCGTTCACGCCCACGCCACTCCCTCGCGCTCGACGTTGCGAACGAAGGCCGTGGCGGCGCTTTCCAGGTCCGTGGCGGGCACGAAGACGCGCGACAGCACGACGTCGTGCTCCAGCGATAGCCGACTGGTCGCCTCGCTTGTCCGGAGGATCTCCTCGCCCGGTTTCACCGCACCGTTCAAGACGACGCAGACGTCGACGTCGGAGTCGGCCTCTGCGTCGCCCCGGGCACGAGAGCCGTATAGGTAGACGGCCTTCAGGCGAGCGCCGTAGAGCGCTCGCAACTCACGGCAGTAGGCGTCGATGGCTTGTTTGATTGCTGCTTCCATGCACCAAGAATAATCGCGAAAGCCCGTGGGCGCCAGAGGCCAGTCTTTACGCCTGCGCGTCGACGCGCCGCTTCACCACCCAGGCGAAGCGCTCCAGCGCCGCGGGGCAGGCCGGGAAGAAGAGCGTGGGTTCGATGAGCTCGAGCTCCATGAGCACGGGCTCACCGTCGGGCCCGGGGGCCACGTCGACGCGGGCGTAGAGCAGTTCGTGGGGCACGGCAGCGAGGCACCGGCGCGCCAGGGCGGCCTCGGCCGGCGAGACGGGCAGGGCCTCGGACGTGCTCTCGTCCTGGCCCGCGAAGCGCGGGCTCTTGCGCACGGCGTGGGTGATCTCGCCGTCGATGCACACGAGGGCGCGTTCGCCGTACGCTTCGACCGACGTCAGGTAGGGCTGGGCCAGCGCGTCGCCTTCGGCGGCGAGGGTCCGGAGCACCTCGTCGCCTGTCGCCACGTCGTCGGCTGCGACCCGGAAGGTGAGGCGCGAGCCGCAGGAGACCGCCGGCTTCAGCACGAGATCGGGCCAGCCCGTGGCGCGGGTCAGGGCCTCGAACGAGGAGGGCGCGCCAGCGGGGAGCACGCGCGTGGGCACGATGGGCACGCCCTGCCGTTCCAGGTCCAGCAGGTAGCCCTTGTGCAGGTTCCACAGGACGACGGGCAGGGGGTTCAGCAGCGTCGACGCGGCCGCCGTGCGCTCGAGCCACGCGCGGAAGTCGGCGGGGCGCTCGGGGTAGTTCCAGGTGGCGCGCAGCACGACCAGGCGCGCCGCGGCGAAGTCGGCGGCCGGGTCGTCCCAGGCCCGGGAGCGCGCCGTGAGGCCCAGGGCGGCGAGGGCCGCCAGCGTGGGCGCCTCGTCGCGGTCGGGCTCGTGCAGGTCGAGGCTGGTGGCCAGGGCGACGTCGAGGGGCCGCATGCGAAGTGGCTCAGGGCGCGGGGTTCGGGAGGATCTCGACGCGGTCGAGGACGGCGTCGTCGGCCATGCGGCGCGCCTCGATGACCAGCTTGTCGCAGCCGGCGTCGAGCACCAGCCGGTGGTGCTCGACGAGGGCGGTCCAGGGCTGGGGGAAGCCCTCGAGGGGGGCGCACACGTCGTCGAGGTGCCCTCCCGCGCCGCCCGCGATGAAGAAGTGCCTGCCGTCGATGACCCCGTGCTCGTAGTCGTGGGTGTGCCCGCTGAAGAGGGCCGTCACGTTCCCCTCGGCCATCAGCTCGAGCATCAGGTCGCGGATGAACACCTCGCCGTTGTAGTCGCAGGGCGCCCAGTTGTTCGTCCAGGGCGGCTCGTGCAGGAACAAGAGGCGCCAGGTGGCCGTCTGCGCCGCGGGGCTGGCCAACTGTTCCCGCAACCAGATGACCTCGCCCAGATCCTTCTTCAGCATGGCCGAGACCAGGATGTCCTTCAGCTCGAGCACGCCGATCCACACGTTTCCGACGCGCGCCGAGTAGTAGGCCTCGCCGCCCGGGTTGGGGCCCGCGCCCGGCACCTCGATGCTGTCGAAGTACTGGTCGTCGCGGCCCTCGTGGTTGCCGATGGTGGGCCACCAGGGAACGTGCTGGAAGAGCGGCCGCATCAGCGCGAAGTACTGGTCGAACTCCTCGACCAGGGCCGAGTTCACGTGGTCGCCCACGCTCACCGCGACGTCGACCTGATCGGCCAACCCGTAGGCCGCGAGCTGGGGCAACGTCTCGGCGTTGACGTGGGCGTCGGAGAAGACCAGCAGGCGCACCGGTGCCTCGTCGGTGGGCGCGGCGAAGAAGCGCAGATCGGCGGTCTCGACAGCGCCCACGATCGCTCGGTACGTGACCTGGGTCGACGGCGGCAGGCCGGTCAGGCGCACGGCGTACTGGCGGTGGTCGTCGGGGTCGTCGCAGACCTCGGATTCGGCCCCGTCGACCGTGTAGCGCACGCATCCGGGCTCGGGCGGGGCCTCGGGCTCGCCCACGGCGGGGGGCGCCAGGCGCCACGCGATGACGGCGCTGTCGCCCTGCACCTGCTGCAGGAACGGCCCGCGCAGGAACGTGAGGTCGACGGTCGGGTCGTGCGTGACGGGCGCCCAGGCGCCCTCGCACACCGGCAGCAGCACCTCGGGCGCGACGTCGGGCTCGATCTCGTCGAGCTCGACCCGATCGGGTGTCGTCTCGATCCCGTCGGGGGTCGGCTCGGTCGTGTCAGGGGCCGGCTCGGCGACCTCGGGCGCGGGCTCGACCATGTCGGTCTGGGGCCCGAGGTCCGCGGCGAGGTCAACGGCCTGGTCCGAGGCCACGTCGGATTCGGAGCCCTCACCGCCACAGGCGACGAGCGCGAACACCAGCGCCAGGACAAGGAACCGAGCGGGCTTGCGGCTCATGCGAAGCTCCAATCAGCCCAGGGCGATCATGCGCTCGATGGGCAGGCGCGCCGCCTCGAGGAGGTCGGGCGCCAGGGTGCACTCGTATCGTTCGAGCTCGAGGCTCTGCAGCGTGTCGAGCAGCGTGATCTCGGCCATGTGCGGGCAGCGCAGGCTGCACAGCCGCAAGAGGTCGCGGCCGGGATTCTCTGCGGCGATGTTGTCGCCCATGGCGCACTCGGTCAGCAGCAGGTAGCGCGGCCTCTCCTGGCGCTGCACGAAGTCGATCATCTGGCTGGTCGAGCCCGAGAAGTCGGCGGCGGCCACCACCTCGGGGCTGCACTCGGGGTGCGCGAGCACGGTCACGTCGGGGAAGTCGCGCCGCACGCGGGCGATGTCGTCGACCGTGAACTTCTCGTGCACCTCGCAGCGCGCGCTCCAGCCGATGATGGCGGGGCCGGGCAGCGCGCGCTCGACCTCCTCGCAGCCCGGGGTCGACAGCACGAAGCCCAGGCCGAGCTCGTCGGCGGTGTTGCGGGCCAGGTACTCGTCGGGGGCGAAGATAACGCGCCGATGCCCCTCGGCCAGCAGGTGCTTCACCACCGCGCCGGCGTTGCCCGAGGTGCAGCAGTAGTCCGACAGGGCCTTCACGGCGGCGTAGGTGTTCACGTAGGTGACCACGGGCGCCCCGGGGTGCCGGGCCTTGAGCGTGCGCACGTCGTCGGCGGTGATGCCCGCCGCCAGCGAGCAGCCGGCCTTGGCCGAGGGGATGAGCACCTTGCGCGAGGGGTTCAGGATCTTGGCCGTCTCGGCCATGAAGCCCACTCCGCAGAAGACGACGAGGTCGGCCGTGGTGGCCGCCGCGATGCGCGCGAGGCCCAGAGAGTCGCCCACGTAGTCGGGCACCGAGTGGTAGAGCGCGGGCTCCATGTAGTTGTGGCCGAGGATGATGGCGTTCTTCTCGCGCTTCAGCTGGTTGATGCGGAGCGCGAGCTCGGCGTAGACGTCGAGCGTGGCCGGCTCGATGAGGGCGGCCAGGCGCGATCGCATCTGCGCGCGCGTGCCCTCGAGCGTGGTCGGCCAGGTGAGGGGGGCGGGCATCGCCATGACGGGCCTCACTTCCACGTATCGGCGAACGCGCGCGTTCGGAAGAACTGCTCGAGCTTCAGGTTCACGATCTCGGGGTACTCGAGCGTGGTGTAGTGCGTGCCGTTCGGTACGACGAACAGCTCGGCGCCCGGGATCAGCCAGCGCAGCTCGCGCGCGGTCGCGAGGGGGGTCATCTTGTCGCCGCTGCCGGCGGTGATGAGGGTGGGCACCGTCACGGTGGGCGCCAGGGCGCGCGCCGAGTGGTGGTTGAGCGCGCGGATCATGCCGCTGTAGAAGCCGAAGTCGAGCTGGCGGAACTCCTTCAGCACCTCACCGAAGAAGGGCTCGTTGTCGGCCACCAGCCCCAGGCCGAGGAGCGCCCGGATGGTCCACTCCTGGCCGAGCAGCGTGCTCACCACGGGCGACGCATAGGGCCCCAGGGCCACGCCAAGGCCGAGCAACCGATCGACGAGGCGATCGGCCCCGGGGAAGAGCGTGACCGTCTTCAGCACGTGCTCGAAGGCGCCGTTGATGAGCACGAGGCCCTTCACGTCGGCGCGGTGGCGTGCGTAGAGCTCGAGCGACAGCTCGACGCCCATGCTCCAGCCTGCGCACACGTACGGGCTCCCGCCCCAGCCGATCGCGGCCAGCACCGCCTCGCCGTCGTCGACGTGGTGCGCCACCTCGATGTTCGTGGGCTCGGAGGGCTTGTCGGAGCCGTAGCAGCCTCGCGGATCCCAGGTGACGAACGTGACCTGGCGCGCGAAGGCCTCGAACAGGTACTTCCAGCAGAGCACGGGCGTGCCCATGCCGGGAGAGAGCAGCACGTGGTGCGGGCCGCACCCGGCCTGGAACGCCCGGAGGCGCGTGCCGTCGGCCGACGTGACGTGAAACGGCTTCATGGGCGCGTCGATCGTGGCCATGGGACCCTCTCGCGGGTGCACTGCGGGGCAGTATATCGATTCACCCGGCGGTGTGTAGGGGCGTGCTTCATCGCGCCCGTCGATTCATCAGGCCCGGCGTGCCAGGCCCGTGCCGAGCTGCCCGCACGCCCCCTGCACGTCGTCGCCGCGCCGTTCGCGGAGCTGCACGGGGAAGCCGCCGGCGCGCAGCACGGCGGCGAAGGCCCGGACCCGCTCGGGCGCCGGGGTCCGATATCGCGCGCCCGCGTGCGGGTTGAAGGGGATCAGGTTCACCTTGGCGTCGAGCCCGCTGAGCCACGTGGCCACCTCGGTGGCGTGGTGCTCGCCGTCGTTCACGCCGTCGAGCAGCACCACCTCGACGGTCAGGCGCCGGCGCGCGACCAGCGCCCACTCGTCGAGGGCGGCGCGCAGTCGGCGCAGGGGCCAGCGCCGGTTGAGGGGCACGAGCTCGTCTCGCAGCCTGTCGTTCGCGGCGATCAAGCTCACGGCCAGGTTCACGCCCGTCTCTTCGACCAGGCGCGGGATGAGCGGCGCCACGCCGGCGGTGGAGACCGTGATGCGGCGCGCCGACAACTGGCGGCCCTGCTCGGCGGTGAGCACGCGGATGGCGCGCACGACGTTCGCGTAGTTCAGGAGGGGCTCGCCCATGCCCATGAAGACCACGTTGGTGATGCCCCGCTCGTCGCCCACCTCGCGCACGGCCTCGCGGTACTGGTCCAGGATCTCGCCGGCCGTGAGGCTGCGCGCCGACAGGTCGAGGGCGCCCGTCAGGCAGAACGAGCAGCGCACGCGGCAGCCCGCCTGGCTCGAGACGCAGAGCGTGCGATCGTTGGTCATGGGGAAGAGCACGGCCTCGACGGCGTCGCCGCGCCGGGTGCGGAAGAGCAGCTTGGCCGCGCCGTCGGCCCCCCGCACCTCGCCCGCGCGCTCGAGCTGGCGCAGGCGCACCAGCGGCGCGAGGCGCGTGACCACGCGCTTCGAGAGGCCGGGGATCTCGTCGAGGTCGCGCGCGCCGTACAGGTTGAGCCCGCGGAAGAGCTGGACCACCCGCGACGGGCGCTCGCGGTGCAGGGCCACGAAGTCGCGAAGCTCGGCCAGGCCGAGGTCTCCGAGATCGAGCGGACCGGGCGGCCTGGCGATGGCGAGCTTCATGCCCTCCTTTGTATCCGGGTCGCGCGGGAAGGCAAGCGAAGGCAGCCGGGGCGCAGGCTTGACACCACCCGGCTCTTCCCCTAGCGTTGACCGGATTTCAATCGGCGCGAGCCCGCCCCCATGTCCTCGCGGCCTCCGGCCCTGCTCCTCCTCGCCCTGGTGGCCCTGGCCGCCTGCGGCCCCATCTCGTCGACCTCGCACTACCTGGACGCGCGCGACCAGTTCGAGTTGGCCCGCGCCGAGGGCGCCGACGCCTTCGCGCCCTACGAGATCACGAAGGCCGAGATCTACCTGCGCAAGGCCAAGGAGCTGCAGGGGCGCTCCGACTACGAGCAATCGGTCGTGTTCGCGAACCAGGCCGGCGACATGTCGAAGAAGGCCGTCGAGGTGGCCCGCAAGAACAAGGCCCGCGCCGAGCGCCTGAAGAACGTGCCGAAGCCCCTGGCCCGCCCCGAGCCGGTCAAGAAGGTCATCGAGGTGCAGGGCGAACCCGCGCCGCTCAGCCCCGGGGGCCTGCGATGAGGCGCGTCGTCCTCTCCCTGCTGGTGCTGGGCCTGCTGGCGGCCTGCGCCTCCACGTCCGAGGTCGACGAGCGCGGGCGCGACATCCAGAAGCTCATCGACCAGAAGCGCGACGCCTGTTACGTGTGCGCGCCGGCCGAGTTGGCCCGGGCCGAGGCGCACCTCGAGATCGCCCGCTACCAGTCCACGCTCGGCAACGGCATCTACGCCAACTGGCACCTCGAGCGCGCCCTCGAGGCCATCCGCGAGGCCTGGACGCGGTCCAACTATCAGCAGTGCGCCCCCGACTCCGACGACGACGGGCTGCCCGACACCATGGACGCCTGCCCGAACCAGCCCGAAGACTACGACGGCGAGCGCGACGACGACGGCTGCCCCGACCTCGACCAGGACGGCGACGGCGTCGACGACGACAAGGACGTGTGCCCCGGCGCGAAGGAAGACCGCGACGGCTTCCAGGACGCCGACGGCTGCCCCGATCCCGACAACGACGCCGACGGCTTCCCCGACCTCCAGGACGGCTGCCCCGTGGCGGCCGAGGATCGCGACGGCTTCCAGGACCACGACGGCTGCCCCGACGCCGACAACGACGCCGACGGCTTCCCCGACCTCCAGGACGCCTGCCCGAACCAGCCCGAGGACCTCGACGGCGACCAGGACCAGGACGGCTGCCCCGACGTGGTGCAGTACCAGAGCATCGTGGTCACCGCGAAGACCATCGAGCTGAAGCAGACCATCTTCTTCGCCACGGGCAGCGATCGCATTTTGCCGCAGTCGTTCGGGCTCTTGAACGAGATCGTCGACGTGCTCACGAAGCGGGGCGACATGCGCCTGCGCATCGAGGGCCACACCGACACCAAGGGCGCCTACAAGATGAACAAGGCGCTGTCGCAGAAGCGCGCCGACTCGGTCAAACGCTACCTGGTCTCGAAGGGCGTCGACAAGGCGCGCCTGCAGACCGAGGGCTTCGGGCCCGACCGCCCCGTCGACGACAACAACACCGACGCCGGCCGCGCCAACAACCGGCGCGTCGAGTTCCACATCCTCGACTGATCCCGGCGTCGAGCGCTCCGGAGGCCAACATGTCCGACTTCACTCCCAAGGTCGCGTGGCTCATCCTCGACGGCTACGGCGTCGATCCGGCGCTCGAGGCGCGCATCCTGGCCGACGTGGCCGAGGGCCTCCCGCCCGCGCACCGCGCCCGCCTCGACGAGGCCGGGGCCAAGGTGGGCGAGCCCGACTGGGTGCCGCTCCTGTCGCCGAACCCCTCGTCGGCCGCCTCTGTGCTCGCCCTGGGCGCCCGGGGCAAGGCCCGCGAGGCCTTGAAGCTGTCGCGGCTGCTGTTCGAGAAGCGCCAGCGCTTCACCGACGCCGCCGACCCCGCCTGGTTCGAGGCCAACGTCACGGGCCGCGTGCGCGAGGCCGCCACCCGCCTGCACTACGCGCCCTGGGTCGCCGAGCTGCGCACCCTCTACCAGCTGCGCGCCCAGAATCCCACCTTCCTCACCCGCACGTCGGGCGAGGACGCCGGGTTCGAGAAGCTCGCCATCGAGATCCAGGGCAACTCGGACACCGGCCACCAGCAGATGTTCAACCTGTGCGTGGCCGAGCAGATGTCGCGCCAACTGGGCCGCGCCCTCGACGAAGGCCGCGTCGAGGAGCTGCTGGGGCCCATCGTGCGCGAGATGGCGGGGCCCGAGCAGGCGCGCGACACGCTCTTCCTGAAGACCCTGCTCTCGGGCGAGTTCGGCGACGACGGGTACGTGCACTCGTGCCTGCGGCACCTGTTCGTGGTGGTCGAGCGCGCGCTGGCCCTGTTCGCGAAGTACGGCGTCGCGAAGGAGCGCCTGCAGATCCTGGCGCTGCTCGACGGCCGCGACAGCCCGCCCGACTCGTCGATCCGCGCCCAGGAGAAGAACGGCCTCCCGCGCTTCGACTTCCTCGGCAAGCTCGAGCGCTTCCTGGCCGAGCGCGGCGCCGCGGGCTGCCTCACGCGCATCCTGGGCCGCCAGTACATGGACCGCAACTACCGCGGCGACCTCATCCGGCGCGAGCTCGACCTGCTCACCGGGCGCTCCCGCGCCGCGGGCGTGCCCCTGGCCGAGTTCCTGCCGCTGATGGCCGCCTTCGACCCCGCGAACGTGGCCGCCACGGCGCTGCCGGCGGTGCGGGTCGCCACGGTGGCCGAGGCGCGCGAGGCCATCGCCGCCTGCCACGCCCGCGGTCTGAAGGACGCCGAGGTGCCCCCCATCTACGTGGGCACGTCGCCCGACCTCACGCGGCGCTCGGGCCTGTTCAACCTGATCTTCCGCGCCGATCGCCAGGAGCCCTCGGTCGCCGCCCTGCTCGGCCTGCACGACTTCGTGCTCGCCCAGGCCGAGCAGAAGAAGACCGTCGACACCTGGGACTGGTTCCTGAAGGACGACCTCCGGCTGCAGGGCCTGGCCCTGGTCACCATGGTCGATTACCACAAGAGCTTCACCGACGCCGGCGTGCCCTTCGTGCGTCCCATCCGGCCCCACGACCACAACCTGCTGGTGCTGGCCGGCCAGAAGTTGAAGGGCTTCAAGGTGCTGCTGTGCGGCGAGGGCGTGAAGGAGAAGCACGTGGGCCTGTTCGCCCGCGGCCGGCGCTCGACCCCGCTCGCGTGCGAGCAGCGCATCATCTTCCCCAGCTACGGCCGCACCGAGGGCATCGAGAGTGACGACGAGCTGTGGCGGGTGCCCCCCATGCGCCACGTCGAGATCGCCTCGGCGCTGCTGGCGCGCGTGAAGGAGGAGCCCTTCCCCCTGGTGGCCGCGAACTTCCCCGGCCCCGACATGCTGGGCCACCTGATCGAGCGCCACTTCGGCGCCTGCGTGGCCACGCTGAACTCCCTCGAGACCATCCTGGTCGGCCTGGTGCGCGGGTTGCACGCCCTCGGCTACGTGGTCATCCTCACGGCCGACCACGGCAACGTCGAGAACTTCGGCCCCGACCACGGCGTGAACCCGGTGCAGACCACCTTCGCCCCGCCGCCCGGCGTCGAGCTCGTGCCCGTCGACGGCGTCAAGGGCGCGGCCAAGCTCTTCGACCTGCCCCACTCGGTCCTCGAGCTGTGGGGCCTGCGCGAGGTGCTGCTCTCCGGCGTCGAGTTCCCCTTCCCCGAGGTCAGCCCCACCGGCTTCCGGGCCATCGGGCGCCCGCTCGTGACGGTGAGGTCGGCGTGACGCTCTTCCTCGGCCTCGACATCGGCTCGACCACCACCAAGGCGGTGGTGCTCGACGACGCGGGCGCCATCGTCTTCTCGCGCCTCATCCCCACGGGCCCCAGCGTCAAGCGCGCGATCGAGGCCGTGACCGAGGGGCTCGATCTGGCCACGATCACGCGCACCGTGGCCACCGGCTATGGTCGCAAGCGCGTACCCTTCGCCACCCGCGAGACCACCGAGATCTCGTGCCACGCGCGCGGCGTGGTGCACCAGCAGCCCGACACGGCCACCGTCATCGACCTGGGCGGCCAGGACTCGAAGGTCATTCGCGTGTCTCCCCAGGGCAAGGTGCAGGACTTCGTGATGAACGACCGCTGCGCGGCCGGCACGGGCTCGTTCCTCGAGCTCACCGCGCGCGCGCTGCAGCTCGACCTCGACGAGCTCTCGGCCCTGGCCGCCAGCACGCGCGAGAGCGTGGAGGTGTCGAGCATCTGCACCGTGTTCGCCCAGACCGAGGTGGTGCACCTGGTCTCGGAGGGCATCGCCGAACCGCGCATCGCGCGCGGGGTCTTCGCCAGCGTGGTCGAGCGCATCGTGCCGCTGGTGCGCCGCGTCGACGGCCGCGCGCCCTACACGCTGTCGGGCGGCGTGGCCACGTTGCCCGCCTTCCGCGACCTGGTCGAAGAGAAGCTGGGCGGCCCCGTGCGCGTGCCGCAGTACCCCCAGTTGGCCGGAGCCCTGGGCGCGGCGCTGTTCGCGCGGGAGGGGTAGCTACCCGGGTCAGAGCACCGGGGCCTGCTCGCAGTTCATGACGGCGGTCTGGTCCAGCGTGATCGTCTCGGCGCCCAGGCCGAGGTCGAGCGTGCCCTCGAAGACCACGCGGGGGGCGGCGTCTTCGGCGACCTCGAGGCGCCACACCAGCGCCTGGGGCGTGGCGCCCGCCTGGACGTTCAGCACCGTCAACCCGAAGTCGTACACGCAGTCGCAGCGGCAGCGGCCCTCGGAGGTCGGTTCGTCCACGGCCGACACGACGATCTGCTCACCGTTCCACGACGCGGCCACGGCGTGCTCGCCGCAGCAGTTCAGCGACGCGCGCTGGTGCAACAGCGACAGCTCGCCGGTCTCGGCGTCGTAGACCCAGTCGAGCAATTCGGCCGCGCAGTAGTCGCCGGCGGTCAGCGCCAGCGTCTCGGCCCCCAGGCCACCGCATTCGCTGAGCAGCGCGTCCTTGTAGAGCGGGGCGTCGGCCAACCCTTCACCCTCGTCTCCACCACACGCAGAGAGCCCCGCCAGGGCCAGCAAAATCGCCAGGCACCGCATTGCAACCTCCTGCCGTTGTTCAGGTTTCATACCGAGACCGTCGGTCGCGGCCTCAGGGCTCTTCCTGGCACCACATGGACTCGGTGTCGCTGATCACCACGCGGCCCGCGCCCTGGCCGAGGTCCAGCGTGCCGTCGAAGACCACACGCACGCCGCCGTCCTCCTGGGTCTCGGCGTCGGTGACGCGCTCGCGCCACACCAGCGCCTGCGGCGCCGCGCCGGCCGGCACGTTCAGGACCGTCAGCCCGAAGTCGTACACGCACATGCAGGCGCAGCGCGCGCCCATGCCCTCGGGCGCGTCGACCGCGGTCACGACGATCTGCTCGCCGTCCCACGCCGCGCTCACCGAGTGCTCGCCACAGCAGTTCAACGTGGTGCGCTGATGCAAGAGCGCCAGCTCGCCCGTCTCGGCGTCGAAGGCCCAGTCCAGCACCTCGGCGGCGCAGTAGTCGCCCGAGGTCAAGGCCTGCACGGCGTTCCCCAGCCCCCCGCACTCGCTCGTCAGGGTATCCTCGTACAGCGGCCCTTCGGGCTCGCCCGTGCCCTCGTCGCCCCCGCAGGCCCCCAGCGCCGCGAGCGCCATGATCGCCACGAAGAGCCCCGCCTCCCACGCTCCCAGCCACCGATCGTCCCGTGCGCGCATCGTCGCCTCCCCGTCCGTTGGTGCTCGGTGTCATTGCAAGCACCGTGCCAGCGTGGAGCGGGGCCGTGATGGCGCGGGAGCTCTTGGTTTATCTGGGTGGGCCCTGCCGGCAAGTGGGGAGTTTATCCACACGACTGACGGCGGGGGCATACCCGAACGCGCCTCGCTACGAGCACGTCAGCGCGAGCCCCGGCACGCGCCCGAAGTGCTCGACGTTGCGCGTGAGCAGCGGCCAGCCGTGCTCGACGGCCGTGGCGGCGATGAGCAGGTCGGCGTTGCCGATCAGGCGCCCTTCGGCCTTCAGGGCCGTGTAGAACGCTGCCGCGCGCTCGGCCTCCGGTCCGTCGAAGGGGATGACCTCGACGGCCGCGAGCAGGGTCGCGATGGCCGCCAGACGCTTGGCTCCCACGATACCCGCGCGCAGCTCGAAGGCCGAGACCGCGGACAGGCACGCCCGGCGCTCGGCGAGGAGGCGAGCGACCTCGGAGGCCATGGGCTCGCGCCCCGTGAAGAAGTCGATGACCACGTCGGTGTCGAGCAGCACCCGGCCCTTCGCCTCACGCATGGCGGGGCGCGTCCAGCCAGCCCGCGCGCACGTCGGCCAACGTGGCTGCCGTCTCGGCGTCGTCCTTCGCGTTCCATGATCCGCGCAGGCTCAGCGCCGTCTTCACGACCGGATCCTTCTCGGCCATGAGCTTCAGGTAGATGTCCAGCGCCTCGGCGATCACGGCCGAGAAGCCCCGCAGCCCGCGCTGTGCGGCGATGGCCAGCAACGCGGCGCGCTGATTGTCGGCCAGGTCGATGGTCGTGCGCATGGCGGCCTCTGCGTGTGCATTCGAATGCACTTCAAGGATGGGCATCCTGATGCCGAATGGCAAGCGGGCTCGTCTACGGTGAGCCTCGGTGCAATGCGCTCACGGATTCCGAACGACCACCACGTGAATGCCGTAGCCGAAGCCGTCGGTGCACAGGGGCTCGGCCTTCCATCCTAGAGCCGCAGCCTGCCAGGTGGCGCCGTCGGCGGTCAGGGTCCGCACGCCCCCCGGTTCGACCACCAGCGAGGCTCCGTCGCCCGTCGCCACGGATACCGGCAAGAGTCGGCTTCCGGTCGAGCACTCATCGTCCGGCAGTCGACAGCCAAGGGCCGCGGTATCGAGAGCATCGGATGGGCAACGGTGCACCGCGTCACACGCGGCTCGCCATTCCCCTGCGTTCGAGAAACTTCGGCTGTCGGCGAAGAGCATTGGCGTGCCGTCGGCGCGCCAGATGACCAGCGCGTCGTTGATCAGGATGCCTTCGCACGACTCGTGGAACGCTGCAGCGTCCACGGTATCTCCCGCGACGAACGACGCGCCCGAGAGACCCGGCGAGTTGCTGAACGTGGCGGTGACCCGGGGGCCGTCGGGCAGGAAGGTCAACCCGAGGGTGTCGACGGTGAGCAGGTCGATGGTAGCCGGCCCACCCCTCCACCACGCAGGGCAGGCATGGTCGGGCGGCGTGCCTTCTGCGAACGCCACCGAGACCCGAGGCCCGGAGGAATGCGTGACGAGATCGGAGCAAGCGGGCGGCACGAGCCACTCGTTCATCGGGTCGGTGTCGCCGACCTCGCCCGTGTCGGCGCCGTCGCTCGTAGTTTCACACGCGGGCATCATTGCGACTCCGAGCGACACGAGTGCCCAGAATACCGTCGTTCGCATGTTGGCGCCTCACCGTGTCTTCATGACACCGCCAGGGTAGCGAAAATCGATCAGAGGATCTTACCGACACGGTGCGCCGCTTCGGGCTTCCGCAGCATCTCCTTGATATCGTATACGGTCCGATGGGCCCTGGGACGACCGCTCGGGTCACGCTTGCAGGAACCGCACCAGGAGCCGTACGACCTCGTCGACGAGCGCCGCGCGAGCCAATCCGCCGGGCGCGTCGTGCACGAGCCACCGCGTGAGTTGTTCCGTGGTCTGGCTCACGACGGCGGTCATTGCCGCGGGGTCGTCGGCACGCCGGACGTCGGGCCGTGACGCCAGCAGCGTGGCCGCGAGGCGAGCCCGCGCCTCGCCATCCACGTCGTCGGGCTTCCCCTCCCCCAGGGACGAGTCGCGCAGCGTCGCCGCTGACAGCGCCTTCGTCAGGGTGGGCTTGGCGTCATGAAGAGCCACCAGGTCTTGCACCAACCGGCGCAGGCAGTCCTCGATCGGCACCGTCGGATCGGCCAGGAGGACCAACGCCCCGTCGACCACGCGCGCGACGTCGGCGTGGTGTTGCGCGAGCAGGCCGGCGAGCAGGCTGTCTTTGTTGGGAAAGTACTGGTAGAGCGAGCCCACGGACACCCCGGCCCGCTCCGCGATCCGGTTCGTGTTGGCCCGCGCGTAGCCGTGCTCGGCGAACACCTCGGCGGCTGCTTGCAAGACGGCGTCGACCAACTGCTTCGAGCGCGCCTGGCGCGGCTGCTTGCGCGCGCCAATGGACGAGCCGGACGTCCGCCTCGTCGCCCTGCCCGAGGCCGAAACGCGAGCCGCGCCCCCTTCGACGTGCGCCGGATCCGAGGGCTCCATCCTGTCCAATGAGCGGTGATCATTCGCGAATCCTGGCATGTCGGGCGTTCCCATGGGGACCTCCGCGGCGCGAGTAGACAATGCGAGTCCTGGCTCGTATTTTAATACACAGAGAGGCGTTCCCGTCAACCGGCCGATATCGGCCCTGGGAGATACCATGATCACCGAAGAAAGCCCGAGCCGCACCTGTTCCGTACCGGTCGAGGGGCTGCCCGCACCGCACCGATGCCCCTGGTGGATGCAGTACGTGTTGATCAGCCCGCTCCGTAGATTGATGGAGCCACCTGCGGCGTTAGTGGGTCCGTACGTGCAGGCCGGGATGACGGTGCTGGACGCGGGCTGCGGCTTCGGCTTCGCGAGCCTGCCGCTGGCCGCGCTGGTGGGACCGTCCGGGAAGGTCCTGTCGGTCGACGTCGAGCCACGGGCGATCGCACGCCTCCGTCGCCGCGCCCGCCGGGCAGGCCTGGCCGACCTCATCGACGCCCGCGTCTGCCAACCACGAAGCCTGGGTCTTGACGACCACAGGGGAAGGGTCGATCTGGTAGCGGTGATTCACACGCTGCACGAATTCGAGGACCTGCCCGGGTTCCTTTCCCAGGTGAAGGCGCTGCTGAAGCCCTCCGGGCGCCTGCTGATCGTCGAGCCAAAGGGGCACGTCGTGCCCGCTGACTTCGCCGCAGAGCTGAAAGCGTGCCTCGGAGCCGGCTTTCGCGAAGTGGAGCCTGGCTCGATCCGCGGGCGCAGGATGACGGCCGTACTGGCCCCGCCCGTGTGAAGCCGTCCCGCCTTCGGTGACAGTCGCTCCGAGATCCGGGCACCAGGCGCGGAGCTCAGTGCGCCGCTTCGGGCTTCCGGAGCATCTCCTTGATGATGTCGTCCTCGGTGATGCGGATCACGTCCTCTTCGAGGGCGGCGCGCAGCACCTCGTCGACGCTCTTCACGAAGACGAACTCGATCTGGGCGCGGATGTGCTCGGGGATCTCGACGATGTCCTTGCGGTTGCGCTCGGGCAGGATGACGCGCTTGATGCCGTGGCGGAGCGCCGCCAGCACCTTGTCCTTGATGCCGCCCACGGGCAGCACGGCGCCGCGCAGGGTGAGCTCACCCGTCATGACCACGTCTTTGCGCACCTTCACGCCCGTGAGCAGCGACACGATGGTCGTGAGCAGCGTGATGCCCGCCGAGGGGCCGTCCTTGGGCACGGCGCCGGCCGGCACGTGGATGTGGAGATCGGTCTTCTCGAAGATGGCGTCGTCGAGGCCCAGCGCCCTGGCCCGCGAGCGGATGTAGCTGACGCCGATCAGCGCCGACTCCTTCATCACGTCGCCCAGGTGGCCGGTGGTCTGGAGCAGGCCCTTGCCCGGCATGCGGCTGGCCTCGATGAACAGGATCTCGCCGCCCGCCTCGGTCTTGGCGAGCCCCGTGGCCACGCCCGGCATGTCGAGGCGCTCGTTGACCTCGCTCTCGAACTTGCGGGGGCCGAGGAACTCCTCGAGGTAGTGCAGGTCGATGTCGAGCCGTTCCCACTTCTTCTCGACGATGCCCACCGCCACCTGGCGGAAGATGGTGGCCACCGCGCGTTCGAGGTTGCGCACGCCGGCCTCGCGCGTGTAGCTCTCGATGACGCGATCGAGGATGGCGTCGGGCAGCGTGACCTGATCGGGCTTCAGCCCGTGTTCTCCGATCTGCTTGGGGATCAGGTGCTTCTTGGCGATCAGCGCCTTCTCCTCGTGCGTGTAGCCCGGCAGCTCGAGGATCTCCATGCGGTCGCGGAGGGCCGGCGGGATGGTGTCGAGCACGTTGGCCGTGGCGATGAACATGACGTGCGTCAGGTCGAAGGGCACGTCGAGGTAGTGGTCCTGGAAGGTGTGGTTCTGCTCGGGGTCGAGCACCTCGAGCAGCGCCGAGGTGGGATCGCCCCGCCAGTCGCGGCCCAGCTTGTCGACCTCGTCGAGCATGAAGATCGGGTTGTTGGTTCCCGCTCGCTTCAGGCCCTGGATGATCTTGCCGGGCAGGGCGCCGATGTAGGTGCGGCGGTGGCCGCGGATCTCGGCCTCGTCGCGCACGCCGCCGAGGGAGATGCGCTGGAACTTGCGGCCGAGCGCGTGGGCGATCGACTGGCCCAGGCTGGTCTTGCCCACGCCGGGCGGCCCCACGAAGCACAGGATCGGGCCCTTCAGGTCGGGCTTCAGCTTGCGCACGGCCAGGAACTCGAGGATGCGCTTCTTGATCTTCTCGAGGTCGTGGTGGTCGCGGTCGAGCACCTCGCGGGCGTGCGGGATGTCGAGGTTGTCGTCGGTGCCGGTGGTCCAGGGCAGCTCGCAGATCCAGTCGAGGTAGGTGCGCGACACCGTGTACTCGGGGCTGGTCGGCTGGATGGTGGCCAGGCGCTTCAGCTCCTTCTCGGCGACCTTGCGCACCTCGTCGGGCGGGTTCGCCTTGCGCAGCTTCTCGCGGTACTCGTCGACCACCTCGGTCTCTTCCTCGGTCTCGCCCAGCTCTTTCTGGATGGCCTTCATCTGCTGGCGCAGCACGTACTCGCGCTGGTTCTGGTCGAGCTTGCCCTTCACCTCGGTGCGGATCTTCTGGCTGAGGCGCACCATCTCGAGCTGCGATTGCAGGATCTCGAGGGTGCGGCGCAGGGCCGTCTTGAGGTCGCCGGCCTCGAGGACCTTCATCTTCTCTTCGATGGAGACCGGCAGGTAGGTCATGGTGATGTTGACCAGCCGATCGGGCTCGTCGATGCCGTTCAGCACGGCCTGGGCGCTGTCGGGGAACTGCGGGATGGCGCTGATGAGCTCGCCCGTGAGGCTCTTGACGTTCTGCTCGAGCGCCGAGGTCTCGACGTCGGTCACGACCAGGTCCTCGAGCGGCGCGACGCGCGCCATCAGGAAGGGCTCGCGCTGCACGAAGCGGCGCACCACGAAGCGCCGCACGCCCTGTACGACGATGAGCACGTTGTTGTCGCCCTTGCGGATGAGCTTCAGGATGCGGGCGGTGGTGCCGACGCGGTACATGTCGCGGGGGCCGGGGTTCTCTTCCTCCTTGTCGCGCTGGGCCAGCACGCCGATCTCGGTGCCCTTCTCGCCGTACTCCTCGAGGAGCGCCAGCGTCTTGCGGCGACCGATGTTCAGGGGCATGACCGCGTGCGGGAACAGCACCGCGTCGCGCAGGGGCAGGATGGGCAGCATCGACGCCAGATCGAGCGCGCCGTCGTCGGTGTCGTCGTCGAGTTCGTTCACGTCGAAGTCTTTCTCTTCGTTTGCCATGGGGCACCTCGTTGCAGTCAGTATGGGGCCAAAGGGGGCGAAATCAAGCGAGGGGGGTCAATAGCGCCCGCGCCGATCGTTCCAGATGACGCGGGCGAGCTCGCCGAGCGTGCGCAGGTAGTCGACGGGCTTGAGGCTCGACGAGCCGCTGTGGGCCCAGCGCACGGGCACTTCGGTCACCCGGTAACCGTGCTTCACGGCCACGTGCAGCACCTCGAAGTCGAAGCCCCAGCGCTCGATGGTCTGCTTGGTGGCCAGGAAGCGCGCCACGGGGCCTCGGAAGAGCTTGAAGCCGCACTGCGTGTCGCGAAAGCCGCCGAGGTGCGGGTCGAGGCGCCGGAGCAGGCCGTTGGCCGCCCGGCCGAGCACCTCGCGGTACCTCGGCTGGTGCACCTCGAGCACCGACGTGTCGAGCGCGCGCGAGCCGATGGCCACGTCGGCCCCGGCCTCGAGCGCGGCGCTGAGGCGCGCGTACTCGCCGAGGGGGGTCGACAGGTCGCAGTCGGTGAAGAGCACCTGGTCGCCCGTGGCCAACTGCAGGCCCGTGCGCACCGCGAAGCCCTTGCCGCGGTTCACGTCGTAGCCCGCCCCGCGCACGCGCTCGTCGACGCCCGACAGTCGCTTGACCACGTCGCCGGTGCCGTCGCAGGAGCCGTCGTCGACCAGCAGCAGTTCGTGCAGGCCCAGCGGGCCGAAGTGCTCGAGGATGGCCAGCGTCGTGGCCTCGACGCGCGGGGCCTCGTTGTAGAGCGGGACGATGACGGTGAGGCGCGG
The DNA here is from genome assembly GCA_964494475.1 of uncultured Myxococcales bacterium. Lineage (GTDB taxonomy): Bacteria > Myxococcota_A > UBA9042 > CAZBRS01 > CAZBRS01 > CAZBRS01. The sequence goes on along the minus strand of CAZBRS010000006.1, from coordinate 29,737 downwards.
CGTCACGGGCGCGTCCACGTGAGCGTGCCCTCCAGGGGTGCGCCGGCGCCCGGTCGGGTCCACGTGATCGTCCCGTCGGCGGCGTCCATCTCGAGGTCGCCGTCGGGGTCGGCGCCGGTGAGGGACTGCGTCACCTGGGCGGCGTTCTGCGTGGCCAGCGGGTTCAGCCACTGCTGCAGGGGCACGTTGTAGTCGTGCACGAGGTCGTCGCAGATCGCCTGCAGGTCGGCGGTGCCGGACCAGATGCACGTGCGGAAGGCCCCCGAGAACATGGGCGCCAGGGTGTTGCAGCCGAAGCGCGCGTCGAACCAGTCGTACAGGTCCGGGGTGCCGAAGGCCGCAGGGCCCAGCACGTCGGTGAGCACGAGCAGCGCCAGCCGATTGGCGTCGAGGGCCAGCGGGAAGGCGTCGACGTCGAGGCGGTCGTACTCGGTGATCGTGCCGGTGGTCTTGGCGGGGTCGCCCCAGTCCTGGCCGTAGAGCGCGGCCTTCAGCTGCTCGGCCGTCCATTCGCAGGTGGCGCCGCCGCAGTCGGGCAGGGCCAGGCTGGTGGGGCGGACCTCGAACTCGTAGTGCGCGGGTGGCGCGAACACGTGCGCCTTGACCTCGATCTGGCCCTTCAGGACCACGTTCGAGGCCAACGCCGTGGCCACGTCGTAGAAGTCGGTCAGCTGGTCCCAGGGGCCGGGCAGGTTCGCGAGGTGCTGCGCCAGATTGGCGTCGAGCTCGGCGTGGATGAGGTCGAGGCACCACTGCTGGCCGTCGCAGGTTCCGGGGGGCTCGGCAGGGCACTCCACGGGGTCGGCCTTGTAGCCCGCGTGCTCGGTGTGCACCTTGGCGTCGAGCGCCGCGAACATCTGGTCGTGCAGCTTCTGCTGCAGGTCGGCCGCCGTGAAGTGCGCCTGCAGGTGGGCGGGGATCTCGGCCAGGCCGGGGTCGATCCAGGCCGCGAGGCTGGTCGTGGCCGTGAAGGCGTAGGTGGCCGTGGCGTTCAGGTCGAGCAGGGCGAGGTCGAGCGCCACGGGGGTGGGCGCGGCCTCGGTCTCGATGACGAAGCCGGCCACGCAGCCGTTCGCCAGCGGGTTGCCGTCGGCCTTCGTGACCAGCGCCACCACCGACCAGCGCGGCGCCTCGGGCAGGCCGTCGACCGTGAGCGGGCTCGCGAGGTCGGTGACCTGCACTTCTTTGTACGTGTCGGCGGGCTTGTCGGTGGGGCCGGTCTGGCCGCACACGTAGGTGGTGCTGGGCACGAACCAGAGCGTGAGCGTCTCGCCGCCCTCGGGGGTGAAGTGCAACGCAGGCGTGACGATGGCCGCGCCCGTCAGCAGGCCCACGACCTGCAGCGAGAGGGTCACGTCGGCCGCGCCCGCGGCCTTCGCGGTGAGCGTGTAAGAGGCGCCCACCGTGGTGCCGGCCGCGAAGCTGACGCCGCACATGCCGTTCTCGTCGATGGTCGCCGTGGTCGCGCCGAGGCTGGCGTCGCCCTCTCCGGCCAGCGAGAACGTGACCGTGACGCCCGCGCCGAAGGCGTAGCTGGGCACGTAGTACGCGCGAAGCTGCACGTCGGGGGCGGTCTCCGCCGTGACCGTCACGCTGGGGCCGTTGACGAACTCGAGCACCAGGGTCTCGCCCTGGGGCGTGTCGGACGCCGCCTCGGCGGGCACGTCGGGGTCGGCGGTGTCCGCCCGGGCGTCGAGCCCGGTGTCTTCCTGGGGGGACGTGTCGTTCCCCGAGCTTCCTTCGGAGCCGCCGCCGCACGCCGCGAGGGCCAGCGCCACCAGGGCCAGGAGGGTGAAGGTCGTGCGCATGGCCGGACCTCGTGCCGTTTCCGGGCGTTGACGATAGTCGAACGGGGTGGGCCGTGCAATCCGGAAAACGCTTGACACCCGGGGGGCACATGGCTATATACGTGCGTCCTGACTGGACGTAGGCTGGACCATGAGAACCGAGAGTGCCAAGGCCAACGAAGTTCAGCGCGCGTGGTTCGTCGTCGACGCCGAGAACCAGACGCTCGGGCGTCTGTCGGCCAAGATCGCGACCGTCTTGCGCGGAAAGCACAAGGCCATCTTCACGCCGCACGTCGACACCGGTGACTTCGTCGTGGTCATCAACGCCGAGAAGGTCAAGCTGACCGGCAACAAGCTCGACGACAAGGTGTACTACCACCACACCGGCTATTTCGGCGGCATCAAGTCGATCACGGCGGGCAAACTGCTCGAGAAGCGGCCCGAAGACGTGATCAAGATCGCCGTGAAGGGCATGCTGCCGAAGAACCCCCTGGGTCGGCAGATGTTCACGAAGCTGAAGGTCTACGCGGGCGCCACGCACCCGCACACGGCGCAGCAGCCCCAGCCGCTGACGCTCACGATCTAACCCGAGAAGGCGCGAGGTGTCCGATGGCCGAGACGCTCCAGAGGTTCTACGCGACGGGCCGCCGCAAGACGGCGACGGCGCGTGTCTACATCAAGGCCGGAACGGGCCGCTTCCTCATCAACAAGCGCGACATCGACGACTACTTCCCCCGTGAAGTGCTGCGCATGGTCGTGCTCCAGCCGTTCCATCTGACCAACACCATGAACCAGTTCGACGTGCTGGTGAACGTGCAGGGCGGCGGCCTCATGGGCCAGTCCGGCGCCATCCTGCACGGCATCTCCCGCGCGCTGCTCGAGTTCAACCCCGAGCTCCGCGAAGCGCTCAAGCGCCAGGGCTTCCTGACGCGCGACGCCCGCAAGAAGGAGCGCAAGAAGTACGGCCTGGCCGGCGCTCGCGCTCGCTTCCAGTTCTCCAAGCGCTAGCCGCCCCCTTTCTTCCGTTCGTTCTTCACGACCTCCCCCCGGAGGGCTGCCCATGACGCTCGATCCCAAGCGCAAGCGGATCCCGACTCCCATCGAAGAACAGATGAAGAGCTCGTACCTGAATTACGCCATGAGCGTGATCATCGGCCGAGCCCTGCCCGACGTGCGCGACGGCATGAAGCCCGTGCACCGGCGCATCCTGTTCGCGATGCAGGATCTGAAGAACACCTGGAACCAGCCCTACAAGAAGTCGGCCCGCGTGGTCGGCGACGTCATCGGCAAGTATCACCCCCACGGTGACACCGCGGCCTACGACGCCCTTGTCAGAATGGCACAGACGTTCAGCATGCGCCTGCCCCTGGTCGACGGCCAGGGCAACTTCGGCTCGGTCGACGGCGACCCCGCGGCCGCCATGCGCTACACCGAAGTGCGCATGACGCGCCTGACCAGCGAGGTGCTGGCCGACCTCGACAAGGACACCGTCGACTTCGTCCCCACCTACGACGAGTCCAGCGAAGAACCCTCGGTGCTGCCCACCCGCGTGCCCAACCTGCTCCTGAACGGCTCCGAGGGCATCGCGGTCGGCATGGCCACCCGGATCCCGCCGCACAACCTGGGCGAGCTGATCGACGCGCTGGTGTTGCTCATCGAGAACGCCGGAGCCACGATCGACGATCTGCACCGCATCATCCGCGGTCCCGACTTCCCCACCGGCGCCACCATCCACGGCCTCGAGGGCATCCGCGACGCCTACGAGACGGGCCGCGGCACCATCAAGATCCGCGCCAAGGCACACTACGAGCCGATCCGGTCGAACAGCGACCGCGAGCAGATCGTGCTCACCGAGATCCCGTTCCAGGTGAACAAGGCCCGCGTCCTCGAGCGCATCGCCGAGCTCGTGCGCGACAAGGAGATCGAAGGCATCAGCGACCTGCGCGACGAGTCCGACAAGGACGGGATGCGCATGGTCATCGAGCTGAAGAAGGACGCCTACCCGCAGGTCGTCCTCAACACGCTCTACAAGAAGACGCTCCTCGAGTCGTCGTTCGGCATCAACCTGCTGGCCATCGCCGACGGGCAGCCCAAGACCTTCAACCTGAAGGAGATGCTGGTCGCGTTCCTCAACCACCGCCGCGAGGTGGTGCTGCGGCGCACCAAGTACGACCTGGCCCGCGCCGAAGAGCGCGCGCACATCCTCGAGGGGCTGCGCAAGGCCATCGACATCATCGACGAGATCGTGGCCCTCATCAAGCGCTCCGGCTCCGCCGACGAGGCCAAGAAGGGGCTCGTCGAGCAGTTCGCGTTCAGCGTGATCCAGGCGCAAGAGATCCTCAACATGCGCCTGCACCGCCTGACCGCGCTCGAGAAGGAAGAGCTGGTCAACGAGCTGAACGAGCTCATGAAGCTCATCGAGCGCCTGCGCGCCATCCTGGCCAGCGACGCCCTGCTCATGCAGGTCATTCGCGACGAGCTGATCGCCATCCGCGACGCCTACGCCGACGAGCGGCGCACCGAGATCGTGCCCGACGAGGGCGAGATCAACCCCGAAGACCTGATCGAGCGAAAGGACGTCGTCGTCACCATCACGCACCGCGGCTACATCAAGCGCGTGCCCGTCGACACCTACCGCACGCAGAAGCGGGGCGGCAAGGGCAAGAGCGGCATGGGCGTGAAGGAAGAAGACGTCGTGCGCGATCTGTTCGTGGCCTCGACCCACGACGCCATCTGGATGTTCACGACCACCGGGCGCATGTTCAGCCTGAAGGTCTACGAGCTGCCCGAGGGCTCGCGCCAGGCCAAGGGCAAGCCCATCATCCAGATCCTGCCGCTGGTGGCCGACGAGCGCATCGCCGCCATCATCCCGGCGCACCGCATGATCGAGATCCCGCACATCATGTTCGTGACGCGCGCCGGCATCATCAAGAAGTCGCGCTCCGCGGTGTACGCCGCGGTCAAGATCAACGGCACGCGCGCCATCCGCCTGGACGAGGGCGACGATCTCATCGACGTGCGCCTGTTCGGCGAGGGCGACGACATCGCGCTCTGCACCCGCAAGGGCATGTCCATCCGCTTCCGCGGCGACTCGGTGCGCGACATCGGGCGCGTGGCGCGGGGCGTGATCGGCATCCGCCTCACCCGCGGCGACGAGGTCATCGGCGTGTCGGTCACGCGCCTCGAGGACGACCACCTGCTGCTCACGGCCACCGAGCGTGGCTACGGCAAGAAGACCCGGCCCGAGAACTACCGCGTCCAGAGCCGCGGCGGCAAGGGCATCATGACCATCAAGATCACGGCCAAGAACGGCGACGTGATGGGCATGCTGCGCGTGAAGAACGACGACCAGCTCATGCTGATCAGCTCGAACGGGCGCATCATCCGCATCCTGGTGCGCGACATCAGCACCACGCTGCGCTACGCCCAGGGCATCCGCCTCGTGAACCTCGACGAAGACGAGCGCGTGGTGGGCATCACGGTGCTGCCCGAGTCCGAGGTCGACGAAGTCCTCGATGTCGAGTTGGCCAAGCCCGTAGAGCCCACGGACGAGGTGCCCGAGGAGCTCACGCCCCCCGAGCCCGAAGACGAATTGCCCCCCGACGACGAGCCCGTCGAAGAACCTTCCGACGAATAATCACAGCCCCGCGACGATCCGCCACCCGTCGGGAGTGTGGACCAGCTCCCACTCGTTCAGGTCGCTCTTGGTGTGCCAGTTCTCGCGCCCGCCCTCCGAGTAGAGGAAGTGCGTCGTGTACTCGTACCGCACCGAGGCGCGCTCGCCCATGATCGTGATGGCCTGGGGCCTGAAGTCGAACTGGATGGCCTTCACGTTGTTCAAGAGCTTCGGGAGCACCTCTTCGGCGAGCTCCTGGAAGCCGTAGTCGTCGGCGTCGTTGTCGGTGGTCGACCCGTTCTCGAGGTAGTCGCGTGACACGAGCGCCAGGATGTGGTCGGCGTCGCGCTTCTGGAGCGCGTCCTTGTACTCGAGCATGAGCCCGTAGATGGCGCGGTTCTCTTCGGTGTCGGGCACCTTCGAGTCGCCCAGCATGCCCGAGCCGCAGGTTGACAGAATGACAAGGGCGGCGGGCAGCAGGCTCCCGATGAGGAGAAGCGTCTTCCAGCGTTGCATCGTGCGATCCTTCCGTTCGGGCCGGGCCCGGCTTGGGCGGTCGAGCCGCCCTCGTGAGCGGCCGTCCGTCATCGTTTTTGCAATCTGCGTACCACCTACCACTGCCCCGCCACCGACACGCCCAGCATGCCCCGGTGGAAGAGCGCCGGCAGGGCGCTGTCGTCGCCCAGCAGCGCGCGGGCGTAGAAGGCTCGGAGGGCCACGGGGCCGGCCAGCGGCACCGTGAGGTCGGCGGCGGCCAGGGCCCGCTCGAGCTCGAAAAGGCGCACCACGCCGTCGGCCCCCTGGTGGAGGAGCAGCCCCGAGGCGGTGATGCCCCTGGGCAAGTTGGCCGACAGGCGCAGGGCGCCGTCGGTGTTGAACGGGCCGCGGCGGTCGGCGAAGCGCAGCTCGGCCGACCACAGGTCGCGAGAGGCCGCGCGCAGGCGCACCTCGAAGCCGTGGCCGGCGCCCACCTGCCCGCCCACCTGCGCACCCAGCTTGGGCAGCCCGCAGGGGGCGAGGTCGCGCTCGTGGGCGTAGGCCGCCGTGAAGTAGTTGGGGGCGTAGGCGTCCCAGGTGTAGCGGTACTCGGTGCCGAGCCCGAACTCGAAGCGGCGGTCGGGCCGCACCACGGCGCCCACGCCCACGTGCACGCCGCCGCCGTCGGTGTCGAGGCCGGCCACGCTCGCGTACGGCACGGCGGTGACGCGCGCCGAGGGGAAGGGGAGCGCCAGCCCGGCCCCGTACAGGTTGACGGCGTCGGTGCTGCGGCCGACCCCGCCGGCGGCGTTCGGCGTCGCGCTGACGGTGGCCCGGGTGTCGGCGGCCCAGGTGGCGTCGAGCTCGAGCCGGCCGAGCACGCCGCCGACCCCGGCGAGCGGTCGGCCCAGGGCGTGGGCGCCGAGCACGGGCGCCGAGAGCAGCGACGAGGCGAAGGCCCGCACCTCGGCGACCGGGTGGCGCCAGCTCGCCTGCGCGCCGGTCTCGGGGCGGTCGAGGTTCAGGTTGTTGGTGAAGCCGGCCACGATCTCGCCGCGGCCGAGGGTGACGTCGGCCAGCGTGCCGAGCCGCAGGGCCAGCCCCAGCTTCGGATCGTCGAACGAGACCTCGTCGACCAGGCGCAGCACGTCGCCCGCCGAGTTCCAGTCTTCGCGGCGGAAGCGCGCCTCGTTGCCGTCGCCCGAGATCGAGGCCAGGTAGAAGCGCAGGGGCACGTGCAGCGCGCCGGACCAGGCCCCGGAGGCGAGCGCCAGGTCGAGCTCGGTCTCCTGGACCAGCGCGTCGTCCCAGGTGCCGAGGAAGGCCGCGGCGCCGGCGTCGAAGCGGAAGCCGTCGCGAGCCAGGCCCGGCGACGGGAGGGAGAGCGCGAGCGCGAGGAGCAGCAGGGCGCGGGGCATGACGCGGGGCCTCACTTGAGGAAGTCTCGCACGGCCTCGACGAAGCGGCCGTTCTCCTCGATGAACGGGAAGTGGCCCGAGCCGCCCAGGGTCGTGATGTGGACGTGGCGGTTCTTCTTGGCCAGGTCGACGTACCAGGAGAGCGTCTCCTCGGGGTGGATGTCGGCCTTGGACTGGATGACCAGGATGGCGGTGTCGGCGGCCTCGAGCACGGGGCGTAGATCGACGCCCCGGAGGGCCCGCATCAGGCGCTCGCGCAGCAGGGGATCGCCGTGCAGATCGGGGAGCATGGCCACCCACTCGGGGTTCTTGAAGTAGGCGTGCAGCAGCACGCGATCGAGGGCGCGACGCCGCAGCTTGGGTAGCAGCTTGTTGCCCTCGCGCACCAGGAAGTCGTAGTCGTCCTTCCAGAGCGGAGAGAGGCGCTCGGGCAGGCCCTTCAACGTGGCGTGCACGCGGGCGCCCTCGGGGATGGCCGGTCCGGACAGCACGAGGCGGCGCACGGCCTCCTTGCGCAGCTCGAGCAGCCGGAGCGCCACGTAGTTTCCGAAGCCCAGGGAGAGCACGTCGGCCTGGCCCGCGCCCAGGTGGTGCAGCAACTCGAGCACGTCGGCGGCCTCGGACGAGAGGTCGAAGGTGGACAGGTTGGCGGGATCGCGGGCGTTGCCGCGCCCTCGGGGATCGAAGAGCACGACCCGGCGCGACGACGGGAGCTTGCCCAGCCAGGGGCGCACGTAGGCGGCTCCGAGGTCGGGGCCTCCGGGGATCACGAGGAGCCAGGGGCCTTCGGTGCCGTACACCTCGTAGGCGAGGGTGGCCCCGCCGCCCAGGGTCACGTTGCCCTGCTGGTCGGGCTTCGGGATCGAGCGCTTCTGGGCCGACGACCAGCCGGCCAGCCAGCCGTTCAGCTTGCCCTCGGTGTCGAGCCCGGCCACGCCGGTCACGGCCTGGATGGTGCGCGCCGCGTCGCGCTCGACCGCCTTGGTCTCGCCCTTCAGGAGCGCGACCACGGGACGGAGCGCCTCGGGGCCGAGCAGGATGCGGGTGGCGCGCAGGGCCTCGAGCTTGAGCTCGGGCGACTCGTACTGCAGCATCTCGCCCACGCGCTTGTCGACCCCGGGCGCGTCGAGGTACCAGAGGACCTTGAGCGCGATCTGGCGGATGGCGGGGTCCTTCTCGCGATCGAGGCACTTCTCGACCTCGGGCAGGACGTCGATGTCCTTCATGTTGAGGATGGTCTTCAGGGCGATGACGCGGCTCTCGGGCGTGCCCTCGCGCAGGGCCGTCAGGAACACCTCGCGCATCGAGTAGTAGTAGCGCCGCAGCGTGTGGAGCACCTGATCCTCGGGGATGTCCTCGTCGGCCAGGAACTCGCGCACCAGCGAGGCGCTCTCGTCGTCGCCGACGATCGTGAGCAGCGACATGCCGATGCCGCGTACGCGGCGGTTGGGGTTCTTCAGCAGCTTGGAGACCTCGACGGACGCGGCGCGCCCGATGCGCACCAGGGCCTCGGCTACGGCGACCTCGCGCGAGGTGTCGAGGGATTGCAGGATGAAGATGAGGAAGGGTACGGCCTCGGCGCCGAAGCGCACCACGCCGCGAATCGCCACGTCGCGGTGCTCTTCCATGGACATGGCGTTGATGAGCACGGGGATCGACGTGGCGGTGCCCACGCGGCCGAGCGCGTCGAGCATCTGCACGCGGGCGCCCCGGTTGGCCTCGTTGGGGTCGCCCATCTCGCGGCGGAAGGCGTTGACGAGGGGCAGCTCGCTCGCGGGATCGCCCAGATGCCCGAGCGCCCACGCGGCCAGCCCGCGCATGCGGGGGAGGGGGCTCTCGAGCACCTTGTGGAGGGTCGGGATCGTCGAGGCGTCCTGGCCGCGGGCGGCCAGGAAGATGGCGAGCTCCTGGATCTCGTCGTTCTTCGAGAGGAGGAGCTCGGTCGGGAAGCCGACGGGTTGCTCGCGGGGCGTGAGGCCGGCCAGGGCGTGGAGCGCGGCGAGCACGGCGGCGTCGGTGCCGGCCTGCAGGAACGGTTCGATCAGGAAGCGGGCCGGCTCGCCGACGACGGCCGCGGCCTCGACGAAGGCCGCCGCCTCGCCCCCCTGGCGGGTCTTGACGAGTTCGGCCACCCGGGCGGCCAGGAGCTTTTCGCCCGGACGGCCCGCCGTGCGCAGCAGGTCGATGCACGAGGCCCCCAGTTCGCGGTCGCCGGCGAGCGGCAGCATGCTGGCGAGCGCCTTCTCGGACAACGCCGCCGCGTGCTGCAGGAGGTCGAGCACCGCGAAGCGCTCGCGGCCGCTCGCTGTTCCGAGCCGCAGCGCGAGCGCCAACTGGGTGGACTCGTCGAGGTTGCGCAGCAGGGCGAGCCGACGCGGTTCGGACGGGAAGCCGAGCAGCGCGTCGAGGGTCTCGTCGGGGTGGTGCCGGAGGCCCAGGCGCACGGCCAGTTCGAGCAGGCGCTGCTCCGACGCGTCGAGCAGGGGCACGAGCTTGTCGTAGGGCAGGGCGGTGTTGCGCTCGATGGCCAGGCGCAGGGCCAGCCAGCGCTGACCGTCGGTGCCTCCGTCGAGGAAGCCCCCGATGCGAGCCGCGAGGCGATCGAACTCCTTGCGTTTCTGCGCGAAGACGGTCTCGGCCAGGGGCTCGGCGTCGTCGACCGTGACCACGGCGTCGAGGCGGGCGTCGAGGTCGCCGGCGACGATGGCCTCCGGGGCCGCGGGCTTCTGCTCCTCGGCGCGGACCGGCGTGGCGGAGACGGCCAGCCAGAGAGCGACGAGCGCGACGATGGGGCGGGCACGTGCCATGCTTTCCGACTCCGGCGACGTGAGGTCGAACTCTACCACCGGAGGCTGCGGGCGTAAAGCGCCGCGGCTACCCGTCCCGCTTTGCCGAGATCTCGACGGTGCCGAGCCTGACGCGCTGCCGGGAGTCGGAGGGGAGCGTGGTCTCGACCGGCACCGGCCGGCCGTTCTCGGTGAACCCCAGCCACAACCCGTAGGTGCCCGGCTTGCTGCGGTGCATGTCGATGTGGATCTTGTGGCGGTCCTGCACGTACTCGCCGGGTCGCCAGTCGGCGGGGGGGTAGAGGCCTCCGATCGGATCGTGATCACCGTCGATGATCGCCTTCTCGTCGGGCGTCCTTCCGTCGGGGATCAGCTTCACCGTGAGCTTCCAGGTGGGGGGTACGCTGGCGAGCCCCTGGAACAGGTAGGTCGCCTCGACGGTGCCGGCCAGGTTCACGTCGAGCCGGTGGCGCGAGATGCCCGCCAGGCGCACGCGTCGACCGAACGTGGCGTCGAGGGCCTCCTGCATGGCCGGAGCCGTCGACCCGATCCAGGCGGCCGCCTTCTTGCGGCGGAGTTCGGCGCTCATGGGCGGGGCCTTGGGCGTGCCCTTCACGGCCACGCGCGCCACGATCAGCCGCTGGTCGTCGACCTCGGAGGCGCCCGTCACGGCCAGGCGCTTCCCGCTCTTCTTGTCCCAGAAGCCCACGGCGATGCGGGCGTCGCCCGTGGACCAGGCCGCCGGCACGTGAACCGTGTACTCGTCGACCACGTACTTGCCGACCGGCCACTCCGAGACCGGTCGCATCTCGTGGGCCGGGACGTGGTCTTCGTTCAGCATGCCGTCGCGGTGCAGCACGTGCATGAACAGGCGGAGGTCGCCCCGCGGCCGCCCGGTCGCGCGGTAGACGGTCGTCACGTGCACGTCCTGGCCCGCGCGCGCCGTTTCGGGCGACACCGACGCGCCCACGATCTCGAGGTCGTCGCCGAAGCGCGCGGTCAGCTTCTTCGCGGTGGGCGGGGGCGTGTCGGTCAGCGTGTCGGCCACCAGGCGGTCGGCCCAGGCGTCGTATTGCTGGTTGACCACCTGCGCCCAGCGCAGCATCTCCTGCTTGCGGCGGTCGAGGAAGTCCTGGCCGTAGGCGCCCGAGCCGGCCAGGTTCTGGAGGTCCTGCGGGTCGGCGTCGGTGTCGTACACCTCCATGGGGCGAAGGTCGTAGTGGTACAGCACCTTGATCGGGCCGTCGCGGAGGCCCAGGCAGCGGCGCTTGAACCAGCACGCGTAGTGCTGGCGCCGTTCGGAGGGCGCGGGCTTCAGCAGGCTGGAGCCGAGGAACTCGCCGGTCTTGGGCGTGAGGCCGAGGAGGTCGGCGACCGTGGGCACGAGATCGAGGTGCGAGCGGTAGCCCGTGATGCGCGAGCCTGGCTCGATGTACGTGGGCCCGTAGAGCAGACCGAAGGTGCGGAGCCCCTCCTCCCACAGGATGAGATCGTGCTGGCGCCCGCCGTGCTCGCCGAAGGCCTCGCCGTGATCGCCCACGATCAGGAAGACCGTGTCCTCGACCAGGCCCCGCTCGCGGAACCCCTCGATGATCTCGCGGAGCACGTCGTCGGTGTAGTGCACGGCGTTCAGGTAGTTGCGCTCGTCGGGGTCGGCCACGGGGTAGTCGACGTAGGGCCAGGATTGGGGAGAGACGTAGTTGTGGTGCGTCGACAGCGTGAGGTACGTGAGCAGGAAGGGCCCCTGGCCGCGGACCTGGTCGACCCACTCCAGGCTGGGGCGCACCATCATGCGCTCTTCGCGCCCGAAGTAGTTGGTCTCCTCGAAGCCCTCCTGGGGCAGATCGTCGAGGCCGCGGAACACGTCGTACCCCAGGTTGGCCACCAGCCGATCGCGCTGCTCGAAGGCGCCGGCGGTCTGGAAGAAGGCCGTCTGGTACCCCTGGCTCTTGAGGATGTGCGCCAGGCAGCGGCGCGGCAGGATGCCCGGCATGGCCTCGCGCGGCGACGTGTCGAGGTAGGGGTAGCTGCCGCAGTTGGCGGCCATGACCGCCTTGGTCGTGTGCGGCACGACGCTGTACTGCCGGTCGATGACGGCGCCCTGCTTCGCGAGCTCCGCGAGGAAGGGGGTGGTGCCGAGATCGGGGGTGTAGACGTCCGACGACTTCCAGCGCAGCGACTCGAACAGGATGAGCACGATGTTGGGCCGTGGGGCCCCGGGTCGGGCTTCGAGCTCGAGCGAGCGATCGAGGCGCTCGGGCTCGGCGAGCTCGAGGGCCGCGGTGGGGAAGAGCTTCTCCGTCGCCGCGTCGGCCAGGATGTCGAGCGGGATCGAGCGGCAGGAGGCCGCCGCCGGGCCGTCGGCCACGGGGACGAGCGAGGCCAGGAGCGCGACGGCTGCGCCTCCGCCCACCAGGCCGAGGGCCCACCCGCGCGGGAGTCGGCCGCGCGCCGCGAGCGCCCGGCGCGCGCGCGGGAGCCACGGGAGGAGCGCCAGCGCCACCACCAGGGCCGCGTGGCTGTAGGTCAGCACGAACTTCCAGACGGCGCCCTCGGCCGCGATGACGCGGTTCACCTCGGCCTGGTTGGCGTACCAGTACTCGATGCCGGACCACGAGAGGTTCGAGCCGGTCGAGGCGAAGTACCCGGCGGTGGCGACGGTGAGCACCAGGAAGACGGCCAGGACGACGGCGTAGGCGATGGAGACCACCGCACGCAGGCGCGGACCGAGCAGCGACACGGCGACGCCGACGCCCACGCCGAGCGTCAGCCCCACCGCCACGTCGGGCGCCACGGCCTGCAGCAGCGCCAGCGACAGCCACGCGCCCGTGGTGGCGTGGACCTGCAGCGCCTTGACCACCAGGGACTCGACCAGGAAGAGGACGGCGAGGGGCGCCGTGAAGGCCAGCGCCGGCCACGTCGCGAGTCCGCGAGCGGTCGCGGCGGGGCGGGAGGTCGGCGCTTGGGCCACGGGGGCACTCCTGATGAGCGGCAAGCGGCGATACGGTAGCGCCGGCTCGATCTGTCGTCAATGCGAACGGTTGCCCGCGGCGGGTCGTGGCCGGTTGTCGTGCGCGCCGTGGCGGAGTATCGTGCCCCGGACGAAGTGCGGCGACAGGGCGGGGGGTGAAGGTGACAGCGATGGTTCGAGCGTGGGTGCTCCTGGTGCTCCTCTCGGCGGGCGTGGTCCACGCCAACGACGGTGTCGACCGCTACGCGGGCCCTGAACCGGTCGCGCTCTTCCACCTGGGCGCCCCGCCGGCCGGAGCCCCGGTGCTCTACACGTTGCTGGCGCACGACGGCCCGGGCGGGGCCGATGGCGAGGCGCGCTTCCGCTGGGCGCGCGACTACGCGCTCTCTCTCGTCGTGGTGGCCCTGTCGCACGTGCACGACACGCTGGGGCCCGCGACCCTGCCCCCGGCCATCTTCGACCTCTCGGCCGAGAACGCCGACACGCCCGTCGACTTCTCGGGGCAAGCGCCCGTGGGGCGCCATCCCGGGGGGTCGCACGACGGGGGCGTGAACCTCGACCTCGGGTACTACCTCACGTCGACCGAGGGACGACGGTTCACCCCGGACCACGCGGCGTGCTCGGAGCACTTCGTCGGCGGGGCCGACGTCTTTCGGTGCACGGGCCCGGCCGATCGCCTCGACGTGAACCGCCAGGCCATGTTCCTGGTCGAGGTCTTCAAGCTGCACCAGGGCCTGTTCCTCGGCGAGTTGGTGCGCGAGGTGGGCGTCGACGCCCGCGTGGCCGAGGCCGTGCTCGAGCGCGTGCGCGGTTGGGCCCGCGACGGCCTGCACGGCGTGACCGACGGCCTCGTCGACGATCTGGCCTCCCGGCTCACGTCCGACCCCTTCGAGGGCTGGGAGCGACACCACCACCATCACCTGCACCTGCGGCTCGCCGTGCTCGACCCGAGCGGCCCTCGCCGCCTGGCCCAACGCGCGTTGCGTGAGCTCGAGTGGCGGGCGTTGGAGGCACGGGGCGACGAGCCGAACCGCCTGCAGGTGCGCCTGGGCGTCGTCGGGCTCGAACGCTTCGCCGAGGTGCTGATCTCGCGGCCGTCACCCACGCTGGCCAAGGTGCTGGTCAGCGCCGACGCGAAGACGTGGGTCGAGGCCGTGCCGGGCGAGCGCTTCCGGGCGCAGGTGCCTCTCGGGCGCTCCGGGCTGGCGCCCGACGGCCGGGCCAGCCAGGCGCTGCTCTACGTGCAATTCCGTTACCGCGACGGGCGGGAACAGATCGAGACGCGCGCGCTGCCGCTGCCGCCGGGGCACCCCGCGCTGGCCGTGCAGGTTCGCGCCGAGGCCTTCGCGGTGCGCCGGGTCCGCGACGCCGGAGGGCTCTGGCTCGAGGTGGACCACCCGGCGGCGTTCGACGTGCTCGTCACCGGCCTGGCCTTCGCCTGGGAGTCCTCCGAGCGTCCGCGCCCGATCGATCCGATCTCGCGGCGTCTGCAGCTCGACGGCGGGGGGGAGGTCTCGGGCGACCTGCTGGTCACCCTGTCCGATCGCCTGGTCCTCAGAATCCCTGTGCGCTTGCGGTGATTCGGGCGAATTTTTCGTTGTCAGGTCCGCGACGCCTCGGTACATTTCTGTCTCGGAACAGGCTCAACAGAGAGGATCGGCCATGGGTGACGGGAACAAGGTCTTCGTGGGTGGACTGGCGTGGGCGACCGACGACGCTCGGTTGAACGAGGCGTTCTCGCAGTACGGCGAGATCACCGAGGCCAAGGTGATCGTCGATCGCGAGACGGGGCGCTCCCGGGGCTTCGGCTTCGTGACGTTCGTATCGGACGAGTCGGCCGAGGCAGCGCTCCAGATGAACGGAGAGGATCTCGACGGCCGCACGATCCGCGTCGATCGCGCCAACAGCCGTGGCGACAGCCGTGGCGGCGGTGGCGGCGGGCCGCGGGGCCCCCGCGGGTACTAATCTCTCGTAGATGAATCGCGTCGTCGCGCGGCCCTCTGCCGGTAGAACGGCTTGAGGCGTCGCGCCAGGTCGACGAACTCCGCGAACAGCTCGTCGTAGACCGGGCGGTGCTCTGCCCTCGGCGTGAACGTACGCTCGACCTGCGCCAGCGCCGACAGTTGGGGCACGGTCAGGCGCCCGAGGCCCAGCGCGGCCAGGAAGGCGGCCCCGCGCGCGTTGGCCTCGCGGGGGTGCTCGACGCGCAGCAGCGTGCGATCCCACACGTCGGCGTGCACCTGGCACCACAGATCGGACTGCGCTCCGCCACCGATGACGCGCACGCGGTCGACCCTCCGGCCCAGGAAGCGCTCCAGGTAGCCGAGCACCCAGCGCGTGTTGCACGCCACGCCTTCGAACACGGCGCGGGCCAGGTCGGCCCGGTGCGTGTCGAGCGAGAGCCCCAGGAAGGCCCCCCGCAGGGTCTCGTCGTCAACGGGCGTCTTCTCGCCGTTCAACCAGGGCAGATAGATCACGCCGCGGGCGCCCGCGGGTACGTCTGCGGCCAGGGCCTCGAGGCGCGCGTGGGCCTCGGCGGGCGCCGCCCCCAAGGCCAACCCATCGGCGGGGTACACCAGGCGCGTGAGCAGGTGCTCGACGCAGCCCCCGGCCATGTCCTGCTCGTTGGCGGCGAACCAGCGCCCCGGCAGGGCCGAGGGCAGGCTGGCGATGGCGTGGAAGGGGTCGGTCTTCTTGAAGGGCACGTGCGTGAGGATCCACGACGACGTGCCCAGGTACAGGTGCGCTTCGAAGTCGGCCACCGCCCCCGAGCCCACGCAGGCCGACTGCAGATCGGGCGAGCCGACCACCACGGGCGTGCCGCGCGGGACGCCCAGGTCGTCGGCCACGCGGTCGAGGAGCGGCCCCAGCACGTCGGTGGAGCGCCGCAGGGGCGGGAACTTGGCGCGATCGAGGCCCAGCGTGCGCAGCAGGCCGTCGTCGTAGCGCACGTCGTCGATGCGACGGTTGTCGGTGATCCAGAACAGGGTGATGGAGTCGAACGAGGCCGCCAGGCGGCCCGTGAGCCTGAGGTTCCACCAGTCCTTGCTGGAGAGCAGCGCGTCGGCGGCGCGGTAGACCTCGGGCCGCTCGGCCTTCCACCACAGCACGTGGGCCAGGTCGTCCTTGCCCGACAACGTGGGGCCGCCGCCGGTGCGCGGGATGAAGCGCAGGACGGCGCAGAGACCGTAGCCGCTGATGGAGGGCCAGCCCCGCATGCGCTCGCGAACGTGAGGCGCGCCGCGGGCGTCGAGCCAGGTGAGCGCGGGGGCCACCGGCGTGCCATCGGCCTGGCAGGCCACGGTGGTCGAGTAGGTGCTGGAGCAGGCCACGGCCGCGATGCGCTCGGGGGCCAGCCCGGTCTCGGCCAGCACGTGGCGCGCGCCGCTCACGAAGGCCGCCCACCACTCGAGGGGGTCCTGCTCCACGCCGCCGTCCGGCAGGTGGTGCACCGTGGTCGCGACCGCCCGCGTGGCCAGGATCTGCCCCGTGAGCGAGACCAGCGCGGTCTTGACGCCCGAGGTGCCGTGGTCGATGGCCAGGACGACGTCGGCCGGCATGGGGAGGCCTGTCAGATCGGCAACTGGATGATCTCGACCTGGCCGTTCTCGTCGACCTTCTCGACCACCACGCCCTCGAACGAGCCCTTGCCCGCGCGGGTGGCCAGCACCTCGGGCACGAGCGCCAGGAAGTCGACGGGGTTGATGGCGGCCTCGGGGGGCAGCACGCCCTTCTCCGTAATCGCACCCTGCTGCAGCAGCATGGCGCCCATCGCGGCCGGGATGCCCGTGCCCTCGCCCAGCGCCTGGTCGGTCGAGGCCATCGAGAAGCGGTAGGCCCGGGGCTTGCCGTGACGCAGCCCGCGCGCCTCGACCAGCATGCAGCCGCGCTGGGTGCCGAAGTCGAGCTCGGCCAGGATCTCGTCGCGGCGCTTCAGGAGGAACGAGATGGCGAAGTCGCGCGGCACGACGGTCGCGTCGCCCACGCGCAGGGGTTCCCGCGACGTGAGGCCAAGCCGGGCGATCTCGGTGGTGAGCGCGAAGTATTCGTCGGGCAGCACGGTGCCGCGGTTCGTGACCCGGGCCACGTTCAGGTGGCGCGGCATGGTGATCTGCTCGGGGTGCGGGTAGGGGTACACGGGCACGGCCTTGCCCACCTTCGGCAGGTCGACCGTGGTGCGCAGCGCCACGCCGCCCGGCTCGAAGAAGCGCACGTACTGCAGCTTGCCCTCGAGGAACATGGGGATGTCCATGCCCATGCCGTGCAGGCGGTGCGCGATGACGCCGGCGCCCTCGAAGGCCTCGCCGCCGTGGGCGTGGTAGATGTCGATGGCGTGGGTCTCGTCGAGCAGCGTGTCGTAGGCGAAGCGGCCCAGCAGGTTGGTGACGCCCGGGCTGTTGCCCATGCCGATCACGGCCGTGAGCCCGGCGGCCTTGACCTTCTCGTGCATGTCGAGCAGCGCCAGCGTGGCGTCGACGTCGTCGCACACGTCGATGTACGGGATCTTCTCGGCCAGCACGGCCTCGAGCACCGGCACCGCGAAGCGGTAGAAGGGGCCCGTGCAGTTGAGCACGACCGCCGAGCCGCGCACGACCGAGCGAACGCTCTCGATCGAGCCCGCGTCGACGAAGGCCGCGCTGGCCTTCGGCCCGATCTCGGCCGCCACGGCCTGCGCCGAGGGCAGATCGACGTCGGCGACGATCACGTGGTCGAAGGGCCCGGTGAGGGCCAGGGTGCGCGCCGAGACGCGGCCGACGGCGCCGGCGCCGCCGAGGACGGTGATGGTGGGCATGGGAGGGAGCTCCGCAGAGGGTGAACGGCGGCAGCCTACCATGCTCGGGAAGGGGGGCGCAATCGCTTCAGAGCACCAGATCCAGCATCCCCGAGCTCTCCATGACCTGTCGCATGCGGGCGAGATCCGGGGCCATCACGCGGTCGTCGGTGTAGAACTCGATGC
>CAZBRS010000006.1:0-11625 GCA_964494475.1 uncultured Myxococcales bacterium | reverse complement strand
CGCATGCGGGCGAGATCCGGGGCCATCACGCGGTCGTCGGTGTAGAACTCGATGCCGGCGGCGTGGATGACCTCGCTGGCCTGGCGCAAGGCCGTTCCGGGGCGCAGGGGGCGCCGGAAGGTGAGGCCCTGCCAGGCGGCCAGGAGCTCGATGGCCACCACGAGCGCCACGTTGGCCACGATGTCGGCGGCCTTGCGGGCGGCGATGGTGCCCATGCTCACGTGGTCTTCGGTGTTGGCGCAGGTGGGGATCGAGTCGACGCTGGCCGGGTGGGCCAGCACCTTGTTCTCGGAGACGAGCGCGGCCGCCGTGTACTGCGGGATCATGAAGCCGCTGTTCAGGCCGCTGGAGCGGATCAGGAAGGGCGGCAGGCCGCGCGAGTGGTTGTCGTCGACCAGGTGCGCCACGCGGCGCTCGGAGATGGAGCCCACCTCGGCCATGGCGATGGCCAGGAAGTCCATGGCGCAGGCCACGGGCTCGCCGTGGAAGTTGCCGCCACCCACCACGCCCTCGCGGCAGGCCTCGAGGTTCTCTTCGGACGAGGCCAGCCAAGCGCGGTAGGCCTCGGGGGTGTGGGCCGCCAGGCCTCCGGGCGGCTCGGGCGGAAAGAGCAGCGGGTTGTCGGTGGCCGAGTTCACCTCGCGCAGCACCACCTCGTGCACGTGCCACAACGTGCGCTCGGCGGTGGCCTGCACCTGCGGGAAGCAGCGGAACGAGTAGTCGTCCTGCACGATGGGCGAGTCGGGCACCGCCTTCGTGATCTGGTCGAGGGCGCCGACCAGCGCGGACTCGGCCTTGTTCGTCGGCGGACGCACGGGAAACCACGGGTGCTGGATCTTCTCGATGAGCGTGCGGGCCAGGCGGCGCTGGGGCGCCAGGCGCTCGCGGAAGAGGCGGATCTGCTCACGCTGGCTCTGCCTGGCCCAGTCGGCCACGGCCGCGGGGCTGGGGGTGCCGTCGGGCTCGACCGGGACGGCGCCCTCGACCTCGCGGATCAGCTCGGCCACGGCCTTGCGGATCTCGCGCACGGGGTCGGAGCTGGAGATGCCCTCGCGCTTCAGCTCGGCCTCGAGCTCGTCGAGGTGGGCCAGGGCGTCTTCGAGGGCCAGGTGCGCGCGCTGCAGGTGGGCGGTGTTCAGGAAGAGCGCCAGGATCTCGGAGCCCGCGAAGTAACCCTTCACGCGGGCCGCGACGGCCTCCTGGTGCGACTGGGGGCGCGCGGCGTGGATGCGCGGGTCGTAGGCGCCGAGCACGCCGCGGTGGGCTTCGTGGCTCATGGCGGCCGACAGCTCGGACAGGCGCAGCAGCACGAAGCCGTCGTAAAGGGTCAGGCAGCCGAGCGCCGTCATCACCTGGGTGCCGTTGTTCAAGGCCAGGCCTTCCTTGGCCTCGAGCCGCACGGGGCGGAAGGTCCACCCCTCGGTCGCGGCCACGGCGTCGAAGCCCTCGGCGGGCAGCGCCACGAACTCGTCGGCCGACGGAGCGCGCACGACGGCGGCGGGTTCGGCGCGCCGGGCGCGCGGGTAGTACCGGCCGCCCGGGTCGCCCATGAGCACCAGCACCAGGTGCGACAGGGGCGCCAGGTCGCCGCTGGCCCCCACCGAGCCCTGGCGGGGCACGAAGGGGTACACGTCGTCGTTCAGCATGGCGATGAGCTGCAGCACCGTGCTCTCGCGCACACCCGAGTTGCCGCGGCACAGGGTGTTGGCGCGCAGCAGCAGCGCCGCGCGCACCACGTCTTCGGGGAAGGGCTCGCCCACGCCGGCGGCGTGGCTGCGGATCAGGTTGGTCTGCAGGCGGGCCACGTCCTCGATGTCGATGGCCACGTCGCGCAGGCGACCGAACCCGGTGGTGAGGCCGTAGACCTTCTCGCGCGTGTCGAGCAGCACCTCGACCATGGCGCGGCAGCAGGCGATGCGGTGGCGAGCTTCGGGGGCGATGGCGACCCGGCGCCGATGGCGCGCGACCTCGACCACCTCCTCGATCGACAGGTGCTCGCCGTCGAGGACCACGGGCTCGGGGTTGGCGCCGACGCGCCGGTAGCCGGTCACGGGCGCACCCCGAGGCGGGCCAGGATCTCGCGCGCGGCCGGCACCAACTGGTCGCGGGGCACGGTGACCTGCGCGGGCTGGCCCTTGCGCCATTCGTCGCGGTCCTGGATGTTCGAGGCGAGCTCGCGGCCGAGCGCCAGATCCTTCAGCGCCACGGTGCCGTTCGTGAACTCGTTGCCGCCTACGATGACGGCGATGGGCGCGTTGCGCTTGTCGGCGTACTTCAACTGGGCGCGGAAGCCGCTGTCGCCCAGGTACAGCTCGGCGGCCAGGCCCGCCTCGCGCAGCTCGCGCACCAGGCGCTGGTAGTCGGGCAGGCGATCCTTCTCGAGCACGGCCACCACGATGGGGCCCTGGCGCGTGGCCGGCACGCGCTTCAGGGTGCGCAGGGCCGCCAGCAGGCGGTCGACGCCGATGCTGGCCCCGGTGGCCGGCACCTTCTCGCCCGTGAAGCGCTCGACCAGGTCGTCGTACCGACCGCCCCCCGCCACCGAGCCGAAGGGGCGCGTGACGCCCTCGTCGTCGACGATGGGGAAGGTGAGCGCCGCCTCGAGCACGGGGCCCGTGTAGTAGGCCAGGCCCCGGACCACGCTGGGATCGAACTGTACGCGCTCGAAGCCCACGCCCTCGGCGGTCAGCAGCGCCGAAATGGCCGTGAGCTCGGCCACGCCCTCGCGGCCCACCGCGCTCTCGCCCACGAGGTCGGCCAGGCGCGCGAGCACCACGCCCCGATCGGGGTCGCCGGCCTGCACGAAGCCGAGGATGGTGCGGATGGCCCCTTCGCTCAGCCCAGCGCCCGGCGTGAAGTCGCCCGACTCGTCGGCGCGGCCCTTGCCGAGCAGCTCGCGCACACCCTCGACGCCCAGCCGGTCGAGCTTGTCGACGGCGCGGAGCACGGTCAGCCCCTTGCCCGCCGCCAGCGCGCCGCTCTGCTCGAGCACGCCGTTCAGCACCTTGCGGTCGTTGACGCGCACCACGTAGTCGCCGCGCGCCACGCCCAGGGCCTCGAGCGCCTCGGACAGGAGCGCGGCGGCCTCGGCGTCGGCCGCCATCGAGCTGGAGCCCACGGTGTCGAAGTCGAACTGCGTGAACTCGCGGAAGCGGCCCGGCCCCGGCTTCTCCAGGCGGTACACGGGGCCCACCTGATAGCGCCGGAAGGGCTTGGGAAGCTGCTGCGCGTACTGCGCCACCACCCGGGCCAGGGGCGCCGTCAGGTCGTAGCGCGTGGCGATCCACTCGTCGTCGTCGCCCTTCCAGGCGAAGATGCCGCCATCGGGCTGGTCGCTCTCGGGCAGGTTCTTGCCGAGCACGTCGACGTACTCGATGGCCGGCGTCTCGAGCGGCTCGAAGCCGTAGCGCTCGTACACCGCCCGCACCGTCTCGATCATGGCGCGGCGCGCCTCGAGATCGGGGGCGAACAGGTCGCGGAAACCCTTGGCGAGCCGGGGCTGGACGCGGGTCGTTTCAGTCGACATGGATCACTCCGAGGTGGCTGGGAGCGCGCGGAGGGAGGCGAGAACTCGCGTGGGTACCGCCGGTTGGATTTGAACCAACGACTTCCTGATCCACAGTCAGGCGCTCTAAACCAACTGAGCTACGGCGGCACGGCCCTTCGCCCTGGCAACCACGGCGAAAGTGAACGGCATTATAGGAATGGCCCCCCGGAGGCGCAAGGGAAAAGGCGAGACTCTCCTTGACTCTGTCCGGGCTCGGCCTACCGTTTCTCCGTCGAACCTTCGAGACGAGGACCCGATGTCCGATCACGATCACGCGCCCGCGACCGGGCACGCCCACCCCCACGGCCCCATGATGCCGCCTCCGGCCGAGCTCAAGGACGTTCGCCACGTGGTGCTGGTGGGCTCGGGCAAGGGGGGCGTCGGAAAGTCGACCGTGGCCTTCAACCTGGCGTTGGGGCTGGCCGCCGACGGGCTGAAGGTGGGCCTGCTCGACGGCGATCTCTACGGCCCGAGCGTTCCCATCCTGGCCGGGCTCCAGGGCGAGCGGCTGGCCATGAACGAGGCCGGCAAGATCCTGCCGGTCGAGAAGCACGGCCTGAAGCTGATCTCGCTCGGCCTGCTGCTGAAGGACACCGACGCCATCGTCTGGCGGGGGCCTCTGCTGCACAAGACCATGCGCCAGTTCTTCCTCGACGTGGAGTGGGGCCCCCTCGACGTGCTCGTGGTCGACCTCCCGCCCGGCACCGGTGACATCCAGTTGTCGATCAGCCAGCTCGTGAAGGTCTCGGGCGCCGTGGTCGTCACCACGCCCCAGGAGCTCGCCTTCGCCGACGTGCTGCGCGCGGTCAAGATGTTCGAGAAGCTGCAGACGCCGGTGTTCGGCCTGGTCGAGAACATGGCCTTCTTCACGGCCGACGACACGGGCACGACCTACTGGCCCTTCGGCAAGGGCCGCATCGCCGAGCACTGCGCCACGCACGGCCTCAGGCACCTCGGCCAGATCCCCATCGTGCCCGGCATCGCCGCGGCCTCCGACGCCGGCACGCCCCTCGCCGACGACCAGGTGTCGGGCGGAGCCCGCCTGTACTACCGCAAGCTGGCCAAGGCCCTCGGGGAGATGCTCAAAACGCGATCGTGAACTCGTACACGTTGTAGAGTTGCCGGATGATCATGTCGACGTAGTCGGGTACGTAGTTGCCCCAGACCTTGATGGGCAGCTCGTCGATGCTGGTCTGCGGGCTCACGGCGAACGCGAACAGGTACGTCAGCAGGTACTGGGCGTTCTTGGCCAGCGGGCCTCGGTAGATCTCGTTCTGCCGCTGGGCGCGGATGCGCACTTCGTGCTGGCAGCGTCCGATCTCGGATTCGAGGAACTCCTCGAAGTTCGCCAGGATGATCTCGACGATGACGGTGTCTTCGGAGCTCTCGACGAACGCGCGCAGGTCGTGCGTGATGGCCTGGGCCTCGAAGCCCCGGAGCTGCAGGACCGCCAGGTCCTTCTCGTCGATGGGCTCGGCCAGCAGCTTCTTCTTGTCGATCGTCAGCTCGACCGTCAGGTTGGTGGCGTTGTACTGGCCGCGGTGCTCCTCGCGCTCGAGCAGCTTCAGGTCGGGCGCCGACTCGAGGTAGTGCACGATCTCTTCCTGGACATCGGGCTCGCACACCAGCTTCAGGCCCGCCACGTCGTGGAGATCGAAGCGCTGGTCGAGGATGGGCAGCCGGTGCGTCTTGATGGTCTGGCGGATGGTCTCCTCGGCCTCGGCGAACTCCTGCACCATCTCTTCTTGCGACGAGACCAGGCGATCGAGCGGGACCTGGCGTCGTTGGGCGCGCTCGCGGGCCAGCTTCTCGGCGTTTTCGCGGATCTGCCCGTAGACGAAGTCGGAGATGCGCCGGGCGCCCTTCTCGGCGATGCGCCGCGGGCGCTTCAGCCGCGCGGACCCCAGGAACATCGGGTGCTCGCCGTCGGTGTAGAAGACGCGGCCGTCGACGGGCGTCTCCTTGTAGAAGTCTTCGGGCCGCTCGCGGTAGGCGCCGATCATGTGCTCGATGCGCGCGTTGGTGACCAGGGGGTGCTTGGCCACGAAGTCCTTCAGGTCGCCCTTGTTGTGGGCAGGGAAGGACAGCGGCTCGACGCCGTAGACGTCGCGGAAGAGGCGACCGGCCAGCCCGCGCAGGTAGCGCCGCACGAGGATGGAGTTGAAGTTGACGATGTACTTCACGTCGAGCGCGTCGGAGTCGCGCAGTTCGTTGATGAACCAGCGCGCGACGATCTCCTGGAACTGGTGGCGGTGAAGATAACCGGTCAGGTGGATCATACCGGTGGGGCCCGCGTGAAGTCGCGGGACACTACGAGGAATACTCGCGGCATGTCAAGGAAAACGAGGCGGTTGACGCGGCGTCGGCGGTCTTGCTACTCTCCGCCGCGGATCCTCCGGATGTACGGGATGTCGCATGATCTTCGCCTCGGACCTCAAGAAGGGAGCTCGCCTCGTCGTCGACGGCGATCCCTACGTCGTGCTCGTCGCCCAGACGCAGACCCCCTCGGCGCGCGGCGCCGCCAGCCTGGTCAAGGTCAAGGTGCGCAACCTGCGCACCGACCAGGTGCTCGACAAGTCGTACAAGACCGACGAGCGCTTCGACGAGCCCGACCTCGAGCGCAAGCCGTTCCAGTTCCTGTACGAAGACGGCGAGCAGTACGTGTTCATGGACCAGGCCAGCTACGACCAGCTGTACGTCACGCGCGATGAACTGGGCGACGCCGCGCAGTACCTGGTCGACAACCTCGAGTTGAAGCTGATCTTCTACAACGGCAAGCTGCTCGACGTCGAGCTGCCCATGACGATCGAGCTGGAGGTCGACACGGTCGAGCCCGTCACGCGCGGCGACACGGCCCGGGGCACCGTGCTGAAGCCGGCCACGCTCACCAACGGCATGCGCGTCATGGTGCCGCAGTACATCAAGGACGGCGATCGCATCCGGGTCTCGACCAAGGACGGGTCGTTCGCCGAGCGCGCGTAGGGGCGGGGCCGTTCGTTCTGCCAGAATCCGGATCAGGGAGGGGTCGCGGCCGGTGCTGCCGCGGCGGCCGGGTGCGGCTTCGCCATCGGCGGCAGCGGGCGTCGGCCGGGCTCGCGCGAGAGCTGACGTGGGCCGGCGCCGCCCCGCGAGGCCGAGACCTCGACGAGGGGCTCGTCGGGATGGTTGGTGGAGAGGCGCACGGTGGTCGTGAACACGTCGGGGGTCGTCCGCGCCTTGGGCGTCAGCGACAGGTCGACACGCCACGCTCCGTCCTTGTCGGCCACGGCCTTGCCCGCGAGGAAGCCGCTGGCGTCGGCGACCGCGGTGATCTTGAGCCCGGGGCGTCGTGATGTCACGGTGACCGTGTACACCTTGTCGGGGGCGTTGGCCTCGATCGCCACGAATCCCGGCGTGACCGTGACGTCGCCCTTCACTTGGGCGAAGACCGGCAGCGTGAGGCTCGGCAGGGTCGGGACGCTCGTGGCGATCCGCACGGTGCCGCGCAGGTTACCGGCCTTCTGGGCCTTCAACACGACCTCGAGGGTCGTGCTCGTGCCGCTGGCCTCCTTCGACTCGACCACGCGCGCCGTCAGGCCGTCGACATCGGACGAGACCGCGCCCAGCTTGGCCTCGGCGAGGGCCGTGCCCACGAGCTTGATCGACTGGCGGGCTTCGGTGCCCACGCTCGCGTCGGCGAAGCGCAGCGACGGCGTCTCGAAGCCGAGCTCGACCAGGATGTTCATGCTGACGGTCAGCGAGAGGTTGGGGGTGACGGCGTCGTCGGACTCGACCACGATGGATTTGGAGAGCTTGCCGTTGCGCCCGACGGTGCTGACGGTGACCTCGATCTTGCCTTCCCCGCCCGGGGGAACGTCGGCCGCCGAGACGACGGCCGCTGCACAGCCTCAAGACCCCTTGGCCTTGCGGATGTGGAGCACGTCGGTGCCCACGTTCTTCAACACGAAGGTGTGGGTCGCCTTCTCGCCCTGGCGGATCTCGCCGAGGTCGACGGTCTTCTCGGCGACCTCGATCTTGGGCGCGCCCTTGGCGGCGCCGGGCGCCGTCGGCTGGGTCGCGGTGCCGGCGGGCGCGGGCTGGACGGCCGCACCGGCGGCGGCCGTGGGGACGGGCGCTGGCGTCTTGCAGGAGGCGAGCAGCATCCCGGCCAGCCCCAGCCCGGTCAGGGCCAGCAGCAGTTTCGTTCGAGCGCGCATGGTTCCTCCTCGAGGGCACGTTCGCACGATTGTCCGTGCGCCGCCGCGGAAGTCAATTCGAGCCTGCGCAAGGCAGGCGCGGCACCCCGTTGACATCGCGGGTCGGACTTGGTAGGAAGGGGTCCGTTCGGAAGGGAGCAAGATGGAGAGCCTGGGCGTCTACCTGCGTCACAAGCGCGAAGAACGTGGCCGCACCGTCGACGACGTCGCGCGCGAGACGCGCATCCAGGCCTACCTGCTGAACGCCCTCGAGAACGACGACTTCGCGCCCCTGCCACATCCCACGTTCGTGCGGGGTTTCCTGCGCAACGTCTGCCGCGCCCTCATGGTCTCGGCCGACCGCGCCCTCGAGCTGTACGACGAGGCCCAGGCCGCGCAGAGCGGGGTCACGCCCGGCCTGCCGCGCTCCCCGTTCGCCGCTCCCGAGCCCGAGCGGGCGTCGGCCTTCCCCAAGGGGCTGCTGGCCCGTCGCGGGTCGCGCTTCAGCCCCACGGCGGTCGTCGTGGCCGCGCTCATCGCCTTCGTCATCCTGTTCTTCGCCGTGAAGATCTCCGGCGGCGCGCTGCAGGACGATCGCACGCCCACCGTGGCCTGGCCGGCTGGCGGCGCCACCACCAGCGCCTGGTCGCAGACCGCCCAGCCATGATCGGCCCGCCATGACAGCGACCGCCGCCGGCGCTCCCCTCGAGGCCGACGCCATCCTGTTCGCCGTGCAACCCCATCGCGAAGACGATCTGTTCGTTCGGGCGCTGGTTCGCGGCAGCGGCGTGGTCGGGCTCTACGTGCCCCGCGGTCAGAAGCCGGGCCGCCGTCACTCCGGCGCGCTGCAGCCGTTCGCCCTGGGCCGCCTGCAGGCCGACGGCCGGCGCATCCTCCGCCGCCTCGAGCCCTTGCCCGTCATGGGCAGCAGCCTGCTGGCTCGCCAGCCCGCGCGCTTCTGGTGCGCGCACGTGCTGGCCGAGGTGGCGCTGCCCCTGCTGCACGACGGCCCCGGGGCGTTCGACGACCTGTGGCGCGACTACCTCGTGCTGCACGCCAGCCCCGACTTCGGCGCCGCCGACTTCCTGCTCGAGGCCCTGGGGGGGCTGCTGCGGGCCGCGGGGGTGCTGGGCGAATCCCACGCGTGCGCGGCCTGCGGGGCGCACCTGCTGGCCGACGGCGCCTCCTCGGAGTTGTCGGCCGATGGGGCCTTCCGATGCCGATCGTGCGCGCGCGACGCCACCGCCCCCTGGACGGCGGCCGTGCTGGCGCGGCTGGCCGGCGAGCCCGCGATCGGCCCGGGTGGCGTACCGCGCGAGGCGTTGACCGAGCTCGTGCGGGTGGCCGAGGGCTTCCTGGGGCGCTCGCTGCTCTCGTGGCGCGACGCGGGGGAGTGGCTGCGATGACGTACGATCTCGTGGCCTTCGGCGAGGCGTTGCTCGATCTCTTCCCCGACGTGCGGGGGGGGTACGCGGGGGTCCGTTCGTTCGCCGTGTGGCCGGGCGGCGCGCCCGCCAACGTCGTGCAGGGCGTGGCCTCGACCGGCCTGTGCACGGCCTTCCTCGGCAAGGTCGGCCCCGATCCCCTGGGCGACGGCCTGCTGGCGCGCATGGCCGAGCGCGGCGTCGACGTGGGCCACGTGGTGCGCTCTACGGGCACGCCCACGGGGGTCACCTTCGTGGTGCTGCAGGCCGACGGCGAGCGCCAGTTCTTCCCGTATCGCCACCTGGCGGCCGACAAGGAGGTGGCGCCCGACGACCTCGCGCCCGAGGTCTTCGCGGGGGCGCGCCTGGTGCACCTGGGCGCCAACTGCATGGCGCTGCCGGCCTCCGACGCGGCCACGGCGCGCGTGCTCGATCTGGCCGAGGCGCACGGCGCGCGCGTCTCCTTCGATCCGAACCTGCGGGCGCACTTCCACCTGAAGAGCCCGGAGGTCCTCGAGCGGGTGCGGGCGCTGGCCGATCGGGCCCACCTCGTGAAGCTCAGCCGCGAGGAGACAGCCCCGCTGTACGGTGACCTCGACGCCATGCTCGCGCGCCTGTTCGCCGCGCGGGCCGAGTTGGTCGTCGAGACGCGTGACCGGCAGGGCGCCGCGTGGTGGACCCGCGACGGTCGGCAGGGCCGCGACCCCGGCTTCCCGCGCGACGTGGTCGACGCCACGGGCGCGGGCGACGCCTTCATGGCCGGGCTGCTGGCGGCCTTGCTCCGCGTGGGGTTGCCGGCCGGCGGCCTGCACGCGCTCCACTCCGAGGCGTTGGCCGGGGCCGTTCGTGCCGCCAACCGCTTCGGCGCCACGTGCGTGGGGCTGGTGGGCGCCACCGCCGGTTGGCCCGAGCTGCCATGACGACGGGCTTTCTCTTCCGCCTGGCGTTCGGGTCGCTGGCCGTCCTGGCCTTCTTCGGCCTGCACCTGTGGTTGAACGTGCGCCACCCCGGGGCCGCCACGCGGCGCTGGAACTCGCGCCTGTTCGCGCTCTGCCAGGGAGCGGTCGCCGGCAGCGCGTTCCTCGACTGGGCGTACGGGCCCTACCTGCTGTCCCCCTTGGGGCTCGCGTCGCTGGGCCAGCCCCTGCTGCTCGTTCCCAGTCTGTTCGCGCTGGCGCTGCTCGCCTGGCGTCACCTCTTCCCCGGCGCCTACGGCGTGGTCTCCATCGGCGCGGCGCTGCAGTTCGCGAGCGTCGTGCCGCTGCTCTTGCTGCTCGAGCGGCGCCTCACCGTGAGCTTCCTCGCGACCGGCACGGTGCTGGCGCTCGGGGCGAGCGCGATCTCGCTCTTCGTGCTCAGCGGCGACCTGGTGCAGGACGTGGCCCCGCCGACCACCTGGCGGGGGCGCGTCACGCTGTTGCACCGCGAGCGCGCCTACGCCGCGCTGCAGGGGGTGGCCCGGTCCCTCGGGCTCACGTGGCGGCCGCCACGTACCATCCTCGAGCTCGGCTCGGCGCACGGGCACCTCGGCGACCTCACCGTGGGTATCGACTCCAGCCCACGCCTCTGGCCGCTCCGCTACCGAGTCGAGGTGCGCGTCCAGGGGGCCGGGGGCCCGCTCCCCGCCGGCCCGGCGCCGGCTCCCTGGCAGACGGCCTGGCGGGACGGCGCACGCATCGCCAGCGTCCAGTCCGCGCGCGCGATGCCGTTCGACGAGGACTCCCTCCGTGCTATACTGGCGCACCTGACGGAGAGCTCTTCATGACCCAGCGTACCTCCTTCGCCCCCATCCCGAACTCCGACGACAAGACCTACCTGTCCGTGCTCACGCGGCTGTTCGCGTACGTGTCGCGCAGTCCCGCCCCGACCGGCGCCGACCTGCGCGGGTGGTTGAAGGAGCAGAGCCTCTGGAACAAGACCGACGCGCCCGTGGTGCTCGACCTGCTCGGCCTGGCCGCCGAGAAGACGGCGCCCGTGACGCCTCCGAAGTTCGTGGCCGACTTCCTGGCCGTCCAGGGCGACGACGAGCAGTCCAAGCTCGGCTTCCGCTACCTGTGGGACCAGAACCCGCTGCTCGCCAAGTACGTGCTCGACGCCCTCGACCCCGAGCAGAATGGGCGCCTGCACTCGACCCACGAGCTGCACCGCATGCTCGAGTCGTTCGTCTACCCGGGGTCCAAGCTCACCCTGCCCGACTTCAAGGCCTGGATCTCGTGGGCGGTCGGCACGGGGGGCCTCAAGCTGGTGGGCATCCGCTGGGGGCTCACCGACCTGGGGCGCGTGTTCGCCGCCGAGGCCCGCAAGTTCGACGTCGAGGAGTTCCTCGAGGAGGAGGCCGAGGCCCGCGAAGAGGCCGAGGTCGACGAGGCCACCGAGGACGCCGACGCGGCGCCCTCGGCGGCCGAACCGCCGACGCCCGTGGCCCTGCCGTCGGCGCCGCCGCCGTCCGTCGCGCCGCCCGCGGGCCCCGCCGCCGCGG
>CAZBRS010000005.1:89358-128873 GCA_964494475.1 uncultured Myxococcales bacterium | reverse complement strand
AGCAGGCCATCGCCGAGCGCATCAAGGCGAACAGCGGCGACAAGGCGGCCGTGGCGGTGAAGGAGCTGGGGTTGTAGGGCAGGTCGCTGTGGGCAACCGCAAGGGTTGCCCCTACTCGTCCTCTTCGTCCTCGTACTCGTCGTCGAGCAGGTAGTCGCTCTCGGCGTCTTCCATGTCGCCGACCACCTCTTCGACGCGGTCGTGGGCTCGCTGCAGGCGGTCGCCCAGCGCCTCGAGGGCGTCGAGCTGGTCCTTCAGGTCGTCGAGCAGGTTGTGCAGCTCGAGGTAGGGCACCGTACGCAGGTCGGTGCGCTTCTTCTCGGCCTTCTGCAGGGTCTCTTCGAGGGCCTTCAAGTCGAGCATGGGTTCTTCCTGGCCTTTCGTGGGGCGGGGCAGGCGCGGTCGGGTCGCCATCTCAAGCCTCCTTGGGTTCGGGTGCGGGGGCCGTCCACCTGAGCACCGGGTTCTTCGCGGCCTTCACTTCGTCGAGCAGCGTGCGTACGGCGTCGTGGGGCGCGTGGAGCACGGTCTCGGGGTCGCTCGCGGCCTCGGCGGCGATGGTCTTCAGCGCTGCGGCGAAGGCGTCGAGGGTCTCCTTGCCCTCGGTCTCGGTGGGCTCGACCATCAGCGCCCCGTGCACGATGAGCGGGAAGTAGATGGTGGGCGGGTGGAAGCCGAGATCGATCAGGCGCTTGGCCACGTTGAGCGTGTGCACGTCGTTCGGCAGGTCCTTGTCGCTGGCCACGAACTCGTGCATGCAGAGGCCGGGGTACGGCAGGTGCCAGTCGCCCTCGACCTGCGTGCGCAGGTAGTTGGCGTTCAGCACGGCCATCTCGGCCGCCTTGCGGATGCCGTCGGGGCCGAGCTCGCGGATGTACGTCCAGGCGCGGAGCAGCACCCCGAAGTTGCCGTAGAACGAGTGCACCTTGCCGATGGTGCCAGGGAAGTCGCTCTCGAAGCGCAGGTGCTCGCCGTCCTTGACCACGCGCGGCACGGGCAGGTAGGGCTCGAGCTCGCTCGTGACCGCCACGGGGCCCGCGCCCGGCCCGCCGCCGCCGTGGGGCGTCGAGAAGGTCTTGTGCAGGTTGATGTGGATGGCGTCGACGCCCAGGCGCTTGACGTCGGCCCAGCCCATGAACGAGTTGAGGTTGGCCCCGTCGGCGTAGACGAAGCCGCCGCGGCTGTGCACGATCTCGGCGATCTCGACGATGTGCCGCTCGAACTTGCCGAGCGTGTTGGGGTTCGTGATCATGATGGCCGCCGTCTGGTCGTCCATCTTGGCCAGGACCTCGTCGGGGGTGAGGATGCCCGCCTTGCCCGATTTGAGCGTGACGACCTTGTAGTCGTTCAGCGTGCAGCTCGCGGGGTTGGTGCCGTGGGCCGTGTCGGGGATGAGCACCTTGCTGCGGGCGTCGCCGCGGTCGGTGAGCGCCCGGCGGATGAGCTTCAGCGCCGTGAACTCGCCCTGGGCGCCGGCCGACGGCTGCAGGGTGACGGCGTCGAGGCCCGTGATGGCCTTCAGGTACTCCTGCAGGTCGAACAGGATCTGCAGCGCGCCCTGGGCCCAGGCGTCGGGAGTGTGCGGGTGCAGGCCCTTGAAGCCCGGGTTGCGGACCGCGGCCTCGTTGACCTTGGGGTTGTACTTCATGGTGCACGAGCCGAGCGGGTAGAAGCCCGTGTCGACCCCGTAATTCCACTGCGAGAGGCGCGTGAAGTGGCGCACCACGTCGCCCTCCCACAGCTCGGGCAGGCCGGCGATGGGCTCGCGGAGCCAGGCCGCGGGCAGCCCCGGGCGGGTGGCCGTGTGCTCGACGTCGTGCTGGAACGAGAAGCCTATGCGACCCGGGCGGCTGCGCTCGAAGATGGCGCGCTCTTCCTGCTGGGGGCGGGTGACGGCCATGACGACCTCGCGGGGCGGTGGGTCGGAGAGGATCGGAGAGACGGGGCTCAGTTCGCGGCAGGCGCCGGAGCGGCGGCGGGCGCCGGAGCGGCGGCAGGCGCCTCGGCCGGAGCAGGCGCCGGAGCGGCGACAGGCGCCTCGGCGGCGGGGGCGCCCTCGGCGGCGCCGGGAACGGGCGCGCCGGTCGGGACCTGCGGCTCGCGCGTGGCGGGCGGGGGCTCCTTGATGTCGACGAGCTTCTCGATGGTGGCGGTCTTCTTCAACTCGTCGGTGAGCTTGCGCTTGGCCGAGTAGAAGTTGCGGTTCGAGAGCGTCTCGGAGATCTGGCCCTTGACCTCGTCGAAGGTCTTCATGCGCTCTTCGCGCTTCTCGACCAGCTTGACGATGTGGAAGCCGACCTGCGTCTTGATGGGCTTCGAGATCTCGTTGGGCTTCAGGGTGAAGGCCACGTCTTCGACCGCCTTCAGGTAGCGGCCGCGCGTGATGGGCTCCATCTCGCCGCCCTTCTTGGCCGACAGGTCTTCGGAGAGCTCCTTGGCGACCTCTTCGAAGGGCTTGGTGCGCAGGGCCTCCTGGGCCTTCTTGACCTTGTCGTCGGCGGCCTTGGTGGCGGCCTCGTCGGCGTTCTTCGGCAGGCGGACGACGATCTGCTTGATGACCGCCTGCTCGCGCTCCTTGTAGAAGCGGTTGTTCTTCTCGTAGAAGGCCTTGATCTCTTCGTCGGTCACGCCCAGCCCGAACTTCTTGACCAGCAGCTTCTTGAGCGAGGCCTTCTCGCGCACGCGCGCCTGCACCTGCTCTTCGGTCATGCGGCCGTACTTCAGGAAGTTCTGGTACTGCTCGTCGGTCTTGAAGCGCTCCTTGTACTTGGCGTACTCGGACTGGAACTCGGCGTCGTCGATGACGATGGTCTCGGTCTTGACCGCCTGGGCCACGAGAACGTCATCGATCATGCGCGTGAGGATGTTGGCCTCGATGCGCGCCAGGCGCTCTTCGGGGATCTTGCTGCCGGGCTTCACGACCTTGGCGATCTCGTCGTTGAAGGCCTCGGCGGGCAGGGGCTCGCCGTTCACCTTGGCGATCACGCCCGTGTAGACCTTGGGCTCAATCGTCTTGGGGCCGGCCTCGGCGGGAGCCGCGGGCGGCGCGGCCGTGACCGCTGCGCCTTCCTTGGGGGCTTCGGCGGCGGGCGTGGCGCCGGCCGGGGCTTCTTCCTTCTTGGGCGACTGACAGGCGAGCACCACGAACGCCATCAGGGGAAGCAGGAACCGCATCGCGCTCATCTTCTTTCCTCCGCAGATTCGACCGGGGCCTCCGCCAGCCGTCGGAACAACACCTGATTCTGACGGAAATATTCCCCGAGGCGTCGATCCTTGAGGAGTTTATTCGAGGCCACCGTCGTGTCAATGGCCGATCGGGGACCCAGGGCCGCCTCGGCCAGGCGCAGGCGCCAGACCAGCGAGAGGACGCCGAGCTCGAGGTTGTCCTTCTTCAGGACGTTCTTCGCGTCGAGGTGCGAGCGCGCCACCTGCACGAACACCGCGCGCGCCGTCGCGTCCTGCGGAGGCAGGGGTGCGCGCGCCGCGAGGCGCTGGAGTCCGACCAGCAGCAGGTCGCCGAGCGGCGCTCGCCAGGGGGCCCCCGCCCGCCAGGCGGCGAGCTGGCTCTTCAGCTGGGATAGCAGCCAGGCCTCGGAGCGGGTGGGTTCGGGGCGAAAGGCCGGGCCGAAGGCGTGGGCCCAGGCCGCCTCGTCGAGGAAGGCCGGCGGCCGGCGAGGAATGGCGCCGAGCAACTCGAGCAGGGCCTCGACCACCCCGGCGCCCGCGTCGATCTCGCGGTCGAACACGCCCCGCGCCGCCTCCCATGCGTCGTCGGGGAGCGTCGTGAAGGGGTCGGCGAAGCGCACGGGGGGCAGGCGCTCGACGATGGGGCCGAGCTCCCACACGGCCCGCACGTCACGGGCGGCGTCGTCGGGAGCGGCCCGCCCGGCCTCCAGCGCCTCGGCGAGCTGCCAGCACTCGGCGTCGAGCGTGACCTCGACCCGACCGTCGACGACCGTGAAGCGGTAGGGGAACTGGCGGCACACCAACGGCTTGGCCTCGGCCCCGTGCTCGCCGTGGATCGCGCACAGCCCGTCGGGGCGCTTGTAGGGGCAGGCTTCGCAGCCCGCGGCCAGCACCCCGACCTGGTCGTTCACCCACGACACGTGGGTCTCGAACCCGGGCACCACCCCGGCGATGCGCCGCGCCTCGGCGCGCCCGATGGGGCCGACGTCGGTGTGGTCGCAGCACCGACCGCAGCCCGTGCACAGGAAGACGGCCTTCGACGTGTCGAGCGGCAGCTCCCGGACCGAGGGCTCGGGCAGCCAGGCGAAGAGCCGGTCGTAGTCGGGCAGCGCGTCGAGCTCGAACCACAGGTCGCGCGCCAGGCTCCAGAGGCGGCGGTAGAGGTCGTCGGGGCTCTGCGACGCCTCCCCGCGCCGGCGCCGCGCTTCGTTGGTTCGACTCCAGAGCAGGGGCAGCGACGCCACCCCCGCGCGGAGCGCGTCGAGCACGTCGCGCTCGGCCGGCCGCGGTCGCAGCGTGCGCACGAAGCGGGCATCGGTGACGGCGTCGGGGCTGAAGACCAGGTCGGGTCGCACCCGCGGGAGCGGGAACGGAGGGGTCATCCCTCCACTCGCTCGATGTGGGCCCCCAGCTTCTGCAGCTTCTGGTCGATGCGCTCGTAGCCGCGATCGATCTGCTGCACGTTGCCAATGCGGCTGGTGCCCCGCGCGGCCAGGCCCGCGATGAGCAGCGCCATGCCGGCCCGGATGTCGGGGCTCTCCATGCGCGTGCCGTAGAGCTCGGAGGGGCCGACCACCACCACGCGGTGCGGGTCGCACATGATGATGCGCGCGCCCATGCCGATGAGGGTGTCGACGAAGAACATGCGCCCCTCGTACATCTTCTCGAAGAAGAGGATGGTGCCGCTGGCCTGGGTGGCCGCGACGATGGCGATGCTCATGAGATCGGTGGGGAACTGCGGCCACGGGGCGTCGTCGATCTTGGGGATGGCGCCGTGGTAGTCGGCGCGCACCACGAGCTCCTGGTTGGTGGGCACGAAGATGTCGGCGCCGTGCAGGTGCGTGCGGATGCCCAGCCGCTCGAAGGTCGCCAGGATGACGCGCAGGTCGCGCGGATCGACGCCCTGGACGGTGACCTCGGAGTTCGTGACCGCGGCCAGGCCGATGATGCTGCCGGCCTCGAGGTAGTCGCCGCCGATGGTGTACTCGCCGCCCGTGAGCGCCGGCACCCCGTGGATGGTCAGGAAGTTGGTGCCGAGGCCCTCGATGCGCGCGCCCAGGCCGTTCAGGAAGCGGCAGAGCCCCTGCACGTGGGGCTCGAGGGCGGCGTTCATCACCGTGGTCGTGCCCTCGGCCAGCACGGCGGCCATGACGATGTTCTCGGTGGCCGTGACGCTCTGCTCGTCGAGGAAGAGCTCGGCGCCGCGGAGCCCCCGGGTCTCGAGGAAGTACGAGCGCCCGATCTCGACCCGCGCGCCCATGGTCTTGAAGGCGTCGAAGTGCGTGTCGAGGCGCCGGCGGCCGATGACGTCGCCCCCCGGCGGGGGCAGCACCACCCGGCCGAAGCGGGCCAGCAAGGGCCCGGCGAGCAGGATCGACGCGCGGATGCGCCGACCGAGCTCTTCGGGGATGGTGCCGGCCTGCATGGGGCGGGCGTCGAGCACCACCACGTTCGGCTCGGGCTCGGTGACCACGCAGCCGAGCTGGCCCAGGATCTCGACGAGCGCGCGCACGTCGCGGATCTCGGGAAGGTTGCGCAGCGTGACCGGGCCGCCGGCCAGCACGCAGGCGGCGACGATGGGGAGCGCCTCGTTCTTGTTGCCCGAGACGCGGTACTCGCCATCGAGACGGTAACCGCCCTCGACGATGAACTGGGTCATCAAGTGCCTCCTGTGAGGGTGCCCGCGGCGACCCGATAGTAGCGGATGTCGGCCGTGGCGGGAAGCACCTCGCGGTCGGTGGTGGTGACGAAGACCTGGCCGCCCGTACGCTCGAGGTGCGCCTGCAACAGCTCGTGGTGCCCGGCGTCGAGCTCGCTGGAGACGTCGTCGAGCAGCAGCACGGGGTAGCTGCCCGTGATGCGGTCGAGCACCTCCATCTCGGTGATCTTGAGCAGGATGGCCAGCAGGCGGTGCTGGCCCTGGGACGCGAACGAACGGAAGGAGCGGCCGTTGCCGAAGGTGAGCTCGAGATCGTCCTTGTGGGGCCCGATCGACGTGTAGCCGCGCACGGCGTCGCGCTCGCGGGTGGCCTCGAGGCGCTCGCGGTAGGCCTCGACGGTCCAGGCCGCCTGGGGCACCGACGGCGCGTAGGTGGCCTTCAACCCCGAGTCGCGCCAGCGCGCGAGGCTGGTCACCAGGTCGCCGAGCAGGGCCGACACCCGCGTCATGACCTGCTTGCGGCGCGTGAGCACCCCCAGGGCGTGCTCGGCGATCTGCGCCTCGAAGCCCCGGAACAGGCGGGCATCGGTCTCGTGCTGCTGCAGCAGGCGGTTGCGGGCGTCGACGGCCTCGTTGTAGCCCTTCAGGGCCGTCCAGAAGCCGGGATCGGACAGGAAGAGGATGCGATCGAGGTAGCGCCGACGCGCCTCGGGGCTGCCCTTGGTCAAGTCGAGGTCGTCGGGTCCGAACAGCACGCAGCGGAAGAGCCCGTAGTAGCTCATGGGAGAGCGTACGCGCTTGCCGTCGAGCTCGACCACGCGCTCGCCGGGGCGCAGCACGATGCGCACGCGGCTCTCGACCCCGCCGTCCTCGACGTGCGCGTCGAGGCGCGCCTCCTCGGCGTCCCAGCGGATGACGTCGCGCGCGCGCCGCGAGCGGAACGAGCGCAGGAAGGCCACCAGGTGGATGGCCTCGAGCAGGTTGGTCTTGCCCTGGGCGTTGTCGCCGTGCAGCACGTTGAAGCGGGGACCGGGCTCGAGCCGGGCGAGGGCCAGGTTGCGGAAGTCGGCGACGTCGAGCGAGAGCAGGCGCATCGGGCAGTGGCGGGCCTACATGCGCATGGGCATGATGATGAACATGGCGTCGTAGGCGGGGCCCTGATCCCCCGCGTCGGCCACGGGCACCATGCGGCAGGCCGAGATGGTGTCGATGAACTCGAGCGAGATCTGGCCCTCGTCGATGACCGAGAGCGTCTCGAGGAAGAACTGGTAGTTGAACGCGGCCGAGACCTCGACGCCGTCGTAGCCGATGGGCAGCTCGTCGCGGCCTTCGCCGAGCTCGGGGTTCGAGGCGATGGTCTCGACCACGCCGGGCGCCACGCGCACGCGGATGGCCTTGACCTGCGGGCTGTTCAGCACCGACACGCGCCGGATCATCTCTTCGAGCGGCTTGCGCGGCAGCACGACCTTGACCGGGAACTCGCGCGGGATGACGTTGCGGTACTCGGGGAAGGTCTCTTCGATCGGGCGGATGCTGACCACCGCGTTGTCGACCTTGAAGATGACGTTGCGGTCGTCGAAGCCGATCTGGCAGAACTCGTCGCCGGTCTCGAGCATGGACTTCATGACCGCCAGGCCCTTGCGGTGCAGGATGGCGGTGCCGTTGACGTCGGGGGCGTCCATGGGTCGCGGCACCTTGACCTCGATGCGCGACAGGCGGTGGCCGTCGGTCGAGACCATGGTCAGCAGGTAGCCGTCGTCCTTGCCGTTCATGGTGAAGAACACGCCGTTCAGGTTCGGGCGCGAGTGGTCGGACGAGACCGAGAACGCCGAGCAGCGGATCATCTTGCTGATCACGTCCTTGCCGAACTCGACCAGGTCGACGGCGCCGAAGTCGGGGATCTTCGGGTAGTCCTCGACCGGGAACGTGTTCAGGTGGAAGCTCGACTTGCCCGACTGGATGCGCACGCGGTTCTCGTCGGTCGAGACGACCACGTCGTGCTCGCCGAGCGTGCGCACGATCTCGTAGAACGACTTGCCGTTGACCACGAACTGGCCGGGCTCGTCGAGCGTGGCGGCGTCGAGGAAGCCACGGAACGACGTCTCGAAGTCGGTGGCCACGATGACCACCCTCCCGGCCTCGCGAGGGTCGGAGCCGACCAGCACGTTGGACAGGATCGTGGACGTGGTCTTGCGGTCGATGACGGCCTGCACCTTGCGGATGACGTCGAGGAGCTTGTCGCGACCCACGGTGAACTTCATGACCTTCCTCCACCTTGACTGACAGTTCGAACAGCCCTGACAGGCCCTCGAGACGAAGAAGAAAAAACCACGATCATGGAGCTCTTCTTCCTTCTTCTGGGCCTGTCATGCTGTCAGTTGACGCGGATCGAGCGGGGATCGTTCGGGAAGCGAGCGAACAGCGCCTGTCGGTTGTTCGTGCGCTCACTGTCAGATCTCCCTTCGGATCTGCTCGATGAGCCCGAGCACCTGCTCGTGCTCCTTGCGCAGGTTGGCGTCGACCTTCAACTCGCGCTCGATCTTCTGCTCGGCGTTCAGCACCGTGGCGTGGCTGCCCACGCCGAAGAACGCCGCCAGGGCCGGCGCCGACAGGTCGGTGTGCTTGCGGCACACGTACAGGGCCAGCTGGCGCGCCGAGACGGTGGCGCGATCGCGGCTGGCGCCCTTCAATTGATGGGGGCGCATGCCGCGCTGCCGGGCCACGGCCTGCAGGATCATCTCGGCGCTCATGGCGGGCTTCTCGGTCATGCGGAAGAGCTCTCTGAGCACCTGATCGACCAGCTCGACCGTGGGCGGCGCCGACAGCAGGCTGCAGCGGAACTGCAGGTTGGCGAGGGCGCTCTCGAGCTGGCGCACGCTCTCGGCCACGTTCTCGGCCAGGCGGTAGGCCACGTCGTCGGCCAGCGTGAGCCCCATGCGCCGGGCCTTGTCCTGCAGGATGGCGATGCGCAGGGGAAGCTCGGGCGGCTTGATCTCGACCACCAGGTTCCACTGCAGGCGGCTGCGCAGCTTGTCGGGCAGGTCGGGGATGTCGGCCGGCAGCTGGTTGCCGCACATGACGATCTGCTTGCCGGCGTTGTACAGGTCGTTGAAGGTGTGGAAGAACTCCTCCTGCGACTTCTCCTTGCCCGCGATGAAGTGGATGTCGTCGATGAGCAGGATGTCGCAGTCGCGCCGGAACTGGGTGCGGAAGTCGTCGAGCGCCGCGGTCGACTTGCCGATCCCGCGAAGGGCCGCCATCAGGTCGTTGACGTAGCGCTCGCCCGAGATGTAGCGCACGAACAGGTTCGGCTTGTTGGCCACCAGGTGATGCCCGATGGCCTGCACCAGGTGGGTCTTGCCGAGGCCGACGCCCCCCGCGATGTACAGGGGATTGAACGACTTGGGCTTCTCGGACACCGAGCGCGCGGCGGTGTGGGCCTCGGCGTTGGCGCGGCCGGGCACGAAGCGCTCGAAGGTGAAGTTCGGGTTCAGATCGGGCCGCGGGGGCTTGCGGCTGGCGCGGGCCGAGGCCAGCGGCGTGGGGTAGCTGAGCTGGAAGCTGACGACGTGGCCGGCGGCCTCGGTGAAGCCGCGCTCGAGCACGTCGAGCAGGTTGTCCTCGATCCACTCGGCGAAGTAGGCGTCGGGGGCGAGCACGTGGACGCGGCTGTCGTCTTCGCGCAGGAAGGTGAGCGGCGCGATCCACGTCTCGTACGTCTGGGGCGAGATCGTGGGCGACGCGCGCAGGTGGTCGAGGAACTGGCTCCACGCGTTCGTCATCGGGGACCAAGAAGTCAGGAAGGATATTATCTACCACGGGGGCCCAGGTTTTCAAGGGTCAATCGCGTCTTGAACCCGTCCGGCGATTCGGGTACAACCGGCGCCATGGTTCAGTTCTTCCACGTCTACAAGCGCTACGCCAACGGCATCGACGCCGTGAAGGACCTCACCTTCCAGATCGATCCGGGCGAGCTCGTCTTCGTCACGGGGCCCTCGGGCGCGGGCAAGACCACGCTCATCCGCCTGATGCTCATGATGGAAGACATCAGCGAGGGCGAGGTGCTCATCCAGGGGCGGAACCTGCGCCGGCTGAAGCGCAAGAGCATCCCCTACCTGCGTCGCAACCTGGGGGTCGTGTTCCAGGACTTCAAGCTCATCCCCACGCGCACCATCTTCGAGAACGTGGCGCTCAGCCTCGAGATTCTGGGCATCCCGTTCCCCGAGGTGAAGAAGCGCGTGGGGCAGATGCTCGAGCAGGTGGGCCTCGAGAAGTACGCCACCCACTACCCGCCCATGCTGTCGGGCGGCGAGCAGCAGCGCGTGGCCATCGCCCGCGCCCTGGTCAACGACCCCATGATCGTCGTGGCCGACGAGCCCACGGGCAACCTCGACCCCGACCTGGCGCTCGAGATCATGAACACCTTCCACGAACTGCACAAGCGGGGCACCACCGTCATCGTCGCCACCCACGATCGGTACCTGCTCGAGCGCTTCGCGCCGCGCGCGATCCTCTTGAACCGCGGGTTCATCATCCAGGACACCAAGGGGACGTGACGCATGTACACGGCGTGGTACCTGGTGAGGAACGGGTTCAAGGGGCTCGGCGCGTCGTGGCTGGTCACGTCGATGTCCACGCTCACCATCTCGGTGGCGCTGGTGCTCATCGGCTTCTTCCTGGTCTTCGTCACGCACGTGGGCAGCCTGGTCGACCACTTCTCCGAGAGCCTGCGCCTCACGGTCTACCTGAAGGCCGACACCCCCGAGCGCGACATGCTGTCGTTCAAGCAGACGCTCGAGGAGATGGACGCGGTCGAGGACGTGCGCTTCGTGGCGCCCGAGGAGGTCGAGGCCGAGGTGCAGGAGCTGCTCGGCAAGGACCTGGTGGCGGGCCTGCCGCGCGAGGCGCTGCCGCTCCAGCCCGCGGTCGAGATTCAGCTGCGGGGGCAGCGCATCACCACCGAGAAGGTCAACGACATCCTGGGCTGGATCTCGCGCATGAAGGAGGTCCAGTGGGTCGACGAGGTCGTGCACGGCCTCGACCGCTACCGGCTGATCCTGGTGCTCATCGACTCGTTCCGCTACCTGGGCGTGCTGATCGCCTCCATCGTCATCCTGGCGGCGCTCTTCTTCGTGTACTCGAACATCCGCCTGGCGGTGCTGGCGCGCGGCGACGAGATCGGCGTCATGCGCCTGGTGGGGGCCACCAACGGCTTCATCAAGACCCCGTTCTTCCTGCAGGGCGGGGTGCAGGGCCTGGCGGGGGGCGTCATCGCGCTGATCCTGGTGGCCTTCCTGAACAGCCACGTGCAGACCACGCTCACGAGCGACTACCTCGTCTCGCTGCAGCTCGACCTGCTGCCCCCCGGCGTCGCGGTGCTCTTCCTGCTGGGCGGCGTGTCGCTCGGCCTGCTCGGCACGTGGATGAGCGTCGGCAAATACTTGAAGATCTAGGCGGTTGAAAGATGGCCGCGCTGCTCGCCCTGCTGCTCGCTGCCTCGCTCGCGGCCGAGGAGCCGGCGCTCCCCGCCGCGTCGCAGGTGCCCGACACCACGGCCGACTCCACGCCGGCGGTGACGCCCCGGCCGGTGGCGGCCGCGGGGCTCGAGAAGTACAAGAACCTGCTGGTCGAGGAGCTGAGCATCCTCGAGGTGCTCGAGCAGCTCGAGTTCGCCGAGGAGAAGGGCCGCGACGAGCAGAAGCGGCTCGAGGCCGACCTCGAGGCCCTGAAGGTGCGCCTGGCCGAGGAGGAGGCCAGCCTGGCCGCCGCCAAGGCGAACCTGGGAATGAAGGCCGACTCGGTGCAGGAGGCCCTGCGGCGCATCCTGGCGGCGCGCAAGCGGCGCGACGTGGCCCCGCTGCTCGACCAGACCGAACTGCAGAACGCGCTCAAGGCGCGACGCTACTTCTCGAAGGTGCTCGAAGCGAACCGCAAGGCGCTGACCGAGCTGGCCGGCCTGGCCGCGCTCTACGCGAGCGCCGTAGCCGAGCGCCAGCTCGATCTGGCGCGCTACGAGGACGTGCGGGCCCGGCTGAAGGCCGAGCTGGCCGCCATCGAGGAGGCCATCGCCACGCGCAAGGAGATCCTGCACCGCCTCGAGACCGAGGAAGGGGTGTACGGAAAGTACCAGGCCGAGCTGGCCGGCGCCGAGAAGAAGCTGACCGAGAAGATCCGCACGCTGAAGACGTGGCGCGAGGAGCGCCTGGGCTTCCACCAGGCGCGCGGCCAGCTGCGCCCGCCGCTGCAGCCCTGCCGCCTGGTGCGACCCTTCGGCGTGGCCCTGGCCGGGCGCTCGTCGTCGTCGCCGGCCCAGCGCGGGCTCGCCTACGAGGCCAAGGTCCTGGAGGGCGAGGACCCCCGCGCCGCGCGCATCCGAGCCGTCTATTGGGGCAAGGTGGTGTTCGCGGGCTGGATTCGTGGCTACGGCAAGACGGTCATCCTCGACCACACGAGCGGCTATCATAGCGTGTACGCGCACGTGGGCATCCTGCAGGTCAAGGAGGGCGAGGTCGTGAAGAGCCGCCAGGCCGTTGGCTGGCTCGACGCCGCCCGCACCGACGACTACCGGCTGCTCTACTTCGAGCTGCGCAAGGACGGCGAGGCCTTCGATCCCCAGCCGTGGATGATGTGATTCCAGGTCAGAGCGCCCGGAAGCGGATCTCGCCGGCGGCGTTTCGCCACGTGATCCACTCGAAGCCGAGCGCGCTGCGGCCGTAGCGGGGATCGAAGCCCGCCAGGCCGGCCGGCACCGGCGCGAGGTCGACGGTGCCTCCGTCGCCCACCAGGGCCGAGTCGAGCTCGGGCGAGCCGATCGAGCCGCCCTCCCACAGCACCAGCACGTCGGCGCCGCGGCCCCAGGCGCGCACGCGCCCCGAGGGCGACGCCGTGGTCCCGACGAAGCCCGCGCCGCTCGCGGCCAGGTCGGCCAGGGCGCGCGTGGTCGCCGACACCGTGCCGGCCTCGTCGTGCTCGAGGGTCGCCACGTAGTCGGCGGTCTCGGCCGAGGCCAGGGCCACCGTGGCGGGGGTCTCGGGCAGCTCGAGGGGCGCGAGGAGGTCGCTGCTCGCGAAGCGGAAGCGCGTGAGCAGGGTCTTCTGGGTGTTCGTGGCGTAGAGCAGGGCCAGGTCGCCGTCGACCTGGCGGCTGGCGGCCAGCGTCTTCACCAGGAAGCCGGTGTAGGACAGGCTGCCGAGCGTCGTGGTCGCGCCCAGGGCGAGGTCGAGCCGATCGACGCGCAGCAGGAGTTGCAGGTCGACGATGGTGGCCACGGGCACGGCGAGGGTCGTGGCGTCGAGCACGAGCGGCGCGGCCACCGCCTGGAAGCCGGGCACGTTGTACACGCTCTCGTCGACCGTCGCCGAGCCTTCGAAGGAGAGCACGTGCAGATCGAGATCGGCGCCCGTGGCCGCGTGGTAGATCACGTGCAGCCGCCGGTCGTCGGTCGAGCGCACCGCGAGCACCGTCACGTCACCCAGCAACTCCAACTCCTCGGCCACGCCCGTGTCGGGGAGGACGCGGGTCAGCAGCACGGCGCGTGATCCTTCGCGCAGCACGGGGACCGCGACGAGCAGCCGACCCTCGACGTCGACGGCCGCGACGTGCGAGCGCGTCGGATCGGGGTCGGCACCCGAGACCACCGCCACGTCGGTGCCTGGCAGGCAGGCCCCCGCTCCGACGCACGTGGCGGCGGCGGCGCAGGCGCGGTCGGGCTCCCAGCCGTAGCCGGTCGAGTTGCAGACCAGCACGTCGTTTCCCACGCACACGCGCTCGCGGTGAAGGCAGACGCCGCAGAGCCCCTCGTCGACGCGGCCGTCACAGTCGTTGTCGCGGTCGTCGCAGGTGACCTCGCCGTCGGGCTCGCGCGCCAGGGCGCCGTCGTAGTGGCAGGCGAGCACCTTGTTGGCGCAGGTGACCGTCGCGTGACCCGCGCAGACCCCCTCGACGAGGCAGCCTGCGTCGCTCGCGTCGAACGTGGCGGGTTCGTGATAGCAGCCCCCGTCGGGGTCGCAGAGGTCGGAGGAGCAGACGTCGTCGTCGCTGCACGCCAGGGCGTCGCCGCCGCAGACGCCGGCGAGGCAACGCGGGTTCACCAGGCAGGCGTTCTCGGTGCTGCAGGGGGTGTCGTCGGCCACCTTGGCGTAGAGGCACGCGCCGTCCTTGTAGTTGCACGCGTCGATCGTGCAGGGGTTGCCGTCGTTGCACGCCTTGGTCGTGCCGCCGCACGTGGTCTTGCCGGGCTGGCACACGTCGTTCGTGGTGCAGGGGTTGCCGTCGTCGCAGGGGTTGGCCGTGGTCGCCGGGCCGAAGGTGCACACCCCCTCGAGACCGGACACGGTGCAGCTGTCGACGGTGCAGGGGTTGCCGTCGGTGCAGAGCTTGGGCGGACCGGAGGCGCAGGAGCTGTTCACGCAGGCGTCGCCTACGGTGCAGGGGTCGCCGTCGTCGCACGCCAGGCCGTTCTGGGACACGGTGATGCACCCCCCCGAGGAGGGGTCGCAGAGGTCGAGGGTGCAGGGGTTGCTGTCGTAGCAGACCTTGGCCTCGCCCTGGCACTGGCCGGAGTGGCACTTGTCGCTGGTGGTGCAGGGGTTTCCGTCGTTGCAGGGGGCGTTCTCGGAGACGGGAGGGAAGGTGCAGCCCGTGACCCCGTCGCACTCGTTCTTCGTGCAGGGATCGTCGTCGTCACACGGGCGCTCGAACGTGGCCTTGCAGGCGCCGCCTTGGCAGGCATCGTCCAGCGTGCAGAGGTCGAGGTCGTCGCAGGGCTCGCCGTCGGGCAAGGCCGCGTAACCGCAACCGGTCACGGGCTCGCAGGTCTTGCGCTGGCAGGGCTGGTCGGGCAGCTCGGCGCAGTCGGTCCACCCGCTCGGCACGCACGTTCCGCCCTCGCAGGCGTCGCCGAGGGTGCAGGGGTTGCCGTCGTCGCACACCCCGGGGGCCGGGGCGAAGACGCACGCACCCTCCTCGCAGGCGTCGGCGGTGCAGACGTTGAGATCGTCGCACGTCACGGCCTGGCCGGGCTTGCACGCTCCGTCGTCGCAGAGGTCGCCGACCGTGCAGAGGTCGCCGTCGTCGCAGGGGGCCGTGGTGTTCCGCGTGGCGGTGCAGCCCTTGCCGCGCTCGCACAGGGTGACCACGCAGGGGCTGGCGCCCTGGGCGCAGAGGACGGGATCGCCGAGGCACTGGCCGTCGAGGCACGCGTCGTCCTCGGTGCAGTCGTTGTGGTCGTCGCACGGGGCGTCGTCCGCCTCCGCCTCCCACGCGCAGGCGCCGCCCTCTCCGCACACGGGGACGTGGCAGGGGAAGGCCACGTCCTTCCAGGCCTCCTGGCACTGCAGATCGGTCTCGCAGGTCGCCGCCGCCGCGTCGGCGACCTCGCC
Organism: uncultured Myxococcales bacterium; assembly: GCA_964494475.1. Lineage (GTDB taxonomy): Bacteria > Myxococcota_A > UBA9042 > CAZBRS01 > CAZBRS01 > CAZBRS01. The sequence goes on along the minus strand of CAZBRS010000005.1, from coordinate 113,648 downwards.
GGGCTCGACCTCGCCCCCGGCGTCGGAGGTGGCGTCGGCGTCGGGCGCGGCCGCGTCGGCCAGGGGAGCGGCCCCCTTGAAGTCGGCCTCGGGGGCGCAGGCCAGGAACAGCGTCACGAGCGCGAGGGCGCCCGGCAGGCGCGAAAGCAGGGTCTTCATGGCTGGACTCCACCGGGAGCGGCGGGGACGGGCGAGGTGACCGCCTCGGACGGCGCGTAGGGCGACTCGAGGGTCGTGGTCTTCCGAGCGGGCTTCTCGAGGGCTTCGAGGATCCAGAGCACGGTTCCGGTGACCAGGCACGCGCCCCCGAGGCCGTAGCCCAGGTAGGCCTGGTTCGTGAACAGCGCGCCCTGGTCGCGCAGGTCGAAGAAGCGCTTTTCGTAGTTCGGCGTGGTGTCGGCCAGGGAGTTCGCTTCGTCCATCTTCTGCTTGCCGACGAGCTGCAGCCCGACGCCCCCTCCCGTCAACCCGGTGCCGGCGCCGAGGAAGACCCACTTCAACCACCGGGGGACAGCCCCCCGTCCTCCTCCCACCTCTTTCTCGACGACCCGCTCGACGACCTTCTCGACGATCTGGGGCGGAGGACACGTGCCGTCGACGCCCGCGGTCGCGCAGGGGGCGGCGGGCGGGCAGGCGGGGCACGGCTCCGCGGCGGCGGTGGTCGCGGCGGCGGGCGGGCACGTGGAGGGCGGGCACGTGGAGCGCAGTGGCGCGACCGCCGGGAGGGGCCCGGCGCCCTCCATCAGGAGCTCATCGCCGGACTTCAGGAAGACGTGCACCGATTGGGTCTCGGCAGGAGCCAGCTCGACCTCGGTGCTCCAGGCGCCGAAGCCGGGCTTCTCGAGCCGGACGGCCAGCCGGCCGGGGGGGAAGGAGCCCCGGTACGGCGTGACCCCCACGTTCTCCCCGTCGATGGTCACGACGGCGCCCTCGACGTTGGTCGAGACGCTGATCACGCCGCGATCGGAGGTGGCCTCGAGATCGACCGTCACGAGCATCACGCCCTTGGCCACCACCGTCACGGGGCGCTCGACGTAGTGGTACCCCTTCTTGGTGGCCACCAGGATGTAGGCGCCGTTGTCGACCCACAGGTCGCAGGGGGACAGGCACTGGTGCACGAGCGAGCCGGTCTCGGCGGTCTTCAGCGTCACGTCGGCCGCGACGCCCGGAGAACGCACCTGGAGCAGCGTGAGCTTCTGCAGCAGCTCGCCCTTGAGGCGCGCCACCGTCACCGACAACTCGTCGCGCTCGCGATCGGTCTCGGCGTGCTCGATGGCCATCTTGTAGTAGTCCATCGCGAGATCCTTGCGCTGCAGGATCTCGTCGTAGACCTTGGCGATGTTGATGAGGGGCTTGGACGACGGGGCCGAGTAGAACGCACGCTGGAACTCGCGGATGGCGTCGTCGTACGACTTGCTCTTCAGGTATTTGAGAGCTTTCAGGTTGTACAGCCGCGACTGGTCGAGATCGGCGGCCGGGCATGCGGTCGTGACCACGAGCGCGGCCAAGGAGAGGGCGATGCAGAGGGCTTTCATGGGTCGCTTCACCCCGTGGGCTCAGTAGATGATGAAGTCGTCACCGGGCTTCTTCTCCTTGGCCTCCTTGGGCGGGGTCGGCTTCGACGTCCCGGGCGCTCTGGGCGCTCGGAGGGTCGCCGAACCCGGCACGCGCAGGGGCAGGTCGAAGGCGCGGCTCTCGACCCCGACGAACCGGAGCGTCTCGGGCTCGAACCCGTCCTTCTCGAGGCGGAGCACCACCATGGTCTCGGTCTTGCCCATGCGCACCAGCAGGGGGGTGGCGCCCAGCGCCTGCTCGCCCCGGTAGACCATGGCGCCGGCCGGGGTCGAGCGGATGGCGATCTCGACGTCTTCGACGAAGAGGTTGGCGTAGTCGCCCTCGGGCAGGACCGACCCGTCCTTGGTGAACAGCGTCGTCGGCCGGGAGTCCTTCTTCTCGGGCGTCAGGTTGATGAGGTTGTAGACCTCGTCCTTGGTGAAGTGCGCGTGGGCCTTCTGCTTCTTGACCGCGCTGGGGCGCACGTCCCCGCCCGAGATCCAGTTCATGCCGAAGAAGCCGGCGCTCGTGAAGCCCAGCAGAGCGCCCAGCCCCACCACGACGAAGGCGGCCACCAGGACCAGGTCGAGCGTCGTGAGGTTCGAGAAGAGGTCGCGCACGGTGCCGGCCAGATCGCCGGCCTTGGCTCCGTGGCGACCGCTCGGCGGGGGCCGCAGGCGGAACTCGCGCCGGAAGCCGCTCTCCTGTCGTTCGAGCAGGTCCTTCGACGTGAGGATCCGGGGTGGGCGCGCCGCCTCGGCTCCCATGGCCTCGCGCGTGAGCTCGCCGAAGACCTCGTCGATCTTCAGGCTCTGCTCGATGGGCACGTCGGTGTCGGGCGCGGAAGACTCGGCGGCCTCGACGGGGGGCTGGTTCTCGCTGATCTGCAGGAACTCGGCGAAGACCCCCGAGCCGCCACCGTCGAGGGAGCTGGACTGGGCGTTCGCGTCGAGGATGTTGTAGCGCGTCTCGTGGACCGAGCCTCCGCCGACCCCGGTCAGGTTTCCGTGCAGGCTGCGCTCGGACTTGTCGGTGTCGATCTCGCGAGCGCCCTTGCGTTCGTGGACCTGATACTGGACGACCAGCTCCTCGTCGGTGCGCACGAGGCGAAACCGGTTCATGCAGTTGACGCAGCGCTTCTCCTTGCCCATCTCCGGGACGGAGTCGGGGTTCACGGAGAGCTTCGTCTGGCAGAACGGGCACTGGACGAACATGGCCGATCGGCACCCATCCTGACGGGGGTCTGACTCGAATTTGTACCACGCGGGCAGGCCGAAGGCAATTTCGGCGCCGCCGCCCTCTGCGCGGGAGGCGGCCGGTCAGAGCCCGAGCAGGTTCTCGATCTTCTGTTCGAGCAGCGCCGCCGAGTCGGCGTCGAAGCCGGTGGCCGCGTAGACGATGGTCAGGTCGGAGGCGCGCACCAGCAGGTTCAGGGGCGCCGACGACGGGTCGAAGTAGCTCGACAGGCCCCCTCCGGACGCGAAGGCGCCGTCGACCAGGCAGGTGAAGGGCAGGTCGAGCGCCCCGCACCAGCCCTTGGCGAAGGCGTCGCCGGCCGGGTCGCCGTCGGCGTCTTCGAAGACGGTGTACAGGATGGTCAGGCCCTGGTCGGCGTACTCCTCGTGCCAGGCGGCCAGCTCGGGCGCCTCGGCCTTGCACACGGTGCACCAACCCGCCGAGGCGTTGAGCAGCAGCGCCTTGGTGTGCCCGCCGGCCCCGCCGGCCAGGAAGCTGTTGGTGGTCACGTCGGCGTTCGCGACGGGGTCGTGGAACGTGAGGTTCGGGAGCACCGTGCCCACCAGCGAGCCGTTGCCGGGGTCGGTCGTGTCGCCCTCGGCGCCCCCGTCGGTGCCCCCGCAGGCCGTGACCGACAGCAGCAACGCGAGAAGAGCCGGGTTTCGCCAGGCGTGCATGTCGTCACCTCCCCAGGGCGCGCGCGAGCGTGGCGCCGATCTCGGCGGGGCTCGCCGCCACGGCCACGCCGCAGGCCTCGAGCGTGCGGATCTTGTCGGCCGCCGTACCCTTGCCTCCGCTGATGATGGCGCCGGCGTGGCCCATGCGCTTGCCGGGCGGCGCGGTGCGCCCGGCGATGAAGGCCACGGCGGGCTTGCCCAGGTGGTCGCGGATCCAGGCCGCGGCTTCTTCCTCGGCCGAGCCGCCGATCTCGCCGATGAGCACCACGGCCTCGGTCTCGGGGTCGTCCTTGAAGAGCTTCAGGAGGTCGATGTAGCTCGAGCCCACGATGGGGTCGCCGCCGATGCCGATGCAGGTCGACTGGCCGAGGCCCACGCGCGAGAGCTGGTCGACGGCCTCGTACGTGAGCGTGCCGCTGCGCGAGATGACGCCCACGGGCCCGCGCGCGAAGATGCTGCCGGGCAGGATGCCGAGGCGCGCCTCGCCGGGGGTGAGGAGGCCCGGGCAGTTCGGCCCGATGAGCACGGTGGAGCTGGCCTTCAGCGCGTGCTTCACGCGCAGCATGTCGAGCACCGGGATGCCCTCGGTGATGCACGCGATGACACCCACGCCCGCGTCGGCGGCCTCGAGGATGGCGTCGGCAGCAAAGGGGGCGGGGACGAAGATGACGCTGGCGTTGGCGCCCTGCTCCCGGACCGCCTCGTGGACGGTGTCGTAAACGGGAACGTTGCCGAGCACGGTGGTGCCGCCCTTGCCCGGGGTGGCGCCGGCCACGACCTTCGTGCCGTACTTCAGCGAGTGCTCGGCGTGGAACAGGCCGGTCTTGCCCGTGATGTTCTGGATGACCAGGCGCGTGTCGCGGTTGACGAGGATGCTCACTTCGCACCTCCCTTCACGGCGGCGACGACGGCGCGCGCGGCCTCGTCGAGCGTGACGGCCGGGGTGAGGGCGAGGCCCGACTCGGCCAGGATGCGGCGCCCCTCGTCGGCGTTGGTGCCCTGCAGGCGCACCACCAGCGGGATGGCCAGCTTCACGTTCCTGGCGGCCTCGACCACGCCCGTGGCGACCAGGTCGCAGCGCACGATGCCGCCGAAGATGTTGATGAGCACCGCCTTCACGGACGGATCGGAGAGCAGGATGCGGAAGGCGGCCTCGACGCGCGCGGCCGAGGCCCCGCCGCCGACGTCGAGGAAGTTGGCCGGCTTCGCGCCGTAGTGCTGGATGATGTCCATGGTGGCCATGGCCAGGCCGGCGCCGTTCACCATGCAGCCGACCTCGCCGTCCAGCTTGATGTAGTTGAGGTCGTGCTTCGAGGCCTCGATTTCGCGCGGGTCCTCCTCGGAGAGGTCGCGCAGCTCGAGCAGATCCTTGTGCCGGAACGAGGCGTTGTCGTCGAAGGTGACCTTGCCGTCGAGGGCCACGAGGGCGCCCTCGGCCGTGGTGATCAGCGGGTTGATCTCGACCAGGGAGGCGTCGGTGCCGTGGAAGAGCTTGACCAGGTTGCCGAGCAGCGTGGCGAAGGGGCCGAGCTGATCGCTGGAGAGCCCGAGCTTCTTCGCGAGGTCGCGGCCCACGTAGCCCGAGTAGCCCACGCCGGGGTCGAGGTGCACCGTGTGGATGGCCGCGGGGTTCGTGGCCGCCACGTGCTCGATGTCCATGCCGCCCTCGCGGCTGGCGATGATGGCCAGGCTGCAGGTGGCGCGGTCGATCAGCAGAGAGAGATAGAACTCCCTGGCGATCGACGAGGCCTTCTCGACCAGGACCTTCAGCACCTCCTTGCCGGCCGGACCGGTCTGGTGCGTGACGAGCTTCTTGCCGAGCATGCCGGCGGCGGCCGCGCGGGCCTCGTCGGGGGTCTTCACCACCTTGACGCCACCGCCCTTGCCGCGGCCACCGGCGTGGATCTGCGCCTTGACGACGACGGTGCCCCCGAGCTCGGCGGCGGCGGCGGCGGCCTCGTCGGAGGTGGCGCACACGCGTCCCTCGGGTACGGGCACGCCGTACTGCCGGAAGAGCGCCTTGGCCTGGTATTCGTGGATCTTCATGGGTCCTCCCCGGAAATCGTGCTGGACAATGTATGCCTCCCCGCTCGCCGGGCCAAGGGGATCTCGTGTTCGATTCGACGTAGCCGTCGCGGGCGTGGAGGGGTATCCTTCCCGAGTCGGAGACGAAGAACGCCAGAGGCCCGGCGCCGTGATCCCTCTGTTCGGCCGCATCGCCCTCGAGAAGGGCTACCTCGACCAGGACCAGCTCGACAAGCTGCTCGGCGCGTACGGCCGCTACGAGGGCAAGTACGCCCTGGGCCGTATCGCGCTCAAGCTGCGCCTGCTCTCCGAGGCGCAGGTCGACGAGGTGCTGGGGCTGCAGATCGAGCACATGAGGGCGCAGCGTGCCGGCGAGGGCGAAGCGGCGCCCGCTCCGCGCACCGCTTCGGCGGGGGAGCGCTCCGTGGCGGCCGAGGCGTCGGCGTTGGCGATGGACCTGGAGCAGCTGCTGCGCAGCGCCGTGCTGGCCGGGGCCAGCGATCTGCACCTGCACACCGACGAGGTCCCGCGCATCCGTGTGGGCAGCGACCTCGTGCCCATGGAGGGCGTGGCCCTGCGCGACGCCGAAGAGCTGCACGAGATGCTGGCCACGCTCGTGCCGCCGCCCCTGCTCGAGACCTGGGAGCGTGAGCTCGAGGTGGACTTCGCGCGCGACATCGAGCCCGGGCTGCGGGTGCGCGGCAACCTCTACCACGAACGGCGGGGCCCCGCGGCCTGCCTGCGTCTGATCAGCGGCGGGCCGCCCCGCCTCGACGATCTGGGACTGCCCCAGGATCTGGCGCGCCTGTCGACCTTCGCCAACGGGCTGGTGCTGTTCACCGGGCCCGCGCGCTGCGGCAAGAGCACGACCCTGGCCGCCATGGTCAACCTGGTCAACGAGGAGCGCAAGCAGACCGTCATCTGCATCGAGGATCCCATCGAGGTGGTGCACGAGGGCAAGCTCGCGACCGTGCTCCAGCGCGAGGTCGGGCACCACACGGCCTCGTTCGGTGCGGCGTTGCGGGCGGCGCTGCGCGAAGACCCCGACGTGATCGTGGTGGGCGAGCTGCGCGACCTCGAGACCATCTCGCTGGCGATCACCGCGGCGGAGACGGGGCACCTGGTGTTCGGCACCGTGCACACCCGCAACGTCATCGAGACCGTCTCGCGCCTGGTCGACGTGTTCCCCGCCGAGCAGCAGGAGCACGTCCGCGGCATGCTGGCCGAGTCGCTGCGCGGGGTCGTCTCGCAGGTGCTGCACGCCACGCGCGACGGCCGCCTCGTGCCGGTGCTCGAGATCCTGGTCCGGCACCCGGCCGTGGGCACGTGCATCCGCGAGAACAAGCTGCACCAGCTTCCGTCGGTCATGCAGACCAACCGCCGGGCTGGCATGCGTCCCTTCACCGACTCCATCGCCGAGCTCTTCAAGCAGGGCGTCATCGACGCGGAGGAGCGCGATGACCTGCAGGAGTTGCTCTGTGAGTGAGGCGAGGGAGCCCATGACCACGATCGCCGATCTCCTGGTCACGCTGCGCGAGCGCAAGGGCTCGGACCTGCACCTGGCCTCGGGGCGTCCGGTGAAGATCCGCCTGCACGGCGATCTCGAGGCCCTGTCCGCCGAGCCGCTGTCCGCGTCCGACGTGGCCGATCTGCTGCGCCCCATCGTGCCCGACGACACGTGGGCCTCGTTCCTGGCCACCGGCGACGCCGACCTCGCCTGGCAGTCACCCGGCACGGGGCGCTTCCGCGTGAACCTGTTCCGCGACCGCGGGGGCCCCGGCGCGGTGTTCCGCCAGATCCCCGAGAAGATCCTGCCCATGGAGTCGCTGCGTCTGCCCCCGGCCGTGTACGAGATCCCCAAGCTGCGCTCGGGCCTCGTGCTCGTCACGGGCCCCACGGGCTCGGGCAAGTCGACCACGCTGGCGGCCATCCTCGACCGCATCAACAGCGCGCGGCACGACCACGTGGTCACGATCGAGGAGCCCATCGAGTTCGTTCACCACAGCCAGGGTTGTCTCGTCACCCAGCGCGAGGTGGGAGAACACGCGCGTTCGTTCTCGGCGGCCCTGCGCGGCGCGCTGCGCGAAGACCCCGACGTGCTGCTGGTCGGCGAGATGCGCGACCTCGAGACCGTCTCGCTGGCGCTCACCGCGGCCGAGACCGGCCTCCTCGTCTTCGGAACGCTGCACACCAACAGCGCGGCCAAGGCGGTCGACCGGATCATCGACGTGTTCCCGGCGGCGCAGCAGCCCCAGGCGCAGGCCATCCTGGCGGGCACGTTGCGGGTGGTCGTGGCGCAGATCCTCCTGAAGCGCGCCGACGGCCAGGGGCGCGTGGCGGCCTACGAGGTGCTGAACCGGAGCGTGGCGCTGGGGCGGTTGATCCGCGCGGGCGAGACGCACATGATCGAGGGCTCGTTCCGCAAGGGCCACGGCGACCAGACGATGGACCAGGCCTTGCTCGAGCTCTTGAGCGCAGGCCTCGTCGATCGCGGCGAGGTGGCGCTGAAGCTCAAGAACAAGCCGCTGCTCGACGCGGCCGGAGGTTGACCATGGATCCCCGAATCCCCCGCCTGCGAGCCACGCTGCGCGAGCCGTTCGCGTCGTTGATCGACCCGGGCGGCGACCCCAAGCGCCGAGCGCTGGTGGCGGCCGCGGCCCTGCCCATGCCCCCCGACGTGCTGCTGCCGGCGCTCGTGACCCTGGCCTACGACGCCGACGACACCATCCGCGAGCGCGCGGTGGCCACCCTGCGCGAGCAGCCCGTCGAGTTGCTCGGGCCCATGCTGCTCACGTTCTCGAACGTCGATCTGCTGGGGCTGTTCGGCGAGCTCGTGCTGAGGCTCGGGCACGACGAGTTGACCCTGGCGGCGCTCACGAACCCCGCCACCCCCGACGAGACCGTGTCGGTCATCGCGCGCCGGGCGTCGGCCCGCATCACCGAAGAGATCGGCCAGAACCAGGTGCGCCTGATCCGCTGCCCCGACATCATCAAGTCGCTCTATTTCAACGAGCTGACGCCCATGACCGTCGTGATGCGCATCGTCGAGACGGCCGTGCGCAACGGCGTCGACCTCTCGCACATCCCGGGCGCCGACAAGATCAAGGCCTCGATCATGGGCGGACCCGACCCGGTCGTCGGGCCTCCGGAGGGCGAGCCCGAAGACCCGCTGGCGCCGCCGGTCGACGAGGCGGCGAGCGACCCGCTGCCCCCCGAGTTGGTCGGCGACGCGCCCGCGACCGACGCAGCGGAGATCGACGCGGCCACGATCGACGACGCCGAGTTCATGCGGCTGCTGGCCGAGGCGGCCTCCGACGAGAGCGCCTTCGTGGCGGCGACCGCGACCGAGGGAGAGAGCCAGGCCACGGATCTGGCCCGCCCCGAGAAGAGCATCTGGAACCTCGTTCGCAATATGTCGGTGGCCCAGAAGGTGCGCCTGGCGCTGATCGGCAACATGGCGGCGCGCTCGGTGCTCATCCGCGACTCCAAGAAGCTCGTGGCCCTGTCCGTGCTCGACAGCCCGCGCCTCACCGACCGCGAGGTGGCCGACTTCGCGCGCAACAAGTCGTTGTCCGACGACGTGGTGCGGCGCATCGCCTACAACCGCGACTGGACGCGCAACGCCCAGATCCAGAGGACGCTGATCGCGAACCCCAAGTGCCCCCCTTCGAAGGGCCTCGAGTTCGTCAAGAACCAGAGCATCCGGGACCTGAAGGCGATCTCGCACGACCGGGAGGTGCCGGCCTTCATCGTGCGCACCGCGAAGGCCCTGCTCGCCCAGCGCGAGAAGCGCCAGGGCGGAGGTCATTGACCGTGGCGCAGGCGGCCGGCCGCCCGCGCCCGGAGCTGCTCGCCCCCGGGGGCGACCTCGACGCGCTCGAGGTCGCGGCGGCCCGGGGCGCCGACGCCGTCTACTTCGGGGTCGGCGAGCTCAACGCGCGCGTCAAGGCCGGCAACCTCGCTCTGGCGCAGCTGCCCGGCGTGGTGGCGTGGCTGCACGAGCAGGGCGTGCGGGCCTACGTGACGTTGAATCTTCCCGTGCAGCCGGCCACGATCGAGGCCACGGCGCAGACGCTCGCGCACGCGGCGGCGGCGGGCGTCGACGCCGTCATCGTGCGCGATCCGGTGCTGATGGGGGCGGCGCGTCGCTTCGTGCCCGAGGTCGAGGTGCACGCCAGCACGCAGTTCGGCGTGGCCTCGGTCGAGACCGCCCGGCTGGCGCGCTCGCTCGGGTGCACGCGCGCCGTGCTGGCCCGCGAGCTGTCGGCCGAGGCCATCGGCCGCCTCCGGCGCGCCGTGCCCGGGCTCGAGCTCGAGGTCTTCGTGTTCGGGGCCCTGTGCCTGGGCGTGTCGGGCCAGTGCCTGCTGGGCGCGGCGGTGGGTGGGCGCTCGGGCAACCACGGCGCGTGCGTGCAGGCCTGCCGCTTTCCCTATGCCGACGGAGAGGGGCGCCCGCTGGGCGCGCCGCTCTCGATGAAGGATCTCGACCTGGTGGGCAGGCTCCCCGAGCTCTCCCGGCTCGGCGTGCACGCGCTCAAGATCGAGGGGCGCCTGAAGTCGGCGGCCTGGGTGGGCTCCGTGACGCGGTGGTTCCGGCGCGCGCTCGACCGCGAGCCTCCGGGGCTCACGAGCGACGAGGCGGCCGCCTTCGACCGCGAGGTGTCGGTGCTCTTCTCGCGGCCGCGCGGCCCGGGCTACTTCGACGGCGCGACCGACGCGGCCGCGCTCCTGACCCGCGACGCGCCCGGGCACCGCGGCTTCGAGCTGGCGGCCTTCGAGGTGGCCGAGCGGGGCGGGCGGCGCGTGGTGCGCTTCGAGGCGCCGGTGCCCCTGCAGGTGCGCGACGGGCTGCTGGTGGGCGTGGAGCGCGCCGACGATCGCCCGGCGTGGCGACCGGCCGCCATCCGCGAGTTGCGCGACGAGCGCGGGCGCGCGATCGCCACGGCCGAGCCCGGGCAGCGCGTCGAGGTGCCGCTGGAGGGCCACGGGCGCGTGGTGCGGTTGGCCGTGCACTCGGCCGATCGGGTGCGCCAGGCGTGCGAGCGCGTGGAGCACGGCCTGCCGGCCGAGGTGCGGAGGGGAGAGCTCGCGGCCCCGCGGGTGCGCGCGGTTGCGCTGTCGACAGGCCGGCTCGCGCTCGAGCTGTCGCGCGGCCGCTTCACCTGGAGCGGCGAGCGCGAGATCCCGACCCTGCCCGCCCGCGAGCGGGGCTTCGACGCCGAGCTGGCCGCGCGCTTCTTCGGAGCCGGCGTGGCCTGTGAGGCCGAGCCCGACCTGTTCGTGAACCCCAGCGACCTGAAGCGCGTGCGCCGCGAGCTGACCGCGGCCTTCGAAGCGGCCTGGACCGCCGCCCTCGCCGAGACCACCGCGGCCGTCGCGGCCTTCCTCCACGAGCGCGAGGCCGAGCTGCTGCCCCCCGACGACGTGCTGCTCGCGCAGGGCACCGCGCTGGTCACGCGCGTGACGGGCCTGCCCGCCGGCGTGCTCTGCGCCGACAACGGCACCCTGCTCGAGGTGGTGCCGAGGGAGGACGGGACCGAGCTTCGGGTGCGGCGCCCCGGCTGACCGCCGGACCGGGCCCCCACGGGGTTGCGAGTGCGCGAAGATCTGACTAGCCTGTCCTTTCCAACCAAGAGGAAAAAGACATGAACGCGACAAAGCGCCTGCTCCTGGTCCTGGTCCTGGCCGCGCTGGGGTTCGGCTGCTCGGGCGACGACGCCGACGCGGGCGACGCCGCCCCGGACGCCGCCGAGACCGAGGACGGTTCGCCCGACCCCTGCTTCGCCGTCGTCGAGGGGTGGGAGGACCTGCTGGCCTCGACCGCGTCGGCCAACGCCAGTTGCTTCACGGCGGCCGACTGCACGCTGCTCACCCATGATTTGGCCTGCGAGGGGGGCACGTCCATCAGCACGTGCGGAGCCCCGGTGAGCCTCGCCGGCGAGGCCGCCGCAAAGGCCGAGCTCCAGGCGGCGTCGTCGCTCGTCTGCGAGCAGCATCCGTCGGGGTGCGTGTCGTCGGCCTCGTGCGTGTGCGTCCTACCGCTCGGCGACGAGGGCACCTCGTACCGCCTGGCTTGTCTGGAGCACCGGTGCTCGGTCGTAGATACGGTCTCCGAGTGAGGGTCGCGTCAGTAGTGATACCGCAGCTGCGCGATCAACAGCGCGTCCCCCTCGACCCGGTACACGAGGCGGTGCTCCTCCGTGATGCGCCGGGACCAGTAGCCTGCCAGCGCGTGCTTCAGGCGCTCCGGCTTTCCGATGCCCTCGTACGGCGCGCGTCGGATGTCGCGGATCAGCGCATTGATGCGCTGTACGATCTTGCGATCGGTCTCCTGCCAGCAGAGGTAGTCGTCCCACGCCTGGTCCGAGAAGACGAGCTTCATCGGGCGAGCTCGTGTTCGGTGCCGCCGCCCTGCTCCAGCTGATCGATGGCCGCCAACAGCCGGCGCGCGTTGGCGGGGCTGCGCAGCAGGTAGGCCGTCTCCTCGAGGGCGTTGTAGTCCTCGAGCGACAGCATGACGACGCTGCCGGCCTTCTGGCGCGTGATGATGACCGGCGCGTGATCGGCGCAGACCCGGTCCATGGTCGAGGCCAACTCGGCGCGGGCTCGCGTGTAGACGATGGCGTTCATACGAGGGCCTCCCTCTGGCGACATGTACGAGTTATTGTACATACGTCTCGCGCCCTCTGCAAGGGCGGTCGCGCGAGCCCAGGGTCAACCCGGCACGTCGACGATCACCGTCGTGCCCTGCCCCGGCGCGGAGCTCACCGACACGGTGCCGCCGGCCGCCAGCGCCCGCTCGCGGGCGTGCACCAGCCCGAAGCCGCCCCAGCCGTCGGGCGAGCCCTCCGGTGGCTGGAACCCGCGGCCGTCGTCGGCCACCGTGAGCCGCACGCCGGCGCCCTCGGCGGCGAAGCTCAGCGTGACCTCGCGCGCCTGGGCGTGCCGCCCCACGTTCGAGAGCAGCTCCTGGGCGATGCGGAAGAGGTGCACCTCGTCCTCGACGCGCAGCCGCCGACCGTCGAGGTCGTCGATGCGCTCGATGACGCGTACGCCGGTGCGCATCGAGAACTGGTCGCCGAGCCAGCGCAGGGCCGGCGCGAGGCCCAGATCCTCGAGCAGCAGCGGCCGCAGGTCGCCCATGAGCGTGCGGGTCTGGGAGAGTGTGCGCTCGGACAGGGCCCGGGCCTCCCCAAGGCGCGTGCGCGCCGAGAGGGGCAGGGACGGGGGCAGGGCCTTCTCGACCTGCGCGAGGTTGAAGCCGATGGCCGTCAGGTTCTGGGCGATCTCGTCGTGCAGCAGCCGCGCGATGCGCTTTCGTTCGCTCTCGACGCTGTCGGTGAGGCGCGCCGCGAGGGCTCGGAGCTGATCGGCCTGGCGCTGGAGCGCGGCCTCGACGCGCTTGCGCTCGGTCAGATCGATCACCACGCCCCGCAGGCCTATCACGCGACCTTCGACCTCGAGCGGAACGGAGCGGATGCTGGCGGGGAAGGTGGAGCCGTCCTTGCGGCGGGCCCGGAACTCGGTGCCGGGGGAGGATTCGCCCCCCAGTACGCCGCGGATGCGCTCGAGCGCGAGGGCGCGGTCCTCGGGGGCGATCGTCGTCAGCATCTCCAACCCGGCCGCGATTTCGGCCGCCGAGTAGCCGAACAGCTGCGAGGCGGCGAGGTTCACGAAGGTGAAGCGCCCCGTGGCGTCGGCCTCGTAGACCGCCTCGGGCAGCAGGTCGACCAGATCGCGGAAGCGTCGGTCTTCGGGGGGCTGGGCCATCGTGCCCTACAACGGGCGGAAGGTGCTGGTGAAGTGCCGCAGCACGGGGGCCTCCTGCGCGAACGCGTATCCGCGGAACGTGGGCTTGCGCTTCACGAGCTCGCCGAAGACCTCGATGACGTAGTCGATGTGGCTCTGGGTGTACACGCGGCGCGGGATGGCCAGGCGCACCAGCTCGTGGCGGGCCGTGTGCTGCTCGCCGGTCACGGGGTCGGTCTTGCCGAACATCACGGTGCCGATCTCGCAGGCGCGGATGCCGCCCTCGACGTACAGCTCGACCTCCAGCGACTTGCCCGGCAGGTGCTTGGGCGCGAGGTGGGGCAGCAGGCGCGCGGCGTCGACGTAGATGGCGTGGCCCCCCGTGGGCTTCAGGATGGGTACGCCGATCCGGTCGAGGTGGTCGCCGAGGTAGGCCGTGGAGGCGATGCGGTAACGCATGTAGTCTTCGTCGAGCACCTCGTCGAGGCCCTGGGCGATGGCCTCGAGGTCGCGGCCCGCCAGGCCGCCGTACGTCGGGAAGCCCTCGGTCAGGATGAGCAGCGCGCGCGCCTTGTCGGCCAGGTTGTCCTCGTTCAACGCCAGGAAGCCGCCGATGTTGACGATGGCGTCCTTCTTGGCGCTCATGGTGGCGCCGTCGCAGTACGAGAACATCTCCCGCGCGATCGCGCGCAGGGGTTTGTCGGCGTAGCCCTCTTCGCGCAGCTTGATGAACCAGGCGTTCTCGGCGAAGCGGCAGGCGTCGAAGAAGAGCGGCACGCCGAACTCGTCGCAGAGGGCGCGCACCTCCTTGATGTTGGCCATGCTGACGGGCTGGCCTCCGGTGGCGTTGTTGGTCACCGTGAGCATGACCAGGGGGATGCGCTCGCGGGGCGTGGTGGACAGCACGTGGCGCAGGCGCTCGGTGTCCATGTTGCCCTTGAAGGGCGCCACCGTGTCGGGGTCGAGATCGGGCACCAGGTCGAGCGCCTCGGCGCCCTGGAACTCGATGTTGGCGCGCGTGGTGTCGAAGTGCGTGTTGTTGGGGACGACGTCGCCCTTCTTCACCGCCACGGCGAACAGGATGCGCTCGGCCGCCCGCCCCTGGTGCGCGGGGATGATGTGGGTGAGGCCCGTGAGGTCGCGCACCACCTGCTGGAAGCGGTAGAAGCTGCGCGCGCCCGCGTAGCCCTCGTCGCCGCGGATCATGCCCGCCCACTGGTCCATGCTCATGGAGCCCGTGCCGCTGTCGGTCAACAAGTCGATGAGGACATCGTCGGTGTGCAGGGAGAAGCCGTTGTAGCCCGCCTCGCGGATGCGCGCCTCGCGCTCGGGGCGCGTGGTCATGCGGATGGGCTCCACCATCTTGATCTTGAAGGGCTCGATGATCGTGCGCATGGGGGGCTCCCGATGATGCGGGGGGATGCTGGCATTGCCGGGCGCGCTTGTCAACGCGCGCAGCGGAACCCCAGATCGACGTCGCTCTCGGTGGCCACGCGCAGGCTGCGGAGCCCCACGTCGAGCAGGTCGGCCGGGTCGCGCCACCCGCCGCCCAGGTAGACCTGGTCGTCGCCGTCCGTACCCGCCGTCCACTCGGCCACGTTGCCCGTGAGGTCGCAGAGGCCCTGCACCGAGGCGCCGGCGGGGTGCGAGCACACGGGGAAGGGCCCCTTGGTGCCGCAGCCCGGGCCCTGACCGTCTTTCATGACCGCGCGGTCGCAGGTGGGGGCCTCGTCGCCCCAGGGCCAGGTGCGCCGGCCCACGTCGGTGGCGACGGCCTGCCACTCCTCGGGGCTGGGCAGGCGCCCGCCGGCCCAGCGGCAGTACACGCGGGCCTGGAAGCCGTCGACGCAGGTGACGGGCAGCAGGTCGCGCGCCGGGTCTTGCCCGGAGCAACCCTCGGCAGCGCCGGGCGGGGTGCACGCCGCGGCGGCCACGCAGGCGCGGTAGGCGCGCACGGTGGTCTCGGTGCGCGTGAACGACAGCTTCTCGGCCACCTCGACCCAGGCGGGCTCGCGCCCGTCGGGGAGCGCCCCGGGCCCGTCGTCGCCGGTCTCCGCGGTCGCGGGAGCGTCGTCGTCGTTGGTGGCGGCGGTCGCGTCGGGCCCCTCGACCTCGCTCGCGTCGGGCCCCTCGGTGGAAGCGACCACCGCGACCTGGAGAGGCGGCGGGATTACGCCCTGGCGCGCGATCTCGACGCGGCGGGCCCGGGCATCGACCAGCCAGTTGCCGAGCACGGCGCCGAGCGCGAACCCCCCGACCACCAGCAGGGCCACGGCGGTGATCGCCGCGTACAGGCGCGACCGGGGCATGCGCGCCTTGACGCCGCCGGGGGCCTCGGCGTTCAGGAAGCTGTTCTCGAGGTCCTGCAGCAGCTGCCGCTTTCGCTCCTCGATGTCGGTGGCGTGGGGGCCGATGACGCCCGTGGGCTGGGGGTCGGGGGCCACCACCTCGAAGGCCTCGGCGTCGGGGGCGTCGGAGGGCTCGGAGACGGCCTCGAGCGCGTCGAACACCCACTCGAGCGCGTCGCGGAACTCGGCCGTGTTGGAGAATCGGCGGCCGGGCTCGCGCGCCAGCGCCCGCCGGAAGAAGCCCAGCACGAAGGGCGGCAGCACGGTGTCGTGCAGGCTGGCCAACGGATCGGCGTGGGGTGCCGTCTTGGCCTTCACCACGGCCTCGGGGTCGGGATCCGGGAACGGCAGGTGCCCGACCACGAGCTCGAAGGCCATCTCGGCCAGGGCGTAGAGGTCGGTCCAGGGGCCGACGACCTCGTCGGTGATCTGCTCGGGGGCCAGGTAGTGCGGCGTGCCGGCGTGCAGCTTCTCGCGATCTTCGTCGTGGTGACGTACCAGCCCGAAGTCGACCAGGCGCACGTGCAGCGGATCGTCGGGCAGCTTCTGCAACAGCAGGTTGCCAGGCTTCACGTCGGCGTGGACGATGCCCAGGCGGTGGGCCGCCTCGAGCACGCGCACGACCTGCGAGAGCACGTGCCGGGCGGCGCGGAGGCCCAGGGGCTTGCCCTGGGTGGCGCGAGCGCGGAGCTCGTCTTCGAACGTGCGTCCCCCGTCGACGTATTCGGTCACCAGGTAGGGGTAGCCGTCGACTTCTCCGTACTTCAGGAGCCTCACGGTGTTGGGGTGGTCGAGGGCGGCCACGGCGGTGGCTTCGGCGCGGAACTGGTCGATCAGCATGCGCCGCAGCCCGGGATCGTCGGAGTGCGGTTGGAGCAGCTTGACGGCGGCCTTCATGAAGAAGGGCATCTGCAGGGCCAGGTACACGGTGCTGAGGTGGCTGAGGTGCAGGCGCTGAACCAGCAGGTAGTCGCCCACCATCCGGCCGAGGCGCGGATCGGGCTCGCCCTCGGCGATGTACTGATCGGGGATGGCGTGGATCCCGGCCGCGGTGCACGCCGGAATGGGACAGGGCTCTCCCACTGGAGCGGACGTCTTGCAGCGCGGGCACAGGCCGAGCATCGAGTCCATGAGATCCCGATGGAGAAGGGTCGATCTTTGCCGTGAGGGTACCGCACCTTTCCACGTACTGCAACGACGGGCCCCTTTTTTGACGGCCCGGCCCCGGCTTCTATAATCGCCCCGGGGAGGAAGTATGTCCGCATGACGATCCGCGGCTCCATGCTCCTCGCGCTCCTCGGCCTGGCGGCCGGGTGTGGCGCGAACCAGGAGCTCACCCGTACCGTGCAGCAAATGAACGTACAGGTGCGCGAGATGAAGGGCTCGGTCGAGAACCTCCACGTGCAGTTGGAGGGGCTCGACAACCGCGTGACCTTGCTGACCGATCGATTGGAGCGCGCCGAGATGGCGGCGGGGCGTGCCGGTGCGGCCTCTCCCGAGCTGCCCCTGATTCGCCTGGAGCGCGACCTCGAGCACGGCGCGCCCCCGACGGCGTACGACGCCCCCTACGAGATCGACGAGCCCCCGGCGGGGGGCGAGCGCGCCGGGTCGTCGTCGAGCTCGTGGACGGGAGACTCGGGGACCCTGGGCGTGTGGGAGCCCGGCGCTCCGCCGGCGGGGCTCGGCTCCTCCGCGACGAGCCCGCAGAAGAAGGGCGCGGGAGCCGCGAAGGGCGCTGTCGTCGACCCCGAGGTCCCGCGCGACCTGACCACGTTCCGGCGCTCGCCGGGCGACAGCGCGCCGCCCGACGACGAGCCGGGCACGCCCGTCCCCCGCCCCACGGTCGACGGCCGGGACCCCATGGCGCTCTACAAGGAGGGCTATCGGGCCGTGACGGCCGGCTCGCAGGCCGAGGGGCGCGAGCTCCTCTTCTCGTTCCTGCTCAAATACCCGCGCCACGAGCTCGCCGACAACGCGCTCTACTGGATCGGCGAGAGCTACTACGCCGAGGAGAGCTTCTCCGACGCGCTGCGCTACTTCCAGCGCATCCTCGACGAGTACCCCACCGCGAACAAGGTTCCCGACGCCATGGTCAAGGCCGCCGTCACGCTGCAGCGCGTGGGCGAACCCGACCAGGGGCGGTTTCTCCTGAACCAGGTGATCAAGGTCTACCCCGGCACGCAGTCTGCCGAGGTGGCCCGACAGAAGCTCGCAGAATGGACGGAAGGGAGTCGGCCATGAGACGCCCCGTGTGGATGTTCTTCGTCGCGTTCCTCGTGTTCGAGGGGACGGCCCGGGCCCAGCTCTGGGACGAGCCGGAGATCCAGATCCTCGAGGAGAGCCTCATCTCGAAGGGCTTGTACGTGGTCCAGGAGGGCGACACGCTCTGGGATCTCTGCGACCTGCTCTTCGACAACCCGTGGTACTGGCCCACGCTCTGGTCGTTCAACCCGCAGATCACGAACCCGCACTGGATCTTTCCGGGAGACGTGGTCTACCTGAAGCCGCCGTGGGAGGGTACGGCCAAGTCGGCGGTGGTCTTCGCCACCTCGCGCTACTCCGAGGCGCCGACCGACGTCAAGATCCTCACGCGCTTCAAGGGGTTCCTTCCCGAGGAGATGTACAAGGAGTCGGGAGAGATCCGCTCGTCGCGCGAAGAGAAGAACATGCTCGGGCAGTGGGACGAGGTCTACGTCGAGTTCAAGGTGCCGAAGAAGATCCACGAAGGCGATCCCTTCCTCATCTACCGCGTGGTCGGCGAGATCGAGCACCCGGTGACCGAGGAGCGCGTCGGCTACAAGATCGAGTTCGTGGGCGTGGCGCGCATCCTGTCGACGGGCGAGGAGTACAAGAAGGCCATCATCACGACCTCGTTCTCCGAGATCCTGCGCGGCGATTTCATCACGAGCTTCGTCGAGTACACGGGGATGACCGAGCCGAAGAAGAACGAGGCGTCGGTGGCCGGCCTGGTGCTCGACATCTTCCACCCCATGGACATCGCCGGAGAGCACGACTATGTCTTCCTCGACAAGGGCAAAGAGGACGGCGTGGTCGACGGCAATCGCTTCGTGACCACCTGGAAGGGCGACGGGCTGAAGGAGATCAACTCCGAGGAGATCTCCGCGGAAGAGCTCGACAAGTACCCCAAGGAGCACGTGGGCGAGATCATGGTCGTGAAGGCGTTCGACAACGTCTCGCTGGGGATCGTCACGCGCAGCATCCGCGAGATCGAGGTCGGCGACCCCTGCGAGATGATCCGGGGTTATTGACCCACGGAGGGCTGTGACTGCTGATCTCGAGAGCACGGCGCCGGTCCGCTACGAGGGGGGTGTCCGCCTCGGGGGGCGGGCCCTGTGGCTCGACCCCGTCGTCAAGAAGCCCTTCGCGATCCTGACCAGCGCGCTCAGCGCTCCGCTCATCGTTCACGAGCGCACGGTGCTGCACCCGGCCACCCTCGAAGCGCACCCGCGGCGCCGCGCCCGCCAGGCCTTCCTGACGGCCGATTACGGACAGCGCCTGCTGCTCGGATCGGCCGACATCACGCTGCACCCCGCGGGAGTCTGCCCCGGCTCGGCCCAGGTGCTGGTCGAGGGCGCCGCGGGGTCGCTGCTCTACGTGGGGCCGTTCTGCCCGCGGCCGACGCGCGTGACCGAGAACTTCGTGCCCGTGCGCGCCGACGTGCTGGTGGTCGATCTCGATCACGTGTCGCGCGAGCCCCAGCAGTCGCGCCGCGAGACCGTGGTGGCGCGGGTGCTGCAGCGCGTGCGCGAGCTCGTCGGGCAGGGGCTCTTCCCCGTGCTCTTCGTGCCCCCCTTCGGGCTGCCCCAGGAGCTCGTGCTGGGCCGTGGGCCCACCGACCCGCCCCTGTTCGTGCACGAGGCCATCCTGGCCGGGTTCGCGGCCCTCAAGCAGTCGGGGCACACCCTCCCCGAGGGGCTCCATCCGCGCAAGACGAGCGTGCTCACCGCCGGCCACGCCGTGCTGCTGCCCGAGGACGACCTGCGGCACTACCAGCGCCGCGACGGCTGGGTCACCCTCGGCTTCGGCGCCGGCGGCCAGGTCGACGAGCGCTTTCCACGCTTCTCGATGGCCGACGCGTCGGACCTCGCCGCCCTGGTCGAGGCCGTGGCGCCCCGCGAGATCGCCTACGTGGCGTCCCGCGTGCGAACCTGGGCGCTGTCGGTGCCTCGGCCCACCGGCGTGCGCGTGCACCTGGTCGAGAAGGAGGCCCAGATCGGGCTGCTGTAGGGATTTCCCCGAGATCCACAAGCGATTGCGGCTGTGGGCCCGCGTGACCGATTCGGTCGTGCTGCGCGACCCGGTGCGCGCGTTCCTGCGCGACGACCCGGCCGAGGTGGTGGCGCCCTTCCTCGGCGGGCTGCTCGAGCGCCCTGTGCCGCCGCGCCTCCGGCCGGCGTGCCTGGCGCTGGTGCAGGCCCTGCTCGAGCCCGGCCAGTTCTCGTACCAGCGCGCGCGCGACCTGTACGAGCACGCCGCCGACGCGGGCTACGAGAACCTGTGCCGCGTGCTCGTGAGCGCCACCCCCGTCGAGGTGGCCGCCCGCACCGAAGCCCGCGCGCGCGACCCGATCTTCGACGAGCTGCCCCTCGGCACGCGCAAGTGGAAGGCGCGCCTGCACGACCGTAACCTCCTCTCGCGCCTGGTACACGACCCCGACCCCGGCGTGGTGGCCATCCTGCTCACGAACCCCAGGATCACCGAGGCCAACGTGCTGCGGGTGGCCTCGGCCCGCCCCACGAAGCCCGAGATCCTGCTGGCCGTGGTGCGCAGCACGCGCTGGCTGCCCCGCACCGAGGTGCTGCGGGCGCTGGTGCAGAACCCCTATACGCCCCTGCCGGCGCGCGTGGCGTTGCTGCCGCTGCTCACGCGCTCCGAGTTGACGCGGCTGCACGACCACCCCACGGGCGTGGCGGGTTTCGACGAGGCCGTGGCGCGGGTCGTGGGCCGAGGCCACGGAAATCCGCCCTGATTGCGGCGCGGGTCCGACTCGTGTACCATCCCCTCAACGTCGTTTCTCGAAGGAGGTCCGAGGGATGAGAGCGTCTCCGTGGCTCTTCCCCTTCTGTCTGGCCCTGGTCGCCTGCGGCGCCCCCACCTCGCAGGCGCCGGCGTCCGGCGCCGTTCCGGTGGTGGCCGCGGCGCGCGTGTCGTCGGCCGACCCGGCCGCCGAGCGCTTCGCCACCGCCTACCGGCGCATCTTCTGCAAGGCCAACTACGGCTACGATCCCGACGGCACCATGGAGGCCTTGAAGGAGCCGCTGCAGACCATGAAGCAGCTGCAGAAGATGGGCAGCGATCGCCTGGTGCTGTACCTGCAGATCCTGTCCGACCATGGCTTCGCCTCGCTCGGCGAGTTCGACCAGAAGGCCGCCGAGCTTCGCGAGGACAAGGCGTTCTGGAGCGATCTCGAGAACGGCCTGATGGACGACCTGGCGAACTGCAAGTAGTCCGTCCGGCGGGCCCTTCCGAGGCCCCCGAAAGGAGCCGCAGACCCCGTGCTCTCCCTCGTCGTCCTGGCTGCAGCGCTCTCCGCGACCGCGCCCGCCGCGGCGCCGGTCGAGCCGGCTCCCTTCACCGTGGTCGAGGGCCTGGGCAGCGCCGCGGTGCTCGTGAACCCGGCGTGGCTCGGCCTCCAGCCCGGGCTCGCCTGGGGCGTGCAGTCCAGCGGCGACGCCGACGCGGCCGGCGGGCTCCTGACGCTGTCGAGGCGCCTCTTCGACCGCGTGACGCCCGCGCTGGCCGTGGGCGGCTTCGGCCAGCGCGCGTCGGCAGCGGGGCCGGGAGCCGGAGGGCGCGTGGGCGGGCGCCTGGGCGGCGGCGTGGGCGTGGCCCTGGGGCCGATGGCCGCGATCGGGCTCTCGGGCGAGGGGCTGGTGGGCGACCCCGACGCGCCCTTCGATGGCGCCCGGCGCGTGCTCGTGGGCCTGGCGCTGCGCCCGGCGTCGTGGCTGGCGCTCGGCGCCACGTTCGAGGACGGGAGCCCGGCCGACGGCCGGTGGCTGGGGCGGCGCGCCGTCTCGGGGGCGCTGGGGCTCCGGCCGCTCGGGCGCTGGCTCGAGCTCGACGCCGGCGTGACCGCGCGCGACGGCGTGGGCGTGCCCGAGTGGCTGGCCAAGCTGCAGATCAACCTGTGGTCGGGGGTGGTCATCGCCCCCTTCGCGGCGGGCGTGGGAGCGCGCGAGCTCCGCTGGGGCGGCTGGCTCGGCGTGCGCCTCGAGCGCCTGGCCGTACTGGCCGGCGGCAGCGCGAACGCCGCCTCGGGACGGCCCGCGGCGCACCTGTGGGTCTCGGGCAGCGAGCAGCCGCAGGAGCCCCACCTGCGCCGCGGCGGGCGCACGCTCGTGGCGCGCCTCTCCGACCCGCGCTTCGCGGGCGTGGGCGGGGTCGTGCGGCTCGAGGCCGCTCTCCGGGCCGCGCTCCGCGGCCCGGGCGTGGCGCGGCTGGCCTTCCGCGCGGGCGAGATCGACTGGGCGCTCAGCGACACGCTCGAGGTGGCCGGCCTGCTCCGGCAGGCGCGCGACCGGGGCGTGAAGCTCTCGTTCTACCTCGACGGCGGCAACGCCAAGACCCTGCTCCTCTTGGCCGCCGGCGACGGCCTGGCGCTGCACCCCGGCGCGATCTTCGAGATCGTGGGCGTGCGCCTGACGGGGCTGTACGTGGCCGAGTTGCTCGACACCCTGGGCGTGCGCGCCGAGTTCGTGACCATCGGGCGCTACAAGACCGCGCCCGAGACCTTCACGCGCCGCGACGCGAGCCCCGACGCGCGCGCCGAGTACGACGCCTGGATCCGCGCGCTCGACGCGCTGGTGGCCGAGCGCTGGGACGCCGGGCTCGGGCCCCTCGACGCCCTGCGCGGCGGCGGGCTGCTGGCGACCGAGGCGCTGGCCCCGCGCCTGGCCGGCGCCTCGGCGCTGGCCTTCCCCGCGTGGTGGGACGACCTGGGCCCCGTCGAGGAGTTGCCCGTCGACCTGCCGGCCGACGACGGCACCTGGGGCCCGCGCCGGGCGGTGGCCGTGCTCCCCCTCGAGGGCTACCTGACGGGGGGCGAGAGCGCGCGCCTGCCGTTCGTGGGGCTGCGCACGTCCGGGGCCGTCGACGTGGTGAAGGCGCTGCAGCAGGCCGCCGACGACCCCGACGTGGTGGCCATCGTGCTGCGCGCCAACAGCGGGGGCGGGTCGGCCCAGGCCGCCGAGGAGATCCACGCCTGGATCTCGCGCGTCAAGACCCGCAAGCCCGTGTGGGTCTCGATCTCGGGCCTCTGCGCCTCGGGCTGCCTGTACCTGGCGGCGGCGGCCGACCACGTCGCGGCCGAGCGCGGCGCGCTCATCGGCTCCATCGGCATCTTCGCGGGCAAGGTCGACGTGCAGGGCCTGATCGGAAAGCTGGGCGTGGCCGTGCAGGAGTTCGGCGACGACGCCCACGGGCGCGAGCTGTTCGCCCTCACCCGCCCCTTCTCCGACGCCGAGCGCGCGGCGTTGCAGGCCGCCATGGAGGCGGGCTACCGCCTGTTCAAGCAGCACGTGGCCGCCCACGGCCCGGTGCCGCGCCTCGACGAGATCGCCGACGGCCGCCTGGTCGAGACCGCCGAGGCCAAGGCCCTGGGCCTGATCGACGAGGTGGCGGGCCTGCCCGAGCTGCTGCAGCGCCTCGACGACCAGCACGGGCGCGCGCTGGCCGTGAGCCTGCCCGAGCCCCCCGGCCTGCTCGAGCGCCTCGAGAAGCTGCAGCGCCTGCTGGCCACGTTCGCCGCCTGGCAGGTGTACCACCTGGGGCCGCTGGTCGGGGGGCCGTAACCGTCAGCAGTTGGCCCGCGTCTCCAGCGACAGGAACATCGGACACTGGTTCTGCCCTGCGTACTGGTGAAAGAAGCGGTCCAGGTCCGCGTGACCGCTCCGGAAGGCGGTGGCGAGGGGTCGAACGTCAACGGCGCGGCGCGGCCGCGCCGCCGCCGCGCCGTGACGTCCTTGATGAAGTAGCAACCGCCTGCAGCTTGGCCCGCAGCAGAGCCGAAGCTTGACAACGACCGCCGAGGCCTGGAAAGTCGAGGCATCATGCTCGACTTCGAATGGGACCCTGCGAAGGCCCACGTGAATCTGGACAAGCACGGCGTCGACTTCCAGGAGGCCGTGGCCGTGTTCCGCGATCCTTTGGCGATTACGGTCGCCGATCCCGATCACTCGGCAGCGGAAGATCGCTATCTTACTATCGGAACCACTTTATCGAGCCGAGCGTTGATCGTCGCGCACACCGATCGCGGAGACCGTGTCCGGCTGATCAGCGCGCGCGAACTGACGCGCGCAGAGCGGAGAGCCTATGAAGACGCAACAAAAGCCCGCCGTCGTTGATGATCTGCGCCCGGAGTATGACCTGGCTGCGCTGTTGCCCGCCGGGGTTCGCGGCAAGTACGCCGAGCGCTACCGCGAAGGCACCAATCTGGTGCTGCTGGACCCCGACGTGGCCGCGGCGTTCCCGGCGGGGAAGGGCGTCAACGAGGCGCTGCGGCTGGTTCTGCAGCTGACGAAGCTCCCTGCGAAGCGGAAGGCGGCCGGTGCGAGATGACGGGAGCGCATGAAGGTACGAAGGAACGGGCGCCCGGTCTCGACGCGGCGTAGCCTGCCTCAGTGCACCCCGATGCTCCCCTCGGCCCGCAGGCGCCGGAACGACCAGCGCAGGAAGAGCA
>CAZBRS010000005.1:84662-89258 GCA_964494475.1 uncultured Myxococcales bacterium | reverse complement strand
ACCCCGATGCTCCCCTCGGCCCGCAGGCGCCGGAACGACCAGCGCAGGAAGAGCACCGCCAGCGGGAAGAGCACCGCCGCGTAGAGGATTAGCCCCAGGATCTCGGTGCGCACGTCGGCCAGGCTGGCGCCCGACAGGAAGGCGCGGCGCAGGCCCGTGGTGGCCAGCGTCATGGGCAGCCAGCGCGCCACCGCGCCCAGCAGGGGCGGCAGCACCTCGATGGGGTAGAGCACGCCGCCGAACAGGAAGAAGACGCCCCCGAACCAGCTGGTCAGCGGCGTGGGGGACTTGAGCACCAGCGTGATGCCGGCCGCGAACAGGCCTAGGGCGGTGAAGACCACGATGGCCAGCAGCCAGACGAGCAGCGCCGAGCTCCAGCACGTGGCCGACAGCAGATCGGTGAACAGCAGGTGGGCAGAGCCCACGTAGATGACCGTGCGCAGGCTGGACCACAGGAACGCGTAGGCGGTCGAGAAGACCACCGCGGCCTCGGCGCTGACCGGCGTGGCCAGGATGGCCTCGAGCGTGCCCAGCACCTGCAGCTCGCGCAGCTTGTTCGAGAACGAGCCGAGCGCCACCCACATGAAGTCGAGCAGCGCCATCCCGACCACGGCGAAGGCGAAGTAGTTGCTGTTGCCGTAGCGCGCCACGAAGGCCGGGGGCGAGTCGGCGAAGAGGCGCGACAGGAACCACAGCGTGAGCAGCGAGCCCGCGATGCCCACGGCCTGCGATACGAAGAACATCTTGTACGACGCGGCGACCAGCACGTCCTTGCGCAGGAAGGCGGCCAGCAGCTTCATGCGGGCCCCCCGTCAGCCTGCCACGCGGCGCCGGTCAGGACGCGCGCGGCCTCTCCGGCCGCCAGGCGCACCACGCGACCCGCCCGGCCGCGCAGCTCGTCGTCGTGGTGCGTGGCGTACAGGATGGCCACCCCGTCGTCGGCGCGCAGGCGGTCGAGCAGCGCGAGGAGCTGCGGCACGAAGTCGCGGTCGAGCCCCTCGGTCACCTCGTCGAGAAGCAGGAGCCGCGGCCGATGGGCCAGCGCGCGCGCGATGGAGAGGCGCTGGCGCATGCCCGTGGAGTATTCGAAGAAGCGGCGGTCGGCGGCCTCGGAGAGCCCCACCAGCGTCAGCACCTCGGCGACGCGCCGCTCCCGGTCGGCGCGGAGGCCCTGCAAGGTGGCGAAGAAGCGCAGGTTCTCGCGGCCCGAGAGGCGCCAGAAGAAGCTGCGGGTGTCGGAGAACACGGCCCCCACCGCGCGTCGCCCCGTCGGGTCGGCCGCGTAGGGCTCGTGACCGGCCACGGTCAGGCGCCCCGCCGTCGGCAGCAGCAGGCCCGCCGCGAGGCGCAGCAGCGTGGACTTTCCTGCGCCGTTCGGGCCCACGAGCCCCAGCAACTCCCCCTCGTCGAGGCCGAAGGAGGCGTCGGCCAGGGCCGGGACCACGGGGCGGCGGAAGCGCAGCCGGGCCACGTCGCCGAGCGAGAGCATCGATCGATAGGAGCGGGACAGGTGCTCCGCGACCAGCAGGGGGGCCATGGGGGGGTGGCGGCTCAGAAGCCCGTGACGACCACGCCCGCCCCGGCCCCGCCGGGCAGGAGCATCGGCAGGATCTGGGCCGACGGGCCCGACGTGGCCGTGGTGAAGCCCGGCACGCCGGCCAGCCAGAGGGCGAGCCCGGTGGCCACGGCCGCGCCGCCCACGCCATAGAGGGCGTAGATGGCGGGGCCCTTGTCGGTCACCTTCGATTGGAACTCGGAGGCGTACGTGGCGCTGTTGATCGTGCCGTCGTTGACCTGGCTGTTCAAGTCGTTGGCGTCCTTCACGACCAGGCCGTGCATCACGCCGCCGCCGATCACGAGCGCGGCGCCCGTGCCCATGGTCACCCACGACCAGAGGCCGGGCATCCCCAGTCCCTTCGAAGCGCCCCGGGAGGCGACCACCGGAGCCGCCGCCTCGCCCGGCTTCGTCTCGGCCAACGGGGTGACCACGACGGCCGGCGCCTTCTCGAGCCGAGCGTTCACGCGCGCGGTCTCGCCGGAGGCCACCGTGACCTTGGTCGCGAACTCCTTGAAGCCGTCCTTCCGCACCGCCAGCGCGTAGGCGCCGGGGCCGAGCGTCAGCCCCTCGGGGCGCACCTCGCCGTAGTTGCGTCCGTTCACGAACACCAGCGCGCCGGGCTCGCGGCACTCGACCAGCACGGTGCCCGCCAACCCGCCCGCGAAGCGCACCTCGACCGGGTTCTCGAGGCCCTTGGTGATGGTCACGTCGAGCTGGGCGTGCCGCCCCTCGCTGATGACCACCACGGAGTGGTCTCCGGCCTCCAGCCACTTGCGCGGCTGCTTGGCCCCGAGCGCCGGGCTGCGCTGGCCGTCGACGAAGATCAGGGCCTCCTTCGGCAGGTTCTCGAGGAGCAAGATGCCGCGCGTGGCGCCCAACTGCTGCTTCGCGACGTCGTGGATCTTGGCGTACTTGGCCTTCAGATCCTCTTTCAGCGAGGCCTGGTCGAGCTTCCACAGCCACTCGAAGGCCGTCTCGTACTCCTCGAGGTGCAGGCTGGTGAGCGCCACGTTGAGCGCGATGACCTCGTGCTGGAAGATCGCGTACGCGCCCTCGAACTTCGTGCGCGCGCCCCGATAGTCGTTCGACTTCAAGAGCTCGGTGCCCTCGTCGTTCAGCTTGCGGGCGTCTTCCTTGGGTCCGGCCAGCGCGGCTCCCGCCAGCAGGAGCACGACGAGCCCCGTCCACCACCTCGCTCGATCGACCATGCGCCGCTTCCTGTGTGCTTTGGCGACGATGATGATCCTCCGGCAGCGGCGGCGTGTCAAGCCGACGGCCTGGCAGGCACCCTCCGGAATTCTTGCGCGACACCTGCTTCCGGGCTACAACAGGGGCCATGGAGAAGGTCTGCCCCAAGTGCAACAGGTCGTACCCGATCGACACGGTGTACTGCGCCGATGACCAGGAGCGCCTGATCATCGTTCGCGGCGACATGCTGGCCGAGGGCCTGGTCGTCGACGAGCGCTACCGCATCCTCAGCCTGCTCGGCAAGGGCGGCATGGGCGCCGTCTATCGGGCCTACCAGCTGCTCATGGACCGCGAGGTGGCCTTCAAGGTCTTGAAGAGCGACATCGGCGACGCGTCGGTCGTGAAGCGCTTCTTCATCGAGGCCAAGTCGGCCAGCCGGCTCACGCACCCCAACACCATCACCATCTTCGACTTCGGCCAGACCAAAGAGGGCCTGCTCTACATGGCCATGGAGTTGGTCAAGGGCGTGTCGCTGGCCAAGCTCATCAAGGACAACGGGGCCCTGCCGGCCGAGCGCTGCGTGGCCATCGTCAGCCAGATCTGCGACTCGATCGCCGAGGCGCACGCGCAGGGCATCATCCACCGCGATCTGAAGCCCGACAACATCCTGATCGAGAACAAGGAGTGGAACCCCGACTTCGTGAAGGTGCTCGACTTCGGCATCGCCAAGCTCATCGACGGCGGCGACGGGGCGGCGGTCACGAAGACGGGCATCGTGTGCGGTACGCCGCAGTACATGAGCCCCGAGGCCATCACGGGACAGCCCATCACGCCGTCGGCCGACCTCTACAGCCTGGGCATCATCCTGTACGAGATGCTGTCGGGCGTTCCGCCCTTCCAGGCCGAGACCCCCATGAAGCTGCTGCTCAGCCACCTGAACGAGCAGCCCAAGTCGCTGGTGGTGCCGGGCACGAACATCGAGATCCCGGTGCAGCTCGATCGCTTCATCATGCGCGTGCTCTCGAAGAACCCCGCGTCGCGACCCGCCACGGCGCGCCAGTTCAAGGAAGAGCTGGTGGCCAGCCTGCGCGAGTTCAAGAAGAAGCCCAGCACCACGACCATGAAGGCCATGGGCACGGGCGACACGGGCGCGCGCGAGCTGATCGAGGCCGAGCGCGTGCAGGAGCAGGCCCGCAAGACCCTGCGCGAGGACGCGTCGGTGGCCGACCTGCTGCCCGCCGGGGCCGCGCGCCCCGCCACGGGGCCCGCCCCGAAGCCCACGTCGGCCACCGTGCGCCCGCCCGAGCCGGGCCCGGTGTCGGCGGCGGTCAGCTACGACGATCTCGAGCGCGCGGTGGGCGGGGGCTCGAAGAAGGGGCTCGTGATCGGCGCCGCGGCCTTCGCCGTGGTGGGCCTGGTCGTGCTCGGGTGGGCGGTGTTCGGCGCCCGGAAGCCCGCGATCGAGCCGCCCGCGGCGGTCGTCGCCACGGGGCCCGCCGTGCCGGCCGAGAAGCCCGCTCCGGTCGCTCCCGCGCCGCCCGTTGCGACCCCTCCCCTGAAGGCGCGCCTCGAGTCCACGCCCGCCGGCGCCACCGTCACGCTGAACGGCGCGACCGTGTGCGTCACCCCCTGCGACCTGACCTACGACGCGGCCGAGAAGGGCGCGAAGAAAGAGTACCTCGTGAAGCTGGCCGCCCACCAGGACGCGGCCCTGGCCGTGACCGTGGGCGAGCGGGAGTCATGGGCCGTGGCGCTCGCGGCGGTGCCCGCGCCGGCCGCCCCCGTGGAGGTCGCGAAGCCGGCCGCGCCCGTGCCGGCCGCCCCCGCCGTCGTGGCCAAGCCCAAGCCCG
>CAZBRS010000005.1:0-84562 GCA_964494475.1 uncultured Myxococcales bacterium | reverse complement strand
ACGAACGCCGCCGCGAACAGCTCCCAGTCGGCCTGGTCGACCTTGCCGTCGAAGGCCAGATCGAGGAAGTCCGGGTAGTTCGCGTTGGGGTAGAAGTAGTCGCCCTGGTCGGTGCCGTGCACCAGGTTCCGCTGCATCCCCGAGGCAAAGCGGATCACGTCGAGGCCGTTGACGCTCCCGTCGAGGTTGGCGTCGGCGGGGTTCGCGAGCGCCAGGCGGCGCAGTTGGCGGCGGTCGGGGTCGATCGAGACCAGCAGCGGCTCGCCCGTGAAGGACACGTCGGCCTCGACGCTGGCGCCGTCGACCGAGACGCTCGAGAGCTGGGCCTCGGCGCCGGCGGTGAGCACGCGCACGGGCAGACGCATGGTGAAGGTCTGCTCGGTCTGGGTCTGCTCCAGGCGCAGCGTGACGCCCTCCGTCGTGCGGGTGGCCGACACCACGAAGCCCGGGTGGCCGTGCCCGTAGAGCCACTGGTCCCAGAACCAGCCGAGGTCCTGGCCGCTCGACTCCTCGACCGCGGCCGCGAAGTCCGAGACGTGCGCGAAGGCGTAGCCGAAGTTCGCGACGAAGTGCTGCATGGCCGCGAAGAAGGTGTCGTCGCCGAGCTCGAAGCGCAGCATGTCGAGGATGAACGAGCCCTTCTGGTACATGATGGGCTGGTAGTACTCGGACATGTACACCTGGTAGTGGGTGATGGGCTTGTCGGCGGCCTGGGGCACCTGGTACTGGTAGATGAGCCCGTTGCGCACGAACTGGCCGCGGCGACCCTCGGTGACCTCGTCGAACAGGCAGCTCGAGAACTCGGCGAAGCCCTCCGAGAGCCAGATCGAGTCGGGGGACCAGATGCTCACCAGGTTGCCCCACCACTGGTGCCCGAGCTCGTGCGAGACGAGCTCGGAGACGAACGCGCCGGCCGGGTGATCGGCGGGCATCTGGAAGACCCAGCTCAGCATGAAGATGCTCGAGAGGGGCCCGTAGCCGCCGCCGAAGCTGTTGCCGATCTCGACCACGTCGAGCTTGGACCAGGGGTAGGGGGCGTAGCGCTGCCCGTAGAGCGCGAGCACCTGGTCGGCGATGGGGATCATGTCGGCGGCGCCGGACTGGTGCTCGGGCAGGCTCCACACGGTGATGGGGAAGCCCGAGGGGTCGTCGGCCACGACCTGGTACGGCGCCACGCCGAAGCTGAAGAAGTCGGTGGGCACCGTGTGGTCCCAGGTGAAGACGCGGGCCCCGCCCTCGTCGGTGATGGAGACCAGCGTGCCGGTGGCCGCCGCGGAGTACTCGGGGGGCACGGCCAGGCGCAGCGTGCCCACCACCGGGTCCGAGGCGTTCACGTTGCGCGGGAAGTACCCGGCGTGCGTCAGGTACGTGATGGGCTCGGCGAACTCGCAGGCGGCCACCATGCTGCCGCTGCAGTCGATCGAGCCCGTGGCGGCCATGCGGAAGGTCCAGGACTCGCCCTTGGCCAGCAGGTGATCGGGCACCACGGTGAACAGGCCGCTGCCCGTGGGGGTGTTCTCGAGGGGCGTGTCGTCGGGCAGCCGCACCCACAGGACGGGGGGCAGCAGGTAGGCGAGCTCGATCTTGTCGAGGCCCTCCTGGAGGCTGGTCAGGGTGAGGGTGCTGAAGACGGTCAGGTCGTTCTCGCCCGGCTTCACGAACACGTCGAGGTCGAGGCGCTCCAGGTCGTAGAGGCCCTGGGGGCCGTTGTCGTAGAGGGTGGACGCGCCGGAGGCGGCGAGCCCCCCGGAGCCGAGCGCGCCGTGCGTCACGCCGGGCGGCGGTTCGCTGGCCTTGGCGCGCAGGAGGGCAGCCAGGCCGGGCTCGAGCGGGGCGGACAGGGTCGGCAGGCCCGTGGCGCTCGGGGCCAGCGCGGCCTCTGCGCCGAGGAGCACGAGGACGAGGAGGAGCCTACTCATGGGCCACCTCCTTCGTCACCGTGAGCGTGAGGCCGAGGCGTTCGAGGGGCGGGGTGGTCCAGTCGGGCGCGACCGCCACCGTGTCGGGGAAGTCGAGCGACAGCGCGAGGGTGCCTGGGGCCAGCAGCTTCAACCGGACCTCGTAGAGCACCGTGTCGGCCTCCAGCGAGCCGCTCAGCAGCCCGCTGCTGCCCCCGAACATCGTGTCGCCGCGGCGCATGGCTGCCAATCCGCCCAGCACGGCCCCCGGCTCGGCGCGGGCCAGCAGGGCCCACCCGGTGGAGCCCGTGGTCGGCGGTTCGTAGACGCGCGTCAGGTCGGTGAGTTCGGCCAGCGCCGGGTCGAACCCCAGATGAAACGACAGCCCGAGCAGGCTCTCGAAGGCGCCGACCTCGAGCCGCAGGGTGCAGAAGCCCTCGTGCTCGTCGACCGCGCCCAGGGTCACGCGCACCCAGGCCTCGGTGGCGGGTTCGGTGCCGTCGGCGGCGACCCGCCAGGACGTCACCGGCGGCACGTCGGGCGCGGCGTCGGGTGTGTCGGGCGAGCTCTCGTCCTTGCCGAGCGCGTCGGGAGCGGTGTCGGCGACCGCATCGGTGGCGTCGACGGCCGCGTCGGGGGCGCTCGTGTCGTCGGGGACGCTGTCCCCCGACCCCGAGCAGGCCGCCAGCAGGGCGATGGTCAACGTCCAGGCGAGGAGGGAACGGATCATCGAGCGACCTCCGAAGCCAGAGGGGGCAATGTAGTGATGTTCGACCGGTGGCGTCAAGGGGCCCTTGACGTGCCGCCAGGCCGCCTTACCTTCTTGTTTGAATTGATGAGCATATGCTCATGGATGGAGGACGAGATGGCCCTGTTGGACGATCGCAGCCGCGGCGTCGTGAAGGAATTGTTCGAGCGGACGCTGTCCCGGCCCGTGCACGTCGAGCTCTACGCCGGCGCCGAGAACGCCGAGACCGTCGGCTTCTCGCGGGAGCTCCTGACCGAGCTCGCGGCCCTCGACGGGCGCGTGACCTGGAGCGAGAAGCCGCTCGACGACGACGCGCGCGCGCTGGGCGTCGAGGCCTCGCCCACGCTGCTGGTCGGCCGGGAGCTCGGCTACCGCGTCGAGTACTGGGGCGCGCCGCTCGGCCTCGAGGCCGAGGGCTTCCTCGAGACGCTGGGCCTCGTGTCGTCGGGCCTGAGCGGCCTCGGCGACGAGAGCCGCGAGCTGCTCGCGCTGATTGACCGTCCCGTGCGCCTCTACTCGTTCGTGACCCCGACCTGCCCCTACTGCCCGCGCTCGGTGAAGCTGAACCACCAACTGGCCGTCGAGCGCCCGGGGCTCGTGCGCTCCATCGCCGTCGAAGCCCAGGAGAACCTCGAGCTCTCGAAGAAGTACCGCGTGTCGTCGGTGCCCCAGCAGCTCGTCAACGAGGATCTCTCGACCGTCACCGTGGGCGCCCAGCCCGAGGCGAAGATCGTGCGCCAGGCCCTCCTGAAGGGCGTGTCGGACCCGGCCTCGATCGCCGCCGTCGAGCAGGCCCTGCGCGCCGCGAAGACCACCTTCGTCGACGCCCCGGCCAAGCCGGTCGAGGTGGGCGACGAGACCTTCGACGACGCCCTCGCCAAGTATCCGCTGCTGGTGGTCGACTTCTGGGCCGAGTGGTGCGGACCGTGCCGCATGGTGGCGCCCGTCGTGTCGCAGCTCGCCGGCGAGATGCAGGGCAAGGTGGCCTTCGCCAAGCTCGACACCGAGGCGGCGCAGCAGACCGCCGCGCGCTATCACGTGTCGTCGATCCCCACGCTGATCGTGTTCCGGAACGGCCAGGAGGTCGACCGGCTGGTGGGCGCGCGCCCCAAGGCGGCGCTCCAGAAGGAGATTGAGCGGCACCTCATGGTTCCGTGATGACGCTCAGCCGTTTCCCAGGCGCGCGGCGAGCGCTGTGACCACGCCCAGGTCGTCGGGCGCGTCGAACACCTCCTCGAGCTCGACCCTCTTCAACGGCACGCGCTGCGCCAGGCGCGCGAGG
Organism: uncultured Myxococcales bacterium; assembly: GCA_964494475.1. Classification (GTDB taxonomy): domain Bacteria; phylum Myxococcota_A; class UBA9042; order CAZBRS01; family CAZBRS01; genus CAZBRS01. The sequence continues at coordinate 80,634 of CAZBRS010000005.1, read as the reverse complement.
TAGCGCTCCTGGTGTGTTCGGCGCGCGGCCATGAAGCGCACCACGTCGCGCGCCTCGACGAGGCTCGGCCCTGCTCCGCCGAGGCTACGCAGGGCGAGGTCGCCGAGCAGCTCGTTCTGGCGGGGCTCGAGGCGCGGGGGGAACAGGCGGTCGACCAGCAGGGCGCCCAGGGGCATGCCCACCTGCTCGCGCATGGCGCGGTAGAGATCCTCGGTCTCCTCGGCCGGCAGCTCCTCGGCCAGGGTCACGAGGTGCATGACGGTGCGGGCCGGGTCCTCGAGGAGCTCGCGGATGCGCGCGGCGTCGTCGTGCAGCGGCCCCCCTCCCACGGCCTCGGTGATCACGCGCGGCAGCAGGAACAAGAGGATGCCCTCGCCCGTGACCGGCGCGTCGACGACCACGTGGTCCCAGCCGCCGGTGCGCACGGTGTGCTCGAGTTTGCCGATGACCAGCAGCTCGTCGAGCGCCGGCACCAGGCGGGTGAGCGCGCGAATGGCTGCGTTCTGGAAGATGAGCTTGTAGGCCGCGCGGAAGTGCAGCTTCAGGAGCGCGTACTCCTCGAGGCAGGCCTCGGGGGCGAACACCTGGGTGTACAGCCGCGGCGCCACCTCGACCGGCGCCTTCATGGAGGGCTCGCGGTGGAAGAGGGTCGCCACGTGCCCCTTCGGCACCAACTCGACGACCAGCGTGCGGGCGCCCCGGCGGGCCAGCGCCAGGCCCACGGCGGCGGCCGTGGTGGTCTTGCCCACCCCCCCCTTGCCTTCGAGCAGCACGAGCGGACGGGCCAGCGTCTCGATCATCTGGGGTCCCCCGTCACGACGACGCGGTTGCGCCCCGATTGCTTGGCGCGGTACAGCGCCTCGTCGGCCGCCTTCACCAGGTCGTCGCCGGACGTGCCGCCCCCGGAGTGGAGGGCGACCCCCAGCGAGGCCGTGATGGGCAACCGCACGCCGCGCACGATGACGTCGAGGGCCTCGACGCGGACGCGGAGGCGTTCGGCGAAGGCGTGCGCGCCCTGGAGGTCGGTGTCGGGCAGGAGCACGGCGAACTCCTCGCCGCCGTACCGCGCCGGCACGTCGTCGCCGCGCGCCAGGGCCCGGAGCAGCGCGCCGAGCTCGCGCAGCACGGCGTCGCCGGCGTCGTGGCCGTGGGTGTCGTTCACGCGCTTGAAGTGGTCGAGATCGAGCATGACCAGCGCGAAGGGCCGCCCGTGGCGCCGGGCGCGCAGCACCTCTTCGGCCAGGCGCGCCACGAAGTAGCGCTTGTTGTGCACGCCCGTCAGGTGGTCGGCGATGGCCAGGGAGCGCAGCCGGTCGAGGACCACGAGCTCGTGCAGGTGCTCGGCCGTCGTGCGCAGCGCCAGCGCCAGCATGGAGCAGAGATCCTGCGACTGGAAGGCCGTGCCCGCCGGGGTGGCGACCACGAAGGCCGCGGACAGCAGGGGGCTCGGGGCCACGCCCAGCACGAACCAGCCCTGCGCCCCGCGGAACCAGTCGCCGGCGGCCTCGGGCAAGAGCGCCTCGGCGCGGGCCCGCGCCAGGGCGCCGCTGTCGGCGGAGAAGCCGTCGCGCGGCACGGGCGCGGTCAGCGGCCACGTGGCCGGCCAGTCCTCGCGGGGCGACGCGCCCAGCAGGCGGGCCTCGCCGGCGCGCTCGCCCGCCAGTTCGAGCACGGCCAACCGGTGGGGGCCGAGCAGGCCTTCGAGCAGCCCCGACACGTGCTCGGCCACGCGCTCGGGGGCCTCGACAGGCCGAAGCTCCTCGCCGAACCGGACCACGTCGTCCAAGAGCTCGGTCCAGGCCTCGAGGCCAGCGATTCGACGCGCCTGGGCGTCGAGGTCGAGCAAGGTGTCGGATACGGCGTCGAGGGCCGCGGGGGCATGCTCGGGGAGCGTCGCGTCGGAGAGCACGAGCCAGAGCGCCCGCGCCGCGCCGTCGCGGAGGACGGGCGCGAGCGACAGCACCCCGCGGGGCTCGGGGCCTCCCGAGAAGGGCAACTGGGCGGGGCGGAGCTCGCCGGCCGGCACCGAGACGCGCCCGTCCCGGGCGCGCTCCTGCAGCGCCATCACGCCCTCGGCGCGGGGCACCCGCTCGCGCAGGTGGCGGCCCTCGGCGCTGCTCGCTCCGGCCAGCACCCAGGCTTCGGCCTCGGCGCGGTAGAGCGCCAGCTCGGACAGGCCGAGCGCGAGCCGGAAGCCCTCGAGCAGCACGCCGAGGGGGGGAGGCCCGGGCAAGCGCGCGCCGGGGGGGTGGCGGAGCACCCACGCCGAGCGGTCCGGCAGGCCCCGAGGTCGGAGGTGGCGCAGCAGATCGGCCAGCATTCGGCGGGTCCGTTCAGTCAGGGGCGTCGAGGACGAGGCCCGCCCAGCCGCTGGCCTGGATGGCCGCCAGCAGGAGCTCGGGCCGGAGCGGCTTCACCAGGTAGCCGTCGGCGCCGTGCGCGCGCGCGATCTCCATGCGCTCGGACTCCTGCGCGCCGCTCAGCATGACGACCTTGAGCGCCGTGCGCGCGGGGTCGTCGCGCAGCCGATCGAGGATCTCGAGGCCCGTCACGCGCGGCAGCTGCAGATCGAGCAGCACGAGCCCCACGTCGGGGGCCGCCGCGGGGGGCGCGTAGGCCCCGCGGCGGAAGAGCGCGTCGCAGGCCTGCTCGCCGTTGTCGATGTGGAGCACGGGGTTCTTGACCCGGGCGGCCTTCAGGGCGCGCTTGCTGAACCAGACGTCGTCCGGATCGTCGTCGACGAGGAGGATCACCTGGGCTTCGAACTGTGCGACCATGCGTTGACTATATCAGTGGTTGAAGGAGGAGACCAGCGCCAGGATCTCGGCCTTGCGCTCGTAGACCTGCGCCAGCGCCTGGACGCGGGCCATGCGGGGCTCGAGCTCCTTGCGGGCCAGGGTGGCGAACGCGGCGCGCTGGTCGGGGGTCATCTCGTCCAGCAGCGCGCGGCCCCGGCGCGTGTTGTCGCGGAAGGCCTCGCGGTGGGCGTCGACGTAGGCCTTCAGCCCGGAGAGGATGGCCGTCTCGTTGCCCTTGTGCTCCTCGAGGAGGCCGATGGCGTCGTCGAGGAAGCCCATGCCCTCGGCCAGCAGGCGCTCGGAGGGCGAGGCGCAGGCGGCGAGCGCCTGGAGGATCAGGGCGAGCAGCCCCACACGGATCAGGGTGCGAATCATCGGCAAGTCTCCGCCCGGCGATGGACCTTGCAGGTTATTCCATTGGCGGGACCGGGCTGTCAATTTATGATGCGCGCGACCTCGACCTCCAGGAGACACGCGTGGACTCCGACATCGTACAGCGCCTGCTCATCGTCTTCGTGCCCATGCTGCTGTCGCTCACCGTGCACGAGTACGCCCACGCGTGGTCGGCCAGCAAGCTGGGCGACGACACCGCGCGGGCCCAGGGGCGGCTCTCGCTGAACCCCCTGGTCCACGTCGACCTGTTCGGCACCGTGATCCTGCCCCTGCTGCTCACGATCTCGGGCGCGAGCTTCTTCCTCGGCTGGGCCAAGCCCGTGCCCGTGAACCCGGCGAACTTCACGAGCCGGCTGCGCATGAGCACCGGCATGATGCTCACGGCGGCGGCGGGGCCCATCTCGAACCTGCTGATGGCCGTGGCCTCGGTGGCCGCCATGAAGGCGCTGCTCGTGGGGGGGGTCCACTCCACGCCCCTGTTCATGTTGCTGTACTACATGCTGTCCATCAACATCGGCTTGGCGCTCTTCAACCTGATCCCCTTCCCCCCGCTCGATGGATCGCGCGTGCTGATGGGGCTGCTTCCCGAGCGGTTCCAGGGCCTGTTCGGGTTCCTCGAGCAGAACCCGTGGCTCTACCTGGTGGGGTTCTTCGTCATCATCAAGTTCGCGAGCACCCTCATCGGGCCGCCCTATGTAGCGTTGCTCCGGGGCCTGCTGTCGTTGTTCGGCATCCCCCTTGGCGCCTGACGGCAGCATGACCGAGATCTCCCTCCACCGCTTCCTGAAGTCCACGCGCCGCTACTCGGTGCGCGAGGCCGAGCGCCTGATCCGCACGGGTCACGTGACGGTCGACGGGGTGGTGGTCGATCGCCCCGAGGCGCGCGTCGAGGGGCCGGGCGTCGTGGTGGCCGTCGACGGGCGGCAGGTCGCGGCGGCGGTTCCGGCCGACGAGGCGCCCCCCGTGTGGCTGTTTCACAAGCCCGCCGGGCTGGTGTGCACGCGCGCCGACGAGCAGGGCCGGCGCACCATCTACGACGCGCTGCCCGACGACCTCGGCTACGTGTTCTCGGTGGGGAGGCTCGACCTGATGAGCGAGGGGGCGCTGCTGCTCACGGCCGACGGCGACCTGTCGCGCCGGCTGGCTGATCCGCGCTTCCACGCGGCCAAGGTCTACCGGGTCAAGCTGCGCGGCAACGTGACCCGCGTCGTGCTCGAGAAGCTGGCGGCCGGCGTGTCTCTCGACGGCGTGTGCACGCGCCCCTGCCGCATCGAGGTCGAGCAGCGCGTCGAGGGCAGCACCTGGACGCGCTGGACGCTGACCGAAGGGAAGAACCGCCAGATCCGGCGCATGGCCGAGACCGCGGGGCTGGCCGTGCAGCGCCTGGTGCGCGTCGAGATCGCGGGGCTCGCGCTCGGGCGACTGGCGCCCGGCGAGCTGCGCCGCTTGAGCGCGGCCGAGGTCGTGGGCCTGCTCGCGGCCGCGCCCGACCCGGGGGCTCCCGCTGGCGGCCACGCAGGAGGTGAGCATGGACCCCGTTGAGCGCTACTCGCGGCACACGCTGCTGCCCGAGATCGGCCGCGAGGGCCAGGCCCGCATCGGGCGCGCCTCGGTGCTGATCGTGGGCTGCGGTGCCCTGGGCACGGCCCAGAGCGAGCGCCTGGTGCGCGCCGGCGTGGGGCACGTGCGCGTGGTCGATCGCGACTTCGTGACCGAGTCGAACCTGCAGCGCCAGACGCTCTTCGTCGACGCCGACGTCGAAGCGCGCCTGCCCAAGGCCGCCGTGCTGGCCGAGCGCCTGCGCGCGCTGAACCCCGGCGTGCGCGTCGAGGGCGTGGTCGACGACGTGAACCCCGACACGATCGGGCCGCTCCTCGCGGGCATCGACCTGGTGCTCGACGCGACCGACAACTTCGAGACGCGCTTCCTGGTCAACGACGCCTGCCTCGACGCCGGGCTGCCCTGGATCTACGGCGGCGTGGTGGGCACGGCGGGCATGACGCTCAACATCCGCCCCGGGCGCGGCCCCTGCCTGCGCTGCCTGGTGCGCGACCCGCCGCCGGCCGGGGCCCTGCCCACCTGCGACACCGCGGGCATCCTCAACACCCTGCCCTGGACCATCGCGGCCATCCAGGTGACCGAGGCGTTGAAGATCCTCCTCGACGACCCCGCCGTGCGCCAGGAGCTGCTGTTCGTCGACCTGTGGTCCAACAGCTTCCAGTCCATCGCCCTGAAGGCCGACCCCACGTGCCCCGCCTGCGGGCTGGGCGAGCGGCCCTTCCTCGCGGGCCGGGGGCACCACGCGCCCGCCAAGCTGTGCGGCCGCGACACGGTGCAGATTCGGCCTCCGGTCCCCGTGGTCCTCGACCTGACCGCTCTTTCCCGCGCGCTCGAGGGTCGCGTCGACGAGGTCCTCTGCAACGGCTTCCTGCTGGCCTTCCGCATCGAGCGCTACGAGCTGACCGTCTTCCCTGACGGGCGCGCGCTGGTGCGGGGCAGCACGGATCCCGGCGAAGCGCGGGCCGTCTACGCGCGCTATATCGGCAACTGACCCTCCCCCATGACCGGACGTTACCGCAAGGTGTCCGAGGCCTGGCGCGCGCGCTTCGGCGGGCGCGTGCAGCGCGTGCCGGTGGCGGTCGAGGCCGGGTGTCCCGTGCGCGACGGCACGCTCGGCCGGGAGGGCTGCGCGTTCTGCGCCGAGGACGCGCTCAGCCTGCGCTGGCTCGACCAGCGCGGTCCGGTGCGCGAGCAGCTCGAGCGCGGGCTGGCGGCCGTGCGCCGGCGCTTCGGGGCCAGCCTGGGGATGGCCTACTTCCAGAACCACACGGCCACCTGGCAGAGGGCGGGGGCGCTGGCCCGCGATCTGGACGAGGCCCTGGCGGTCGAGGGGATCGTGGGCGCGGCCGTGGGGGCGCGGCCCGACGCGCTGGCGCCGGAGGTGGTCGAGGTGCTGGCGGCGGCGTCCCGGCGGGGCCACGTCGAGGTCGAGCTCGGCCTGCAGAGCGCCCGCGAGGCCACGCTGCTCGAGATGGGGCGGGGGCACGGCGTGGCCGCTACGCGGGACGCCTGCGCGCGGTTGGCGCAGGCGGCGCTGCCGGTGACCGCGCACGTCATCGTCGGCTGGCCCGGCGAGGGGCCGGACGACTGGCGGCGAACCTTCGAGCTCGTGAACGAGGTCGGGGCCGCGGGCGTGAAGCTGCACAACCTGCACGTGCTGCGGGGCACGCCCCTGGCCGTCCGGTACGCGCGCGAGGCGTTCCCGTTGCTGTCCCGCGACGCCTGGCTCGACGCACTCTGCGGGCTGCTGCCGCTCCTCGACGCGCGCGTCGTCGTGCACCGCGTGGTGGCCGAGGCGTTGCCCGAGCACCTGGTGGCGCCCGAGTGGATGCGCGCGCCGTCCGGTTTTCGCGAGGCCCTTGACGCGCGGCTCGAAGAGCGCGACATCTGGCAGGGAAGGAGGCCCGCATGAAGACCGCGCTGCTGTTCACCGCGCACGCCGACGACGCCGAGTTCTTCGCGGGGGGTGCCGTCCTGAAGCTGCTCGACGAGGGCTGGGTGGTCCGCGAGGTGATCGCCACCGACAACGGCAAGGGCAGCTACGAGCTCGACAGCCCCACCCTGGTCAGCCAGAGCCGCGACCGAGAGGCCCGCGCCGTGGCGCTCACCATGGGCAAGGCCTCGGTCGATTTCCTCGGCTATCCCGACGGCGATCTCGGCGCCGTGTCGCCGCTCGAACTGCGGGGGCGCCTCATGGGCTTCCTGAGGGAGTACCGCCCGCAGCTGGTGCTGACCTTCGACCCGTTCGCGAACTTCGAGGGCCACCCGGATCATCGCGCCGTGGCCTGGGCCGCCTCCGAGGCCGTGGGCTTCGGCGCGCTGCCGCTCTACCACCCCGAGCACCGGGAGCGCGGGCTCCTGCCCCACCTGGCGCCCGAGCGGCTGTACTTCGCGAAGAACCCTGCGAACTTCAATCACTTCGTCGATATCGGCGCCGTCATCGGGCGCAAGATCGACGCCCTCCTGCTGCACGACTCGCAGATGAAGCTCACGATCGACGACCTGCGGCTGTCCATCGAGGCCACGGGCGAGCACGTCGAGCTGTTGCCCCTGCTCGACCGCGCCAACCCCCGGCCCGTCCTCGAGCTGCTGATCCACGCGTGGGCCCGGCGCATCGCGGGGCTCGCGAACCGGCCGGGCCTCGAGCTGGCCGAGGGCTTCCGCCGCGAGACGGCCGCCGACCTCTTGTCGTGACAGACCGAGTTACTCGGCCGACGGGAAGTACAACTCGACGGTGGTGCCCGCGCCCTCCGAGCTGCGGATCTGCGTGGCGCCTCCGCAGGCCTTCAGCGTGTTCTCGACCACGTTCAGGCCCAGCCCCAGGCGCTGGCGGCCCTTGGTGGTGAAGAAGGGCTTGCGCACGCTCTGCTGAATCTCGACGGGGATGCCGGGCCCGTTGTCCTCGACCGCTACGCGCACGTACGCGCCGGCGGGCAGGGCGAGCGCCCCGTCTTCGAGCCGCTCGGCCAGGTCGACGCGATCGACGCGCACGGCGATGCGACCTCCGGGGAGCCCTTCGACGGCCTCCTCGGCGTTCGTGACCACGTGCAGCAGCGCCTCGCGGATTTGCGCCTCGTTGCCCCGGGTCATGGGCAGCTCGTCGGCGCTCGTGAGATCGAGGGCCACGCTGCCCGACACGTGCAGGCGGAAGCTGTCGACGGTGAAGGCCACCACGTCCTCGAGGCGCAGGTGCTCCTGCGAGGCGTCTTCGAAGCGCGCGAACGAGAACAGGGTCTTGGTGATGTCGAAGGCCTTGCGCGTCGAGTCCTCGATCACGCCGAGGGTGCGGGCGATGGCGGGCTCTTCCCGCAGCTCGCTGGCCAGCATCTGGGCGTAGCCGAGCACGACCCCGAGCTGGTTCGACAGGCGCGAGGCCAGCCCGTTGGCCAGGGTGGCCAGGGCCCGCACGCGGTTCTCGCCGCTGGCCTCCCCCGCCAGGATGGCGTCGCCCTCCGAGAGGAAGGACACGATCTCGACCACCCGCGTCGTGGCGCCCGACGCGTCGGCCAGCGGCAGCAGGCGGCTGCGCCGGTAGCCGCTGCGACCGGACGCGGGGATCGAGTACCGCACGGTGCCGGACTCGACCACCTGGCCGTCGAACGCCAGGTCGATCAGCGCCGAGACCCCCTTCTCGACGAGGAACGGGAACAGCTCGTACGCGCCTTGTCCGAGCACCGCGTCGCGGTGCAGCCCGGTGGCGGCCTCCATGCGGCGGTTCCAGAAGACGAGGGCGCGCTCGCCGTCGTAGACGACGACGCCCTGATCGATCGAATCGAGCAGGCGGATCTCGAGGGGAAGCTCGGGGCGACGCGCGTCGAGGGATGAGACGCTCATGGGCCTCGTTCGAAATCTCGAACCGCGGCGATTCTAGAAGACCGGTCGCTCCTTGTAAACGGGCGACCGGGCGCCGATTTGACCTCGACGTCCCCGTCCGGTAAGTTGCAGGTCGACTCTTCGACGGGTGGAGGCCCGCGCCATGCCACGCTCCCTGCTGCTCCTGGCCCTGCTCCTGGTGGTCGCTCCCGCCGCCCTGCGGGGGCAGGAGTTGCCGGGCTCGGCGCGCCAGGTGGGCCTGTCGGGGGCCACGCACGCCTTCTCGAACGGCACCGCGGCGCTGCACGCGAACCCGGCCGGCATGTCGCTGCTGCACCAGTACATGATCGAGGCCAACTACCAGTACTGGCGCGGCCCCGACGATCACCAGACCTCGATCTCCGTGGTCGACAGCGCCACCAACCAGTCGTTCGCGCTGGGCGCCGCCTACACCTACCACCACGGCCTCTTCGGAAGCGCCGACGGCCAGGACGCCGGCTTTCACGGCGTCAAGGCCGGCCTGTCGACCGGATTCTCGGCCGGCAACCTGGGGCTGTACCTCGGCGGCGAGTACAAGTACCTGGGCGCCGCGGTCGAGAAGGCGCACGACGCCACGTTCGGGGCCATCGTCAGCATCTCGCAGATGGTCAACGTGGGCGTGGTCGGCCACAACCTGTTCAGCCCCCACCCCGGACTGAACCCGCGCGCGCTCACGACCGGCATCTCGGTGGGCCAGGAGTCCTTCGCCCTCGGCTTCGACGCCACCTTCGACTTCGACACCCGCGACGACCTGGCGATGATCTACGCCGTGGGCGCCGAGTACTTCGTGGCCGGAGCCGCCGGAATCCGGGCCGGCTACCGCTACGACGGCGCCAACGGCGACCGCCACAGCATCTCGGCGGGGCTCGGCTACATCTACCGCATGGTCGGCGTCGAGCTGGCCTTCGAGCAGAACCCCAAGGACGGCAAGGACAACCGGTTCGTGGGGTCGGTGGTGGTGTTCATTCCGTGAGGCGCGACATCGTCCCGGCCAGCGTGTCGAGGTACTCCGACAGCTTCATGCCGTGCGCTGCGGCCAGATTCTTCAACGTCTCCGTCCGCGGGAAGAACTCTCCGGCTTCGATCCTCCGGACCTGGCGCTCCGAAACGCCTGCCAGACTTGCCTGAGACAAGCCCGTCTCTTTCCGGAGCGTCGCGACGGCCCGTCCGAACCGGTGCTCGTGCCGCAGCTTTTCTTGCAGCGCCCGGTCCTGCGCGGCGGGGTCGATGGCGATCCTGAGGGCCTCCAGGTCCAGATGGAGGTCGCTTCGCTCCCAGTGCAGATACGCCCCGTCGCTCGCGATCAGGAACCGGCTCCGTTCCTCTACCGGCAGTCGCGCCAGCGCAGGCACGTCCGCGAAGCCCACCTCGAGCCTCTCGAGGGTGCAGGTCAGGACCATCAGGGAGTTCTTGACCACACCGGCGTCCGCGATCAGCGCGTCCTGGGCCCCCAGTCGCCAGGCCCCAAGTACACGAGCGGGTACTTCCGGACCCCGATGGACCAGCAGGTTCTTGAGCGTTCGGAGGTTGGACTTGTCGAGCATCTGGGCGATCCAGCGCTCCTCCACGTCCGCGTGGACCAGGAGCGCCCGCAGCCGGTGCTCCTGGTTGACCGCGCGGACGAACTCCGCCACCTCACCGAGCTCGGAAGCCAGCGCCAGCACGAACACGTTGGCGGAGCGCGGCAGACCCTCTACGTCTGTCCTGTGGATCACGTGGACAGCGTTGGACGAACGCAGGAAACCGGTGCAGGCCGGGTCCCGGTCCAGCACCAGGATGGAGGCAACGCTTCCCATGCTCAGGTCTCCTTCCTTACGACCTTCGTTTCCCACTCGGCCAGCAGCGCTTCCCTGTTCGACAGGGTCTCCGTCAACAGGCGCTCGCGCTCCGCGCGGTTCGGGCCGCTCGGGTTGGGGGGCCACTTCATGGTGAACACCAAGTGCCCTGGCCGGCAGGCGAGGATGTCCACGCGCACCTCCCATTGGCCTGGCTTCCTGGCGTGGAAGTGGGGTGGCACGTGATCGGACGAATTGAACCAGAGGTCCAGCCCAGCGATCAGGATCGCCTCGACCTTCCCCATCGCCACGCCTCCACGCGTTCGAGAGTAGAAGCAACCGGACATATAGTCAACGTACGCGAACCAGAAATGGCCGACATGCGGCTGGCGAGGGCTCTTGGCGGCCCCCAATGAGTGACGGAGAATGCACGAGGGATGCCACGGGATCCCCCGCGGTCTCCGCGCTGGCAACCGTCGGCAAGATCAAAGGATTGTACGTTCTGCCCGGTGGCCTGCGGCGGTCTGGCCGTGGTCCGAGCGTGGTCCGGGCGCAGGCCCCGGTGCCGATCGGGGCTTCGCTAGAAAGAAGCTCCCGGTCCGGCCCTGGCGGGTTCCTCGAATAGTCGGCTCCCGCCCGCGTCGAAATCCGGTAAGATGCGCCCGCGTTGGAGGGTCTCATGAAGCCGTTTCTCCTGTTGCTCGCGTTCCTGCAGGCGCCGCCCGCGGAGACCTGGACCGTCGACACCGCCCTCGCGAAGCTGCAATCGCGCGTCGATTCGGTGACCGACCTCACGGCCGACTTCCGGCAGGAGGCCGTGAAGACCGACTCGGGGCTCACCCTCCAGCGCCGCGGCAAGCTGTACCTGAAGAAGCCGGGCCTCATGCGCTTCGACTACGCCGAGCCCGATCGCATGTTCTACGTGAGCGACGGCAGCGTGCTGGTGCAGTACCTGCCGGCCGACCGACTGGCCTACAAGCTCGCGGTGCAGGGCTCGTCGCTGGCCGGGCCCTTCCGCTTTCTGGTGGGCGCCGGCCGCGTGACCGACGAGTTCGACGTGAAGGAGTTCCGCGACCAGGGCGAGCGCGCCGAGCTGGTCGTGACCCCGAAGCAGAAGGGCGCGGCCTACACGAAGCTGACCCTCGGCATGCGCAAGGCGCCCTTCGAGCTGGACCGGCTCGAGATCGTCGAGAGCACGGGCAACGTGAACCGCCTCGAGCTGTCGGCCCTCTCCACGGCGCCGGTGCCGCGCGAGGCCTTCGACGTGGCCATCCCCGCCGACGTGCGCGTGCACGACCTGTCGAACCCCGGAGCCGGCGCCCGATGACCCGCCCCCGCCGCTTCTACCTGCACCGCCTGGGCTGCCCCAAGAACGACGTCGACGCCGAGAACATGGCCGGTCTGCTGGTGCAGGAGGGCTACGAGGCCTGCTCCGACCCGGCCCGGGCCGACGTGCTGCTGGTCAACACGTGCGGCTTCATCGGCGACGCCAAGGCCGAGTCCATCGACGCGGTGCTCGAGCTCTCGCGCCTCCGGCGCAAGCGCCAGAAGCTCATCGTGACCGGCTGCCTGACCCAGCGCTACGGCGACCAACTGGCGGCGGAATTGCCCGAGGTCGACGTGTTCGTGGGCACCGGCGCGGTCGAGCGCATCGTCGAGGCGGTGCGGGGCGAGGCGCGACTGCTGCGCGACGGCGACGTGTTCCTGGCCGGCCGCGACACGCCGCGCGCGCGCCTCGACGTGCCCCACACGGCCTACGTGAAGATCGGCGACGGCTGCAACCGGCGCTGCGCGTTCTGCGCCATCCCGCTGTTCAAGGGTCGCCAGCAGAGCCGGGCCCTGGCCGACGTGGTGGCCGAGGTCGGCGCCCTGTCGGGCGGCCCCTCGACCGGGCTCGGGGCAGGGGCCAAGGAGCTCGTGCTCGTGGCCCAGGACACGAGCGCCTGGGGCTCGGACCTCACGCCCCCCTTGCGGCTGCCCGCGCTGCTCGAGGCCCTGGACGGCGTGCCGGGCTATGCCTGGTTGCGTCTCTTGTACCTCTACCCCGATCGCGTCGACGACGCGCTGCTCCGATGCCTGCGCGAGCACCCGCGGCTGCTCCCCTACCTCGACCTGCCCATGCAGCACGCGAGCGATCGGGTGTTGAAGCGCATGGCGCGCGGCACGTCGCGCGGCCAGCTCGAGGCCCTGCTCGACCGGGTGCGGGCCGCGCTGCCCGACGCGGTGCTGCGCACGGCGCTGATCGTGGGCTTCCCCGGCGAGACCGAAGCCGATTTTCTCGAGTTGGTCGACTTCGTCGAGGCGCAGCGCCTCGATCACGTGGGCGTGTTCACCTACTCCGACGAGGAGGGCACCGCGGCGGCCGGCCTCGACGGCCAGGTGCCCGACGACGAGCGCGCGCGCCGGCGCGACGAGCTGATGCGCGTGCAGCAGGCCATCAGCGCCGAGCGGCTGGCGGCCTGGGTGGGGCGCGAGGTCGAGGTGCTGGTCGACGAGGTCGAGCCCGACGGCGCGCGCGTGGGCCGCACGCGGGGGCAGGCGCCCGAGATTGACGGCGTGACGTACCTGTCGGTTCCGCCGGGGCAGACCCCTCCGGCGGTCGGCGACCTGGTGCGGGCGACGATCGACGACTCGGCCGAGTACGACCTGTTCGCGACGGCGCGGCCATGACGCGCTGGACCGTGATCCTGGTCGTGATCCTGGCTCTGCAGGCGAGCGCGGCGGCCTCCGAGCGTGACGCGCTCCGCGACCTGATCGAACATCGCGTGGTCCCCGAGGGCACCCGCGTGACGCGCGACGTGATCGAACAGAACGCGCGCGCGGTGACGCTGGCCTGGCCGGTCTCCGGTCGCCCCGCGCTCGACGAGGCCAGCCTCGACGCGATGCTCGAGGCCTTCGCGCCGCCCGCCGATGTGCGCGGGCTGGCGCTGTACCTCGCCGACCCCGCGGCGCCAGGCGGCCGCGTGGAGCTCCGCGAGCTGTTGCCCCCCGCGCGGCCCGTGCCCCCGAAGCCCGGCGAGGGCGTGGCCGCGCCCCTCCCCGTGGTGGTGCCCGTCGATGCCCCGGGCGCGAGCGCGGGCGCCCTCTCCGGCAAGCACGTGTACGTCAGCCAGGGCCACGGCTGGACGTGGACGGTCGGCAGCGGCTGGTCGTCGTGGCTCACCCAGCGCGGCAACACCTGGGGCGCGGTCGAGGACTTCCTGAACGCCGAGGCCGTGAACCAGTACCTGCTCGGCTACCTCGAGAACGCGGGCGCGACCACGTGGCCCCTGCGCGAGCCCGATCTCAACGAGGCCCTGGTGATCGTCGACGAGGGCGACGGCGCGGCCTACCCCGGGCGGGGCACCTACGAGGAGGTGGGCGCGGGCTTCGAGACCTCGACGGCGCCCGGCTTCGCGAACACGGCCCCGCCCTGGGCCGACGGCGCCGACGTGATGACCGCGGGCGCCTCGCGTTACCACTACACCTCGGCGGAGGGCGGCCCCCTGGCGCGCTTCACCCCCACCCTGCCGGTCGAGGCGCGCTACCGGGTGTACCTGTCGTGGGCCGCCTCTCCGAACCGCGCCTCCGACGCCCACGTGCGCGTGCGGCACGCGGGCGGCGTCACCGACCTGCGCGTCGACCAGAAGCGCCACGGCGGCACGTGGGTGTCGCTCGGCGCCTACCGGTTCCGGGCGGGCCACGACCCCGAGCGCGGGGCCGTCGAGGTGCTGACCGACTCGACCGACCAACCGGGCCAGACCGTGGTCTCGCTCGACGCGGTGCGCTTCGGCGGCGGTCGCGGCGTCATCGCCCGGGGCACCGGCGCCGGGCTCGCCAACTCCCCCACCTCGGGCCGGCCGCGCTGGGAGGAGAACTGCCGCTACAGCGCCCAGTTCAACGGGGCGCCGGAGAGCGTCTACGACGCCCGTGACACGGACGGCGCCGACGACGTGGTGGCGCGCTCCTACTACGCGGCCTGGCAGCACGAGCAGGGCGAGGACGCCGTCTACGTCTCGTGGCACACCAACGCGCCCTCCCCGGCGCAGGGCACCTCCACCTACGTCTACGGGCCGAACGGTCCGCCGTCGCCCTTCTCGGAGTTCTCGGGCACGGCGGGCTCCGATCGGCTGGCCGAATTGCTGCACGCCGAGCTGTTGAACGACATCCGCGCCGGTTACGACCCCACGTGGCAGGATCGCGGCCTGCACACGGCCTGGTTCGGCGAGGTGAACCCCGCCTGCAACCCCGAGATGCCGGCCGTGCTGCTCGAGGTGGGCTTCCACGACACCCAGGCCGAGTGCCTGAAGATGCAGGACCCGAAGTTCCGGAACCTGGCCGCGCGCGCCATCTACCAGGCCATCGTGCGCTACTTCGCCGAGCAGGCGGACGTCGCGCCCGTGTTCCTGCCCGAGCCGCCGCGGGCCTTCCGGGTGCACGCGGCCGGTCCCGATCGCGCGCGCCTCACCTGGGCCGCGCCCCTCACCGACACCGAGGGCGTGCTCGGCGATCCGCCGACCTCCTATGTGCTCTACCGCTCGAGCGACGGCACCGCCTTCGACAACGGCGCCGACGTGGGAGCGGGCCTCGAGGCCGAGGTCGAGGTGCCGGCCAGCGTCGTCAGCTACTTCCGCCTGACCGGCCGCAACGCCGGCGGCGAGTCGTTCGCGACCCCCGTGCTCGGCGTGTTGCCGCCGCCCTACGGCACACGACCTGCCCTGATCGTGGGCGCCTTCGATCGCCTCGATCGCTGGGGGCTCGTGCCCGACGACCAGTCGGCCTGGGGCAACGGCGTGGTGCAGCGCATGCTGCTGGACCGCATCAACGCCTACGACTACGTGGTGCCCCACGCCGAGGCTCTGGCGGCGTTGGGGCTGCCCTTCGTGTCGGCCTGGGCCGACGCGCCGCTCACCGCGGGCGAGATGCTCGAGCACGCC
The DNA here is from genome assembly GCA_964494475.1 of uncultured Myxococcales bacterium. GTDB lineage: Bacteria > Myxococcota_A > UBA9042 > CAZBRS01 > CAZBRS01 > CAZBRS01. Next base: position 65,340 of record CAZBRS010000005.1, on the reverse strand, counting down.
TTCGTGCTGTGGGCGGCGGGCGAGGAGTCCACCGCCGACGAGACCTTCTCGGCGGCCGAGCTCCTGCACGTCGAGGCCTACGTGGGCGCGGGTGGCACCCTCATCGCCACGGGCGCCGAGATCGGCTGGGACCTGGTCGAGCTCGGCGAGGGTGACGAGCCCGCGCGCTTCGAGGCGCTCTTCCAGGCGACGTATGTGAACGACGACGCGGGCACCTACGCGCTCCGCCTGGTCGATGGCACCGAGGTCACGCTCGACGACGGCACGCTCGGCGCCTACGACGTCGAGTTCCCCGACGTGCTGGCGCCCCTCGGTGACGCGGCGCCCTTCGCGTTCTACGGCGGCGAGCCCGAGCAGGTGGCCGGCGTGTGGGCGAAGACCCCGGCGGGGGGCGGCGTGGCACTGCTCGGCGCGCCCTTCGAAGCCCTGCACCCCGCGGCCGCGCGCGTGGCCGTGCTGGCGCTGCTCGCCGAGGCCCTGGGCCTGGAGGGGTCGGTGGGCACGGCCGTCGAGGCCGTCGAGGCCGTCGAGGCGCTCGTCCCGGAGGCGGTCCCCGAGCCCCTGGAGGTGCGCGACGAACCGCCCGGGCCGGAGCTCGTGGCCTTCGAGCCCGCCCCCGAGGCCGGCCCCGAGCCCGCCCCCGAGGTCGCCTCCGATCCCGGCGCAGCGCCCGCCGACGGCGCGCCCGAGGCAACCGACGGCTTCGGAGACGGGGGCGGCGGATGCTCCTCGGCGAGACCGAGAGCGTGCGAATTCGCACTCTTGAACTTGCTTTTCGCGCTGATTATAGTGCCGCCCCGATTGGGTCTACGCGCGAGGAGGGAGCATCGATGAGCCGTCGCACCTGGTCCCTGAACGTCCTGGCCGTCCTTCTCCTGGCCCCCGGCTTCGCCTGGGGGCAGCCTCCGGACGCCAACGAGCTCCTGAAGAAGATGGACGAGGTCACGTCGGGCTACGCCGACCAGGAGATGGACGTCGATCTGGTCATCGTCGACGTCGACGGCGCGAAGAAGACCTACGGCATGACGGTCTGGCAACAGGGCCGCAAACGCCTGGTGCGGTTCACGTCGGGCGAGACCAAGGGCATGGCCACGCTCATCGACGCCGAGCGCATGTACGTGTTCATGCCCGGCTTCAAGAAGATCCGGCGCATCGCCTCGCACAACATGAAGCAGGCCTTCGCGGGCTCCGACTTCTCGAACGCCGACATGGCCACCATCGCCTGGGCCGACGACTACGACGTGACGTTCGAGAAGGAGACCGACACCGAGTGGTGGCTGAAGGGCAAGCCCAAGGCCGGCAAGAGCATCGAGTACGCCAGCGTGATGCTGCGCATCGCCAAGGACGGCCATTTCCAGAACGCCGTCGACTACTTCAACGAGAAGGGCGAGAAGGTCAAGGAGTTCGAGGGCCGCAACCAGCAGACCTGGCCCGGCGGCGTGAGGCGCTTCCAGTTGCTCATCATGCGCGATCCGCGCACGGGCCACAGCACCGAGATGCACGTGAAGACCTTCAAGGTCAACCAGGGACTCGGCGACGACCACTTCACCAAGCGCCAGCTCCAGTGGGGCGGGAAGTAGACCCATGAGACGCCTCGGACTCGGGCTCTTCCTCGTCACGCTCGCCTCGGCGGCGTCCGTCGCCCGCGCGGGCTTCGACGACTGGCTGCGCTTCTCGGGCTACCTGCAGAGCGACCTGCGCTACATCATCGAAGACTCGCGTGGCGCGCCCGGCGACGGCTACCGCTTCGAGATGAACCGCAACGACCTCGATCTGCGCCTCGAGCTTCTGCCCACCGAGCGCGTGCAGGCGGTGGTCGACGCGCGCTTCCGCTTCTACGGCTTCAACGAGGCAGGGCGCCTGGCCGACCTGTTCCGGCGCGACAAGGTCGACCCCTACGACCTGCTGCTCGACGAGGCCTACGTCACGGTGCGAGGCGCCGGGTGGAAGAAGCTCGACCTGTCGGTGGGCCGCATGGTCAAGACCTGGGGCACGGCCGACCAGTTCAACCCCACCGACAACCTGAGCGCGCGCGACTTCTCGGACCCGCTCGACTACACCGCCAAGGTGCCGAACCAGATGGTCGAGCTGGTGGCCTACCCGGCGCGCTGGCTCACGCTGTCGGCCACCTGGGTGCCCGTGTTCAAGCCCTCGATGCTGCCCCCGTCCGCGGCCTTGGGGTTCGCCGTCGAGCGCGACGCGGCCGGCTGCTTCGCCTCGGCGCCCATCCCGCCCCTGGCGGTGGCCGACGTCCGGGAGCTCGGCGACCTGTTCACGGCCATCCCGGCGTGCGACTTGAACTTCCTCGACCCCAGCGTGCGCACCCTCTCGCCCGAGACCACCTTCGCGAACTCGCAGGTGGGCGTCAAAGCGGCCCTGCAGGCGTGGGAGATCGATTTTTCGCTCAGCTACTACTACGGGCGCTTCTCGTTCCCGGTGGCCTACACCGCCGTGGCCGACGTGACCTCCACGCCCGCCGGGTCGTTCGACGTGGCCTACACGGCTGAGGTGCTCTACCCGCGCATGCAGGTGATCGGCGCCGACTTCACGTGGCCCCTCGACTTCACCGAGTGGTTCGACCTCGACGACGACGTGTCCTTCGGGTTCTTCGGCGAGGCGGCGCTCATCTTCCCCGAGAAGGTGGTCTTCGGGCTGCGGGCCCTCCAGGACGGCACCCTGGTGGTCGACAAGTCGCACGTGAACGTGGAGCCCGAGCCCTTCGTGAAGGCCACCGTGGGCCTCGACACCACGCTGCCCTGGGGCACCTACCTGAACGCCCAGTACGTGCGAGGCTTCTTCGACGAGTTCGCCGATACCTACGGGCTGCACCACTACGCGGTCGTGGCGCTCGAGCAGAAGTGGTTCGACGACGAGCTGCAGATCCGCGTGGCCACGGCCGCCGACCTGACCGATCACTCGGTCAACGTCTATCCCCAGCTCACCTGGCTCGTCACGCCGGGGGTCGAGGTCGCGGGCGGCACGTTCCTGTTCTTCGGCGACACCGCGCCCGCCGATCCCTACGACTACGCCTCCAAGTCCCGCTTCGGGCAGAAGGCGGCGGGGCGCAGCGTGGCCTTCATCAAGGTCAAGGGGAGCTGGTGACCGCATGAAGAGCATCCGCCTCCTGGTGGCCCTTGGCTTGCTGATACCGGCCTGTGGCTGGGAGTCCGACGGCGCGGCGCGCCTGGCCGAGCGCTACGCCGACCCGGGCGGCGCGGCCGATATCGCGGCCGAGGAGGTCGCGCCCCACGAGGTCGATCTCGGCGACGTGGGCGGCACCGGCCTCGCGGGGCGGTGGGCCGTGCAGGTGGTCGTGACGGGCACCATGGCGCCGATCGGCGTCGAGTGGGCCTTTACCGAGACCTCATGGTTCCTGACCGACCTCGCCGACGGGGCGTCGACCGCCTCCCTGGTCTATTGCGACCAGGTCAACGACGTGCCCAAATCGCCGAACCCGACGAAGCAGCCACCGGCCCTGTACGACGTCCTGGTCGCGAAGCCGCTCGAGCTTGCGCTGACCGCCGACGGCGTGGGAGCCAGCACGGTCGTGTGGACCTGGGGCCTCGACGTGCAGAAGCTCGGCGACGTAGGGCAGAAGCCGGAAGCCCTCGACGCAACGTCCGACGCCGTGACCGACGAAGACGGCGATGGCCAGGAGGGCGTGACGCTCGAGGTCCTGGTGAAAAAGGACCTCTCCCACTACGCGTCGCGCTATCTGGCGCGTTGGGAGCGCTGGGACCTGCTCGCCGGGAGCCTGTCCGAGGACGGCCTGCGCGTCGAGGGCGCGTTGTCGGCCGAAGCGGTCGAGTTCGCGCTGGGCGCCGACAAGGACATCGTGAACCGGCCCTCGAACCTGGTGGTCGACCCCGGCGACGTGCACTCCTGGCGGCTGCGTCGCGTCCCCGCCGACTACACCTGCGCCGACCTCCGCCAGGACGCGACGGCGCTCTTCCCCCCGTTGTGACCGACTCCGGAGTCCGCCATGGCCGAGCCTGCGACCGATCGCCCGTGCCCCTGGACCCGCCTGATCCTCGGCCTGCAGCGCTGGCGCTTTCTGGCGCTGGCCGCGTCGGCCGCGCTGCTGGTGGCCGCAGGCCTGGCGTCGTCGAGCCTGCCCTTCGACAACGACGCCACCGAGGTCTTCCCGGCCGACGAGCCCGACGTGCGCTTCTGGCTCGACCTGACGCGCCGCTTCGGCGGCTTCGACGTGCTGATGGTGGGCCTCGAGGAGCCGTCGGGGAGCGCGACCGTCGAGGGGCTGGCGGCCGTGGCCCGTGTGACCGACGCGCTCGGCGAGCGCAAGGCCGACGGCGTGCTGCTGGCGCGCAGCGTGACCAACGTGCCCTCCATCCGCGAGGACGAGGAGGGCCAGATCGACACCGACCTGCTGGTGCCCGAGCTCCCGTCGTCCCCGGCCACGTTGGCCGAGACGGTGGGGCGCATCCGGGGCGACGCGCAGGTCGTGGGCTCGCTCGTGGGCCGCGATCTGGCCGGCTACCTGGTGCTGGTGCGCGCCGACATGCGCAAGGACGCCAGCCGTGTGGCGGCCCTGGTGCGCGACGTGGTCGAGGAGGGGCGGGGTCCGCTGACGGCCGTCTACTACGGCGCGCCCTTCGTCTCGAACTTCGTGTCGCGCGCGGTCTACGCCCAGCTCCCCTGGCTCGCGCCGCTGTTCGCGCTGCTGCTGCTCGGGCTCGCGTTCGGGGTCTCGCGGCGACCGCTCGTCACGATCGTGGCCCTCGTCGCGGCCGGGCTCTCGCTGCTCGGCTGGCTGGGGCTGCTCCTGGTCACGGGGCAGACGGTCACGGCCACGTCGATGGGCGCGGCGCTGCCCGTGCTGGCCATCGCGGCGGTGGTCTTCGCGCGGGGCGCCGAGGCGCGGGCCCTGGGGCTCGCGCCCGCGAGCATCTTTCCGCTGCGAACGGCGCTGCTGCTGCTCGCGGGCGGGGGGGCGCTGGCGCTCCTGACCCTGGTGCGGGTGCCCTACCTGGCGCACTTCGGGCACGCCGCGGGCCTGGGCCTCGGGGCCGTGGCGCTCACGGGGCTCCTGTTCTTCGTGCCCCTGACCACGCTCCTGCGGACGGCTCCCGCGTCGGCGTCGGCGCGGGAGCCGTCGAGCCCGAGCGGCCTGGCTCCCCGCCTGGCGGTGGGCCTGGCGCTGGCGGTCGTCGGCTTCGGGGTGTGGGGAGGCTCCGGCCTGCGCTTCTGGACCAACCCGCGCGAGATGTTCCTGCCGGGCGACGAGGTCGGGCGCGCGCTCGGCTTCTTCGACCGGCACTTCGGCGGCGCCGACCTCTTGCAGGTGAGCCTGAAGGGCGACCTGCGCGATCCGGCCGTCACGGCCCGGCTCCTGCGTCTGTCGGACCTGCTGGAGGGCGACGGCGCCTTCACCGACGTGCGCTCGGTGGCGCAGGTGGTGGCCTTCCTCGGCAAGTCGTTCAACGGCCTGTCGCGCATCCCTCCCAGCCGGGAGGCGCTCGGCAACCTGTGGTTCCTGCTCGAGGGCAACGAGGACGTGCGGCCGCTCGTGTCGTCGAACCGCGACGAGGCCATGCTCGCCGCCCGCATCCCCTTCCCGCCCCCCGCGGGCGGCGACTGGGTGGCGGCCGCCCTGCGGGCCGCCGCGCGCTCGGCCGAGGCCGGCCCCGTGGGGTCGCGCCACCGCCTGCGGGCGCTCTGCTTCCGGTACGGCCTGGCCTGCGACGACGCGCGCCTCGAGGCGGTGGTGGCCTCGGCCTCGGAGCCCGAGCCGGCCGAGGTGCTCGCGCGGCGCGCCGCGTCGGCGGGCACCAAGGTGCGCGCCTTCCTCGACTCCGAGGAGTCCCCGGTCGTTCCCTCCGACACAGAGTGGGACGCGCTGGCCCCCGTGCTGCAGGACCGCGCGCTCGACCGCGCGCGCCAGGCCGCCAACCGCATCGCCACCTGGCAGGGGGTGGCCGACGACGAGGTGCCGCGGGGCGTGATCGACCAACTGGCCGCCACGCTGGTGGCGCGCTTCGACGGTCGCCTGATCGAGGATCGCGCCGCGACGCTGCTGGCCGCGCTGGTGGCGCCCACGAGCCCCGAGGCGCTGCCCCTGACCTTCACCGAGCGGGCCCGGGGCGCGCTGGCCGACCTGCTCGATCCGCCCCCGGCCGCCCCCGACGCGACCATCACGGTCTCGGGCTTCCCTGCCCTGGCCGCGCGCATCGAGGCCGAGCTGCTGTCGGGCACCTGGCTCGCGCTGCAGCTCCTGTGGTGGGCGCTCGGCGCCGCCACCTGGGCCCTCACGCGGCGCTCGTCGGTCGCCGTGCGCGCCATGGCCGAGTCGGCGCTGGCCACGCTGGCCACCATCGGCCTGGCGCGGGTCACGGGCGTGCACGCCGACGCGGCCTCGGCCACGCTCTACCTGCTGGCGCCGGTGCTGCCGTTCTTCCTGTCGCGGGGCGTGACGTCGGGGGGCGATCCGACCGCGCCCGTGCCCGAGCGCGCGGCCACCGGGGTCGCGCTCGGCCTCGCGGCCGGTGGCGCGGCGTTGCTCCTCACGGGCGTGCCGCCCGTCATGCGCCTGGGCGCGGTGATGGCCCTGTCGGCCCTGACGGCGGTGGTGGTCACGCGGATCTCGGCGCGCGTGCGGTGACCGTCACTCGATGTCGTTGAACTGCACGACCTGCTTCAACGCCGACGACATGTAGAACGTCGACATGACCGAGTGCGGATCCTGGTCGAGGTTCGCGTGCGCCACGGCGAACCACCACGGCTTGCTGGTGTCGAGGGCGTAGCAGCCCGTCTGGGCCGGGCCGTTGCACGTGTTGATCTCGGGGCAGTCGTTCTTGTTGGTCGTCTGGCCGTCCCAGCCCACGAAGGCGTACTTGAAGTAGAAGTCGCCGTTGGGGTCGAGGCCCAACTGGCACCACGACACCTGGGGGTAGGTCGAGGCGCCGTCGCACGACTGGTAGGCCGGCGTCACGGGCAGGTCGCCCGTGGGATCGGTGGGATCGGGGTTGTTGGGGAAGAACGCGGTGGCTCCGCACGCGCAGTTCTCGTCGGAGCACGCGTAGCGCGAGTTGGCCTGGTAGAACAGCTCTTGCCGGATGCGGATGTCGCCCAGCATCGCGATGGCCTCCTGCGTGCGGGCGCGCCGCATGTACCGGATGTACGACGCGGTGGCGACCACGGTCAGCACGGCCAGGATCACGATGGCCATCATGAGCTCGAGCAGGGTGAAGCCGCGCAGGCGCCGCATGTAGCCTCCCGGGTGAACGATGACGACGAGTCTACCCGGGCTCATCGCTTCCCACAATGGCGCTTCTCCCGCAGAGGCTGCCCGTCGCGATCCGCTTCCGTCAGAACCCCACGCCGACACAGCCCTCGACGTTGGCGCTCGCTTCGAGCCCGAAGCCCAGGTCGAAGCCCCCCTCCTCCATCTTCTCGATCCAATCCATGACCGTCTGGGGTTCTCCGCCATCCATGTACTCGTTGTCCGAGGACCGCTCCCAGGTCTCCGAGAGGGGATCGTAGTGGAAGTCCTCGGAGTGCTCGAAGCCCCCGGTCGAGAAGGACACGCTGGTGTTGAGCCCCGTGCACCGGGAGACGTTGAGCGACAGATCGATGCCGAACAGGTCGCCCCAGCCGCCGCCGGCCTCGGCGTTGACCGAAAGGTCGGTGTCCTTCGAGTCGCCGAACAGCTCGAAGTCGAGGCCCCCTCCCGCGCCGAATCCCATCTCGCCGCAGGCAGAGATGCCGTCGCCGTCCAGGCACAGCGAACCGCCGCCGCCGACGAGCTCATAGAACGAGGCGCCCACGCAGATGAGCCCCGATGGATCGCGCCGGCTGGCGGGGCTGTTGCCCACATAGGCGTGCAGGTTGGTCTGCCCGCCGCCGAACAAGAGCGGATCGCGCGTCGTGAAGCGTCCGCTCTCGGGGTCGTAGTCGCGAAGCCCGAAGCGCACGAAGCCGGTGGCCGGATCCCGTTGGCCTCCAGCGTAACCCAACCCCGGGTCGAGGGTGGGATCGCTGTCGGCCAGCAGCCGCCCGAAGGTGTCGTACGTCAGGGTCTTCAGGACCGTCCCATCGGTCGCCACCACGGCGCGTACGGTGCCCAGGTGGTCGGTGGCCAGGTACAGGCGGCCCTGGTCGGTGTCGGTCGCGTACGCGGAGCCCGTCTCGTCGTACAGGTAGTGCCAGACGTCGCCGGCCTCGTCGCGAAGGCCCAGCGGGCGCCAGGGCGAGCCCGGCAGCCCGTACATCACGGTCCGTGTGCCGGCGGTGCCCGTGCGGGCCACGCGTCGCCCCACGGCGTCGTACGCGTACGAGACGGGCCCTTCACCGGTGGAGGCCGCCAGCAGCTCGCCTCTCGTGCCCACCGTGTAGGTGTCGGTGCCGCGCGCGACCAACTGTCCGTCCACGTCGACGGTGTAGGACACCGCGCCCACGCCGTCGATCCGGTCGGCCGCGTCGAAGCCGCTGGTCTCGACCGGATGCTGATGGAACGCGCGCGAGGTCCGATTGCCCCGCGCGTCGTACGTGTAGGACTCCACCTCGACGCCGGCTTCGTGCACCGCCAGGAGCTGCCCCAACGCGTCATAGGTGTACGTGGTCGTGTGCGAGACGCCGTCGACCGTCTCGGTCCTGTCCGTGATCCTCTCGAGCGGGTCGTACGCGAGCGCCAGGGAGTAGACCGGCTTGCCGGCCACGGTCAGCGTCTTCGAGACCAGCAGTCCGTGGTCGTTCCACGTCAGGGCGAGGTCACCCGTGCCATCGTTCATGCGGACGGGCACCCCGTAGGGGACGCCCCGCTCGACGGACACGTCGTCCAGGCTCTCGACCCGCCGCTCGGGGCCGAAGACCAGGGCCACCGGGAACGTGCGGCCGCCGAGGGTGAGGGTATAGCCGAGCAGGTTCCAGTCATCATCGTAGTCGAAGTCGACGCGTCCGGCCGCCGGACCGGACTGGGCCACGGCGACGAGGAGCGGCCCGTCCCACGACTGCGTGAGCTTCTGGGCCGGGCCACCGCCCTTCGGGGTGCGCGTGGCCTCCGTGTCACCGCCGCAGCACCCGGGGGACGAGAACGTCGTGGCGGCTTCGGCGGAGTCGTAGCCGAGGAACGCGCCGGCTTCGTCGAACACCACGTCGAGGGCGCGCCCCGACGGGAGCGTGATGCGGCGCAACCGGCGCGCATCGAACGTGCGCGTGAAGGTCCCTCCCCCCGGGGCGACCAGTTGGCGGAGATCGCCGAGGGCCGTGTACGCCAGGCCCCACGTCGCGGGCCCCGGCAGGTTCAGCTCGACCACCCGGTCGGCGTCGTCGCGGGTGAAGCCCAAGGTGCGCGCGCCGTCGCTCAGCACGCGCTGAATCGTACGCCCCGCGGCGTCGCGGAGCCACGTCGAGGCGCGGCCCAGGGGATCGATCGTCTCCACCAGCCGTCCGAGGGCGTCGTAGGCCAGGTGCCACGCCTGGTCGCCGCGGACGAGGGCGGTCACGCGCCCCCGGTCGTCGCGCTGGAAGGTCAGGGCTACCGCGCCCGTGGACGCCACATTCTGCAGTCGGCCCGTGCTGTCGAGGGTGGTCACGGTCGACGCCCCCGACGGCGTCGTGCGCGTGGCGGTGCGCGCAGCCACGTCGACGACCCGCGTGGACGACGCGCCCGTCGACGGCGACCCCATCGTCTCGTTCACGCGCAGCAGGTGCCCGTCGTCGGCCGCCACCTCGACCGTGCGCTCGAAGGTCAGTTCGCGGGTCCGCCCCGAGGGGGTGGTGACCGTCACGCGGCTCGGGTACGAGACCAGGTTCCTCCACACCGGGTCGGGCGATAGCTCCACCCGCACGGTGCTGCCGTCGGGCTCGGTACGCACGGGCCCGGCGGCGCTGAACAGGATGCTGCTCTCGCTCCCGGCCGAATCTCGCAGCCGGTAGCGCTTGCCGCCCTCGGCGGTCGGCTCCAGGCGGTGCTCCACGGTGGTCGTGTCGGGCCGCGTGACCGTGACGCCCGAGGCCTCGCCGTCGGTGAAGGGCAGGAAGGTGGTCGTGGCCCCGTCGGGTCCCACCTGCTCGACCAGCCGGCCGTCGGCGTCGTACGAATAGCCGTGCACGCCCCCGTCGGCGTAGAGGGCCTCTTCGACCAGGCCGCCCGCGTCGTACGTGAAGTGGTAGCCCTCGCGGCCCTCGGGGACGATGGCGGCCAGATAGCCCGCCTCGTCCAGTTGCAGCTCCGTGCGCTCGCCCGTGGGCGCCACGATGGCCAGGGGCTGGCCCGCCGCGTCGCGCTCGACGAGGGTGGCCTCGCCGAACTCGTCCTCCACCGCCAGCAGCAGGCCGCCCTCGTCGTAGTGGAACGAACGCAGCGTGCGTCCCGACAGTGTCTCGACCGTGCGGGTGTGCCACAGCGTCTGCCGGTCGAACACGTCGTAGGTGGCGCCCGTGCCCGCGGGGATGATCACGTCGTCGCCCAGGTCCGACAGCGTGACTTCGGGGGGCTCGACCTGCGAGATCCAGACGGCGTGGTACGTCCACTCCAGCGTCAGGGCCAGCGACCCATCGGGCATGGGGGCGAGCGCCCCGGTACTCGGGATGTCAGCGAAGGCCGAGGGCGTGCCCGCCACGGGGAACTCGTAGCCCAGGAAGCCCGAGCCGGCCAGCCGGCGCACGACGCCGAGCTCGAGTCGGTGCACGGCGTACCCCAGGGCGGGGTCCGTGCCGGACACGCCCGGCTGCGAGAACGTCACGCGCTCGTTGGCCTCACATGCCAGGGCGCCGATGTTCAGCAGCTTGGCTTCGGGCCCGGGAGTGGGGTCGAAGGTATAGCCGTTCTCACCTGTGCCCGCCAGGGTGCGGATTTCGCCCGTGGTTGTCACCCGCAGCAGGCGGTTGTTCGAGGCGAGCACGAGGCCGCCGTCGGGACAGGCAGCCAGGGCCGTGATCGCCGCGAAGCCCGTGTCGCGGGCGGCGGTGGCCAGCGGGTCGAAGCCGGTGGTGCCGTCGCCGGCCACGAGGTTCAGCGTGCCGTCCTGCCGGATGCTCCACACCTTGTTGTTGCGCACGTAGTAGATGCGCCCGTCGGGGCTGCTCGCGATCCGGCCGAATTGCTTGGTCGACGTAGCCGGAAGCCCTTCCGTGGGTTGCTGAGAGCCGCCGCCCGCCAGCCGGCGCACCAGGCCATCAGGCTCGATGCGGAAGATATCGTTGTTGCTGCCGTACATCAGGGCACCGCCGGGCAGGAGCCCCACGTAGTGAAGCTGGGCGCCCAGGTTGCAGTCGGCGGCGTTCATTCCGTCCTGGCACTCGGTGAGCGACAGGCCGCCCCACTTGCGCACCAGGGCGCCGTCGGGCGAGCGCGCCAGCACCGCGTAGCCGTAGTCGAGGTAGGCCGTCAGGTACAACGTGCCGTCGGGTGCGCCCACCATGGCCGCGCCGAAGCTCAGGCACTTCGCATACTCTCCGTCGAGGTCCGGGCACGTGGCCAGCGGGCGCATCACCGGATCGGCCAGCGAGCGCGCCCTGCGTTCTCCGCCGTCGCCCTCGAAGACGGTGCCCGACAGGGGGTCGAGGCGGTGGTGCACGTCCAGCGTCCAGCCACCCAGGCCCCAAGTGCGCGTGTCGTGGGCGTCCAGCCAGACGGTGTCGGGCCGCACGATGCCGATCTTGCGGTGCTTCATGCTCGGCAGGTTGGGACCGGTCTCTTCGGCCACGACGTACATGGGAGCCGCCCCGAACGCTTCGGGGACGGCCGGGTTCGAGGCCGTGTAGCTCTCGGGGTACCAGTAGGTGGTCTCGACGCGGGCGGGATGCCGACCGCCCACCCAGCGACCGAAGCGGTCGCGGCCATCCCAACGATGCGTCAGCGCGAGGTTCGGCGCGGCGGCGAACGACGTCTTGAACGACGAGCCCCCCACCAGGATCGACACGGACACCTCGAGCAGGCTGGGGGGGACGCTCGCGCCGGTCAGGGGCAGGTCGAGGCGCGGGACGCGGCCCGGCGCCCGACCCGAGGTGTAGTGCAGCGCGTACCGGGTGCCGGGCACGAACACGCTCTCGTCGACGCGCTGCTCCAGGGGGGCGATGGAGCACCCGCCGATGCTGCACTCGAAGCCCTCGGGATGGTTCGGCGGCGTGCGCGGCCGGCCGTCGGGCGGGCTGGCGTCCTCCGGGAAGCCGTCGAGCCAATTGCAGTCGATGGGCGACAGATGCCGTAGTGGCACGCGCCACAGGGTCTGGCCGGGCTCGTACGTCTCGGCGATCCGCGCCAGCTCGTCGTCGGTGACGCCGAGGAGGGCGAGCTCGGCGGGGGTGGCCGCGGCGTGTTCGCCGTTCACGTCGAGCACCGCCAGGCCAGCGGTCTCGGTCAGCACCTCGACTACGCGGCCGTTGGCCTCCGGCGTCCACTCGGCGGCCAGCCGGTCGTAGGAGCCCACCGGCACGATCACGCCCGTGGCGAAGCCCAGGAAGTTGTCGGTATACGCGATGACCGGGGTGTCGAAGCGCACGTGCACCGCGCCGGCCGCCAGCGCCTCGTCGACGCTGTACTCGACGCAGTGCGTGTAGCCCACTCCGAGCGGAAGCTCGGCCGGCATGGCGGCGCGGCCCTGGGGCCCCACGGTGTACTCGGTGGCCCGCAAGGTGTAGGCCGGGGGCAGGGGCGCCTCGGCGCCGTCGGCGAAGATCATGCTGCCGGTGGTGCCGGGGGCCACGAACAGGCGGGAGGTGCGCGAGCCCTCCTCGTCGGTGACGGTCGAGCCGCTGGCCACCTGGATGGACGAGGCCTCGGCCGGGGTCACGAGCGTGGCCGCCGGGTCGAGCGCGAGCAGCACCACCTCGTCGACCACGGCCTGCTCTCGCCACGCGAGCGGCAGCGTGCGCTGCACGGGCAGATGTCCCTCGGCCTCGAACGTCAAGGTCAGTCGCCCGCCACCGTTGACCACCAGGTCGTACACGCCGTCGGCGCGCGACAGGGTGAACCCGAGGTCCGGCTGTTCGTGCACCGTCACCCGCACGCCGGGCAGGGGCTGGCCGTCGGATCGCAGCGTGCGGCCGCGCAGTACCGCCACCCGCCGGGGCTCGATGGCCTGGGGCGCCACCCCGAACTGCACCGGGGCGCTGCCGTCGAACAGGAAGGCCACGTCGTCGTACAGCGAGCGCGGGCGAAGGGGATCGAGGGGCGGCGCCGTGTCGGCCGGGTCGCCCGGCAGCACGTCCACCTGGCACTGGCCGTCGACACAGATGGCCGGCGTCTCACACGCCACCCAGTCGGTCCAGATCAGGCACTCCTCCAGCGGTCCGCACGTCTCCACCCCGTTGCCTGCGCAGCGCGTGGCGCCGGCGACGGTACACGACGACGAGCACCCCGCGGTCCCCTCGTCACCGACCGCGTCGACGGGCTCGACGCCCGGCTCGTCGCCGCCGACCTCCAACTCCGGGTCAGGGCTGACGTCGGGGATCTCGGGGGAGGGTTCGGGCTCCGGCGTGTCGCCGGGGTCGGCGCCGGGATCGGCGCCGGGATCGGCGCCGGGATCGGAGCCGGGATCGGCGCCGGGATCGGAGCCGGGATCGGAGCCGGGATCGGAGCCGGTGTCCAGGCCCGGGTCGGGGAGGGTGTCCACCACCTCGGCCGGGGGCTCGGGCAGAGCGTCGGGCCCGGCGTCGGCAGTGTCGGGCGCGACCCCGTCGGGCGGGGTCGGCCCCGGATCGGCGACCGCGTCAGGGGCGCCCGTGTCGGCCGTGCCCGTGCTGCCGGAGCCGGGCTTGCACGCCGGCGCCGACAGCAGCACGGCGGCGAGGACCAGGGTCACGGCCATCGAGAGGATAGGACGGCTCCACGAGGTCATGCACTCCTCCTGTCGCAACGGTTCTGACTCCGGGGTGGGGTTCGACTCATCGGTCGAAATCGTAGCGGGTCGCGTTCTCGTGGACAAGCGTCGACGAGCCTTTTCGCTTGAATCCCGCGGCGGGATCCATAACGTAAGCGCATTCTACCCCGGCGTTGGGAGAGGACCCCATGAGCGACAAGTTTGTTTATTTCTTCGGAAAAACCGGCACCGACGGCAACAGCACGCAGAAGAACCTGCTCGGCGGCAAGGGCGCGAACCTGGCCGAGATGGCCGTGATCGGCATTCCCGTGCCCTCGGGCTTCACGCTGTCGACCGACGTGTGCACGTACTACTACGACCACGGCCGCACGTACCCGGCCAGCCTCGAGGCCGAGGTCAAGGCCGCCGTCAAGAAGGTCGAGGCCGAGATCGGCGCGCTCTACGGCGACGCGGCGAACCCGCTGCTCATGTCGGTGCGCTCGGGCGCGCGCAGCTCGATGCCGGGCATGATGGAGACCGTGCTGAACGTCGGCCTCTGCTCGGCGACCATCCCGGGCCTCATCAAGAAGACCGGCAACCCGCGCTTCGTGTACGACGCCTACCGCCGCCTCATCATGATGTACTCCGACGTGGTCATGGAGAAGGCCGCCGGGCTCGAGCCCGAAGAGGGCAAGGGCATCCGCGTGCAGCTCGACCGCATGCTGCACGACGTGAAGACCTCCAAGGGCTACAAGAGCGACGCCGACCTCAGCGAAGCCGATCTCCGGACCCTGGTCGCGAGCTTCAAGGATCGCGTGCTCGCCGTGATCGGCAAGCCCTTCCCCGACGACGCCTGGGAGCAGCTCTGGGGCGGCATCGGCGCCGTGTTCGCGTCGTGGAACGGCCGGCGCGCCGTGGCCTACCGCCGCATCGAGGGCATCCCGGACGAGTGGGGCACGGCCGTCAACGTGCAGGCCATGGTCTTCGGCAACATGGGCGACAGCTCGGCCACGGGCGTGGCGTTCACGCGGAACCCCGCCACGGGCGAGAACAAGTTCTACGGCGAGTGGCTGGTCAACGCCCAGGGCGAAGACGTGGTCGCGGGCATCCGCACCCCGAGCCCGCTGAACGAGGCCACCAAGAACGAGCAGAACAAGCACCTGAACTCGCTCGAGACCGGCATGGCGGGCCTCTACCAGCAGCTCGACGCCATCCGCGACAAGCTCGAGGGCCACTTCCACGACATGCAGGACATCGAGTTCACCATCCAGGAGGGCAAGCTCTGGATGCTGCAGTGCCGCTCGGGCAAGCGCACCGGCACCGCCGCCCTCAACATGGCCATGGACATGCTGTCCGAGGGGCTCATCGACGAGAAGACGGCCGTGCTGCGCGTGGCGCCGGAGCAGCTCGACGAGATGCTGCACCCCATCCTGAACCCCCTGGCCGAGAAGACCGCCACGCTGCTCTCGAAGAAGGGCCTGCCCGCGGGACCCGGCGGCGCCGTCGGCAAGATCGCGTTCACGGCCGAGGCGGCGGTGGCGGCGGTCAAGGCCGATCCGAAGGCCAAGGTCATCCTGGTGCGCGAGGAGACCAACCCCGAGGACGTCGAGGGCATGCGCGCGGCCACGGGCATCCTCACGGCGCGCGGCGGCATGACCAGCCACGCGGCGCTGGTGGCCCGCGGCTGGGGCAAGTGCTGCATCGTGGGCTGCGCCGAGCTCGAGATCGACGTGCACGCCAAGACGCTGTCCGTGGGCGGCAAGACGTTCCACGAGGGAGACCTGCTGTCGCTGAACGGCACGCGCGGCCTGGTCTACGCCGGCGCCGTGGCCACCATGGACTCCACCGAGAACCCGCGCTTCCAGGCCTTCATGGCCATCGTCGACAAGTACCGCAAGCTCGGGGTGCGCGCCAACGCCGACACCCCCGACGACGCCACCCGCGCGCGTGTCTTCGGCGCCGAGGGCATCGGCCTGTTCCGCACCGAGCACATGTTCTACGGCAAGGGCACCGAGCAGGCCCTGTTCCTGCTGCGCAAGATGATCGTCTCGAAGACCGAGGCCGAGCGTCGCGCGGTGCTGGCCGAGCTGTACCCCTTCGTCAAGAAGGACATCAAGGACACCCTGGCGGTCATGGACGGCCTGCCCGTCACCATCCGCCTGCTCGACCCGCCGCTGCACGAGTTCGTGCCCACCAAGGCCGACGAGCGCGCCCGCCTGGCCGAGTCCCTGGGCATCACCGCCCTGCAGCTGAACGAGCGCGCCGACGCGCTGCACGAGTCGAACCCCATGATGGGGCACCGCGGCGTGCGCCTGGGGATTACGTTCCCCGAGGTCTCCGAGATGCAGATCCGGGCCATCCTCGAGTCGGCCGTCGAGCTCGTGAAGGAGGGCAAGAAGGCCCTGCCCGAGATCATGGTGCCGGTCGTGGGCATGAAGAAGGAGCTCGACCACCAGAAGGTGCTGGTCGACAAGATCGAGGCCGAGGTCAAGGCCAAGTACGGCGTGGCCGCGATCGACTTCCTGTACGGCACCATGATCGAGGTGCCCCGGGCGGCGCTCACGGCCGACAAGATCGCCGAGACGGCGCAGTTCTTCAGCTTCGGCACCAACGACCTGACCCAGATGACCTTCGGCTTCAGCCGTGACGACATCGGCGGCTTCGTGCCCGACTACCTGGCCAAGAAGCTCATGCCGGCCGACCCCTTCCAGATCCTCGACCAGGAGGGCGTGGGCCAGTTGGTGCAGATCGCGGTCGAGCGGGGGCGCAAGACCAAGCCGGCCCTCAAGATCGGCATCTGCGGCGAGCACGGCGGCGAGCCCTCGTCGGTGGCCTTCTGCCACAAGGTGGGCATGAACTACGTGTCGTGCAGCCCGTTCCGCGTGCCGATCGCGCGCCTGGCGGCCGCCCAGGCGGCGTTGAAGTAGGGGCGCTGCTTGCTGCGCCCGTAGGGGCTCGCACGGCCCGCCGGTCCTGACGCGATCATCCTGGGGAGGAGCCCATGGTCCTCGCGTTCGTCATCGTCTACATGGTGGTCACGGTCACCATCGGGCTTCTCGCCTCGCGGCTCGTGAAGAACTCGAACGACTACATCCTCGCGGGCCGGCGGCTTCCGCTCTACATGTCGGCCACGGCGCTCTTCGCCACCTGGTTCGGCGCCGAGACCATGCTGGGGGCGTCGAGCCGCATCAACGAAGAGGGGCTGCTCGGCACCATCGAGGACCCCTTCGGGGCCGCGCTCTGCCTGCTGCTGCTCGGCGTGTTCTTCGCGAAGCCGCTCTACCGCTCGGGCTTCCTCACGTTCGGCGACTTCTTCCGCGCGCGCTACGACCGCAAGGCCGAGATCATCTCGTCGGTCTTCATCGTCATCAGCTACTTCGGCTGGGTGGCGGCGCAGATCGTGGCCCTCGGACTGGTCTTCCACGTCATCACGGGCCTGTCGTTCATGACCGCCCTGCTGGTGTCGTCGTCGGTACTGATCCTCTACACCTTCTTCGGCGGGTGGTGGGCGGTCTCGATCAACGACTTCATGCAGACCATCATGATCATCGTGGCGCTGATCGTGGTGTTCGTGGTGCTGGCCGACCAGGCGGGCGGCGTGGGCGAGGTGCTCGGGGGGCGCGACCCCGACTTCTACAAGCTGTGGCCCAAGGCCGAGCTGGTGCCCATCCTCGAGTACCTGACGGCCTGGATGGCCATCGGCCTCGGCTCGATCCCGCAGCAGGACCTGTTCCAGCGCGTGTGCTCGGCCAAGGACGAGAAGACCGCCGTGCGCGCGTGCTACGTGGGCTCGGGCATGTACCTGACGGTGGCCTTCATGCCGCTCTTCATCGCCATGGCCGTCAAGACCCTGCACCCCGAGCTGCTCGAGCTGCCCGACCACCAGCTGATCCTGCCCACCCTGATTCGCCTCTACACCAACGAGTGGGTGCAGATCTTCTTCTGGGGCGCGCTGCTCTCGGCCATCCTCTCCACGGCCTCGGCGGCCATCCTGGCGCCGTCGGTCATCCTGTCCGAGAACCTGATCCGCCCCCTGCTGCCGAAGCTCACGGACAAGAAGTTCCTGTGGCTCACGCGCGGCTGCGTGCTGTTCATCTCGACGGTGGCCATCCTGTTCTCGCTGCCCCAGGATCCCACGGCGGCCGACGCGGCCACGGCGGGCCTGCCCATGATCTGGGAGCTCGTGGCCGAGTCGTACACCTCGACGCTGGTGGCGCTGCTCGTGCCCCTGACCGCCGGCATCTACTGGAAGCGCGCCAACACGCGCGGCGCCTTCGCGGCCATGGTCTCGGGCCTGGCCGTGTGGGCCCTGTTCAACTGGGGCCTCGAGCTCGACTACGCCGCCAAGATCGCGGGCTTCCTGGCCAGCATCGCGGGCATGGTCCTGGGCAGCCTCAGCGTGCCGCCACAGCCTGCCGGGCCGGCCGCGACGATCGAGAACGCCGCAGCATGAGCCCGGCGCGGGTCGTCGCTCGGGTTCGTCACTGCTCGTTCGGACGTCGCGGAGAGACCGTCACCGTGACCAACCGCTGCTGGCGCGTGGTCTCGAGCAGCAGCTCGAGCCGGGCCTGCCAGGCGGCCGGGTCGGCCAGCGGTGGGGGCGTGCGCGAGGCCGCGGCCTCGACCAGCGTGATCAGCTTCGCCAGGACCTCGCTCGACGTGCCCTCTTCGTGCGAGATGGCCAGGTCGCCCACGCGGCGGTAGGCGGGCTCGCCGGCCTTCGAACGCGCCACCACGAAGCTGGTCGGCGCTCCTCCGCGGCGAGGTTGGAACACGACGCGCAGGCCCTCGGGGATCGCGGCCTGCTCGGCGTGCGCTGCCGACGCTCGCGCGGTCTGCGCCTCGCGCTGCCGCAGGACGGCCCGGGCCACCCCGCGCGCGAGCTCGCGCCACTCGTCGGCGTGCTCGAAGCCAGCCGCGGCCCAGACGCCGTGCGAGGCCGTGCGCCAGCCCACCAGGCGCTCGGCGTTCATCACCTGCACCTGGCCGGGGCGCAGCCGCAGCGAGCTCCCCTGGCGCAGCAGGGCGGCCCAGCGGCCCGCGCCGATCACCGACGAGGGGTCGTAGACGAGGTGCGCCGGGGCGCGATCGACGACCCGCACGCGCACGGGTGCGAGGTCGGGGTCTGCTTCGAGCCGTGGCAGGGCGACGGTGTCGACGAAGGCAGAGGGATCGAGGCCCAGGCGGCCGAGGCGGCGACCGAGCGTGGTCGCCGCAGCCTCGCAGGCCTCGCCGCAGGCCACGACGCCGAGGTCGGGCACCAGGGTCGGGTCGAGCTCGGGGGTCACGGGGCCTGCGGCCTCGGCGCGGCGCGTCAGGGCGCCCCAGCCCGCGAGGCCGGGTTCGGCCCAGGGCTCGTCGGCCCAACGCCCCGCGCAGCAGGGGGGCCAGCCCAACCGGGTGAGCAACTCGACGCGGGCCGCCCGCCGCCGGAGCGGTGGGGCCGACGGGTCGTCGGCCGCCCGGGCGAGGAGGACGGCGCGCCGGAGCGTTGCCGGGTCGAGCGCCAGGAACAGCTGGAGTCCTTCGCCGTCGGTCGGCTCCGGCGAGGTGGCCACGACCAGCCCCAGCCGCAGGGCGGCCGCGCGCTCCTCGGCGCCCCAGGCCTGCGGGGCCACGCGGCGGAGCCGCACCAGGGGAGGGTCGCCCGCTCGGAGCAACGGCGCCAGGCGTTCGAGGAGGGCCGGGAGCTCGAGGTCGTCGAGGCCCACCCGGAAGCGCTCGCGGGGAGCGGCCGGGCCGCGCTGTTGGCGCTCCGCGGCCCGCCGCGCCCCAGCGGCCAGCAGATCGAACTCGGGCAGGGGGTCATCGGCGACGGCGGCCTCGTCGGCCAGCGCGATCAGCACGTCGAGCTTGCGCGCGTCCCAGTCGGCCGCTGGGGCGCCCAGGGTCGCGCGCAACGTCGCCTGCACCTGCCGGGCGAGATCGTCGTCGACCGCTTCGTGCTCCTCGCCGAAGCGCACGTACAGGCGGCAGAGGGGCCGCAGGGCGGGCAGGGCGAAGCGCCACGCCAGCTCTTCGCCGAACAGCTTGCGGCGGTTCAGGCGCAGGGCGGGATCCGGCTCGTCGGCCTCGAGCAGGCCCTCGGCGCGGGCCAGCGCCGTGATGGCCAGGGGCGGGTGCAGGCGCAGCCGCGCGCCGAACAGGTTGCCGATGAGGTCGGCCTGGCCCAGGCGCGCGATCAGCCGCAGGTTGAGGTCGAGATCGGCGAAGGTGGTCCAGGGCGTGAACAGGATCATCGTGAGCCCGGTGGCCCAGAACGTGTCGGGGAAGTCGTGTCGCAGCTCGGAGAGCAGGTTCACCGCCCGGAGGCCGTCGAGGGGGGTGGTGCCCTTGTTGTACCGCAGCAATTCGTCGGCCACGAAGCTCTCGAGGCCCGTGGCGTAGGTGCCGAGGCGCTGGCCCGTGGTCCGCGACGCCTCGAGGGCCTCGCGAAGCGCCGGCTCGAGCCGCCCCAGCCGATCGGTGCGCACCCCGAAGAAGAGGGCGGTCGAGCGCGCCAGGCCCGCCTCGGCCAGCGCCGCCAGGGTCGTGGTCAGGGGCCGGGCGCCCTCGACGTGCTCGAGCAGCACCGAGTGCGGGGGCCGATCGGGGCCGCGATCCCGGGCGAGGGCCAGAACCTGGCGCCGCAGCCAGGCGAGGGGAGTGCCGCTGGCGATCTCCTGGGGGCGTCCGCAGAAGGTGCAGGTGCTCCACCCGGCGCGGAGGTCGGCATCCAGCGAGGCGTAGCACGGGTTTCGCTCCAGCGGCCCCGAGTAGCCGCAGCGCTCGCCGAGCAGCAGCGCCACGTTGTCCTTGTCGCGCACCAGGGCTCCGGCGTTGCCGGGCTCCCAGCAGTACATGGGCTGCCAGGCCTCGTCTTCGAGGGCCTCCTCGACGTGGTACGCGAGCTCGTCGTGCCCGCCCTCGGCGATGATCTCGAACGTCGGGGGCGCCTCGCACGCCGCCCTGAGGAGCGCCTGCTGCTCCGGGGCCAGCGGGTGGGTGAGCAGCACGCGCGTGGGTCGGTGCTCGCGCAGCACCGCGACCAGGAACGTCAGCTCGTCGTTCGACAGCGTGATCTCGTCGCGATCGTGGAGGAGCTGGTTGGCCGTCTGCATCCCGAAGCGCACCCAGCGGAGCGGCAGGCCCCGCGCCCGCAGCGCTCCGGCCAGGAACGGCAGATCGCGCCGGATCTGGCCCGGGAACTGGTCGGCGTTGACGATCTCGACCAGCAGGGCGCGCGGAGGGGGCGAACTCATGGCGCGGATCGGGGAGGCCAGGCAGGGGGCGCGGCCTCGACGCGCAGGGGCTCACGGGCTCCCCCGGACGCGAGCAGCCAGCCTCCGCGGCCGTCATCTTCGATGCAGGCCGCGAGCGCGAGGTACGGATCGCGCCGGAAGCGGGCCGCATGGCGCCCGCCCTTCACGCGGCAATACAGCCGGTCGTCGCCCACTAGCCACACATCGGAGAGCGACACGTGCTCCTCGGTCTCGTCGTTCAAGCGCACGGTCAGCGGCGCGCCCGGGGAGACCGACGTCACGTAGTACGGCAACTCCTCGACCGTGACGAGGGCGCGCTCGACGAAGCCGTGGTTGGGCACGCGCACCTCGACCGAGCCGTCGTCGTCGACCACCAGGTGCCGGTTGAGGACGCTCACGAGCCCCGGGTGCAGGACGGGCAGGCCTTCGTGGAACCAGCGCCCCTCGCGATCGAGGGTCAGCAGGACCGGCGGCGGGCCCTTTTCAAGGCCGGAATCGGGCATGCTCCTCCTGCACGCGCGTCGCCACGAGGTCGACCGCCTCGCCGAGCAGCACGAGCTCCTTCTCGCCGGTGGCGCGGCGCTTCAGCTCGACCTTGCCCTCGGCCAGGCCCTTCTTGCCGACCACCACCTGGAACGGCACGCCGATCAGGTCGGCGTCGGCGAACTTCACGCCCGCGCGATCGTCACGATCGTCGTACAGCACGTCGACGCCGCGCGCCGTGAGCCCCGCGTAGATCTGTTCGGCGGCGGCCACCACCTCGGGCACGTCGGACTGCAGCCCCATCACCACCACTTCGAAGGGCGCGATGGCGATGGGCCAGATGATGCCGCGCTCGTCGGACGACTGCTCGACGATGGCCGGCAGGATGCGCGACACGCCGATGCCGTAGCAGCCCATCTCGTGGGGCAGCGTCTTGCCGTCGGCGTCGAGGAAGTGCGCCTGCATGGGCTTCGAGTACTTGGTCGACAGGTAGAAGATGTGCCCGAGCTCGATGCCGCGGTACTCCTTGACGGCGGCCCCGCACGCCGGGCAGGGGTCGGCGGTGGTGGCCAGGCGCAGGTCGGCCACGGCCGTGGCCTGGAAGTCGCGCCCGAGCGCGGCGTGCACGTAGTGGTGGTCGCCCTCGTTCGCGCCGATCACGAAGTCGCTCATGCAGGCGACCCACGGATCGACGTAGATGGGCACGGCGCCGAGGCCCACGGGCCCGGCGAAGCCCACGGGCGCGTGGGTGGCGGCCTCGACCATGGCCGCGTCGGCCAGGTCCAGCTCCTTGGCGCCCACCAGCTTGTTCAGCTTCACGAGGTTCAGGTCGTGGTCGCCGCGCACCATGGCCGCCACGGGCTTGCCGTCGGCGTTCAGGAGCAGCGTCTTCACCACGCGGGTGGGGTCGACCTTCAGGAAGCCTGCGACCTCGTCGACGGTGCGCACGTTGGGAGTGTGCACCTTGGCCAGGGCTTCGGCAGGAGCCGCGGGCGTGCCGGCGGGCGCCTTGGGGACCTCGGCCTTCTCGACGTTGGCGGCCCAGTCGCAGGCCGTGCAGGCCAGCAGGCTGTCTTCGCCCGTGTCGGCCAGGGCCTGGAACTCGTGGCTGAGGTCGCCGCCGATGTTGCCCGTGTCGGCCTGGACCACGCGGAAGCGGAAGCCCATGCGCGTGAACATGCGGGTGTAGGCCGCGTACATGGCCTGGTACGAGCGGCGCGCGCCCGCGGGATCGGCGTCGAAGCTGTAGGCGTCCTTCATGATGAACTCGCGGCAGCGCAGCAGCCCGCCGCGCGGCCTGGGCTCGTCGCGGAACTTGAACTGGATCTGGTACAGGTTCATGGGCAGCTCGCGGTACGAGCGCACGTTGTCGCGCACCAGCGAGGTGATGGCCTCTTCGTGCGTGGGCGCCAGGCAGAAGTCGGCGCCCTTGCGATCCTTGAAGCGCAGGAGCTCGGCGCCGTACTGGTACCAGCGGCCCGACTGCTGCCAGATCTCGGCGGGGTGCGTGAGGGGCAGCAGCACCTCCTGCCCGCCGGCGCGGTTCATCTCGTCGCGGATGATGGCCTGCACCTTGCCGAGGGTGCGCCAGCCGAGCGGCAGGAAGCTGTAGATGCCGGCCGACAGCTTGCGAACGTAGCCGGCGCGCACCAGCAGCTTGTGGCTGACGAGCTCGGCCTCGGCCGGGGCGTCCTTGAGGGTGGGGATGAGCAGGTTGCGGTACTTCATGGGGACTCCTGGGGGTGGGCTCCTAGGGCGTGCGCAGGGACTCGGCCAGCACGCGGAAGCGGGACAGCGCCGGCTGGTCGTTGTCGAGCGTCAGGCGGATGTAGACCTTGTAGCCCTTGTCGAGCGGTTTCACGCGGGACACCAACCCCTTGAGGTCGATGCGGCGGCGGCGATCGTCGGGGTAGACGTGGATGTCGAGGCGGTCGAAGTTCGTGACGGGCTCGCCCTCGGCCTGCAGCACCAGCCCGTTCTCGTACCCGCCGATCATGCGCGCCCGCACCTTCAGGGTCTTGGTCGCGAACAGCACCGGGATGGCGCCCGCCACGGGCACGGGGATGCGGCTGGTGTCGGACAGGCGCGTCTCGCCCTCGACGACGACCACCTCGCCGGGCTCGTTGCTGGTGGCCTGCAGGGTCTTGGTCAGCAGCTCGTACGAGAACTTGTACACGAAGCGCGGCACGCCGTTCGTGTCTTCGAGGCGCTTCACGAAGCCCTGGGTGATGCCGAGCACGTCGTGGATGAAGGCGCGCAGCGGGTTCGCGCTGATGGGCGAGCTGGCCTGCAGCCACTCGACGCCGAAGCCGTCTTCGAGCGCGCGCGAGACGCGGGCCTCGATGGTGACCGCCTGCTGGCCGTAGCCGGGGAAGATCTTGAGCACCAGCGTGCGGTTCGTCAGCGGGATGGGCGTCGACAGGATGTAGGCGCCCGCCATGCTGAGATCGCGGGTCTCGCCTTCGATCAGCCGATCGTCGACGTAGAACCGTACGTTCAGCTTTCCGGCGAAGCGGGGAAAACGGCGACGTTCGGAGTGGTGCATCGTCGAGCTGAGCTCCGTTGACGTTCCATCATACGCGGCGAGGTGCCACGCTACAACAGGAACGCGCGGACGACGGCGTCACGCTCGGCGGTGGCCTCGGCGTGGAGCAGGCGCACGCCGGCCCGACCGCGGAACCACGTGAGCTGGCGCTTGGCGTAGTGGCGGTGCCCGGTCTTGATGGCGGCTACCGCCGTGGGCAGGTCGCAGGCACCCTCGAGGTGCTCGAAGAGCTGGCGGTAGCCGAGGCTGGTCATGGGCTTCACGCCGAGGTCGAGCCCGGCGGCGCGCAGGCCGCGGACCTCGTCGAGGAAGCCCGCCGCGAGCATGGCGTCGACGCGCGCGTCGATGCGGGCGTGCAGGTCGTCGCGTTCGCGGTAGAGCGCGAGCTGCAGGAAGCGGTAGCCCGCCAGCGGCACGCGTTGGCCGTGGAAGGCCGAGAAGGGTCGGCCCGTCGCGGTCGCGATCTCGAGGGCGCGCAGCGTGCGCTGGCGGTCGGTGGGGGCGATGCGCGCGGCGTAGGCGGGATCGACGAGCAGGAGCTCGGCGCGGAGCGCGGGCAGCCCCTCGCGGTCGAGGCGCGCGGTGAGCTCGGCGCGCAGGCCCGGCGGGACGGCCGGGATCTCGTCGAGGCCTTCGACCAGCGCGCGCAGGTAGAGGCCCGTTCCGCCCACCACGATGGGCAGCTTGCCGCGCGCCCCGAGGTCGGCGAGCACCGCGCCGGCCAGGCGCACGAAGCTGCCCGCCGAGAGGTCGTCGCGCGGCTCGACCACGTCGAGCAGGTGGTGGGGCACGGCCGCGCGCTCCTCGGGCGTGGGCTTGGCCGAGCCTACGTCGAAGCCGCGCACCAGCTGCACCGAGTCGGCGTTCACGATCTCGCCGTCGAAGGCCCGGGCCAGCGCGAGGCCCGCCGAGGTCTTGCCGGTGGCCGTGGGGCCGCCGAGGACGATAACCGGGACGGTCACGTTCGATGGAACCACTGCGCCACCTCGTTGAACGAGTGCGTGGTGACCACCGGCCGGCCGTGGGGGCAGTTGGCGCGGAAGTCGACCTCGTCGAGGGCCGCGAAGAGCGCTTCGGCGGCCTCGCGCGAGAACGTGTCGCCCGCGCGCTTCGAGGCGTGGCAGGCCAGGCGCGACAGCACGGCGTCGACGCGCTCGCCGAAGGCGCGGGCGCCGGCGGTGGCGCGCAGCTCGTCGGCCAGGTCGACCACCAGGCGCTCGGCGTCGGCGTGGGCCAGCAGCGTGGGCACCTCGTCGATGACGAAGCTGTGGTCGCCGAAGGGCCGCACGTGCAGGCCCAGGCGCTCGAGGGAGGGCACGTTCTCCTCGACGATGGGGGCGAGGTCGGCGGGCAGCTCGACGCGGCGGGGCAGCAGCAGGCGCTGGCTGGTCACCGCGCCGCGGTCGAACGCGGTCCGCAGGCGCTGGAACGTGACGCGCTCGTGGGCGGCGTGCTGGTCGATCACCACGAGATCGGAGGCCGTCTCGCAGAGCAGGTAGGTGCCCCCGACCTGGCCCACGTAGCGCAGGGCCGCGAAGAAGCCGGTCGCCCCGCCGCTGTCCGGCGCGTCGTCGGCGCCCGGCGCGTCGCCCTCGGGCCGGGGCCCGGGCGAGGGCAGGCCCAGCTGCTCGGCCCGGGGCCGGAACACCGCCGCGTAGCCCGAGAGCACGGCGCCGCGGGGGCCGCTGTCGGTCTCGGTCGCGGCCATGGGGTAGGGCGCGGGCGTGGCGCCGCCCAGCCAGGGCGCGTCGGCCAGGCAGGCCGTGACCGCCGCGCGCACCTCGGCGAAGACCTGTGCGCCGTCGAGGAAGCGCACCTCGGCCTTGGCCGGGTGCACGTTCACGTCGACCCGCGCGGGCTCGATTTCGAGGAAGAGCACGGCCACGGGCCACGTGCCGCGCTCGAGCAGCGTCTGGTACCCGTCGGCCAGCGCGCGCTGCAGCATGCGGTCGCGCACCCAGCGCCGGTTCACGAACAGCGTGATGCCCGAGGGGGCGCGCCGCGCCAGGTCGGGGCGGCCGAGCAGGCCCGTCAGGCGCACGCGCCCCTCGTAGGCCAGCGGGAAGAGCCCGGCCCCGCCCTCGCGGCCGAACACGGTCAGCGCGCGCGCGATGGCGTCGCGGTCCGGGGCGAGATCCAGCTGGGTGCGCCCCCCCGAGCGCAGCGTGAAGCGCACCCCCGGGTGGGCCAGCGCCAGCGCGCGCACGGTCTCGTTCAGCGCCGCCGACTCGGTGCGGTCGCTCTTCAGGAACTTGCGGCGCGCGGGCACGTTGAAGAAGAGCTCGCCCACCTCGACGTCGGTGCCCGGGGGCATGGCCACCTCGCGAGCGGTGCCGTCGACGCCGCCCTCGGAGCGGAGCTCGAGGCCGACCTCGGCGCTCCGCGGGCGCGTGCGCAGGCAGAAGCGGCTGACCGACTGGATGCTCGGCAGCGCCTCGCCGCGAAAGCCGAACGTGGCGATGGTCTCGAGATCCTGCTCGCTCTCGATCTTCGACGTGGCGTGCCGTTCGAGCGCCAGGCGCGCGTCGTCGGGGTGCATGCCGGCCCCGTCGTCGAGCACGCGCAGTCGGGTGCGGCCCCCGTCGTCGGCCTCGATGAGCACGCTGGAGGCGCCCGCGTCGAGGGCGTTCTCGACCAGCTCCTTCACGACCGACGCGGGCCGCTCGATGACCTCGCCGGCCGCGATGCGGTTGACGACGGCGTCGGGCAGGCGGTGGATGCGGGGCATGGGGGCCTCCAAGGGGCGCGCGAGTTTCAGCTTGCCACGAAAGCGGTCGGGCGCCGGTACGTCAACCCGAACGCGGTGTCGTCCTTCAGGATGGGCATCATCGCGACGTCTCGCCTTTGTTGGTTCCTTTGTTAGCGCGTTCGCTCGGCCGCCAGCCTAACAAAGGAAAAAGTCTTTCCGTTTCGGGAGGGTACGCCGACGCCTTCTTTGCGGGCGAGGGGTTTCCTTTGTTCAAGTGCGGCGCCCTTCAGCCAAAGTCCACGCAGGACGGGCTCGGCTACCTCTGTTGACAATCCGTCCGGTCCGCCGGAGTTCCTGCATCAGATTGTGAACCTTGCGTCGCTTCTGATCGTCGGTCAGCCTATCCGGCAGCTTGGGCACCAAAGCCTGGTCGACATCCGCGCGAGTAACCGGTCCGTGCTCTCGCAGCAGCGCCAGGATGATGTCCAGATAGTATCGTCTGTCGAAGCCGCGCTCACGGATATGTTGCCCCGCCTGTCCTGTCGCTCTCGCCACGGCACTCGCTATCATCAGATTCGGGAAGCGGCCTTCCACCAGTCGGGCGGACTTCAGTTGCTGATGCTCCCCTCTGGTGATGGGCTGACGTTTCTGGAGCCGGTCCAACAGCATGACCTGTCCCAAGGTCAGGTCCGTCCTTTCCATGAGGAGTTGCGTGTAGCGCTCGTCGACGATTCGCCCGTTCAACGTGACAGATACAACACCCGCTGTGGTCAGATCGTAGTCCGGCAGCGGGAAGGATCGCTGACGCTGGGTCTCGAACATGCGCTTGATTCCGCCACCCTGGGTATCGATCAGGTTCAACTCGACCATCGCATCCGCCAGGAAAGGGTTGCGGTAGACGCGGGGCGGAGCATCTTGTCGAATCACCGAGGCAACGTCGCCAGGCAGGAACTCGCCGACGTTGCTGAGGAGAACGCGATCGGGGAACTCGACCACGACGACGCGCCCGTGCAGCCCGTAGTCTTGATGGGCGATGCAGTTGTGAAGCGCCTCGCGCACCACCCACGGGTCGTACTGCGTGATCTCCTTCGGAAACAGCGTCCCACCCGGCAGTGCACGGACGATCAGGTTTCGAATGCGGCCCTGCAGGCGATCTCCTGCCAGCAGGAACGGCGGCCCGAAGTGCTCGTAGTCCAACTCCCGGTTGGCGGCGTCCTTCAATACCCACGAGATCTTCGCCACCGCAGGAGAAAGCAGCGTTGAGGCTTCGGGCCTGCCGAGCAGGAGGATCGCGGCGTTGGTCACCGAGCCCTGGCGAAGCACCTTGGCCTTGTTCAAGAAGGTGGCATCGTCCCAACCCGGGACCGCGTTTTCTTGGTTCGGATGCTTGACCGCGAACTGCTCGCGAGCTTTCGCCAGCGCTGCGGGGTCCAGATCGGCCAGCGTGGCGCCTTCGCACACCTCGCCCGTCCAATCACGCCCGCGAGCCCACAGCGCGCGCTCTTTCTCGGGGTGACGGCTCAACTCGGTCTTGCTGGAGCCGACACGAACGTGTCCGACTCCGTAGAATCTGACCGGCTGGTACTTGGCTGGCGCGACCTCGAACACGACGACGCGCCCGCCAGGATGGTCGACGACGTGAATCTCGAAGCCGGTGTTGGGCGCCAGCCCAGAAGAGAGCCACGGCAGCAGATCCTGGTTGCCCTTGCCCTTGACCGCGTAGGGGTCGAACGCCGTGCCGACCACCTCGTGCGTTCCGTCGTCGACGCCGAACACCAGGTAGCCACGCAGTTCGCCCGCCAGGCACGCGGAGTTCGCGAGAGCGGACAGGTACTCGCCGAGTTGTTGCGGCTCGTAGTGGTTGCGCTTGAACTCGTACCACTCGGCCTCGTTTGGCAGGGCGCGTAGGCGATCGATGAGGGCGATGGTGCGCATCTCACTCACAGGTGGCCCTCCTTCCTGGCACCCTCGACGACGCCGACCACGCCGGTCGGTCCACGACGACCTGCGACAGGCGCTGTCGCTTCCGTTCAGCTCGAATCCACGCGCCCGGGTCGTTCACGGTGTTCCATGCCGAATGCGGATTGCTGCGAATCGTGCCACTTCGAAGCCTGCTTGCCAAGGGCTCGGAGTGCGAGATTACCCACCTGATGCGACAACGCGTGTCGCTCCACGTCGAGCTATTGGAACCCGTGCGGCGTTCCGTGCTCCATCACGTAAGCGACCTTGCGCGCCTGCCGCCGCGAAATCGGAGCGTAGCGCGGAATCGGCTCCCAACGCACGCGATCGACCGAGTCGGGGCGCACGGCGCGGAGCTCGTCCAGCGACAACTGGTCGCGGAGCGGCCCGATCTCGACCCGATCCGTCCCCCGTAGCGTCGCGACGACCGCCTCCTTGCCGTCGAACTCGAACGGGACGCCCGCTTCTCCCAGCGCGATCGCCATGGTTACGGCCGCGACGTACCAGCCCGGAGAGCTCACGTGCAGGTGAAACCGCCACCCCTCATCGACTTCGCATGGTGCCAGGAGGATCCCGTGCGGATGCCCGAAGACGATCTCCCAGGGGTGAGCGCTCGTACGGGTGCCCGACCGGTACCACAGGCCAAAGGCTCGCGGGTCGTCGCGCGGTACGCTCAACAGTCCGCCGTCGCGCGTGTCGGCGCGCCGGCGGTACTTGGCCTCGGGCTCCAGGCCGCGCACGTCGTCGAAGGTCGCGTCGCAGGCGATCGCCACGACCGAAAGGTAGCCGGAGACCGAGAGGGTCGACCACGTCGGCGCTGTTCGCCCCAACCGGCAAGCCGCGTCGAGGGCGGATCGCCGGCTCGGGGAGAGCGGAGCCCGAAGGTGCTTCGGCCAGGTGAGCCGACGACGAAGCTCCCCGCTGCGAGCTTCGAGCGGCAGGAACCGCTGAACGCGGCGCGTGACAGCGCCTGGATTCGCGAGGGTCGAACGCAGCTTCGGCGAGAACTGCTCGAGCGCCCGCCTCCAGAGCTCCAGCTCGTGCCAGGGCAGGTCGAACGTGCTCGACCACCGCTCGAACTCCACGTCGTTCGAGCCGACGGTCCACACGGCGGTCGAGGTCGAGCGCCCCACGTACAACGTCGCGTAGAGCTTGCCGAGCACCAACTGGAAGCGCGAGGCGTGCCAGCGCCCGCGATCGACGAACCAGGGCCCGCACCATACGATGTCGGACTCGCCCTTCTCGGGTTCGAGCCGATGAAGCGCGTCGAAGACCTCCGCGAAGCGCGTGGACAGCGCCGCCTCCCGACAGGGGAGCTTGGGGCGATCCAGATCCAGATCGACGCCGGAGAGCGGCGATTTTTGGAAGAACGAGACCAGGTCGCCACCGGAGGATGGCCGGGGGGGCGCGTCTTCGTGGCTCGGAGTCATAGCAAGAACACCAAGTAGTACAAGATCTTCAACATGACGGCGTCGGCCTGCTCGTCGTTGTGGAACGTGGTGTAGACCACCCGACCCGAGGTCTCGGAGGGCTGGAACGAGACCACCAGCGGGCCCTTCCAGGTGGTGTGGTCGAACAGGTCGTCGGGGTAGAGATTCACGGTGCCCGTCACGTGGGCCTGGCTGCCCTCGCCCACGTACTTGACGGCGATCAGCGGGCCGGCGCCGTACTTCGCCTCGAAGGTGTCGGTGCCCACGTGGGAGGCCAGGATCGCGTCAGCGATGGTGGCGGTCACGGTCTGCTGGCCCTCGGCCTGCTGGGGACCGTCGGCGGCCATGGGGCCGTCGGGCAGGTCGTCGTCGCCGTAGAAGTCGATGGCGTCGGGGAAGGCGGCCTCGAGGTAGGCCCAGGCCAGGTCCGAGGCGTAGAGCGAGCCGCCGGCCAGCACGAACTGCTGCAGGTTGTCGGCGATCTCCTGGTACTTCTGCACGATCTTCAGCGCCGCGCTGCCACAGTTGAAGAAGATCATGTCGTATTCGGCGAGCAGCTCGGGGTCGCGCAGCAGCTTGACGGCCTCGATCTGGTCGAAGGGCACGTCGTCGAAGTACTCCTCCTCGAAGTTGTAGTAGGTGGTCTCGAAGCCCAGGTCGGCCAGCAGGTCCTGCTGGTCGTCCCACTGGCCCCAGAGCACGGCGATCGTCACGGTCTGGGCCTTGAAGCACAGCTTGACGCCGATGCCGGTGAGATCGGTCTCGTCGCCCACCTTCACCTCGGCCGTGTAGGTGGTCGAGAACGAGCCGGCCGTGACCACGACGGTGTGCACGCCGCAGGGCAGGTCGGCCAGGTGGTAAGCGCCGTCGGCGTCGGAGTATGTCTGGAACTGCTTCGGCACGCCGTCGCAGTCGATCACGTTCACGGTGACCAGCGCGTGGGGCACGAAGACCTGCTCGTTGGGCGCGCATACCTTGCCGGTCAGCGAGCCGTAGCCGCAGGGCTCGCAGGCGTGGCTGGGGGCTGCGTCAGGCGCCAGCAGTTCGCTGACGAACTGCGCGTCATCGAAGAAGGTGCCGTCGGAGGCCGGGACCGTGTCGGGGCGCCCCTCGGCGTCGCTCGGGGCGGGCGCGTCCTTTACGGATGCGTCATGGCTGGAGGGGTCGTCTCCTGCGGGCGCGTCAGACGCCACGTCGGTCGGCGCGCCGTCGCAGTACTGGCAGGGCCCGAAGCCCGAGCCGTCCTGCAGGCAGGTCTGGGTGCCCTGGCCGCCGCCGGGGCAGGGACAGACGTCGACCTTGCCGGACACGCAGGGGGTGCCGCTCTCCGACGCGCCGCTGCACGCGGCGCACAGGACGACCACGAACAGGGCCAGACCCGGCCGGCGGGCGATCATGGCGGACTCCGTCACGAGGGATGGAATACTGTAGCGGAGGGGGGTTTCCGTCGCAACCGGCGCGACGGAGGCATTCATGAGCCGATGCTCATTGACACACGGCGGGCTGTCCTTACCTTGACGCTGTCGATGGCGGTCGGTTGAGCCGCCCGACCAGGATTGTGAGGGGAGGATCAAATGGGACTCGGAAGCTGGATCAAGAACCTGTCGAAGCCGAAGGTGGCGCCGCTGCACGTGACCGACGCGACGTTCAAGGACGTGGTCGAGAAGAGCGAGCTTCCGGTGCTGCTCGACGTGTGGGGCCCGAACTGCTCGTGGTGCGTGAAGCTCATGCCCACCATCGCCGAATTGGCCGACAAGTACGACGGCGCGGTGCGCGTGGCCGACCTGAACGCGGCCGAGTCGCCCGTGGCGGCCGGCAAGCTGGGTGTGCGCGGCACCCCCACGGTGCTGCTGCTCCGCAAGGGCAAGATCGTCGAGCGCATCGTGGGCTTCAAGCCCCAGGCCTTCCTCGAGCAGGCCATGGTCGTGAAGTTCCCCGACGTCTTCGAAGCCGACGGTCCCGCGAACTGACGGTCGCTTCGACCTACGCGCCGGTTCCCGCGTCCCCCGACTTGCGGTACACTGTCGCCCGAACCGACTCCCCGGAGCCCCGGGCCCGTGAACGCGCCGCACCTGCCTCCCCGCTTCGACGCCTGGGCCGAGCAGGCCTTCCGCGAGGTGGTGTCCACCGACATCCCCGCCGACGTGCTCGCCAGGCTGGCCGAGCCGGCAGAGGTCTTTGCCGACGAGGCCCACGTGCTGGCCGTGCACTGGCACCCGGAGCACGTGCCCCTCGACGTGATCCGGCGCCGCGTGGAGGCCACGTTCCCGAACGCGACCGACTCCCTGATCATCCCCACCCAGCACAACGAGCTGGTCACGTGGGGCGCCTTCGCGGGGGCCGAGGTCGACGCCTACTCGCCCGAGTTTCGCCGCAAGGTGCAGCTGCTCGTGCACCTGACCGCCGAGCGCGCCGCGAAGGCCACGGCCCTGCAGGCCCTGCTGGCGCACACCTACCGCTACCGCGCCACGCAGCTCTTCGACCTGCTCGACACGCTGGTCGAGCCCGCGCACGAACCGCGGCGCCAGGCGGCCGCCCGCCAGGCCTTCGTCGACCCCGATACGGTCGCGCTGGCGGGAGCGCTGGCGGGCGAGCTCCGGCGGCGCCTGCGCGAGAACGAGACGAGCACGCCCCCCATCGTCTTGAAGAACAAGCTCGTGCGCGCGTGGTTCGACCAGGCCCGGGGACGGCTCGGCGACGCCGCCATCGACCGCGCCCAGGCCTGGTTGAAGGCCACCAAGGTCCTGGTCAAGGGCGGCTTCGACCCGCGCTACTTCTTCGAGACCCGCGCGGTGCTCGAAGAGGCGCGCGCCGCGGGCGCCGGCATCCTCGTGCCCCACCCCGAGCAGTTCTGGCCCGTCTTGCTGGCCGACTACGACGTCGATGGCTACGAGGTGTGGAACCCGGCGTCGTCCGAGTACACCGACTTCCTGATCCACGCGGTCGAGCGCCTGAACCGGCACCGCGAGCGTCCGGCGCGCCCCATGCTCGTGACCATGGGCGACGACGCCCACCTGGGTGAGAAGGCGCGGCCGCCGGAGCGCCAGGACCCGACCAAGGCGGGCCGCGAGGTGGGGGTGCAGCCGGGCTGGCGGGATCCCGCGGTCCGGCGGGCGCTCGACGAGTTGAGCGTCTCGAAGCAGAAGGTGATGCGCGAATACCGGAGCCGGTTGGTGTAGGGGCGCAGGGCACGCGCCCTCCTGGCGGGGCGCGTTGATCGGAGGGCCATCGTGGCGGTCGAGAAGAAGGAATTCCGGCACGAGTCGCTGCAGGATCGCGTGTCCATCGCGCGCTACCTCGAGGCCCTGGCCGAGGGGCTGCGCACGGGTCGCCTGGTGCTCCGCAGCGACGCGAAGGAGCTGGTGCTCGAGCCGCGCGGGCTGCTCGGCCTCGAGATCTCGGCCAAGCGCAACGAGGGGCGCACGCGGCTGCTCGTGAAGGTGGGCTGGTCCGACGGGGTCCGCGACGACGCCGCGGGCCCGCTGGTGATCGGCGGGGGAGAGACCGACGAATGAGCCTGGCGGGGGTGCGGCGCAACTTCACGCTCTTGCTGATCGAGGTCACCAAGCAGATCGACGACGCCTGGGAGGCCCTCCAGCGCCCCAGCCCAGAGGTCGCAGCGCGCGTCCGGGCCCGCGACGACTACGTGAACGTGCTGAAGAACCAGGTCACGGGCAAGGCCTTCCGCCTGCTGCTCGAGGAGCAGCCGCCGCAGCGGAGCACGGCCGACCTGGTCGACGCCATCCAGCTGGTCGCCCAGCAGTTGGGCCTGGTGGCCGAGCACGGCGCGCACATCGTGGCGCAGATGGACTACCTGTCCGCCCCCGCCTTCGTGCACGCCTTCGAGCCCGGGGCCTTCTTCGCGGCCATCACGCCGGCGCTGCGCCGCGTGGAGGAGAGCCTCTTCTGTCGTCACGTCGACGAGGCGCTGCGCATCTGCCGCGCCGAGTTCACGTGCGACATCGTGTACAAGAGGAACTTCGACTGCCTGATGACGCGCCTGGCCACCGGCCGCGACACGGGCGATTTGGTCACGTCGCTGTTCATCCTGCGCTACCTCGAGCGCATCGGCGACGCCCTCCTGCGCATCGGCGAGGCCATCCTCTCGGGCGCCGTGGGCGAAAAGCTGCGCATCCACGAGTACCTGGCGCTCGAGGAGAGCGTGGGAGGTCGGCCGGTCGAGGGCGACGACGCGGCCCGCTTCGCCTTCGAAGAGGTGGCCGAGACGCGCTCGGGCAGCCGCATCGGCCGGGTGCGGCCCCTGTGCGCCGGCGACGAGACCCACTGGGTGCTCTTCAAGGAGGGCTCGGCCGCCAAGCTGCTGCGCGAGAAGGAGAAGCTCGAGCAGTGGCGCGAGGTCATGCCCGGGCTGCCGCCGCGCGTGCTGGGCTTCGAGGAGGAGGCCGGCAACGCGTACCTGCTGCTCGAGTACCTGCAGGGCCAGACCTTCCAGCAGATCGCCATGGAGTCCGAGCCCGCGCTGGCCGAGCGCGCCCTGGCGGCCATTCAGGGCGTGCTCGCCGAGCTGTGGGAGCGCACCGCGCGACCGGAGCCGGTCTCGGCGGGGTTCGTCGAGCAGCTGCGTCGGCGCCTGCCCGACGTGCGGCGGGTGCACCCCTGGGTCGACGATCGGCGCCAGGGCATCGGGGGACTCGGCGTGCCCTCGCTCGGCGATCTGGTCGAGGCGCTGGCCGCCCTCGAGCCCGAGCTGACGGCGCCCTTCAGCGTGCTGATCCACGGCGACCTGAACGCCGACAACGTGCTGGTCGATCCGCGCACGTGGCGCGTGAACGTGGTCGACGTGAACCGTTCGTGCTGGCTCGACCCGACCCAGGACGTGTCGGTCTTCCTGCTGTCGACGTTGCGCCTCCCCGTGACCGACCCGATCGTCCGGGCGCGCCTGGCCCGCCTGGCCGCGTCCTTCTACCGGTTCGCGCGCGCGGCCTGGGTGGCGCGGGGCGACGCGACCTTCGACGCGCGCCTGACCCTCGGGGTCGTGCGCTCGCTGATCACCTCGACGCGCTTCGTGCCCAACCGGGCCTTCGCGCGGGCCCTGTTGCTGCGCGCGCGCTACCTGGCCGAGCGGTTGACCGGGCACGCCGGGCGGCCCTGGGAGTCCTTCGTCTTCCCCGTCGACGTGCTGGGGGGGTGAGATGAAGGTAGGCGTGCTCGGCGTGCCCGGGGCCTGGTCGACCGAGCGGCTGGCCGACGCCTTCGACCGGCGGGGCTGCGGGCGCCACGTGCTCGAGGCCGAGGCGCTGGCGTTCGACGCCACGACGGGCCGCGTGACCGCCGCGGGCCGGGCGCTCGACGAGTTCGACGCCGTGGTGGTCAAGAAGCTCGGGCGGGCGTACGGTCCGCACCTCTTCGAGCGTCTGGCGCTGCTCGCCCACGCCCTGTCCGGCGGAGTGCCCGTGTTCTCGCGGCCCGCCAACCTGGCGCGGGCGCTCAGCCGAGTCGACGGCACGCTCCTGCTGCTCCGGGCCGGGCTGCCCGTGCCCGAGGTCGTGCTCACGCCCTGTGTCGACGAGGCCGTGGCGGCGGTCGAGCGGTTCGGCCGCGCCGTGCTGAAGCCCCTGTACTCGACCAAGGCCCGCGGCATGCGGCCGATCGAGGCGGGGCCCGACGCGCGCGCGGCCGTGGCGAGCTTCGCGGCCTCGAACCCCCTGCTCTACGTGCAGCGGCGGGTCGACCTGCCCGGGCGCGACCTGGGGCTCGTGTTCGTCGGGGGCGCCTACGTGGGCACGTACGCGCGGGTTCGCGGCGGCGACGCCTGGGCCACCACCACGGCGCAGGGCGGCCGCTACGCGCCGGCCGCGCCGTCGGCCGAGCTCATCGCCCTGGCCGCGCGCGCCCAGGCCGTGTTCGGGCTCGACCTCACGGTGGTCGACGTGGCCGAGACCCCCGAGGGGCCGGTGGTGTTCGAGGTCTCGGCCTTCGGCGGCTACCGGGGCCTCTTCGAGGCCAGCGGGGTCGACGCCGGCGAGGTCGTGGCCGACCACGTGCTGGCGCGACTCGCCACCTGATCAGCGCGGGCCGAACTCCACGAACCGCGGCAGCCCGGGCGCCAGGTCGAGGGGCGCCACGTCAATCGTTTGCAGCACCTGCCCGCCGGCCAGCAGCACCACGCCGGGCCCGGCTCGAAGCTCGAGCGCGTCGGCCGCGAAGAGCGCGTCGCCCGCCAGCGCGCCGGGTTGCAGCACGCGCTCGAGGCGCGCCCGCCCGGGCGCCTCGACCCGGCCACGGAACAGCACCTCGTCGCGATCGGGCAGCACCAGGGCCACGGACTGCAGCAGGTCGGGCAGCACGGGGCCGAGGGCCGGGGCGCGTCTCAGCAGTTCGCGGGCCACGCTCCGGGCCAGGGCCCGCGAAGGCTCGCAGTCGAAGCGGCAGGGCAGGTGCTCGATCAGGCGCAGGGCGCGGGTCCCGCGCAGGAAGGGGTTCAGCCGCGCGTCGGCGCCCCGACTGCGCTCGCAGATGCGGTCGACGTGCACCGGGTTCACGCCCCAGCACGGCCGGCCGGCGGTCTCGTACACGCGGTTGTCGGCGACGAAGGCCTCGACGCAGCAGGGGGGGTAGCCGAAGGCCCGCCCCAGGGTCCGGTGAACCTCGTCGAGGGGGGCCTCGCCGGCCAGCAGGCGGCCCTCGAGCTCGGCCAGCGCAGAGACTTCGGCGGCGTCGCGGCCGGCGTACACGATCCGACGGCGTGAATCGCTCGCGGGCTCCAGCCAGCCGCCCGCCCCGTCGTGCAGGGGTACGTCGACCGCGCAGGTGGCGAAGCCGGGCGGCAGCGCCGCTGAATCGCTGCCGTCGTCGAGCGTGCGGACGGCGGAGCGCAGTCCGAGCTCGTGCTGGAGCCACGCGCCGTCCTGCGCGTCGGGGGCGGGCGTGCGCAGCAGCGCGGCCAGGTCGCGGCGCAGATCGTCGCGGCTCGCGTAGGCGCCCACCACGCCGGCCGGCAGGCCCTCGCAGGTTCGGCCCCCGGCGGGGCACGCGTTGCAGGCGAGCGCGGGGCCCGCGCTCGCGCGGCGGACGGCGCTCCCCTGACCGGGCAGCCCGAAGGGCGCGGCCAGGCAGCGCGGCAGGTCGGACGAGAGGGCCAGGCGGACCGGGAGCAGCCCCAGCCGTCGCCAGCGGGCGGCCTCGAACAGCAGCCCGAACAGCCCCGAGAGCGGGACCGGCGCGGCCTCGTCGGGCGCCGCGAGCACGACGGTGGCGGGCGCGCCGGTCGAGCGCGCGTGGGCGCCGAGCCGCCAGAACAGCCGGTCGCAGCGGGCCAGCCGCGCGGGCGTGGGCACCACCCTGACCGCGCCGGTCCCGTCCCATTCGTCGAGGTCGTCCTGCTCTCTCCGCATCCGCGAGGCTTCTAGGAGCCTGTCGGTCGTGTTCTCAACGGGTTGCGTCGAAGCCCCCGATGCCGCCATGGGTGTCTCCACGGTCGTCTGGTCCAATGCGCTACAGGCTCCCAGGCGCCGTCATCGTAGCCCTGCGAAGGCGCGGGCGCCAACCGTTCCTTTCGACGCGACGTTCTGGTACAGTCCGTGTCCCCGGCCTTCGATCCCAGGGAGCGCGCCCGTGAGCGATGCCCTCCGCCCTGCCGACAGCCTCACCCCCATGCTGCAGCAGTACTTCGAGGCCAAGGCGGCGTACCCCGACGCCATCTTGTTCTTTCGGCTTGGAGACTTCTACGAGATGTTCTTCGACGACGCCGTCGAGGCCTCGAAGATCCTCGAGATTACGCTGACCAGCCGCGGGCGCGAGCGCGACGGGGAGCCCATCCCCATGTGCGGCGTGCCCCACCACGCGGCCGAGGGCTACCTGCAGAAGCTGCTCGCCGCCGGCCGCAAGGTGGCCCTCTGCGACCAGGTCGAAGACCCCCGCAAGGCGCGCGGCATCGTCAAGCGCGCCGTGGTCCAGGTGGTCACTCCCGGCGTTCGGCTCGACGCCGAGGGGCTCGACGGGGCTCGCCCCAACCACCTGCTGGCCGTGCTGCCCTCCGAAGGGGGCGCCTACGGCCTGGCCTGGGCCGACGTCTCGACCGGCAGCCTGCGCAGCTCCCGCGCCGTCGATCGCGAGACCCTGGCGCGCGAGCTCGTGCGCATCGAGCCCTCCGAGGTGCTGCTGCCCGAGGGCGCCGACGATACTCGCTCGCTCGTGGCGTCGTTGATGCCCGGGGCCGTCGTCTCGCCCGTGCCGGCCTCCGACTTCGAGCCCGCACGCCTGGGAGCCTGTAGCGCATTGGACCAGACCACCGTAGAGACACCTGTGGCGACATCGGGGGCTTCGGCGCAACCCGTTGAGAACACGACCGACAGGCTCCCAGGTTGTTGCCTGGGGGAGGGCCCCCAGACCCCCAGACGGAGCCCGGTAGCGCTATGCGCTACGGGCTCCTGGCCCGTCCGCTCGAGGTCGTGGGCGCGACCGACCTGTCGGCCGCCGAGTGGGGGGCCGTCGCCGCGCTGGTGGCCCTCCTGGGGCGCGTGAACCCCGCCGTGCAGGCCACCCTCGCGCGCGTCGAGGGGCACGCGCCCGCGGCCTTCCTCGCGCTCGATCCGCCGGCGCGCCGCAACCTCGAGCTGTTCGAGACCCTGTTCGAGCGCCGCCGCAAAGGCAGCCTGCTCGGCTCGATCGACCGCACGCTCACCCCCATGGGGGCGCGCCTGCTCCGTGACTGGCTGGCCGCGCCGCTCCTCTCGCTGGAGGGCATCTCGGCCCGCCACGACGCCGTGGGCGAGGCCGTCGAGCGGCGGTCGTCGCGCCAGGCGTTGCGGGGCCTGCTCGAGCGCTTCGGTGACCTCGAGCGCCTGACCGCGCGTGTTCAGAGCGGCGTGGGCA
This sequence comes from uncultured Myxococcales bacterium, assembly GCA_964494475.1. Classification (GTDB taxonomy): domain Bacteria; phylum Myxococcota_A; class UBA9042; order CAZBRS01; family CAZBRS01; genus CAZBRS01. The sequence goes on along the minus strand of CAZBRS010000005.1, from coordinate 26,398 downwards.
CTCCGCGCGACCTCGGCGCGGTGCGGGCGTGCCTGCGGCGCCTGCCGGCCCTGCTGGCCGTCACGGGGGACCTCGAGGCCCCGCTGCTCCGCGACGCGGTGCCCGGCGACCAGCGCCTGGCCGCCGTGGTCGACCTGCTGGAGCGCGCCCTGGTCGAGAGCCCCCCGCTGGCCGTCAAGGACGGCGGCATCTTCCTGCCGGGCTACCACCCGCCCCTCGACGAGTGGACCGACGTGAAGACCCACGCGCGCGACTGGCTGCTGGCCTACCAGGAGGCCGAGCGCGAGCGCACCGGCATCGCCAGCCTGAAGGTGGCCTACAACCGCGTGTTCGGCTACTACCTCGACGTGACGCGGGCCAACTTGAAGCACGTGCCCGACGACTACCTGCGCAAGCAGACCACGGCCACGGGCGAGCGCTACTACACGCCCACCCTGAAGGAGCACGAGACCCGCATCGCCGAGGCCGACTCGCGGCTGGCCGAGATCGAGACCGAGCTCTTCGACGACCTGCGGCGCCGCGTGGCCGAGGCGGGGCCGGCGCTGCTCGAGGTGGCCCGCGGCGTGGCGCGGCTCGACGTGCTCTCCGCGCTGGCCGAGGTGGCCGAGGCGCGCGGCTTCGTGCGCCCGGTGGTCGACGCCAGCCTCGACCTGGTCCTCGTCGAGGGGCGCCACCCCATGGTCGAAGAGACGTTGCCGCGCGGGCGCTTCATCCCGAACGACTTCTCGTTGGCGGGCGATCGCAAGCCCCTGGCCATCGTGACGGGCCCCAACATGGCGGGCAAGTCCACGCTCATGCGCCAGGTGGCGCTGATCGCGCTCCTGGCCCAGACGGGGTCGTTCGTGCCCGCGGCCGAGGCGCGCGTGGGGCTGGTCGACGGCATCTACACGCGCGTGGGTGCCAGCGACAACCTGGCCGGCGGCCAGAGCACGTTCATGGTCGAGATGCTCGAGACCGCGCAGATCCTGCGCCGGGCCACGCGCCGCAGCCTCATCCTGCTCGACGAGATCGGGCGCGGCACGAGCACCTTCGACGGGCTGTCCATCGCGTGGGCCGTGGCCGAGTACCTTCACGACCGCGTGCGCGCGCGCACCCTCTTCGCCACGCACTACCACGAGCTCACCGACCTCGAGCGCACCAAGCCCGGCGTGCGCAACCTGTCGGTGGCCGTGAAGGAGTGGAACGACGAGATCCTCTTCCTGCGCAAGCTGGTCGAGGGGGGCACCAGCCGCTCCTATGGCATCCAGGTGGCCAAGCTGGCGGGCCTGCCGGTCGAGGTCATCGAGCGCGCGCGCGAGGTGCTGAAGAACCTCGAGGAGGGCGAGCTCGACGCCGCGTCGCGGCCCCGCCTCTCGCGCGGTCGGCGCCAGAAGGCCCTCGACGACCAGCAGCTCACGCTCTTCGTGCCCGCCGACGCCCGCCGCGACGAGACGTTCGCGTGGCTGCGCGACGAGCTCGTGAAGCAGGACCCCGATCGCATGACGCCGCTCGAGGCCCTGGCCTTCCTGGCCGACCTCCGACGCCGGCTGGGCACGTGAGGGCCACCTCGTGGACGAGCGCGCGACGCGCGGCACGCAAGAGCGCATCTTCGGCTTCGCCGACGGGCGCACGCAGGTGCGGGCCTGGACGGCCGAGGTCGAGGCCCGCCTCCGAGCCGAGGCGGCGCCGCTCGTGGCAGGCGGGCGGTGCGCGCTGCTGGCCCTCGGCAGCCTCGCCCGTCGCGAGCTCTGCTTCGGCTCCGACCTCGATCTCACGCTGCTCACCGACGGGGGCGCCGTCGATTCCGCGGCGTTCGCTGCCTTCCAGCATGGCCTGCTCGACCGCGGCGTGCGCCTGCAGGTGACGCTGCGCACCCCCGAGCTCAGCCTCGCCGCGGCCGACGCCGACGTGCGGGCGGCGTTGAACCTGTGGGAGGGGCGCGCCATCGCGGGCGAGGCAGCCCTGGCCGAGGCGTTGACGGCCGAGGTCGCGCGGCGCCTGGGAGCCCGTAGCGCATTGAGCCAGGATGGCGCTGGAGCCGCTCGTGGCGACCCTGGACCGTCGGCGCAACCCGTTGAATACACGACCGACAGGCTCCCAGGTTGCTTGCCTGGGGGAGGGCCCCCAGACCCCCAGACGGAGCCCGATAGCGCTAGGCGCTACGGGCTCCTAGGCGGGCGCGCCGACGTGGTCGAGGCGCTCCTGAAGGGCACGCGGGCCCGGCGGGAGCGCTTCGGCGGTACGGTCTATTGCACCGAGCCGAACCTCAAGCAGGGCAAGGGCGGGTTGCGCGACGCCCAGACCATCGGCTGGCTGCGCCGGCTGCAGGGGGCGGTCGCGCTCGAGCCGCGCCTCGTCCACCGCCTCGAGTACGCGCTCGCGGCCCTCTTCCGGCTGCGGAACGCGCTCTTCCTCGAGACCGGGGATCGCATCGGGGCGCTGGTGCTGCCGGCGCAGCGCCGGGTTGCCCTGCGCCTGGGGTTCGGCGCCGGGGGAGAGGCGCGCCCCGAGACGCGCCTGCTTCGCCACCAGTTCGAGATCGCGCGCACCATCTCCGAGGTGCTCGAGGTGGTCTTCGAGCAGATCGAGGAGGCCGGCGGTCCCTCGTACGGAGAGCGACGGCGCTTTCTGGCGCCCGACGCCGCGCCGGTCGACGATCCGTTCGCGTGGATCCGCCTGGCGTGCCGCGGCGGCGGCCGCATCCCGTACCGCGTGCGCGCCCGGCTGGCCGAGCGCGTGAACGATCTGCCGGGCTCCCTGGTGGTGGCCCAGGCGTTGCCGCTGCTCCTCGAGCCCGCCACCGGGGGGGACGAGCTGGGGCTCTTCGAGAAGCTCGACGTGCTGCCGCGCCTGGCGCCCGAATGGTCGCGCATCGCCTTCCTTCCTCGGGGTGACGCCCAGCACCTCTACACGGTCGATCGGCACACGTTCATGGCGGTGCGCCTCGCGAAGCGCGCCCTGTCGGGCGAGCTGCTCCATCCGGCCGCCCAGCGGGTCGAGCTGGTGTCGCCGTTCCGCGAGGCGCTGATCCTGGCGGCGCTCTTCCACGACATCGGCAAGGGCGACGAGGGTCCGGATCCGCACGAGGTGGTCGGCGAGCGCCTGGCGCGCGAGATCCTCGGACGCTGGGGCGTGCCTCCCCGCGTGATCGAGGTGGCCGCGTCCCTCGTGCTGAGGCACCTCGAGCTCTCGCGCGCGGCGCAGACCGTCGATCTGCGCGACGCCACCGAGGTGAGCCGCCTGGCCCACGCGCTCGGCTCGCTGGGCGAGCTCGACGCTCTCTACCTGCTCACGCTCGTCGACGCGGCGGCCGTGAAGCAGGAGCCCCCGTCGCGCTGGTTCGTCGACCTCGTGACGGGAACGTTCCTCACGCTGCGTCGCCTGCTCGAGCGTAGCGATCCCGATGGGCTGGCCGAGCTGGCGGCCGAGGCCCGCGCCGAGGTCCTGGCCCTGCTGCCCGGGTCCTCGGGCCGGCAGGCGCTGCTGGCCGAGCTGCCCGACGCGTTCTTCGCGCGCGGGCGCCCCGGCGATCTGGTGGCGCGGCTCGAGGTGGCCGCGGCCGCGCTGGCCACGGGCGCCGCCGAGGTGCGCGTGACGTCGGCGGGCGGCGAGCCGTGGCCGCTCCTGGTCATCGACGTCGCCGCGGCCGACCGTCCGGGCCTGCTCTCGCGCATCACGTGGGCCCTGGCCCTGCACAACCTGAACCTGCTCGAGGCGTCGATCACGTCGACCCTCGGGGGCCTGGCCGTCGACCATCTGCTGGTCGAGGACCGCTACCGCCGGCTCGTGGGCAACCCCGCCGCCCTCGACGCCCTCCGCGCCCAGATCGCGACCGCCATCCACGACGGCCCCTCCCGACCGCTGCCCCCGGCCCGCGGGGGCCGGCGTCGCTTCGCCCCCCTCGAGGTGCGCGTGTTGCCCGGCGAGTCCGGCCACGACACCGTGATCGAGATCGCCGGCGAAGATCGCCCCGGCGTGGCCCACCGCCTGGCCGACCTGCTCTACCGCCACGGCCTCTCGATCACCGGGGGGCGCATCGCCACCCTCGAAGGCCACGTGCGCGACGTGTTCCACGTCGAGCGCGCCGGCGGGGGCGCCGTGACCGACGCCGACGAGCGCGAGCGCCTGGCGGCTGAGATTCGGGGGATGTTCGGGTGAGCGGAGGGGGCCTCGCCCGCTACCGCAGCAACCCCTTCTCGAGCAGGAACTTCTCGAGCCGCAGGTTGAGCACGTCGGGGTACTCGATGGGCGCCCCGTGGCTGCCGTCCTTGAGGATCAGCATGTCGGAGCCGTGGATGCGGCGGTGCATCTCGTTCGAGAGCCAGGCCGGCGTGAAGGCGTCGCGCGTGGCCACGACGATGAGGGTGGGCACGTCGATGCGCTCGAGCAGGTCGTCGGCGCTGTGCAGGCCGGCGTAGTGCAACATGGTCGTGAACAGGTCGAAGTCGAGGGAGCGCAGGTGCTCGAAGTAGGGCAGCATGTCTTCGCGCGACGTGAGGTCGCGGTTCACCTCCTGGGTCAGGAAGGCGAAGGCGAACGAGGCCTCGGCCGGGGTGCTGCGGAGGAAGGCTCGGAACAGGCCGGGCGCTCGCTTGGCGCCGAAGCGCAGCCAGGGCAGGGCCTTCTTCAGCACGGTCGACTCGTGGAAGGTGTCGAGCGGGTACTGGTAGCTGCCGCAGACGGGCACCAGGGCCGCGATGCGCTTCGGGCAGGCGCGCCAGGTCTCGAGGATGGTCTGCACGCCCATGCTGTGCCCGAGCAGGACGGCGGGGGGTACCTCGGCTTCGGCCAGGATGCCGCAGAGGTCGCGGGCCAGATCGGGGATGGTCAGGTTCGCGAAGTCGGCGGGAGGCTCGCTCCGGCCGTGGCCGCGGTAGTGCCAGTGCAGCAGCCCGCAGCGCCCGGCGAAGGCCGGGATCAGGCGCTTCCACACGAACCCGTCGCACGCGATGCCGTCGCAGAGCACCAGCCACGGCGCGTCGGCGGTGTCGGGGCGCGACACGCGGTAGTACAGGCGCGTGCCGTCCCACGCACTGAACGTGTGTTCGGTCCAGAGGGGCTCGCGGGGTTCGTTCACTTCGGTCCCCAGGTCAGCGACACGGTCCCGAGCACGCCGGTCACCACGAGCTGCTCCGGGCCGTCCGTCGGGCCGGCGGCGGCCGGGAAGTGCACCTCGTAGGCCTCGCGGAAGCCGTCGAGGGCCGGGAACAGCCGCTCGTAGACGTAGCGCTTGCGCTTGACCTTGCGGATCTCGTCGGGCAGGCGGCGCTGCCCGTCGGCCTCGAGGTGGACGCGCCACTTCGAGTCGGGCCGATCGAGGTCGTTCCAGGCGGGCTCGCGGGTATAGACGACCAGCACGAAGCGCGCCTGCCGTTCGGCGTGGGCGCGGGCGCCGGCCTCGAGCTTCTGGCGCTCGGCGTCGAGGCAGCGCCGGTCGTGGCAGAGGGCGTCGACGCGCGCGACGGCGGCCTCGGGCGTGAGGCGCGTGGCCTGCACGTCGAGGTGCAGCTTGAGATCGGTGTACGACTCGCCGCCGCGCGTCTCGCGGTCGCGCAACTCGGCCCAGCGTCCGGCACAGCCGCCGAGCAGGACGAGCCAGGCCAAGGCCAGCGCGCGGGAGGTCATGGGTCGAGGAACTCCCCGATGGTGAACAGCGCCTCGAAGGGAACGCCGGCCTCGTGGAAGCGCGCGGGGCCGCCCTCCTGGCGGTCGACCAGGGCGAGCGCCCGCACGACCCGGAAGCCGGCGTCGGTCAGCGCCTGCACCGTATCGAGCGAGCTGCCCCCGGTCGTGACCACGTCTTCGACCAGCAGCACGGCCGCGCCCGGCGCGAGGTTCGAGGCGCCCTCGACGCGCTTGCCCGTGCCGTGGTCCTTGGGCTGCTTGCGCACCATGAGGCCGAACAGGGGCTCGCCCGCTGCCCACGCCGCGTGGCACACGGCGATGGTGATCGGGTCGGCGCCGATGGACGGACCGGCCACCGCGGCGACCTTCAGCCCTGCCTGCCGGTAGCGCTCGAAGAGCAGTTGCCCGATCAGCACCATGCCCTCGGGCGAGAGCGCCGTGGGCTTGCAGTCGATGTAGTAGGTCGAGCGCTTGCCGCTGGCCAGCACGAAGTCGCCGCGCCGAAACGAGCGCTCGTTCAGGATCTCGAAGAGCCGCCGACGGGAATCCATGAGTCCCACTCCTCTGGCATCGCGACATCGTACCGCAACCCGGCGCGGCGCGTCAAACCGGCCGAACGCCCGCCGGGCGACCCCGGAATTGACTTCGGACTTCGCGGGACTACACTTTCGGCCCGTCGGGGAGGACCGCGCCATGGGACTCGGGGAGTATTTCGCCAGGCGTCGCGAGCAGAAGCAGACGCGGACCATCGCGGCCATGTCGGCGCGCCTGAAGAATCCGTATGGGCAGCAGGTCGACCGCAAGCGCTGCATCGACGTGCTGCGCGAGATCAACTCCGACGACGCGCTGCGCGGCCTGCTGCTGCGCTTCACCTACAACACCGACAAGAGCATCGTCGACGAAGACGAGAAAGAGATCGTCTTCAACATCCTGCTGGCCAAGGGCGAGCGCGCGGTGCCCCTGCTGAAGGAGTACCTGTCCGAGCAGACCGCCATCTTCTGGCCCCTCAAGCTGCTCCGGCGGCTCGTGGGCGAGGAGGAGACCGTCACGTTCCTGCTCGAGCTCGTCGACGCCCTGCCCGACGACTACGTCGATACGCGCAACTTCGAGCGCAAGCTCTCGCTCATCAGCCAACTGCGCGACTTCCAGGATCCGCGCATCCACGAGCGGCTGCTCGGGTGGCTCTCCAGCCCCGAGGAGGAGATCCGCTTCCACGCCGTCGACGCCATCGCGACGTACCCCGACGTGCAGACCACCACGCTGCTGGCCGAGCGCCTGCTCGTCGACGACGAGACGGCCCGCCTGCGCAACTTCGTGCTCGACCTGCTGGTCCAGAACCACTGGGCCATCCCCAAGTCGCACCGCAAGGATCTGCGGACGCGTATCCCCGAAGAGTTCTGGATCGACGACACGGGCGTCATCCAGCGGAAGAAATAGCGGGAGAAGGTGGACCATGGTGGATCGGGTGCCCATCACGGCGGCGGGTTACGCCCGCCTGCTGGAGCGGTTGAAGGTGGCCAAGGAGGAGCGCCCGCGCGTCGTGCAGGAGATCGCCACGGCCCGCGCCCACGGTGACCTGTCCGAGAACGCCGAGTACCACGCGGCCAAGGAGAAGCAGGGCATGCTCGAGGCCGAGATCCGCGAGCTCGAGAGCCACCTGGCGCGCGCCGACATCATCGATCCGGCGTCGATCAAGGAGACCTCGGTGGTCTTCGGCGCCACGGTCACCCTGCAGGACCTCGACAGCGACACGACGATCACCTACCAGATCGTGGGCGAGGACGAGGTCGACCTGAAGAACGGCAAGATCTCGATCAAGTCGCCCATCGCGCGCGCGCTGCTCCGCAAGGAGGAGGGCGACGAGGTGGTGGTGAAGACCCCCAAGGGCTCGCGTGCGTACGAGGTCTTGAAGGTCGTTTATATCTAGATCTATTTCTTCTTCTTCGCCGCCTCGGCTTCGGCGGCCTTGAGCGCCGCGAGCTTCTCGACGATGGCCTGCTTCTTCGCGGCGATCTCGGCGGCCTTGCGGGCGGCCTCGGCCTGTTCGGGGGTCAGGCCGGGCGCGGCGGCGGCCTTCTCGCCGGCGACCCACGCGGTGTCGGCCTGCAGCTCTCGGCCCTCCTCGGCCAGGCGGATGACGCGGGTGCCCCGGTCGTCTTCGTCGGCCGCTTCGGCGCCTTCGGCCAGGGCTGAGGCCCGCTTCGCCGCGGACGGTGCGACGGGCGCGTGCTTCAGGACCGGTTCGGCGTCGTCCTGCACCTTCAGCACCTCGGTGCCGCGCTCCTGCGGGTCGGGGGCCGCGCGCAGCAGGGCGGCCTGCTCGCGCTGCTCGGGCAGCGACAGGTCGCGCACGTCGCCCACGAGCTTCTGGTAGCTCTCGAGCTCGGAGGGGCCGCCGTAGGCCAGGTGGCCGCGCCAGACCAGCGTGACGCGCTCGGCCTCGCGATCGATGACCAGCGTGTCGAGGCGTGGCAGCACGGGCTCGGGCCCGCGCCCGCGGTCGAGCGTGAGGAGCGGCGCCCGGCCCGGCAACTGGAACTGCGTGTGGCCCGAGGGGTCGAGGTTCGTGAGCGTGACGACCTCGTCGCCCACCAGGTCGGGCAGCTGCTGGTCGAGGGGTGCGCCGTTCCAGAACGTGGGGTCGAACGGCTTGGGCTCGAAGGCCAGCAGCGCCTCGACCGCCGGGCGCTCTGCGGGGTCGGCGGGGTCGAGGTTGGCCAGCTGCTCGTCGACGCCCGCCTTCGCGGCCTCGGCCTCCTCGGGCGAGTAGCCCGCGAACTGCGCGCGCATCCACGCCCCCTTGGCCACGAAGCCCAGGCCGGCCGGGACGACGTCGGGCTCGAGCAGGCGCGTCAGGTCGCGCGCGATCATCTCGGGCACAAGCGGCCGCGCGGGGTCTTCGAGGTTCGGCAACGCCAGGCCGTCGAGGGCCTCCTGCGAGTGCCCCAGCGCGAAGCCCTTGCCGACGGGGTTGAAGGGACAGGGGATGCGATCGTCGGGCAGCTCGGCCTTCGGCTTGGCCGCGGCCTGCGGGGCCGGCCCGCGCAACGCGTCGTCCCAGCCGTCGCCTGCCTCGACCGTGCGGCCCACGTGCAGCACCTGGGTGCCGTCGGCGCCCACGTCGGCGCGGGCGTCGTCGCGTTTCCACAGGCTGTCGGCGTGCGCCGCCTGAACGGCGTTGAGGTCGATGGTCTGGGTCGCGCCCTGCTGAAACGCCTCGACGTCGGGCGCCGCGCCCGCCTGGGCGGCAGCCTCGGCCTTGGCGGCTTCGGCCTTGGCCGAGCGCTTGGCCTCGAGGTCGGCCGCGACCTGCTCGCGCAGGTGGGGCGGGATGAGCGGCAGCACGGGGGATGAGCCCCCGTAGGCGTGGCGCCACGTGACGGGGCACTCGGCGATGGGCTCGGGCTCGGTGAAGAGCGGCGGCCGGAAGACGATCTCCTTCTTGGTCTCCTTCTTGGGAGGCTGCCAGACGCAGCGTCGGTCGCCGATGACGGTCAGCCGCTTCTGCCAGCGGCCCACCTGCACCGACGTCTCGAAGCGCGGCACGGGCTTGCCCCCGGGCGCGAAGGCCCGCGCGCGCACCACGACGTCGACCTTCGGCTTGAAGGGCGCCATCTCGCCGTCTTCCTGCAGCACGTCGTCGAAGAAGTCGCCGCCCTCGGCGTACACGTCGTCGCCATGCACCGGCGGCTGCTCGTCGACGCCGTCGAGGGTGCACCGGCCCGTCGGCGCGTCGAGCCGGTAGGTGCGCTTGGCGACCAGCACCAGCACGTCGCGGCCGGCGGCGTCCTTGCCCGTCACCAGCTCGACGGTGAAGTTGTCTTTTTCGACCAGGGGCATGGGGGTGCTCCGTGCGCTGATGCTATCCACGCGCGCCGGACCGCGCAACGAAGATCGCCGGACGCCGGAAGTTGGCGGACGGGACCCGACGTGCTACCTTGGAGCGATTCCCGAATCTAGCGAGGTAGGATATGTTCGCAGTTGCTCATGAGCCGCCGTTCGCGAGCCTGCCCCGAGAGGCGCTCGAGCTCTACGGGTACGCGGTCCAGGTCATCGCGGCCGCCGACGGGCGGCTGACGCGCGAGGAGCGCGAGCTGGTCTTCGACGACGCGCGGCGCCTGGGCGTCACGCAGGACATCATCGAGGCGTGGTCGCGCTTCAACTGGCGCAGCGAGACCGTGGCGACCATCCTCGGCAAGCTGAAGCCCCACCTCGACGCCCGCATGGCGCGGCGCATCCTGTACAGCGCCATCCGCATCGCCCTGGCCGACGAGCTGTACGCCATCGACGAGCGCGCTGCCATCGACGAGGCGGCCGATCTCCTGGGGGTGGGCGCCTCCGAGATCGAGTCGCTGGGTGCGCTGGTGCGGCTCGAGATGGGCGTCGCGGTCCTGCGTCGCGGCCTGCAACTGGATTGAGCGAAGAGGAGACGTACACGATGGACCAGGTGACCACGCTCGATCTCACGCCGACCACGACCATCGGGCTCTTGAAGAAGATGCTCATCGACAAGGGCATCACCGACGTGCGCCAGATCGCGGAGCACATGCACCGCTTGAAGAAGATGCAGGAGGAGGCAGGCCTCTTCTACTCGTACGACGGCTACACCGAGCAGGGCAGCGCCCACCGTGCGGTCGTGCACGACGGCCGGCACCAGCGCGAGTGCATCATGTGGAGCATCAACCACTACCTCGGGCTGAACCGGAACGAGCGCGTGATCCGGGCCGCCCAGGAGGCGCTGGCCCGCTTCGGGAGCGGCTGCGGCACCTCGGCCATGTCGGGCGGGATGTCGTCGCTCCACAAGCAGATCGAGCAGCGCATCGCGCGCCTGATCGGCAAGGACGGCGTCATGCTCTTCCCGACCGGGTTCACGACCAACTCGGGCGTGATCGCCGGTCTGGTGTCGAAGCGCGACCTGCTGCTGTCGGACGCCGAGAACCACGCCAGCATCGTCGACGGCTGCCGCGCCTCCCGGGCCCAGATTCTGCCCTTCTCGCACAACGACGTGGCCGATCTCGAGGACAAGCTCAGCCGCTACCGCGACCAGTTCGAGAACGTCTTCGTCATCGTCGAGTCGGCCTACTCCATGAGCGGCGACCTGGCCCCGCTCCGCGAGATCGTCGCGCTCAAGAAGCGCTACGGCTTCTTCCTGTACGTCGACGAGGCGCACACGTTCGGCTTCTACGGCGAGCGGGGCAGCGGCTACTGCCACGAGCTGGGCGTGGCCGACGACGTCGACTTCATCATGTCGACCTTCTCGAAGGCCACGGCGTCGGTCGGCGGCTTCGTGGCCATGGACGCCAAGTACAAGACGCTGCTCACCTGGAACGCGCGCCCCTACCTGTTCCAGGCCTGCTTCACCCCCGCCGACGCCGCGGCCATCCTGGCGGCGCTCGACGAGATCGAGGGCAACCCCGAGCACGCCCGGCGCCTGCACGAGAACAACGCCACCTTCCGCACGCTGCTCCGAAGCGAGGGCTTCGATCTGCGCGCCAGCAAGAGCCCGGTCGTGCCCGTCTACATCGAGGACATGGACAAGCTCCTGAAGGTGACCACGGGGCTCTTCGAGCGCGGCGTGTTCACCATCGCCGTCATCTTCCCGGCCGTGGGCCCGACCGAGGGCCGCCTGCGCTTCATCGTGAGCGCGGCGCACACGAAGGACGAGATCGAGCAGACCGTCGCCACGCTCCGCGACGTGTGCCGTGAGCACGGGGTGATCTGACGCCGCCCCCCTCCGTTCAGCCGGTCTGGCCAGCGAGCAGCAGGTCGGCGTAGGCGACGTCCACCAGATCGGCTTCTGCCACCCCCAGCGCGGCCATCAACTCTCGCGCCGTGCGTTCGCCCTCGGCCGCCGCCTGGCCCTCGGTAAGCACCACCTCCAACTCGAGGAAGCTGCCGAGCCCCTCGACCTCGTCGAGGTGCACGCGCGTCGGCCCCACGAGCCACAGGCGGCGCGTCTTTCGCACCACGACGGTGACCCCGAGCGCCGCGGCCAGCGCGTCGCGGAGCGCGTCGGGGGCGGTGGTGGGCACCAGGGAGTAGCTCGAGAGCTTCGGCCCCGCCCGGTCCGGGCGCGCGTAGTGGATGAGCTCGCCCCGGTCGGGCGCGAGCTTGCGCAGCTTGAGCCGCCCCGTCGCGCACGGGAAGAACGTGTCCTCCTGCACGAGCAGGGTCGGCCCGGTCCCGGCGAGGTCGCCGGCGAGGCGCGCGACGCGTTCGGGGTCGGGGGTGCGGGCTTTGAGTTCCATGTTGTTGGGCATGGGGGCTCCCGGGCAGGAGGATGGCAGGCTACCGCGATCGGGCCAGGGCGGCGAACATGCGGTCAACGAGCTCCAGGGAAGGCGGGAAGTGCGACACGAGCCAGGCGTGCGTCCAGGCCGGCCATAGGTCGCGGGGCGTCGCCTCGATCCGTTCGAAGAGCGCCGTGATCACCTCGGCGGGCGCGGTCTCCCACCAGACGTCAGCTTCGAGAGCGGGCCATGCCTGGAGCGTGTGCTCCAGGGTTGGAGAGGCCGCTGCCGACCAGCGCCGGGTGGCGGCCTCCCGTGCGTGTCGCGCGGCTTCGCCCTCGCGCCCTCGGCGCGTCGCGACGAGAGCGAGCGCGTCCAGGTCGTGGCGGGAAGGCGCGGTGCTCGCGCAGGCGTCCAGCACCGCCTTGCACAGCGCGTCGGAGACCTCGGCCGACAGCCCCAGGACCAGGAGGTGCTTCAGCGCGGCTCGGCGCAGGCGGGGCGGCAGCGCGGCGACGTTCCGTGCCAGGGCGTCGAAGGCGTGCAGGGCGCGCGCCTTGTCGGTCGTGAGCGAGTCGAGGGCTTCTTCGATGTTGGCGTCGGTCAGGTGCTCGACCAGCAGGTCGTAGAGACCGGGGTCGGCACTCCGGAGCAGATCGACGCGAGGGATCGGTTCGAAGCTGTCTTCGAACGCGCGTCGCGAACTGCCGGGGGCCGCTCCGCGGAGCGCCGTCCAAAGGCGGTGCAGCACGCGGGTTCGCTCGGACGGAACCGTTCGTTGCAGGCTGTGCGCGAGCGTCGAGGCGGCGGCGGGGTCTTCGGCGAGGGCCTCGATCATCGAGAAACCCGGGTGCCACTCCATGTCGTCCGAACCGAACCAGGTCGCGACCCGTAGGATGGGCGGCACCGGGAGGCGACCGTCGCCAGGGACGGTGCGTTCGACCACGCGGAGCGCCAGACGCGCGAGGCGTTCGCTCCCGGCCTGACCTCGTCCGTCCCTCCAAGGCAGGCGAACCCTCGTCAGCCACGGGGGCACGGCATCCAGTGCGGGCCGCCCCCAGCCGGGCAGCAACCAGTCGAGGCCCTCCGGAGCGTCCTCCGGCCGAGGGACGGAGAGGCTGAGAGCCCAGCAGTCAGCGATCCACCCTTCGTGACCGTCGGCTGGGTCGGGCCGTCCGAAGAGCGGGGAAGGAAGGCCTGGCTCACGCTCGACGCACTGCGCGAGTTGCCGCCGCCAGAGCGCCTGGATTGACTCGAACAACCGTTCGTTGCCTTTGCCCGGCTTGCCGCGAAGGTGCCGGGCGACCGCCTCGAACGTGACCTCCAGCGCGCAGCAGGTCGCCGGATCGGCGGGTCCCTCAGCGTCTACGACGCGACGGATCACGGCCAGGAGGGCTTCCGGCTGGAGTTGCCGTAGGAGCGACTTCACGATCTGCCGACGCCCAGGTTCGAGGCACCAGCGTCCCCATACGGAGGGCGGGCCGGCCAGGGCTGCCTGGATGCCCAGGGTCCACGTCAGCCGCTGCAGCCACGCTGGGTGCAGATCGAGGCCGCCATCCGCCAGCCCGCGCAGGAAGCCTTCGGCCTCGAGGATGCGCACCACGTCGTCGGCGGAGACCCCAGCCCAGCGCTGGAGCAGGTCGCGCGCTTCGGTCTCGCCGCTCGCCGGGCCACGGGCCGCAAACGCAGCCAACTCGTGCGCTTGTTCGTCGATGGTCAGCGCAGGGGAGGTGAGGTCCTGCGGCACGACCGACGTCCACGAGGCGCGGGACAGGCCCCGATCGGAGGTCACGGGGACGCAGGGGTCGAGGAATCGGCTTTCGGCCAGCTTCTTGAACGCGGCGACTCCGCGACATTCGAGCCAGCGAGCATCGGGTTCGTTCCGGGCGCCGGCGCGGCTCCGGACAAGTCGCTCCAGGGCTTCGTCGAGCAGCTCCGTGGCGCTCTTGGCTCGGAGGCGTGCCTCGCCGAGGTCGTGGGCTACGGCGCAGAGGGAGAGCAGGCTGCCTGGGGTCGCGAAGAGATCGCCCGACCCGTCGATACGAGCCATCCAGGTGTCGAGCGCCTGCGCGTCGAGCATCGTGTCGCCGAGCACTCGGGCCTGGGTCCACGCGAGGAATCGCAGCCTCCAGTCCGCGACGAACTCGCAGGGGAGAACGTGCCAGCGTTCGCCTCCGTCCAGGAGGCTCTCCTCGTCGTGGCTCTGCCTCGGCGGCGGTGGGAACGGCGCGAAGACGACCACGTTGCCGCGCGCCAGGAATTCGGAAGCCGCATTGGTGTCGGTGTCGGGGTCTCGGGTCGTAACGACCACGATGAGGCGTTCGTTGTTCGCGGTCACGGCGGCCCGCGCGTCTGCGATGTTCGGTACCGCCATCCGGCGAACCCGGTGGCGTTTGACGGAGGTCTCGCTGGAGAGAGGTTCGCTCCAACGGTGCTGCAGCAACCACGCGTACAGGTGCTTGCCCCCGCCCGGGGGGAGGACGATCCAGTGGCGCGGCGTTCGTCCGCGGACGTTATCGACGAGGGTGGCCCAGGTCCAGCTCGCACCCGGGTAAGGTGAGAAGCGTACGAGGTCGCACGGCTCGTCGCCGGGTTCGAGCGCGTGCAACGACGGGAAGTCGCGGAACGAGAAGCACCCGTCGTCGACCGCGGTCTGCTCCGGCAGGATCTGATCCATGGAGAGTTCGAGCAGATCGCCCAGCATCGCCGCCACGTTCGGGCGGGCTCGCCACCATCGGTCGTCGCCCTTGTGGACGAGCGCGCCGAGTTTGACCGCCAGGCTGCGAACCTTGACGCTGCTCGCCGCCTCGTCCTCGGTTTCGAGCCACGCTGCGTGGATCTCGCGTGCCAGTTCCTCGAGAGATCGGTCGCCGATCGCGGCTTGCAACTCTGTTCTCATGAGGGCCTCGTAGACGCCATGAAGGCAGCATAATCGCCGCTGTGCCCGCGTTGCAACTCATATCTTCCCAGGCGTGCTACACTATTGCGTAGCATTGAGCTCTGGCGATGTGTTGCATCGCTTCGAATTCCTGTCTAGCCTGTGCGTCAGAAGGTGACGAGACGTTCGAACCTGGGCATCGAGCAACGGAAGCGGGGGGTTGCATGGAACCTTTGTCGCAAGCGAGCACGCCCGACGCGCAGGAGTGGCTCTGGGGGCTCGGCTACCGCATCGTGTTCCGGGTGCAGGGCTGGACAGAGTGCCTCGTGCTCGCGTCCGGCGAGCGATGGCTCGGCCAGGGCGCCACCGAGACCGAGGCGCTCCTGCACGCGTTGGAGCAGATGCTGCCCTCGCGCGCGGCGCGGATGGCGCTCGGGGGCTGCGTCGCCAGGCCGGTCGAAGCCGCGGAGGATGCTCACGAGGGCGGGCTTCACGACGTCTTCGCGCGGGGGCGCGATAGTGCGTTGCGGTTGCTCGTCAGCCGCGAGGCCGAGTCCGTCGTCGCGAGCGAACTCTCGAACGATGAGCTCCAGGCGCCGGTGCCGGGGGCCGAGGCTTGCCCCGTCGCCGGATCGAAGCGCGAGCCGGAGCTTGCGGTCGAGCCTGCGCGAGCGCCCCGGCTGTCCGGGGCCGACGCGTTGGCCGCGCTGGCACCCCTCGAGGACCGCATCGTCGCCGAACGGGCCGAACTCGGGATGGCGTCGCCGGAGCGACAGCGCCTGGTCGTGCTCGGTTGGATGTGTCGCGCACGAGGCCTCGAAGACGACGCTGGGCACGCAGAGGAGGTGGAGGCTCGGGTTCATGAGGTGGCGCGCCAGTTGGCGTTGCTCTGCAAGCAGACCTGGCCCGGCGCGGTCATCGCCCTGCAACTGACCGCGGAGCCGCCCGATACGGCGCGTGACCTGCCCGCGGGCTGGACCCCTGTCCCCCGTAACTGGCACGAGGCCGCGGACGCTGCGGAGGCCGCGCTTCGGCAGGTCGAGGAACAGGACGCGGCGGCCGGTTTCGACGACGACGGCTGGGCGGACGCGGCGGTCCTGGCGCCCGCGCCGCTGGATCCCGAGGCGGAACTGCACGCCCTTCGGGCGGAGGTCGAGCGGCTCACGGGCAGCCTGGCCCAGCCGGTCGCCAAGAACGTTGGAAAGAGGCTTCGGAAGCTCCCAGCGGCTGGCTTGGGGCCCCTGACCGAGTGGGCGGGGCTGCTCCGCTGGCTTCGCGGTCACGTGACCGATTTCGAGTCGTGGAGCCTCGTCGCGGGACGGCTTCGCTGGTTGTCGAGGGAGGTCGCGAAGACCGACGAGCACCTGAGGGAAGTGCTTGACCCGACCCAGCGGCCGTCGCGATCCTGGGCCGCCGTGCTCGGGCGCGACCCCGAGGAGAAGCGCCGTCGGCGCGCGCGGCAGGCGCTCTACCGGCGCCTGCCCGAGTTGCTCGCGAACCCCGAGGAAGGCGACGTGCGCGCGTGGGTTCTCGACGGCCTGGACCTGATCGAGAACGGCGCGCTCGCCAAGACCCTGCGGCCGTTCCGCGAGGTCGTGCGGTCCATCGACGTGAAGGCCTTCCTGCCGGGCGCCGAGAACCGGCGGGCCCGGAAGCGGTTGTCGGCTATCCAGCAGGAGTTCGAGGGGGAGCCCGGAACCGTGGAGCCGCTGCCCGAGGTCGAGGCTGAGATTCGGCAGGCCCTCGAGGCGCCCGAAGCGCCCCAGTGCGAGCCGGTCGACACGACCGGGCGCCTGCTCGCGACCGTGCGTGCCTTCACCGGTGGCCAGCGCGCGGTCTTCGTCGGCAATCGCGCGGACCCGAAGCTTCGGGGCACCCTCGAGCAGCAACTCGGGTTTGCATCGATCGAATGGTGCGAGGGCGGTCCGCGGCGCGTGAACGCGGCCGCCGAGCGGATCGAGGCCGGCGCCTACGGCGTCGTGCTCGGGGCGACCGGGTTCCAGTCGCACATGACCGACGGCAAGCTCTACGACGCCTGCCGGAAGGCCGGGGTGACCTACGTGCGCGTGAACAAGGGGCGGCTGATGGCCTGTGCTGTGGCTATCGCGGGGGCGCTGCAGTTGGGGCGGAACCCCAACGGTAGCGCAGCAGGAGGGGCCCATGTCTCTTGACGTTTCGGAGCGCGGACCCGAGCCGACACCTGCCAGGAACCTGGCACCCGCCATCCGCGCCAGTCTCAACGCGAAGCTCGAGCGGCTCCTCGAGCGACCGATCATCGCCGCGATCGGCGATGCGCCGGTCATCGACGACGCGCAGCCCGACGCTGACGCGCCCTCGGACGTCTTCGGCCTGCTCCAGAGGTCGGCTTCGGCGTTTGCGCCAGCGCGTTCCGCGTCCCGGTCGGCACCGGCCTGGCGGGAAGACCCCGACGACGGTACGTGCGCGGTGAAGATCGCCATCGACTACGACGACCTGTGGCGTGGCCGTGAGAAGGAGATCGTCGAGGCGGTGGAAAACATGATCGAGGGCCACGTCACGTTCCTCACCGAGGAGCAGCGACGTCTTCTCGAGCGATCGCCGCGGGAGTTCCTGGCGCTCGATCCGCGGCCCGAAGTCGCCGAGTTGGTGGTGTACAAGAAGGAGAACGTGGGGGGGAGCCAGCGGGTCGTCGAGTTGACCGTAGCCGAGGCACCGCAGGGCCGCGGCAGTCTGCGCCATGTCGCCATCGTCCCCAACCTGGTCCAGCTCGAACGTCAACTGGCCGGCTTGTCCGCGATTGAAGGCGGCGCCGACGACGGGCCTCTGGCCCCGCTCCGCGTTCTGGTCGGGCTCTCCGAAGCCCGTTGCCTGCCAGCTTCCCCTGCGGACGGGCAGGAAGGCGCCATCGACGGGCCCTTCCCCGACGAGCGCCTCGACGAGTTCCAGTCGGAGTGCATCCGCAAGGCCCTGACCACGCCGCACTTCGCGGTCATCCAGGGCCCCCCCGGCTCCGGCAAGACCACGGTGATCACGGGCATCATCCGCCGTTCGCTCGCCCGTGGGGAGCGCGTCCTCGTAGTGTCCCCGACGCACGTCGCGGTGGACAACGTAGTCGAGAAGCTGGTCCCCCGCCACGGGGATGCGCACGACGTTCTCGACCCGCGAAGCCTGCCGGTGCGATACGCCGCGCGCACGAAGAAGCTGTCGGCGCGGGCGCTCGAGTACTGGATCGGGAAGAAGCGGCAGCTTCGCGGTGCCGCCATCGCGCGTCGTATCGAGCAGCGCCTCTCGGAGACGGTCCCCTTCGCCGCCCGGTTGTTCGCCATCGAGAACAAGAAGTCGTCCGGCCGCGCGCCGATCTCCCTGGCCGTCGCCGCCGTACACGACGTCATTTGCGGGACGCCGATCGGTATCCTGTCGTACGAGCCTGTGGGGCTCGCAGAGCCCGGCAGCTTCGACCTCCTGCTCGTCGATGAGGTGTCGAAGATGACGCTGCCGGAGTTCCTGGCCATCGCGGTCAAGGCGCGGCGATGGGTGCTGGTCGGCGATCCCGAGCAACTGCCGCCCTTCAACAACTGCGAGGAGAACGCGGCGACCCTGGACGATATCCTCGATCCGCAACTCGAACTCGTCTGCTCCGTCGGTGCTCTGCTGGAGAAGGTACACCCCGCGGCCCGGCGCGAAGAGCGGTTCCTCGTGCTGTCTTCGGACCCGGTGCGAACCGCAGCGGCGATTCAACGGCATCTGGCCGAGGTCAAGCCCGACAACCTGCCCCCCATCACGACCCTCCAGGACGCCCGGGGCGACGGGATCATCGTTTGCCGGCCCGAGGAGCGGGACGAGGCGTTCACGCGGCTCTCGCCCGTTCGCCGCAGCGACCGTACGCATGCCCCCGATCGAGACGGGTCCCTGCGCGTCCTGGCTCAGCGCGGGCTGCGCGTCGAGCGGCCCGCCGTCGCGAGTGGGATGCGACTGGTGGAGGCCCGGTATCGCGCCCAGGCGATGCTCTTCGAGAATTGCTTCAACGTTTACCACGCCCAGCCCTGGAGCCTGCGTGCAGGGCAGAAACTGCGCCTGTTGACGTTCCGGAACGGGATTCGATCCTACCTGCCTACGGACGCGGTGATCGAGGCACTGCAGACCACTCCCGAAGCGCAGCTTCCGTCCGCCCGTGTGCGTTCGAGGCTGATCGACGCGATCGCCGAGAGATACGCCGTTAATGCCATTTCGGTCTACGACTGGCTGACCGGGATCCCCGCGGATCGATTTGACACCACGCCCCTGCGCGAGCTCGCGAGCGTTTCGCAACCCGCTCTCTGGGCGGCGGTGAAGCCCTTCGTCGGCACGCTCAAGAAGCAATACCGGATGCACCCCAGCCTGTCCGTCGTCCCGCGGGAGTTGTTCTACTTCGGAGAGGCATTGATCGACGGCAGGGACGAGAATGCTGGTGGTTGCAGGGTGAGCCTCGTCCAGGTCGAAGCCGAGGGGAACGGCGAATCGAACCCGCGCGAGGTCGACGTGATCTTCCGCATGTTGGGCAATCTGAACGGGGCCGAGGTGGCCAGGAGCCGGGGCCCGAGCATCATGCTCATCACGCCGTATAGCCAGCAGGAGACGTTGTTGGGCGAAACGATCAAGAAGCTGCGCTTGCAGGGACTCCTCGACAACCTCGTCGTCGAGGCCAGTACCTTGGACCGGTGCCAGGGACGGGAGGCCGACTTCGTGTTCGTCAGCCTCGTCCGCAATCGCGCGACGCCGTTCTTCGACATGCCGAAGCGCTGGAACGTGGCTCTCACCCGCGCCATGAAGGGCCTCTTCCTCGTCGGTGACATCGACGCCTACCTGCGCGAGGCGGCCGATGCGCGTAGCGATCGCCGGGCGTTCGAGCGGGCCGTCGACGGTCGGCCGAGACCGCTCATGAGCCTGCTCGCCCGCATCATCGAGGCCTATGACGGGCAGATCGCCGAGGACAGTCGGCGACAGAGCCGAGCCGCAACGATGTGATCGTGTCGGGAACGACGGTGGGAGGGAACGGTCATGGCCAACTATCACGGCGTAGCACACGACGAGGACAAGCCTAGCGGTCCGTCGCGAGCTGACATCGAGACCCTTTGCTTGCTCTACGCGGTGGGTGTCGCAGGTCGTACGGCGGAAGAACTGGCGCACCGACTTGGCCTTGCTGCGGGCCTTGCCGGGGCCGTCGGAGAAGCCGCGGGAACGCTCATTGACGGCGGTTGGCTCGAGGCCCATGGGGATCGGTTCGTGCTGACGGTCGAGGGGCGCAATCACCTGGTTCGACGACTGGCTGGACTGGGAGTTTCCGTCAGCAACGCTGGCGGATGACGGGCATGGAAAAACAGGTTGATGTCATTGGTGAATCGCCGGCTCTGTGCAAATTGAAAGTTCAACCTTCAATCTGTACAACTACCCCCGCCGCGCCACCGTAGCCCCCACGACCGCCTGCGCCGTGGGCATGAGCTCGAGCCGGCTCACGTTCACGTGCGGGGGCTGCGACACCACCCAGCACACGGCCTCGGCCACGTCGGCGCCCGTGAGGGGCTGCACGCCCGCGTAGACCTTGTTGGCCTTCTCGGCGTCGCCGTGGAAGCGCACCAGGCTGAACTCGGTCTCGGCCATGCCGGGCTCGAGGTTGGTGACGCGTACGCCGGTGCCCATCAGGTCGGCGCGCAGGCCCAGCGAGAACTGCTTCACGAAGGCCTTGGTGGCGCCGTAGACGTTGCCTCCGGGGTAGGGCCAGTCGCCGGCGATGGAGCCGACGTTCACGATGTGGCCGCTGCCGCGCTCGACCATGCCGGGCAGGACGCGGCGCGTGAGGTGCACGAGGGCGCGGCAGTTCGTGGCGATCATGGTCTCCCAGTCGTCGAGGCTGGCCTTCTGGGCCGGCTCGAGGCCGAGGGCGAGGCCGGCGTTGTTGACCAGCACGTCGATGGCCGCGAACTCGGCGGGCAGCTCGGCGAGGGACTCCTCGAGTGCGGCCTTGTCGGTGAGATCGAAGGCCAGGGCCAGGGCCGGCACGTCGAGCGCGTCGACCAGGGCCTGCAAGCGCAGGGCGCGGCGGCCCGTGAGCACCAGCCGGGCGCCCTCGGCGGCGAAGCGCCGGGCGATGGCCTCGCCGAAGCCCGAGGTGGCGCCGGTCACGAGGACGGTCAGGTCGTCGAGGGTTCGGGGCATGGGCTCCTCCCGTCGTTGGCTGGACGCCCGCGACATTACCGGCTACCGTCGGCCGCTGCAACCGTCCGGAGCCCTTCGTGAACGAAGCTGTCGAGGTCGCCTTCGACCCGGTGCCCCGCGTGGCCGCCGAGACGGGCCTGCCGGGCGCCGGCGTGGCCACCGTCCTTCGCCTGCTCGGCGAGGGCTGCACCGTGCCCTTCATCGCGCGCTACCGCAAGGAGGCCACCGGCAGCCTCGACGAGGTGCAGATCCGCGCCATCGAGGAGCGCGCCGGCTACGTGCGCGAGCTGGAGGAGCGGCGGGCGGCCGTCGTGGCGTCGATCGCGGAGCAGGGCAAGCTGACGCCCGAGCTGGCGGCACGGCTGGCCGCGGCCGGCACCAAGGCCGAGCTGGAGGATCTGTACCTGCCCTTCCGCCCCAAGCGCCGCACGCGCGCCACCGTGGCTCGCGAGCGCGGCCTCGAGGCGCTGGCGCTCCGGATCCTGGCCCAGCCGCGGGTCGGGAGCCCGCGCGACGAGGCCCGGGCCTTCGTGAGCGCCGCGAAGGAGGTGCCGGACGTCGACGCCGCGCTGGCGGGCGCCTGCGACATCGTGGCCGAGCACGTGGCCGAGGACGCGCGCGTGCGTTCGTTGGCCCGCGAGGCCTTCCGGCGCACCGGGCTGCTGGAGTCGAAGAAGGCCCGCAAGGCGCCCGAGGGGCGCACGGCGTTCGAGGACTACTACGAGCACCGCGAGCCGGTCTCGCGCGTGCCGTCGCATCGCTACCTGGCCATGCGCCGGGGCGAGGCCGAGGGCGTGCTGTCGCTGGCCATCGGCGTCGACGAGGCCGTGCTCGTGCCGGGGCTCCTGCGCGTGGCGGGCCACGCGGCGCGCACGCCCTTCGCCGCCCTGCTGGAGGCCGCGGTGCAGGACGGCCTCTCGCGACTGCTGGCGCCCAGCCTCGAGCGCGAGGTGCACGAGGGGTTGAAGGAGCGCGCCGACGAGACGGCCATCGCGGTCTTCGCCCTGAACCTGGGGCACCTGCTGCTGGCGGCGCCCTTCGGCGGGCGGCCCGTGGTGGGCGTGGACCCGGGGCTCCGCACCGGCTGCAAGTGCGCGGCCGTCGACGCCACCGGGCGCTTCCTCGGCACCCTCACCATCTACCCGCACACCGCCGATCCGGCCAGGGCGGCGCGGGAGTTCGCGGCGTTCGTGGCGAAGCACGGCCCCCACGCGATCGCGGTCGGGAACGGAACGGCCGGCCGCGAGACCGAGGCCTTCGCGCGGAAGACGCTGAAGGAGGCCGGGCGCGGCGAGGTGATGGTCGTGTCGGTCAGCGAGGCCGGGGCCAGCGTGTACAGCGCGTCGGACGCGGCGCGCGCCGAGTTCCCGGACCTCGATCTCACGATCCGCGGCGCCATCTCGATCGCGCGGCGCCTGCAAGACCCCCTGGCCGAGCTCGTGAAGGTCGAGCCCAAGGCCATCGGCGTGGGGCAGTACCAGCACGACGTCGACCAGAAGCTGCTGGCGAAGAAGCTCAGCGACGTGGTGGTCTCGGTCGTGAACCGCGTGGGGGTCGAGCTGAACACGGCCAGCGCCGCGCTGCTCGCCCACGTGGCCGGCATCGGGCCGAACCTCGCGAAGGCCATCGTGGCCCGGCGCGAGGCCGAGGGCCCGTTCGTGGCGCGCGCGGAGCTGAAGAAGGTCAAGGGCCTGGGGCCGCGCGCCTTCGAGCAGGCGGCGGGCTTCCTGCGCGTGCGCGGCGCGAAGAACCCCCTCGACGCCTCGGCCGTGCACCCGGAGCGCTATGCCCTCGTGGAGCGCATGGCCGCGGACCTGGGGCTGCCGCTCCCCCGGCTGGTGGGCGCGGCCGAGGTGGTCGATCGCATCCCGCTGGGGCGTTACGTATCGGGCGACGTGGGCGAGCCCACGCTCCAGGACATCGCGGCCGAGCTGAAGAAGCCCGGACGCGATCCGCGCGAGGCCTTCGAGGCGCCGGCGTTCCGCGACGACGTGACGAGCCTGGAGGATTTGTGCAAGGACATGGTGCTGGAGGGCGTGGTGACCAACGTGACCGCCTTCGGCGCCTTCGTCGATGTGGGCGTGCACCAGGACGGGCTGGTGCACGTGAGCCAGATCGCCGACCGTTTCGTGCGTGACCCGGCCGAGGTGGTGCACGCGGGTCAGCGGATCACGGTGCGGGTGCTCGAGGTCGACCTCGCGCGCCGCCGCATCTCGTTGTCGGCCAAGGGGTTGGGAGCGAAGCCGGGATGAAACGCAGCCATTGCACGCAAGGTTTCAAACGTTCCCGTATCTCGGCGCGCGGATGCGGGGGGCGGAGATGAGCACGTGGACCTGTGCGGTCGCGGGGACGTGCGGCGGGTGCCCGTGGATCGACGCGCCGTACCCGGACCAACTGGAGCAGAAGCGCGCGGCGTTCCGCGCCCTGTGGCTCGAGGAGGGGTTGCCCGAGGCGTCGGTGGCCGAGGTGCCCATCGCCTCGGCCGGCTCCTGGGGGCTGCGCGATCGTACGGATCTGGCGTTCCGGCGGGTCGACGGCAAGACCACCCTGGGGCTCTGGAGCCTCCGCGGTGACGACCTGGTCGACGTGGGGGCCTGCCCCGCCCTGGCGCCGGGCCTCCGGGCCTTCGTGGGCCACCTGCGGGCCGATCCCCTGCCCCTGGAGCGCGCGTCGCTGCGCCTGCGCGTGGGGCCCGACGGGCGGCGCGGCGTGTGGCTCGATGCGGCCAACGAAGACGTGAAGCGCCTGCTGGACGAGGGCGACTGGCTGCGCCGGCGCCTGGCCGAGGGCGTGCTGGTCGAGGCCGGCCAGCGCCGGAAGCCCGTGGTCGACGACGGGGAGCGGCTGAAGCTCGAGAAGCACGCCAGGCTCGAGCCCTGGTTCCAGACCTGGGTGAGCGGCTCGGGGATCGACGGGGCGCGGCCTGCCGTGCCCCACCAGCTGTTCGGGCCGGTGGGCGGCTTCACCCAGCCGTCGCTGGCGGCCAACCAGTTGTTGGTGGCCGAGGTCGAGGCCCGGGCGCGGGCGCTGGGGGCCGCGCGCTGGCTCGAGCTCGGCGCCGGCATCGGGAACTTCACGCTGCCGCTGGCTTTCCTCGCGTCGGAGCCCGTGGTGGTGGTCGAGAGCGACCCGCTGGCGGTGTTCGGGCTGCAGCGGGGCGCCCAGGCGGCGGGCGTGGCCGATCGGATCGAGGTGGCGCGGGCCGATCTGCAGCGCGCCGACGCCGAGCTGCTCCGGCGCCTGCAGGAGGCCGACGCCGTGCTGGCCGATCCTCCCCGATCGGGCCTCGGCAAGGTGATCGACGCCCTCGACGCGCTGCCGGTCGAAGCCCGCCCGCGAGCGTTCGTCTACGTGTCGTGCTTCGCCCTGAGCCTGGTGTCGGACTGCGCCGTTCTGGTCGCGCTCGGCTACGAGCCGGGGCCGGTAACCGGGGTCGACCAGTTCCCCCACACGCCGCACGGGGAGTGGGTGGTGACGCTGAGCCTTTCGCCCGAGCCGCGCTGACGAGCCCTCACCCCCCCCTCTCCCGCCTGGACGGCAGGAGAGGGGAGTTCTGTCGGCCAGCGGCGCCGGGCGCGGCCGGCCCGGCCGGCTGCGGAACCCTCGGCGCGGAGCGGGGCCTCCGCGAGCGGGCCATTCCTCCTGCGAGCGGGCCCGCGTGGCGTCGGCCCTGCCGCCGGCGCGCCTCGGGGCGGCTTGGGTCGCCGGAGTCCGTGGACCGAGCGCGAGCGCTCGTCCCCGGCCGCCCCCTCCTCTAAGCCTGCGTCCTCGCTCGGCCGGGCAGGCCGCTCCCGGCGCCCCGTGCCCGGACCCAGTACGCCCTCTCCCGCCAGGGCGGGAGAGGGTGAGGGGTGAGGGCCCTTCGGCGGGGCGCTGCGCTCAGCACCCCTCGTCGACCTGGCCGTCGCAGTCGTTGTCCTGGCTGTCGCAAGCCTCGATCGCCGCCGGGTTCACCGCGGGGTCGGTGTCGTCGCAGTCCGTACCCGCCGGGAAGCCGTCGTTGTCCAGGTCCTGATCGCAGGCATCGCCTACGCCGTCCTGGTCCAGGTCGCTCTGGTCGCCGTTCGCGACCAGCGGGCAGTTGTCCATGGCGTCGGGGATGCCATCCCCGTCGACGTCGTCGCTGCCGGGATCGACCCCGCACGTGCCACAGAAGGGCATGTCGGGCGTGCACATCGCGCCCGAGCAGCAGCCGTCGCCGGGGGCCAGGCAGATCTGGCCTGCGGCGCAGTCGTTGTCGGAGGTGCACTCCAGGCAGGCGCCCTCGTCGACCACGCCGTCGCAGTCGTCGTCGAGGCCGTTGCAGATCTCGGTCACGGGCTCGCACGAGGCGACGCATGCGCCCGCCATGCACACGAAGCCGGCCTCGCAGTCCTGGTTCGTGACGCACGGCGCGCACCCCTCGTCGACCTGGCCGTCGCAGTCGTTGTCCTGGCTGTCGCAAGCCTCGATCGCCGCCGGGTGCACGGCCGGGTCCGCGTCGTCGCAGTCCGTACCCGCCGGAAAGCCGTCGCTGTCCATATCCTGATCGCAGGCATCGCCCACGCCGTCCTGGTCCAGGTCGCGCTGGTCGCCGTTCGCGACCAGCGGACAGTTGTCCATGGCGTCGGGGATGCCGTCGCCGTCGAGGTCGTCGCCCTCGGGACCGACGCCGCACGTGCCGCAGTAGGGCATGTCGGGCGTGCACAGGGCGCCCGAGCAGCAGTTGTCGCCGGGGGCCAGGCAGATCTGGCCTGCGGCGCAGTCGTTGTCGGAGGTGCACTCCAGGCAGGCGCCCTCGTCGACCACGCCGTCGCAGTCGTCGTCGAGGCCGTTGCAGATCTCGGCCAGCGGCGCGCAGTCGGAGATGCACACTCCGTCGACGCAGTTCGCGCCTTCGCCGCAGTCGGCGTTGCTCGTGCAGGGCAGGCAGCCCTCCTCGTCGACCTGGCCGTCGCAGTCGTCGTCGACGCTGTTGCAGACCTCGAGCGCGGCCGGGTTTACCGCGGCGTTGGCGTCGTCGCAGTCGTCGGAGAACGAGAAGCCGTCGCCGTCCTGGTCGGCGGGGTAGCCGTCGATGCCGGTCCCGAACAGGCTGACCGTGGCCGAGTCCGGGGTGCCGGCGATGGCCAACTCGCACTCGGTGGAGCCCACGAAGCGCGGGCAGAACGAGATCGTGATCTGGAACGATTGTCCGGCGGCCAGCGTCACCGAGGCCTGGGGAGCGTCGATCAGGCGGAAGTCGTCGCCGCAGTTGTCGCTGAGCTCGAAGCTCTCGAGCGCCACGGCGTCGGAGCCCGCGTTCTGGACGCTCGCGACCAGGTCGGCGCACGCGCCGAGCGCCACGACGCCGAAGTTCAGCGACGCCGGGACGACGTTCAGCCCGGAGGCGGCCGGGCAGGCATCGCCCACGCCGTCGCCGTCGGTGTCGAGCTGGTCCGGGTTGACCGCGTCGGGGCAGTTGTCCTGGACGTCGACGACGCCGTCGCAGTCGGTGTCGCCGCTGCACGACGAGGCCACGCACACGCCGTCGACG
>CAZBRS010000004.1:0-136425 GCA_964494475.1 uncultured Myxococcales bacterium | reverse complement strand
AATCAGGCCGACGCCGACAGCGATCAGGTGGGCGACGTGTGCGACAACTGCCCGAGCAAGGGCAACCCGGCCCAGGCCGCCGACGCCGACTGCGACGGCGATCCCGACACCACAGACTGTGCCGTCAGCGACCCGGCCGTCGGCCACGGCCGGGTCGAGCTCTGCAACGGCGTCGACAACGACTGCGACGCCAGCATTGACGAGGGGGCCCTCTGCGCCGCCGGCCAGACCTGCTCGCGCGCCGCGTGTCGGTCGTCGTGCGCGGGCCTGCCCGACTTCACGCCGTGCATAGCGCTCACGATCCCTGACCGCGGGTACGACATCTGCATCTCGGGCGCGTGCGAGTCGCCCGGCTGCGGTACCTGGGCCTGCAACCCGCCCGGTCCGGCGTGGCCGCTGGCCGACTCGGGCCAGCGTCAGTGCTACGACGCCACGAGCGGCGTGGCGTGCCCCGGCACCGCCGGCACCGTGGCCTGCGAGACCACGGCGTTCTGCGGACAGGACGCACAGACGGGCTGGGACACGGGCCACGCCGAGAGCGAGCGCTTCACGCGCAGCGTACCCGTGACCGACGAGCCGCTGGTGCACGACAACGTGACCGGCCTCGAATGGGCGGGTTGCGGCTTCGGCCAGAGAGGGGCCCAGTGCGAAGACGGTTCTCTCACGGGCCGCACCTGGTGGGACGCGCTCGCCGACTGCGACGCGATGGACTGGGGTGGCTACGACGATTGGCGCCTGCCCGATCTGCACGAGGCGCAGTCGGTCGTCAGCTACGGTCGCCGGCCGACGTGGGACCCCGCAGCCTTCCCCCGGGCGCCCGAGGGCAGCTGCTCGTGGACGTCGTCGTCGTCCGATCGCTTTGCCTGGCTGTTCGAAAACAGCTACGGAGGCGGCAACAACGACTACATGTTCTACGGCTGCTACGTGCGCTGCGTGCGGGGTACTGCGGCGCCCGCGGCCGTGCGCTTCACGCGCAGCGAGAGCGTGACCGGCCAGCCCCTCGTGGCCGACGCGACCACCGGGCTCAGCTGGCAGGGCTGCGCGGCCGGCCTGACGGGCAGCGCGTGCTCCATCGGTGCCGCCACGAAGCACACGTGGCAGGCGGCCCTCGACGCGTGTCAGGACCTGGTGTGGGGCGGCTACCACGACTGGACGTTGCCCGACCAGAAGCAGCTGGTGTCGCTGTTCCGCTTCACGGCCTACCCGCCCGTCGATACCGCGGCCTTCCCCAACACGCCCCTCGACCGCGCCTGGTCGTCGACATCGCTCATCAGTGACCCGACCTACGCCATGTACGTACCGTTCAGCGACATGGACGGCCGCATGAACCCTGCCCTCAAGACTGATACCAGCTACGTTCGCTGCGTGCGTGTGACCGGCCCGCAGGCCGACACCGACGACGACGGCGACCCCGATGGGACCGACTGCGGGCCAACGGACCCGGACGTGGGGCACGGCGCCGCCGAAACCTGCAACGGGTCCGACGACGACTGCGACGGCACGATCGACGACGGCGCCGATGTCGCGTGCGACGACGACGACCCCTGCACGGTCAACGTGTGCCAGAGCGGTACGTGCGGGCACGTCCACGACGCCACCACCAACGGCCAGGCCTGCGACGACGGCGTGTTCTGCGTCGTGGGAGAGACCTGCCTCGACGGGACCTGCCAGGGCGGCGCCGGACGCACGTGCGCCGACGACACGCTGTGGTGTACGGGCGCCGAGACCTGCGACGGCGTCGTCGACGAGTGCGTGAGCGCGGGCAATCCCTGCGTCATCGGCACGTGTGACGACACCCTCGATGCGTGCGTTCCCACCGGGCTCACCAAGGTGACGGTCGACGCCACCGGCGACACCGGGTGGTATCCGTCGCTGGCGCTCGACTCCTACGACGAGCCGACGATCGGGTACTTCGCCGAAGCCCCCTTCCTCGACCTGAAGGTGGCCTCGCGGGTCGGGACGACCTGGACGAAGCAGACGGTCGACTCGACAGGCGACGTGGGTCGCTACGCCAGCCTGGTGGTCGACGGGGCCGACAAGGCCCACGTGTCGTCCTACGACGCCACCAACCTGGACTTCAGGTACGCCACCAACGTGTCGGGGACGTGGGCTACCTCCCTCATCGACGCGGGGGGGGACACGGGCAGCAACTCCGACCTGGCCATCGACTCGGGCGGCACGCTGCACGCCGTCTACGTGCAGGATCAACCGGAGAGCGACGTGCGCTACGCCACCAAGACGCCGTGGGGCGCATGGCAATCGGAGAGCGTCGCCGGCATGGCCGCCGGGAACATGGGCTATGGGGCCATCGCCGTGTCGTCGATGTGGAAGCCCCTGGTGATGATGACCCGCCTGTACTTCACCGACCTCATGGGGTGCACCAAGGCGATCTCGTGGTCCTGCGGCTGCTGGGGCTGGGAAGGCGGCCTCTACAGCGACGCGATCTACGACGCCAACGACCGCTTTCACGCCACGTACCACCAGGGCGGGTACGTGGTGTACAACACCGACGCTCCGGGGGGCAACCCGGGCTACCTGGGCACCCAGATGATCGGGGGCACGTGGATGTCCATCGGTCTCGACCTCATCGGACAGCCCGCGATCCTGATGTGGCAGGGCAACGCCATCAAGCTCGCCCGGCGCATCAACGGCACGTGGACGATGCTGACGATCCACTCCAGCGTCGCGACGGGGCACGGGACCTCCTTGAAGATCGACGCGAACGGCGTGTTCCACATGGCCTACCATGCGGGCGGGAAGCTCTGGTACGCCTCGTTCGAGTCCGACGCCAATCCCGACCGAGACGGCGACGGCGTCGCGAGCTCCGTCGACAACTGCCCGGGCGTCGCCAACGCGGACCAGGCCAACCTCGACGGCGACGGCAAGGGCGACGAGTGCGACGGCGACGACGACAACGACGGCGACGGCGACGCGTCCGACTGCCAGCCGCTGAACGCCGCCGTGGCCCATGGCACGACCGAGATCTGCAACAACGGTATCGACGACGACTGCGACGGGAGCCTCTACAACGGCTGCCCCCCGTAAGGTACACCTCGACCGACGTCGATCCCGCGCTTGACCCCGGCACGGCCCCGCGAGACACTTCGAGGCAACCGGACGAGGCCGATGAACGCTCGCAGCTCCACTCCCCAAGCGCCCTGCAAGCACCCCGAGACCGGCGGCCCGGTGCGCCCGGGCGAGGAGTTGCCGGTCGCGGCCGTCGACGCGTGGCTGAAGGCGCGCGTGGCAGGGCTCGCGGGGCTTCCCGAGGTGACGCAGTTCTCGGGCGGGGTCTCGAACTGGACGTACCGCCTGGCCTACCCGGGCCACGACCTGGTGCTGCGCCGGCCCCCGGAGGGCACCAAGGCGAAGTCGGCCCACGACATGAAGCGCGAGTTCACGGTGCAGGCCGGGCTGAAGCCGGTGTTCCCCTACGTTCCCGAGATGATCGCCTTCTGCGACGACCCGGCGGTGCTGGGGTGCGATTTCTATGTCATGCGCAGGGTTCCCGGCGTCATCCCTCGAAAGAACCTCGGCGTCTCCATGAGCCCCGAGGCCACGCGCGCGCTCTGCCTCCGCATGATCGACGTGCTGGTCGAACTGCACCGCGTCGACGCGGCCGCGGCGGGCCTCGCCTCGCTGGGGCGGGGCGCGGGCTACGTGCGGCGCCAGATCGAGGGCTGGACCGAGCGCTACGGCCGGGCTCGCACCTGGAACGTGCCCACGTTCAAGGACGTGACCACGTGGCTGGCCGCGAACGCGCCCGACGACGTGGCCACGTGCGTCATCCACAACGACTACCGCTTCGACAACCTGGTGCTCGACGCCGCCGACCCCTCGCGCATCGTGGGCGTGCTCGACTGGGAGATGGCCACGCTCGGCGATCCGCTGATGGACCTGGGGGGCAGCCTGGCCTACTGGGTCGAGGCCGGCGACGACGCCTTCGGACGATCGCTGCGCCGCCAGCCGACGCACCTGCCGGGCATGCTCAGCCGCCGCGAGGTGGTGGCGGCCTACGCCGAGCGCTCGGGGCGTTCGATCGAGCGCTGGCCCGTGTACGAGGTGTTCGGGCTGTTCCGCCTGGCGGTGATCGCCCAGCAGATCTACTACCGCTACTTCCACGGCCAGACCCGGAACCCGGAGTACAAGCGCTTCTGGCTGGCGGCCCACTACCTGCACTGGCAGTGCCGGCGGGCCATGCGGGGGCGGCGATGAGCGTCGTCTACGTGGTGCGCCACGGGCAGGCGTCGTTCGGCGCCGAGGAGTACGACCAGCTCACCGACCTGGGCCTGGAGCAGGCGCGCGCGCTCGGTGAGGCCCTGCGCACCCGGGCGCCCGAGCTGAACCGGGCCGTGTGCGGCTCGCGCGAGCGGCACCGCGGCACGGCGCGCGCCTGCCTGGCGGCCCTGGGCTCGAAGGCGCCCATCCAGATCGACAGCTCGTTCGACGAGTTCGACCACCGCGAGCTGCTCGCGCGCTACGACCCGCGCTACGCCGACCTGCAGGTGCTGGCCGCCGAGCTGGCGCACGACCTGGCGCCGGTCAAGGCCTTCGACCGCATCTTCGAGCGCGCCATCGACCGCTGGGTGGCCTCGCCGGACGGCGCGGGCTACTCGCAGTCGTACGCGGCCTTTCGCGCGCGCTGCCTGGATGGGCTCGCGCGCCTGGGCGAGGCCCTCGAGCGCGACGCCGCGGCGCTGGTGGTCACGTCGGGCGGGCCCATCGCCGTGCTGGCCGCCGAGCTGCTCGGCGTGCCGCCCGAAGCGGGCTTTCGCCTGCGCTTCGGCCTGGCCAACTGCGGCCTCACCCGGATCGTCGTCACCCGGCGCGGCCCGCGCCTGTCGAGCCTGAACGAGCAGGGCCACCTGGAGCGCGCCGCCGGAAACCTCGTCACCCTTCGTTGACGGAGACCCCATGGACTTCAGCCCTTCTCCCCGGGTCGAGGCGATGCGCGCGCTGGTGCGCGAGTTCGTGAAGAACGAGGTCATGCCCCTGGAGCCGGCGCTCCGCCGCGAGGGCTTCCGCGCCTCGCTGCCGCGGCTCGCGGCCGTGCGCGAGCGCGCCCGCCAGACGGGGCTGTTCGCCGCCCACGTGCCCGAGGCGTACGGCGGCGCGGGCCTGGCGCTGACCGAGTTCGCGCACCTCAGCGAAGAGCTGGGCCGCACGCCCGTCGGCCACTGGATCTTCAACTGCCAGGCCCCCGACGTGGGCAACATGGAGATCCTCATGGAGTACGGCAGCCCCGAGCAGCAGGAGCGCTGGCTCCTGCCGCTGGTGCGGGGCGAGCTCCGCAGCACCTTCACCATGACCGAGCCCGAGTTCGCGGGCTCGAACCCCACCTGGATGGGCACCACCGCGAAGAAGGACGGCGACCACTGGGTGATCCGCGGCCACAAGTGGTTCGCCACGGGCGCCGACGGGGCCGCCTTCGCCGTGTGCATGGCCGTGACCGACCCCGACGCCGACGCCCACGCCCGGGCCAGCATGATCCTGGTGCCCACCGACACCCCCGGCTACGAGCTGGTCGGCAACCTGTCGATCATGGGCGACCGGGGCGGCGACTGGGCCAGCCACGGCGAGGTGGCCTACCACGGCGCGCGCGTGCCGCAGGCGAACACCCTGGGGCCCGAGGGGCAGGGCTTCGTCATCGCCCAGCAGCGCCTGGGGCCGGGGCGCATTCATCACTGCATGCGCTGGATCGGCGTGTGCGAGCGCGCCTTCGAACTGATGTGTCACCACGCGGCCACGCGCGAGCTCGCTCCCGGCAAGCCCCTCGGCACGCGGCAGATCGTGCAGCAGTGGGTGGCCGAGAGCCGCGCCGAGATCCACGCGGCGCGCCTCATGGTGCTGCACGCCGCGTGGCGCATCGAGAACGAGGGGGTCTACGCCGCGCGCGAAGAGATCTCGCTCATCAAGTTCACGGTGGCGCGCACCCTGCAGCGCGTGCTCGACCGCGCGCTCCAGACCCTCGGAGGGCTCGGCATGACCGACGACACGCCGTTGGCCTTCTGGTGGGCGCACGAGCGCGCCGCGCGCATCTACGACGGGGCCGACGAGGTGCACGTCGACGCCGTGGCGCGGCGCATCCTGCGCGAGCACGGGATGAAGAAGTAGGGGCGCTGCTCGCTGCGCCCGCCATCGGTCGGTCCCGGCGCGATCGGTTGCGCGCCCCGGGTGCGTCAGCTATCCTGCGCCCATGCGCATCGCCTTCCTCACGCCCAGTTTCCACACGCTCGAGCCCGGGTGGTGGCGCTTTCCCCAGGTGATCAAGCTGGCCGCGCCGACGCTGGCCGGCTACCTGCGCGAGCACGGCTTCACCGACCTCACGGAGCACGACTTCGAGGTGCGCGGCTTCGACGCGCTGCGGGCCGACCCCCGCGCCGTGAGCTTCACGCCCTTCTTCGACGACGCCGCGGTCGACGGCTTCCTGGCCGGCGGCGAGCCCTTCGTGCGCGCGCAGGCCGAGCGCGTGCTCGAGTTGATGGAGGTGGGAGCCGCCGACCTCTACGCCCTCAGCTGCGCCTCGGTCATCGGCGGCTATGCCGAGATGCACGCGGTCGGCAACCTGTGCCTCTGCCTGGCGCACCTCGTGAAGGAGGCCCACCCCGGGTGCACCACCGTCGTGGGCGGGCTGCAGATCTCGCCCGACTCGAAGCACCGCGACGAGTACCGCGCCATGTTCCGGCGCTGCCCGGCCCTCGACCTGGCGGTGGCCGGCAAGGGCGAGGTGCCGCTCGCGGCCATCGCCTGCCGGCTGGCCGGCCGCGACTTCGCGCACGACGCCGAGGTGCTCCGCGAGGCCGTGGGCGGCCAGGTACTCGTGCACTGGGACGTCAACGCCGCGAACCCGGAGGCCGGCGGCCCGCCCGACGACGGAGCCCGGGGCGGGCAGGTCAACGCGCTCACCCCCGGCGGCGCGCGACGCGACGACGCCCCCGAGGGCTCCCACCGGCGCCGCGTGCTCACGAACCCCTCGGTGCTGGTCACCCCCTGGTTCGACCGCCGCGCGCTCGATGAGAGGGCCACGACCAGCGCCGGGCTGCTCGAGCGCTACCACCTGCAGGCCTGGAGCACCCGCCTGGCGGCCCGCGCCGACGATCGCGTGCTGGTGGTGCCCCTCGTCTTCCAGGAGGGCTGCAACGCGCGCTGCGCCTTCTGCGGCTACTCGATGACCAGCATGGAGCGCCGCGACCCGGCCGAGGTGGTGCGCGCCCTCGCCCACCTGCGCGAGACCCTCGACGTTCGGTACTTCCACTTCCTGAACACCAACATCAACGGCTCCTACGCCTACGCCGAGCGCTTCTGCGACGAGCTGAAGGCCGCGCGGCTCGACCTCCTGTGGTCCGACTGCGCCAACCTGCGCGCGGTCGACGAGAAGCTGCTGGTGAAGGCCCGCGAGAGCGGCGCCGTGCGGTTCACGTGGGGGCTCGAGTACCCCTCGGATCGGCTCCTCAAGGTCATCCACAAGGGCATCACGGTGCGCCAGGCCGAGGAGCGCCTGCGCCTGGCCCACGACCTCGGCTTCTGGAACCAGCTGCTGCTCATCACCGGGCTGCCGACGGAGACCGAGACCGACCTCACCGAGTTCGTGGCCTTCCTCGAACGGAACGCGCCGGTGGTCGACGGCTTCAACGTGTCGCCGTTCTACCTGATCTCGTCGTCGCTGATGGGCACCTACCCGGAGCGCTACGGCCTGCGGCCCTGCCCCAACGAGCGCGGGCTGCTCGAGGACGCGGCGTTCGACGAGATCGGGGGCCTGGCCTGGGACGCCAAGCGCGCGGCCATCGCCCACTCCACGCGCGTGGTCACCGACGCGCTGCAGCGCCTGAAGCCCGAGCCCAAGTACTGGGCCGGCTCCATCGACCTCGAGCTCCTGTTCCTGCTGTACGACCGCCTGGGCCACGCCCGCAAGGCCGAGATCGTGGCCGCCTTCGAGGAGGGCTTCCTGGGCGCGCCGGTCCACGAGGCCTCCTACCGCGCGCCGCTGGCCCGGCTGGCGGCCGAGCCCGCCGGACCGCTGGCCGCGGCGCTGGCGGCCCGGGGCTGGCGGGCCGCGCCCGAGCGGTTGCGGTTCGACCAGGGCCACCTGGTGCTGCCCCTCGAGGGCGATCGGCACGGCCTCGACCTGCACGTGCGCCGCCACGCGCGGGGGATGGCGCCGCTGCTGGCCGGCGGCGAAGACGTGGGTGTGCACGCGGTGGCCCGGCCCGCGTTCGCCGCGGCCCTGGCGCGCCTGCTGGCCCCGGGGCAGCCCTTCGAGGGGGCCGTGACCCGGGCCGGCTGGCAGTTCGACGCCCGCGAGGTGGCGTTCGAGAGCGACGGGCTCGGGTTCCGGCTGAAGCGGGTCGTCGACGGCGCCCGGCTCGACGCGGTGGTGAGCCCGCTGACCGCGGGTCGGCCTGCGGCGCTCGCAGGGCGCGCGCTCGGCTTCTCGTACCGCGCCGTCGAGGGGAGCGCGTCGGGCGCCGACGACCCCCGCGTCACGCGCTTCGTGCTGCGCATGGGGCGCTACGTGCTCGACACGCTCGAGGCCGATCCGAGCACGGCGTCGAGCGTGCCCTTCCTGGACGCGGCCGGCGTGATCGAGGTGGCGCGCCAGGTGGTGGAGGGGCTCGAGGCCCCGTTGCAGGCCGACTACGAGCGCGATCGTCAGTCGTCGCGCGCCCTCGCGGAGGACGGCCGGGCACCGGACGCCGGGCTCACGGGGGCCCGGTCGAGATCCGTATAACGCCGGCCGATCAAGGCCACGAGCAGGCGCGCCTCGTCGGTGCGCCCCGCGGCCGCCAGGCGCTCGGCCTCGTGGCTGAGCAGCGCCCGCTCGGCCCGCCGCTTCAGCACCTCTACCGCCGCGCGCTCCGGATGATCGGCCGCGACCCGCCCCGCCAACCGCCGCACCTCGGCCCAGGCCCCCGACGCCGCGGCCCGCTCGAGCTCGAGGAGCAGCTCGGCCTGGGGCCGCGCGCCCTGCGGTCCGGCCCCCTCGGCGGCGGCGGTCGGCGCGCCGCGCTTCGCCACGGCCGCGCGGGCCTGCGCGTACGCCGCGGCCAGCCCCGCCTCGTCGAAGGGCACCAATTCGGCGTCGCCGTGCTGCGCCACGTAGGCGGGGCTCGGCTTGCAGCACGACGCGCGCGCGGCGCAGGGCGCGCAGCGCGGGCTGGTCTCGCCCCAGTGCCCGGCCACGCGCACGGTCTCCTGCAGCCCCGCCTGCTTGTACACGGCCACCTGGTGGGCGTCGCTGTCGGTGCTCTGCAGCAGGTGCTCGCCCAGCAGGCAGAGGGGCACGTCGTGCACGCGCGTGTTCAGGCGATCGGGGTGCCGGCGGAGCACCTGCCGCAGCACGGGCAGCGCCTCGGAGTAGGCGGGGATGGGCGATTCGCTGGCCTCGGGGGCACAGCCGAGCACCCCGTGGGCGTACTTCACGCGCCACGACGACACGCCCACCTGCGCCAGCAGGTCGGCCAGGGCCACGAGATCGTGCAGGTTCTCCGGCACCACCAGGGTGGTCACGGCCACGCGGACAGGCTGACCTGTGCGCACCAGCTCCACCAGCGCGGCCAGCCCGGCCACGCACTCGGAGAACGAGCCCGGCGCCTGCGTGAGCGCCTCGTGCACGGCCGCCGACGAGCCGTGCAGCGACACGTCGACGTGCGTGAGGCCGGCCTTCACGGCGGCCTCGGCGAAGCCGGGCTCCGAGAAGCGCCGGCCGTTGGTGTTGATGCTCACGGCCGGGAAGTGCCGCCGACCGTGGGCCACGATCTCGACGAAGTACGGCAGGATCGTGACCTCGCCGCCGATCAGGTTCAGCGTGTCGGCGCCGGCGGCGGCGGCCTCGTCGACCAGCTGCAGGGCGCGCTCGCGCGGGATGGTGGCGTCACCGAACTTCTTGTTGTAGCGGTTGTAACAGAAACTGCAGTCGTTGGAGCAGTCGAGGGTCAGCGTAATCTTGGCTTCGGTGCCCGTCAGGTCGCTGGTCTGGGCGTCGTTCACGCCAGCCGCCTAGAAGAAGACCTTGACGAAGCGCAAGATGCCCTGCTTCCAGGGCACGCGGTGGCTGACGCCCGAGGCGTTCTCGAACTCGGGCAGGTGCTCGAGGTACCAGCGGTAGTTGCGCACCAGCGCGTCCTTGTTCGAGAACTTGGGGTCGAAGCCCAGGATGCGCTCGGCCTTCTCGATGCTGACGAACGAGTCCTTCGAGGCGGTCTCGTAGACCCACTTGTAGAGCGGGCTCAGCTTCAGGGCCTCGAGGACCCGGAGCGTGTGGATCACCGGCGTGGCCGGGAAGCCGCTGATCTTCTTGCCGAAGCCGGCCACGTCGAGCACGGCCTGGTAGTCTTCGCGCATGGTCGTGAACTCGCGCGCGCCGATGTTGAAGACGTCGTTCACCAGGGCGCCGTCGAGGGTGGCGCACAGGTAGATGGCGTCGCACAGGTCTTCGACGTCGAGCAGCTGGTAGCGGTTCTTCCCGTCGCCGATCATGGGAAAGCCGTGGCCGGTGCGCGCCCAGTCGTAGAAGAGCGCGAACACGCCCAGGCGCTCGGGCCCGATGAACGACTTGGGGCGCACGATGGGCACGCACAGGCCCCGGGCGCGGTACTCGAGGCACACGGCCTCGGCCTTGACCTTGGCCTCGCCGTAGGGTCCCACGCCCTCGAGGCGATCGGTCTCGACCAGCGGGTGGTGGTCGGGGATGCCGTAGACGGCCGTGGACGAGACGTGCACGACGCGCTGGACGCCGGCCTTCAGGGCGGCCTCGAGCACGTTGCGCGTGCCGTCGAGGTCGGTCGAGAAGATGTCCTCGGCCTTGTAGAGGGGCAGCGCCGCGGCGCAGTGCACGACCTGGCTCACGCCCTCCATGGCGCGGGCGACCGCGGCCTTGTCGCGGATGTCGCCCCGCACCTCGGTGACGCGCTCGCGGCAGTCGGCGTAGTCGAAGGGCTCGAGATCGAGCGACGTCACGGCGTGCCCGCGCGCCAGCAGGTAGCGAACCAGGTTGATGCCGAGGAAGCCCGCGCCGCCGGTCACCAGGTAGCGCGTGGTCGTCGAATCGGTCATGGGGGACCTCCTTTTTCAACGCGCGTACAGTATCAACTGAACGTGGAGGATCAAGCAAAACCGGGGTATGCTCGCCCCCAGGCACGAAGTCGGGGGGAGTTCATGAGCACGCGGTCGTGGCTGCTGATCGTCGTCGCGCTCGTCGCCTGCCAGGGCAGCCCGAGCTCGGCAAACCGGCCCGGCGAGCGCGCGCTGCCCCAGGTCGACGCCGCCGCGTTCAACGTGGCCTTCGTCTACGTGGGGCCGGTGGGCGACGGGGGCTGGACGTGGGCGCACGACCAGGCGCGCAAGCACCTGGAGCAGGCCCTGCCCGACGTGCGCACGGCCTACGTCGAGAGCGTGGCCGAGGGCGCCGAGGCCGAGCAGGTCATCCGCTCGTTGGCGCGCAAGGGCTTCCAGCTGATCATCACGACCTCCTTCGGCTTCATGGATCCCACCGAGACCGTGGCCGCCGAATTCCCGGGCGCGAAGTTCCTGCACGTCTCGGGGTTCAAGAAGAACGCCACGAACTTCGGCAACGCGTTCGGCGCCATGGAGACCATGAAGTACCTGGCCGGCATGATCGCCGGGGCGCGCGCGAAGGCCGACGGCGTGCCGCGCCTGGGGTACATCGCGCCCTTCCCCATCCCCGAGGTCGTGCGGCTGGGGAACGCGGTCATGCTGGGCGCGAAGCAGACCTGCCCCGAGTGCACGCTCGAGATCCGCTGGATGAACTCGTGGTTCGACCCCGGCCGGGAGCAGGAGGCCGCCGAGTCCATGCTGAACGCGGGCGTCGACGTGATCGTGACGGGCGCCGACACCACGGGCCCCATCGTGGTGGCCGGCAAGCGCGGCAAGTGGGCCGTGGGCTACGACTCGTCGAACGCCTGCGAGGCCGACCCCGCGCACTGCCTGACCGCCCCCTACTGGAACTGGGGCGTGGTGTACGTCGACCTCGTGAAGCAGATCCGGGCCGGCACCTGGACGCCCACCTCGTGGTACGGCGAGGCCGACACCGGCCTGCTCGGCCTGGTCGGCTTCGAAGACGGCGCCACCCCCGCGCCCGGCGTGCCGCCCGAGGTGGTGCCGCTGGTGCGCGAGAAGCTGGCGGCCATGAAGGCCGGCACGCTCACGCGCTTCGACCTGTTCGAGGGGCCCATCGAGGACAACAAGGGCAACGTGGTCATCCCGGCGGGCCGGGTGCCGACCCAGGCCGACCTCGAGGGCCTGCCCGGCTGCACCCTGTGCATGCGCTACCTCGTGAAGGGCGTCATCGGAGAGCTCCCGCGAAATTGAACGCGCCCGCCGTCCGCCTCAGCGGCATCGTCAAGCGCTTCCCGGGCGTGCTGGCCTGCGACGAGGCCGGGCTCGAGGTGCGCGCGGGCGAGGTGCACGCGCTGCTGGGCGAGAACGGCGCGGGCAAGAGCACGCTCATGAACGTGCTGGCCGGGCTCTACCGGCCCGACGCGGGCGCGGTGCAGATCGCAGGTCGAGCCGTGGCGCTGCGATCGCCCCGCGACGCCATCCGACTCGGCGTGGGCATGGTGCACCAGCACTTCATGCTGGTGCCCACCCTGACGGTGGCCGAGAACCTCGCGTTGGGTCTGACGAAGCCGCGCTTCCTGCTCGATCGCCGGACGCTCGAGGCCGACGTGGCGCGCCTCTCCCGCGAGGCGGGGCTGCCCGTCGACCCGGCGGCGCGCGTGTGGCAACTGTCGGTGGGCGAGCAGCAGCGCGTCGAGATCCTGAAGGTGCTGCAGCGCGGGGCGCGCGTGATCGTGCTCGACGAGCCCACCGCCGTGCTGGCGCCGCCCGAGGTGGTCGAGCTCTTCGCGGCGCTCCGGCGCCTGGTGGCCGAGGGTCGCTCGGTCATCCTCATCACCCACAAGCTCGGCGAGGTGGCGGCGGTCGCCGATCGCGCCACCATCCTGCGGCGCGGGCGGGTGGTCGCGGCCGGGCTGGCCGTGGCCGACACCCCCTCGGACGAGCTCGCCCGCCACATGATCGGCCGGCCCGCAGAAGCTCGCCTCGTGCGCCCGCCCGGCACGCCCGGCGACCCGGTGCTCGAGGTGCGGGGCCTCAGCGCCGAGGGCGACCGGGGCACACCGGCCCTGCGGGGCGTCGATCTCCACGTGCGCAGCGGCGAAATCTACGGGGTGGCCGGCGTGTCGGGCAACGGCCAGCGCGAGCTCGTCGAGGTGCTGGCCGGCCTGCGGCCCCCGTCGGAGGGCCGGATGCGGCTCTCGGGCGTCGATCGTACGGGCGCCGACGCGGCCACGCTGCGGCGGGCCGGCGTGGCCCACATCCCCGACGACCGCCTGGCCGTGGGGGTGGCGCCCCACCTCAGCGTGGCCGAGAACCTGGCCCTGACGGGGGGCGCGACCTCGGGCGTCTGGCTGACGCGCGCGCGCATGAACGACGAGGCCGCCCGCCGAGCCGCCGGCGCGGGCCTCGACGTGCCCGACCTCGGACTGGCCGTGGGCACGCTGTCGGGGGGCAACCTGCAGCGCGTCATCCTGGCCCGCGAGTTGGGCCTGCGCCCCCGGCTGATCCTGGCGGCCCAGCCCACGCGGGGCCTCGACGTGGGCGCGACCGAGGCCGTGCACCGCCTGCTGCTCGAGCAGCGCGCCGCGGGCGCGGCGGTGCTGCTGGTGTCGGAGGACCTCGACGAGCTGCTGGCCCTGGCCGACCGCGTGGGCGTGCTGTACGAGGGCCGGCTGGCCGGCGAGCAGAGCGCGCCCGACCTCGACGCGGCCCGCCTGGGGCGCTGGATGACGGGGGCCGCATGACGCTGCCGCGCGTGATCCTCGAGCCCCGTCTGGCCTCGTCCCGATGGCTCGGCGCGCTCCAGCCGGTGCTGGCGCTGGGCTTGGGGCTGGCGCTGGGGGCGGCCGTGCTGGCCCTGGCCGGGGTGGCGCCCCTCCAGGCCTACGGGCACATGGCCGTGGCGGCCTTCGGCTCGGTCCACGCCCTCTCCGACACGGCGGTCAAGGCCACGCCCATCCTGCTCACGGCGCTGGCCGCGCTCGTGGCCTTCCGGGTGGGGCTCTGGAACATCGGGGGCGAGGGCCAGCTGCTGCTGGGCGCCTGGGCGGCCACCGGCGTGGCCCTGCACGTGCTGCCGCCCCACGCGCCCGCCCTCGTGATGCTGCCGGCGCTGCTCGCGGCCGGCGCGCTGGCCGGCGCCCTCTGGGCCGGGCTCTGCGGCTGGCTGCGGGCCCGGCTGGGGGTGAGCGAGATCATCTCGACCCTGCTGCTCACGTACGTGGCCGCGCGCTGGAACGCCTACTGGGTCTTCGGCCCCTGGAGCGAGGGCGGCTTCCCCCTCACGCCGCGCTTCCCTGACGCGGCGTGGCTGCCGCGCCTCTCCGACGCGGCCTCCCACGCGCCCGCGCTGGCCGGGCTCACGCTGCACCTGGGCCTGCTGTTGGCCGTCGCCGCCGCCGCGGGCGTCTACGTGCTGCTCGAGCGCACGCGCTGGGGCTTCCGGATCCGCGTCATGGGTGACAACCCCAGGGCCGCCCGGTATGCGGGGATGAACCCGACCCGGGCCCTGATCGGCGTCATGCTGCTGTCGGGCGCGCTGGCGGGGCTGGCCGGGGCCACCGAGGTCAGCGGCGTGGTCCACCGCCTGCAGGACCGCTTCAGCCCCGGCTACGGCTTCTCGGGCATCATCGTGGCCTGGCTCGCGCGGCAGGACGCCCGCTGGACGGTGCCCGTGGCCTTCCTCTTCGGCGGCCTGCTGGTGGGCGGCAAGGAGGTGCAGCCCGCCGGCATCCCTGCCATGCTGCAGGGCCTGGTGCTGCTGGCCCTGGCCGGCACGAGCGTGCTGGTACGCTACCGCCTCCGGATCGTCCAGAGGCGCCCATGAGCAGCGCCGACGGGTTGGCTTTCGTCACGAACCTGGCGGCCGCGGGCGCGCTGCGAGGCACCCCCATCCTGCTGGCCACCCTGGGCGAGATC
This sequence comes from uncultured Myxococcales bacterium, assembly GCA_964494475.1. GTDB lineage: Bacteria > Myxococcota_A > UBA9042 > CAZBRS01 > CAZBRS01 > CAZBRS01. The sequence continues at coordinate 121,431 of CAZBRS010000004.1, read as the reverse complement.
GTGACCGAGCGCGCCGGCGTGCTCAACCTGGGGCTGGAGGGCCTCCTGCTGGTGGGCGCCATGACCGGCTTCGGCGTGGCGCACCTGACGGGCAGCGCGCTCCTCGGCGTGGCCGCCGCCATGCTGGCCGGGGCCGCGCTGGCGGCTCTTCACGCCCTCGTCACCGTGGCCCTGCGCGCCGACCAGGTGGTCGCAGGCCTCGCGCTCTCGTTCCTGGGTGCCGGCGTGGCGTCGGTGCTGGGCGCCCCCCTGGTCGAGGTCCGCCAGGCGGTGGTGACCCTGCCCTCCCTGCGGGTGCCGTTCCTGGCCGACCTGCCCCTGCTCGGCCCCGTGCTCTTCGAGCAGAACGTCATCGTCTACGTGGGCTTCGCGCTGGTGCCGCTCCTGGCCTTCTTCCTGCACCGCACGCGCTGGGGGCTGCACCTGCGCGCCGTGGGCGAGCAGCCGGCCGCCGCCGACAGCCTAGGCGTGAACGTGGCCCTGCACCGGACCGCGGCCGTGCTGGTCGGCGGGCTGCTGGCGGGACTGGCGGGCGCGTCGCTCAGCCTGGCCGTGACGCCCGGCTGGGTCGACGGCATGACCGGGGGCCAGGGCTGGATCGCCGTGGCGCTCGTCATCTTCGCCCGCTGGGACCCCTGGCGCGCGGCGCTCGGCGCCTGGCTGTTCGGGGCCATCCGGCGGCTGCCCCTCGACCTTCAGGGGCTCGAGGGCGCCACGTTCTTCCAGGACCCGAGCGTGGGCTTCTTCCTCGACATGCTGCCCTACCTGTTCACCCTGGCGGTGCTGGTGGCCGGCTCGCGCGAGGCCGTGCGCCGCCGCCTGGGAGCCCCCGCCGCGCTGGGCATTCCATTTGAGCGCGGAAGGAAGTGACCGGATTTCGCAGCCTTCCGGAGAACTGGGCGGCCATCCTTTCGTTTCGGGTCGAATCACGGCATGATCCAGGGTCGAGATCGCGCCCCGAACGGAGACTCCCCGTGAATCGACGAACCCGCGTCCTGCTGCCGGTGCTCGTGCTCGCCCTCGTCGCCGCGTGCGGAGGTGGGGGCTCGTCCGCCGACGTGCGCGACGCAGGCCCCGACTCCGACGCGGTCCCGGTCCCCGACGTGTCGTTCGGCGACGTGCCCCGCGACACCGCGCGCCCGGAGGCCGACGCCCCCGCGCCCGACGAGGCCGAGCCCACGCCCGACGAGGCCGAGCCCACGCCCGACGCCGAGGCGCGCCCCGAGCCAGGGCCCGACGATCAGGCCGAGACGCCGCCCGACGTGACCACGGAGCCCCACGCCGAAGCCGTCGACGTGGCCGAACCCCCAGGCCCGAGCGACGCCGAGGGGCCCGAGGGCACGCCCGACGCGCCGGACCCCGCCGAGCCGCACCCCGAGGTCGTCGACGCGGCCGACGGCGAGGGCCCCGTCCCGAGCGACGCCGAGGGACCCGACGTGACGCCCGAGCCCGAGCCCGAGGTCGACGAGATCACCGAGGCGGTCGACGTCGAGGACGACGTGCCCCCCGCGCCGCGCGTGACGGTGAACGAGGTGGTGGCCAAGGCGGCCGCCGGCGGCCCCGACTGGGTCGAGCTCTTCAACGCCGGCGACGCCACCGCCGACCTCGCGGGCGTCACGCTCCGCGACGACGACGACGCGCACGTGTACGAGCTGCCGGCCGGCACCACGCTCGAGCCCGGCGCCTTCCTGGTGGTCGAGGGCTCGGGGGGCACCGGGCCCTTCGTCTTCGACTTCGGGCTCGGCAAGGCCGACGCCGTGCGCCTCTTCGACGCCGACGGCGTGCCCCTCGACGGCACCGCGTGGATCGACGGCGACGCCCCCGAAGGCTCCAGCTGGGGCCGCTACCCCGACGGCACCGGCGCCTTCGACACGCTGCCCACGCCGACCCCCGGCGCGCCCAACGTGCCGGGCTCGACCGTGCCGCCCGTCGACCTCTCCCTGCCCGTGTTCGACCCTCAGCGTGTGATGCAGGTCGACCTGGCCCTGCCCCAGGCCTCGGTCGACGCCCTCTTCGTCGACCCGCGCACCTACGTGCCCGCCACGATCACGCTGAAGCTCGAGAACTACAAGCCGGTCACCCTCGAGGTCGGCGTGCGCATCAAGGGCAAGTGGGGCTCGTTCCGCGACCTGAACGGCAAGGCGGCGTTCAAGGTCAAGCTCGACTACAGCGTCGACAACCAGACCTGGCGCGGCCTGTCGAGCCTGACGCTCAACAACATGGTGCAAGACGCCTCCATGATCCGCGAGGCCGTGGCGTACCGTGTGTTCCGCGAGCTCGACGTGCCGGCCGCCCGCACGGGCTACGCCTGGGTGCGCGTCAACGGCCTGGAGTACGGCTTCTACTCGGTCATCGAGACCTACGACCGCGAGATGATCGAGCGCTGGTTCCCGGCCACGCAGCACGTGTACGAGGGCGAGTACGGCACCGACCTGGCCCCCGGCTCGGCGGCCGTGTTCGACATCGACCAGGGCGACCACGACGACCTCACCGACCTGCAGGCCCTGATCGCCGCGGCCAACGAGCCCTCCGACGACGCCTGGCAGGCGGCCGTCGACGCCGGCACCGACTTCGATGAAATGCTCCGCATGTGGGCCGTCGAGCAGTACATCGGCCACTGGGACGGCTACTCCACCATCGTGGTCAACAACTACTACCTGCACAGCGATCTCGACGGGCGCTTCTCCATGCTGCCCTGGGGCACCGACCAGACCTTCCAGGACTTCCGCGACGTGCACTCGGGCAACGGCCTGCTCTTCCGGCGCTGCCTGGCGCTGCCGGCTTGCCGCGCGCGCTTCGACCAGGCGCTGGCCGCCGTGCTGGCCAAGGTCGACACCCTCGACCTCGACGCCTTCGCGGTGCAGTTGGAGGCCCACGTCGCGCCCTGGGCCGAGATCGACCCCCGCAAGGAGAGCACGGTAGACGACCTCCACTGGCAGGTACAGGCCACCCGCGACTTCCTCGTGAGCCGCCGCGCGGCCATCGGCGACCTGGTGGCGTGCCTGCTGGACCCGGCCTCCGACCTCGACGGCGACGGCTACAAGTGCGACGGCGACTGCGTCGAGGGCGACGCCTCCATCTACCCGGGCGCCCACGACGACTGCGGCGACGGCCTCGACCAGGACTGCAACGGACGCGCCGACGACGGCCTCGAGTGCCCCGACTGCGTCGAGCACTGGTACGGCCCGCACCGCTACCAGCTCTGCCCCAACGAGCGCACCTGGACCCAGGCGCGCGAGCACTGCCAGGCCTTCGGGGCCGACCTGGTCATCGTCGACGACGACCTCGAGAACGCGCGCCTCTACGCGCTGCTGCAGACGACCGGCCTCGTGGACCAGGCCTGGCTCGGCCTCACCGACGCCACCATCGAGGGCCAGTTCGCCTGGTTCGACGGCAGCCCCCTCACGGTGGCCGGCTGGTCCTGGGGCGAGCCCAACGACTCCGGCGGCGAGGACTGCACCCAGATCTACGCCTGGGGCGCCTGGAACGACCTGGCCTGCGACGCGGGCCAGCCCGTGCTCTGCGAAGACGCCTGCCCTCCGGGCCAGGACGGCGACGCCGACGGCTTCCCGCGCTGCGGCGCCGACTGCGACGACGCCAACGACGCCATCCACCCCGGCGCCACCGAGCTCTGCAACGACGGCTTCGACAACGACTGCGACGGCTACGTCGACAACGGCCCCGACTGCCTGCCCAGCACCCCCCTGGCGCCGAACCCGCCCACCCCCGGCGCCGCCTTCTTCCTGCTGAACGACCCCCTCGACCGCGAGGCCGCGCGCGCGGTCTGCGTGGCAGCCGGAGTGGGCGCCGACCTCGCGTGGTTCGCCTCCCCCGCCGAAGCCTTCGCCCTGCACGGCGCGGTGCAGGCCGTGGCTGCGGACACCGAGGTCTGGATCGGCCTGAACGACCAACAGCAGGAAGACCTGTACCTGTGGCCCGACGGCGCCGTAACCCAGTTCACCACCTGGGCCGACGCCCAGCCGAACAACGGCAGCGGCACCGGAGAGCAGGACTGCGTGCGCGTGCTGGCCGACGGCCGCTGGGACGACGCCGACTGCGCCCTGCCCCTGCGCGCCATCTGCCGCGTGCCGCAGCCCTGACGGCAGCCGCGCTTCTCATTCTGCTTGACACGAAGCCCCTCGATCCGTAAAAACGTCGTCACCCGAGGCGCCCGGCAAGGACCGGTAGCCTTCCGTGGTCTGTGGGGCCGTAGCTCAGTTGGGAGAGCGCTTGAATGGCATTCAAGAGGCCGAGAGTTCAATTCTCTTCGGCTCCACCCTCCTCCGCCGAGGCTTCGGCGGGACAGCGTGAACAACGCAGATGCGCGCGAGAGGCCCCCGGGAAACCGGGGGCTTTTTCGTATCTGGACGCCGACACCCGAACTGCGGGGCGAAGAACGTGGCGCGACCTTCCCGCGCCTATCGTCGTCGCAGGAGCGTGACCACCGCCTCGACGATTTCCGTTTGCTTTTCGGCGCGAAGCGCTCCGGCCTCGCTCACCATCAGGTCTCGGTTCGCGGTGAACAGCTTGCCGGGACCCGCGAAGCTCACGCGGCGCAGGGAGCCCTTCAGGAAGTCTTCGTCGGTGAGCTGCAGGGAGTCGGGATCGCCGTAAGGATTGCTCGTGACTTGACAGAGAATCCAGTCGTCGCGACCCGCCGAAGCGAGCACGACCGCCGGCCGCAACTTCGTCGCCGACAGGTCGGAGAACGGGAACGTCACGAGCACTACCGCGCCGGGACGAGGTGCGACCAGGCCTCTTCCTCCTCGGGTCGTAGCCAGTCGGCCGCCAATGCCGGCTCAGAGAGTCGCGCCGTCTCGGCGGGATCCGATTCGTCGAGAATGGTGACGATGGCACGACAACGTCGCGGAAGATGCAAGGGTTCCGTGAGACGCACGCGACCGTTCTTCTCGATGGTCGCCTCGACGGACTTCAACATGGTGACCATGCCTCCTGCGATGGAGGATACCGCAGTTGTGGGCCGGCGCAACCAAGTCTTCCCTGGACGGCATTCAAGAGGTCGAGAGTTCGATTCTCTCCAGTTCCACCGAACGTTCGGGTGACGGCGCCGGGGCCGGGCGAAAGCGCGAAGCCGCATGCGGTCGAAGCGGCGCGGGCCGCCTTGCGAAGACGGGCACGGGTCCGTAGAGTGGTCTGCGACTCGGTGATCGGAACGGCGCGAATGCCGAAGGACGCGAACCAACGAAGCGCCTCACGCCCCCGCAACTGGCGCACGTGGTCGCTGGTGGCGTGCGTCTGCGCGCTCCTTTCCGTCGTCGTCTACCAGGCCGGCTGGGGAAGGTTGATGGCCTTCCTGCCATGGGCACCGGGGTTCGAGAGGGTGGAGTCCTCCCGAGCGATCGTCTTCCATCCTGCGGACAAGCACCTCGCGGCGTCGGGAGTCGCGAAGGGCATCGATGGCCTGATCGCGCAGGTTGAGGGCTTCCACGGGCTGGCCTTTCGCATTCGTCCGGAGGTGTTCCTCACCGGTACCGAGACCGAGTACCGGCGGATTTCCGGCGGCTCGGCGAGATTCCGGGCGCTGCCGGTGCGCGGGAGGGTCTTCGTCTCGCCGCGAGCACTGTCGCAGAGCGAGCGCCAGGAGATCCACCTCGACACCTACCTGCGGCACGAACTCAGTCACTCGCTGATCTACCAACACCTCGGGTGGCCCGGGCTGCTGGGGTTGGCCCCGTGGTTTGAAGAGGGACTCGCCACGTTGAGCGCCGAACAGTTGGGGGTTGATGGCTACTTCGATCGGGACCACGTCCTGGCGTGGTGGCGGCTTGGCCGAGCGGTGCCTCCATCGCAGTACCAATCGCGTTGGGAGGACTCGAAGGCGATAACGTCGCTGCCTGACGGAGAGAGGTTTCTCTTCCTCTTCGCGCAGTACGCGCTCCTCATCGACGAACTGATCGCGGAGGAGGGCAGGCCCAGGTTCCAGAGTTTGCTGAACCGGCTGCTTCGCGGAGAGGACCTCGACGAGGCCTTCACGATGGAATACGGCGCGAGCCCCGACACCTACTTCTCGGAGTTCGTGGTGCGTTCAGCAGGCGCAAGGCATCGATAGAGTCGGCCTATCGGTGACATGTTTTGCCCGGAGACTTTCTGCTGGGCTCCACGTTCCCTCCAGGGACGAGGTGGCCACGGGGGCGCGTCTGCGAGGAACGATTGCACGCCTCACCCAGAGTGGGTACAATGTAAGCACGCGAGGTGAGCCATGAGAACGCACATCGTCCGCATCGGGAATTCGCGAGGCATCCGCATCCCCAAAGTGATGCTCGAGCAGACCGGTCTGCACGACGAGGTCGACCTCTCGGTTCGCGACGGCGTGTTGATCGTCCTGCCGGCCAGCGACGCCCGCGCCGGATGGGAGCAGGCCTTCGCAGAGATGGCGCAGCACGGCGATGACGGGCCGGTCGCGGGCGAGGCCCTGCAGCACTCCTTCGACGAGGAGGAGTGGGAATGGAAGTGAGCCGGTTCGACGTGTTCCTCGTGAACCTGGATCCCACCGTGGGCAGCGAGATCCAGAAGACACGCCCGTGCGTCGTGATCTCGCCAGACCAGGCGAACCGGCACATCCGCACCGTCGTGGTAGCGCCGATGACCACCAAGGGACGGCCCTACCCTTCTCGCGTCCCGACCCGCTTCGACGGTAGAGAGGGCCAGATCGTCATCGATCAGATTCGGACGGTGGACAAGATTCGATTGGTGAAGACGCTCGGCGTGTTGGCGCCTGACGAGCAGTCGGCCGTGCTGGATGTGCTGCAGCGCTTCTTCGCGGCGTGAAGTCGTGCGCAGCGAAGAGTCTCACACGTTGCAAGCATTCATGTTTACAACGGAGACAGTTCGCTGTGGCAGCATATCCCTCCACCGAACGTCCTCTCTAGAAAACGCCCTCCGCAAGGAGGGCGTTTTCGTTTCTACCAAACCTTCGAGGCCTCGGGAACCGGCTTTACCGTCACGGGCGGCACCTTCAACAGCGCCATCACGGTCTGGAACCAGCAGCCCGCGTCGAACTGAGCCCTGCTGACGCCTGGTCTGCGCACTGGATGACAACGCCAGCGGAGCCCACGGTCGCGTGCTGGCGATGGTCACCGGCCCACCTCCAACTCCGTCCCCGCCCGCAGCCGCCGCAGGTACGCCTCGTAGCGGAAGGTGCGATCGCGCCGGCGCCCTGTCACCTCGACCAGCACGCCGGCGTCGACCAGGGCGGTCACGGCCTTGGTCGCGGTCGGGCGGGTCGTGCGCAGCAGGTCGAGGGCCGTCGCGACCGTCACGATGGGGTGCTCCGGCAGCAGCTCGAACAGGCGCGCGGCCATCACCGACGTGGTGGGCGCGGCGAGCACCCTGGCGCGGTCGGCGGCGATCAGCGTGAACAGCGTCCGCGTGGCGTCCACCGCCTCGTCGGCCACCACCGCCACCCCCTCCAGGAAGTAGGCCAGCCAGCTCTCGAAGTCGCCCTCGGCGCGCACGGCGTCCAGTCGGCGGTAGTACTCGGCGCGGTGCTCCTTGAAGAACAGGCTCAGGTACAGAAGCGGCCGGGACAAGAGCCCCCAGTGCTCCAGCAGCAACGTGACGAGCAGGCGACCGATGCGGCCATTCCCGTCCAGGTACGGGTGGATGGCTTCGAACTGCACGTGCGCGAGGCCCGCGCGAACCAGCGGCGGCAGATCGCTCGCGGCGTGGAGCCAGGTCTCCAGTTGTCCGAGCAGTTCGGCCACCGCGTGGGGGGGCGGGGGGACGTAAGCCGCGTTCCCCGGCCGGGTGCCTCCGATCCAGTTCTGGCTGCGACGGATCACTCCCGGTCGCTTGTCCGCGCCGCGTGCGCCCTTCATCAGGCGACGGTGGGCCTCGTTCAGCAGCCGGACGGAGAGCGGCAATCCCGCGGGGTCGGCCATCTGCTGCCGCGCATGGGCCAAGGCCTCCAGGTAGTTGCAGACCTCCTGGAGATCGGGGGTCGCACGGCTCTCGTCCCGTCCGTCCGCCTCGAAGCCGAGCAGGTCCATCAACGTGGCCTGCGTCCCCTCGATCTGCGAGGAGATGACGGCCTCCTTGCGGACGAAGGAGTACAGGAACCAGTCCACCGACGGCACCATGGCGGCCGCCAACTCCAGCCGGCCGATGGCGATCTCGGCCCTGCGGTGGAGCGCCGCCAGGTCCCCCTCCAGCGCCAGCGGCGGATCCCGCGGCGGCAGCGGCGATGGCAAGAACGCCCGCACCTCTTCGCCGGCGACCCGGCTTCGTTCGTAGCGACCGGTGAGCCTGCTCATCCCTCCTCCTTACGAAAGCATTCTTTCTCAACGCAGCGTGTAAGTAAAGCTTCCTTTCGCTGCAAGACGTGGAACGCAAGAGCCCTTACCCAGGCGGGTACCATCCGCGACCGCGAGTTGCTGGTGCTGGTGGTGCGCGTCGCGCACCGGAGGGAGGCGTATCGGTGACATGTCTTGCGCGGAGGCTTTCTGCTGTGCTCCGCTATCCCTCCACCGAGCTCGCGGTAGCAGGCAGAGAGGCTCCCGGGGGTAACCCCAAGTAACGGAAAAGAGCCCGGCGAGTCGCGCCGCCTACCCCACGCGAAGGGAGCTCCGCCCTGCCCCTTCGGGCGTCACGCTCACCTTGACCCCCAGCCGCTCGGCCAGCCCCGGCACGTGCGAGATGATGCCCACGGTGCGCCCCGCGGACTGCAGCGCGTCGAGGGCGGCCAGGGCGGCCTCGAGCGTGTCGGGGTCGAGGGTGCCGAAGCCCTCGTCGATGAACAGCGACTCGATGCGCGTGTCGCGCGCGGCCAGGCCCGAGAGCCCCAGCGCCAGCGCCAGCGACACCAGGAACGACTCGCCTCCCGACAGGCCGGTGCTGGGCCGCACCTCGTCGGCCAGGTCGTGATCGACCACCTGCAGGTCGAGGTCCGAGCCCGGCGCGCGGCGCAGGCTGTAGCGCGGGGCCAGGTCGACCAGGTGGCGGTTGGCGTGGGCCAGCAGCGCCTCGAAGGTCAGCCCCTGGGCGAAAACCTTGAAGCGCTTGCCGTCGTGGGAGCCGATCAGATCCGCGAGCGTCACCCACACGCCGGCCGAGGCCTCGATCTCGGCGATCTCGGCCCGCAAACGGTCGTCCTGGGCCTTGAGCTCGTCGTCCATCCCCAGCGCCAGCCGCAGGTCGTTCTCGACGCTCGCGGCCTCTCCGATGGCCGCCCGGGTCTCGACGAGCCGGGCGTCGCAGCCCTCGGCCGGCCACGCAGGTGCCGGCTGCTCGAGGTGTCGGGCGCGTTGCGTGCGGCGTTCGTCGAGGCGCGCCTCGGCCACGCGCACGGCGTCGGCCAGAGCTTGGAGCGCCTCGCGCTCGCGACCGCGCCACTGGGCGGCGGGGGCCAGGCGGCGGCGGGCCTCGGGCTCTGCCAGGTCGCGGACCGCGAGCTCGCCGGCCAGGTGGGCCCTGCCGGCGTCGACAGCTTCGGTCGCCTTCCCGGCGCGTTCTTCGCTCTCTCTCCGGCGTGCCTCGACCTCGCGGCGCAGCCCCTCGGCCTCGCCATGGGCCTCGCGCGCGTCCTTCGACGCGGTCTCTGCTCTGCTCAGCGCGGTCTCCAGGTCACCCTCGACGCTGTCGGCCTCACGCCCTCCGAGCAACGAGCTTCGCCGAAGCTGCAGGTCGGCCAGGGTGGCTTCGCGCGCACCCAGCAGCGCGTTCGCGGCCCCGGCCTCGCCGGTTGCGCCGTCGACGGCGGCGACCGCGACGGTGCGCTCGGTCGACAGCCGCTCGGCGTCCTTGTCCAGCTTCTCGAGCGTCGCGCGATGCGTGTTCCATTCGTCGACGTCGCGCGCGGTGCCTTCGAGCCAACGCTCGGGCGCGTCGTTGACGGCCGTCGCCCAGTCCGAATGACCGGCGACGAGGGGCGCCACCGACGACGCGGCTTCGAGCACGTCCTGCTCCAGCTTGGTGAGCGCCCTCTCCTCTACGTCCTGCTCGTGCGCCGCCGCCGCGCTCTGCTTGGTCGCCGCGTCGGCCCGACCGCGCAGACCTTCGAGCACGTCGCGCGCTTCGTCCTGCGCCTTGCGCTCCGTCGCGATGCCCTTCTGGTCGCTGACCAGGCGGGCGAGCGCCGCGCCGAGGGGCGCCAACTCGGCGTCGATCTCCCGCGCGCGGCCGTCGAGGGACGCCGCGAACGCCGCTTCAGGGGCGGTCGGCCAGGGAGGGTGTTCGGGGCAGGTCGCTCGAACGCCGGCCGACAGCTCCACCCAGCGGCGCAGCTTGGGCGCCAGGCTCGCGCGCGCCTCGGTCGCCAGCTTGTCACGATCGCCCGCGCGCTGCAGCAAGGCCTGCTGTTCGGCTTCGCGCTTCGTCGCCTCGGCCTGCAGGGCTTCTCGCCGCGACCGCAGGCCCGCGACGCGCTCGCCGAGGCGCCGGATCAGGTCGTCGAAGGCCGGCGCCGCGCTCGCCCACGGGTGCTCCGGGGAGCCGCAGATGGGGCAGGGTTTGCCGTCGACCAGGTGCGCGCGGTGGTCGACCAGGCTCATGGCGGCCCTGGCGTCGTCGAGATCTCGCGCGGCCCCCTCCTCGACCGTGCGAGCTTCGCCGGCCTCGCCCGCCAGGCGCGCGGCGTCGCGCTTCGCCTGTTCGCCGGAGGCGCGGGCCTCGCCCGCCTCACGCTCGGCGCCGGCGATGGTCTCCTGGCTCGTGACGAGGTCGCGAACCAGGCCCGCCCCCTCGACCAGCGCCTGGCGCAGCGCGACCAGGACCGACTGCCGTGCCTGCAGCGCGGGGCCATCGGTGGCGTCCGCCTGGCGTTGTCGCTCGGCCAGGGCGCGTTCCCGTTCGCCGAGCGCGCCCCGCGCCTCTTCGAACACGCGACGTGCCTCTACCTCCTTCTCGACCGCAGCCGACGCGGCCTTCCGAGCCTCGTCCACCTTCGTCGCCAGGGTGTCCCGGGCCCCGCGTTGCCGGATCAGCAGGCGCAGGGCGTCGACCCAGCGCGTCCACTCCCGGACCACGGGCTCCAGTCGCGCGTGTCGCAGGAGCCACCCGGCCGAGTCTCCGCGAGCCCGCGCCCCCTCCGCGAGTCGACGATCGAGGTCGGCCACGGCGTCCGTTCGCTCGCGCACGACGCCGGCCTTCCTTACCGCGTCCGTTCGCGCCGCGCTCACCTCGTCGGCCGCCGAGTGGATCTTCACGTCGAGCGCCCGCGCCTCGACGATCGCCGGGCGCATCGCGTCGCGGGCTGCCGACGCCTCCTCGGCGCGCGCCACCGCCGCCGCCAACACGCCCTCGGCGGCCTTCGCGCCGGCCGCCGCAGCCTCGACGGCGGTCCCGCGCCTCGTCAACTCCTCGCGCTCGGCCGTCAGCGTCGCTTGCGCGCGGTCCACCGTGTCGACGAACGGTCGGAGCGCCTCGGCCCCTTCGACCAGCGCCAGCCAGCTTCGCCGCTCCGCCGCCGCGGCCTCGGCCGCACGAGCGCCCTCCACGGCCGTCGCGCCCTCGCCGAGGGCGCGGTCGTGGTCGGCCAGCGCGCCCCACCAGCGCACGGCCTCGACCAGCTTCGCTTCGTCGCCCCGCAGCCCGGACGCCCGCGCGATCGCTCGCCCGAGATCGGCCTCCCGGGACGCGCGCGCGTCGGGCGTCAGGAGCCGCCCCTTCAGGTCTTCCTGTGCTCGCTTGCGTTGATCGATCTGGCCGCGCTGGTCGCGCACGCGCTCGAACGCGGCCTTCGACAGCTGCGCGTAGATCTCGGTGCCCGTCATGCGCTCGAGCAGGTCGGCGCGCTCCTCGGGCTTGGCCTTCAACAGCGCCGCGAAGTCGCCTTGCGCCAGCAACGCCGAGCGCCGGAACTGCTCGAAGTCGAGCCCGACCAGCTTGGGGACCTCCTCGCCCACGTCGCGTATCCCTTCGGCGACCAGCACGGGGACGCCGTCGTCGAGCCGGAACAGGTGCCGCTGGGGTTTCCCGAGGTTGCCGTCGAGCCTGCCGCGGGCGCGGCGAACCTCCCAGCGCGCCCGGTAGACGCGAGCGTCATGAGCGCGAAAGTCGACCTCGGCGTACCCCTCGGCCTCTCCCCGTCTGAGCAGAAAGCGCACGTCGGCGGCGCCGAGATCCGCATCGGGCGAGCCCTCGATGCCCAGGGCGACGCCGCCGCGGTTCTCGAGCCGGGGCGTGCGGTTGTAGAGCGCCACGCACAGCGCGTCGAGCAGCGTGCTCTTTCCCGCGCCGGTGGGTCCGGTCACGGCGAAGAGGCCCGCGTCGGCCAGGGGTGGGCGCGAGAAGTCGAGCTCGAAGCGATCGGCCAGGCTGGCCAGGTTGCGGCCGCGGATGGCGAGGATCTTCATGGGGCCACCTCCCGGCGCCGGACCTCTTCGTGCAGGTCGTGAAACGCGGCCAGCAGTTCGGGCGACGGGGCCCCCGCGTACGCGCGCTCGTAGCACAGCCGGAAGACCTGTTCGGGGCCGAGCTCCTGCAGCGGAGGCGGCGGCTCGGTGCCGGCGCCGCCGTCGGTCCGCGTCCCTCGATCGAGGAACAGGCGCACCAGCCGCGCGGCCCTGACCGACAGCGCCGCCTCGACCACGCCCCGCAGATCGGGCTCCGGGCCCGCCGAGACGTCGACCGTCACGTCGAGGAACGGCCACGAGGAGGAGTCCGGCGCGTCGGCCTTCGAAGGCAGCTTCGACAGCTCGGCCAGCACGCGCTCGCGCGGCCACGCCTTCTCGGGCGCGCCTTCGTCGGGCACGCGCAGCATGGCGACCGTGCGGGGCACCGGAAGCGAGCGCACGTCGGTCACGCGCTCGCCCGCGATCTCGACCACCAGCACCTGGTGCCGGTAGCCGGCCTCGGTCACGGCCAGCGGCAGCGGCGAGCCGGAGTAGCGCACGTGCGCCCGCCCGCCCACCGTCTGGGCCAGGTGCAGGTGCCCCAGCGCCACGTAGGCCACGTCGTCGGGGAACAGGTCGACGGGCAGCGGGTGCTGGTTGCCGCACAGCACCTTGCGCTCGCTCTGCTCGGACAACTTGCCGCCCACCAGGTAGGCGTGCCCCATGGCCAACAGCGCCTGGCCGGGCTGACGCAAGCGCCGGCCCTCGTCGAGCACCCGCGCGTAGGCGTCGCGCACCGCCTCGATCAACACGTCGCGCCCGTCGTCGGTTGGCTGATCCGAGACCCCGATCGGACGCACGTAGGGCACGGCCGCTACCCACGCCTCGACCGCACCGCGTCGGCCGCCCAGGGGAATGACCAGCCGCGCCACGTCGGCGGGGTCGCCGCGCCACGGGAACGACGCCACCACGTGCACGCCGAGCTCATCGAGCAGGGGCACGGGGGCCTCGAGGCGCGCCGGCGAGTCGTGGTTGCCCCCGATGGCGACGATATCGAGACCGGGAAAGCGGGCCCGGGCGCGCGCCGCGAAGTGGAACCAAAGGCGCTGGGCCGCCGACGAGGGGTTGCCGTGGTCGAACAGATCGCCCGCGATCAGCACCGCGTCAATGCGCTCGCTCTCCAGCGTGTCGAGCAGCCACTCGAGGAAGGCCGACTGCTCGGGCTCGCGCGACAGCTCGTGCAGCGTGGCGCCCAGGTGCCAGTCGGCGGTGTGCAGGATGCGCATCGAGTCCCCCATTGAGGATTGCCAGGGCAGAGGATAAGCGGTCGTGCGACAGATGGTGTCGGGTTCGGGCGGGGCGGGCAAGGGGAAGACAGGAACCGTGCCCGGGGCCGGGGCAGGGACCCGCGCGAGTCGTGCAGCAGGTCGGGCTCGGCGACGCTAACGCGGGCGGTCGCGAGGCGCGCGACGAGCGGGTCGAACGAGGCCTGACGGATGAGCGCACGCAGCGGGGTGAGCAGCGAGGTGAGCTCGTCGTCGCCAGCTTGCGGGGTCACGATGTGGTCGGTCACGATGGCCTCGGGTTCCTAGCCAATGGGCCGGATCTTACGGTTTTCGATCGATGATGTCCGCGCAAACCGACGCGGCTGGTCGCTGGCCGGTGGGGCTGGTCGCCGATGGCGCGCACCAGGCGATCCACTTCATCGGTGACTTGATCGGTGACTTGATCGGTGTCTCCGGACAGAGGCGACGTCACAGGCCGGCTCCCGGCCAGGATGTCGGCATGGAACGTCACGGTGACCACGCCCCCCTGCTCCGAGAACACGGGGGCCTCCAGGCCGTGCTCGCGGCAGACGTCGACACCGCGGTTGAAGGATGATCGGGGCCATGAGCACAACAAAGTTAACTTCGCGCAGTTCTCTTGCGCAAGACTGCCCGAAGCAGTAGCATCGGGCCAAGCAAGGAGGTCGGCCATGGTGATCGAGTTCCGGGTCCTGAACCACCGGTCGATCCGTGACGAGCAGGTGCTCAGCCTCGAGGCGGCCAACATCGGCGACCCTCACGACGAGCGCCCGCGCCGCGTCGCGGGCAACGCGAAGCCTCTGCTGACGGCCGCAGCCCTCTACGGCGCCAACGCCAGCGGCAAGAGCAACGTATTGTCGGCGCTGGAATTCATGCGCACGGCCGTCCTTTCGTCGCATCGCTTCTGGGGGCCTGGCGAGCCCGTACCGCGAGTCCCCTTCGCGTGGGGCGCCACGAGAGCCGCGCCGTCGCTCTTCGAGGTGACCTTTCTGGTGGGCGGTGTTCGGTTCAACTACGGCTTCGTCGTCGACGACGCCCACGTGACCGAAGAGTGGCTTCACGCCTGGCCCCATGGCCGCAAGCAGGTCTGGTTCGAGCGCGAAGACATCCACACGTTCCGATTCGGCGTTCACCTGAAGGGCGAGAACCGCTCCGCCAGCGCCATGACGCGCTCCAACGGCCTTTTCCTGTCGGCCGCCGCGCAGAACAACCACGTGCAGTTGACGCCCATCTACGACTGGTTCCGCTCGTGCGCCGTCTACGACGACGCCAGCCGCGCCGACAGCGAGCGCGCCTACCTCGACAGCGGCCGCAAGCGCGACCTGCTCGAGTTGCTGTCGGCGGCCGATCTTGGCGTGGTCGACGTGCAGGTCGAGGCCGACGAACGGGCCACGTACGGTCATCGGGTGCGGCTGCGGCACGCCGTGGAAGGCTCCGAGGCGTGGCTGCCCCTGCAGGAAGAGTCCCACGGGACGCGCTCGCTGTTCTACCTGGCGCCCGTGCTCCACGAGGCGCTTCGCGCGGGCAAGCTGCTGGTCATCGACGAACTGGAAGCCGGACTGCATCCCCTGATCGCGTCGTGGATCGTGGGCCTCTTCAACGAGCCGCGCTCCAATCCGAACCACGCGCAGGTGATCTTCACGACCCACGACACGCAAATCCTGGGCACCTTGATCGACCGCTCGTACCACCTGTTCCAGCCCGTGCTGCGGAGGGACCAGGTCTGGCTGACCGAGAAGAGCGCCGAGGGAGCCACCCGCGTGTACCCGTTGACCGACTACAAGCCGCGGAAGGCCGAGAACGTCGAGCGCGGCTACCTGCAGGGGCGGTACGGCGCGGTCCCCGTTCCGCTCGATCCGATCGTCGGCAAGGCCCGCTGATGCGCACGCCCTGGAAACGCGCCCGCTCGATCGCGCGAAGCCCGGTCGCTCCGGCCGCCCGCAAGCGCCTACTGATCCTGTGCGAAGGCCAGCTCACGGAACCGCAGTACTTCCTGAGCTTCCAGCGCCTTCACAGCGCGGCCCGGGTCCACGTCGAGATCGCCCTGCGCCACGGCGACCCGAAGTACCTTGTCGACGAGGCCAAGCGCCGGGGAGCCGAGGCCCGGCGAGCCTCCGCGGTCGATGCCAGCCTCGGCTTCGACGAGGTGTGGGTCGTGTGCGACGTCGATGACCATGCGCGGTTGCCCGACGCGAAGCAGATGGCCCGCGACAACGGCATCTTCATGGCCGTCTCGAACCCCTGCGTCGAGCTCTGGTTCCTGCTGCACTTCGCCGACAGCCCGGGCATGCAGCACCGCCACGACGTGCAGCGCCTGCTCGATACCGAGTTGGATCGCCGGGGGCTGGGCCGCTACGCCAAGCACCTGCGCGCGGACGTGCTCGAGGCAAGCTACGAGCAAGCCCGCGCCCGCGCCGAGCGCCTGGAGCGCGATGCGAGTCTGGTGGGCGAGGACGGCCGCAATCCGTCCACCGCTATCCATCGCCTGACCGAATCGATCCGGGGTCGATAGGCTCTAGACCTTCGATCGGCGTAGCTTACACCCTGGGCGTTTCTCCCCGCCCTATTCCGCCCTATTCCGCCCTATTCCCGACCTATTCCCGCCCTATTCCATCCCGCTTCGCCCCGGACTCTTGGAAGACTCGGCAATTCTCCAAGTCGAACCTCGCCCGTGGCCTGACTGTAGAACAAGGACCAGTCGCTTCAGGTGCCAGATGCGACGGTTTCTGTCACACCGAAGGGCAGCGCGACGGTCAGTCTCCCGTCACGCAGGCACGAGCGACCACGAACGCCACCTTGCCATCCTGGCAGACTGCGTCTGTTACCCCCTCTGTCGTCCGATCTCCATCAACGCGCTCGATTCGACCACCTCTCCGACGTCGACCACCAGCACCCTGGCCGGCATGCCCCGCTTCCAGGCCGGCTCCACCCGCTCGACCCAGGCCGAGAGCAGCGCTCGCGTAGGCTCGTCCATCGCCCCCACCGTCACGCTCCAGACGCACCCGCCCCGCCCAATGTGCTCCCGCACCCGCACGAACCCCCTTTTCACGGTCGCCCGGATCAGCTCCTCGCGCGCGAAGCCCTCCCAGCCGAGCGGCTCGCCGTGGCGGGCGTACGCCGCCTCGATCTCGGCCCGGGTCCAGCCGAAAGCCGCGGGGTCTCGGATCAGCTCGTCCACGTGCGACGTGCCCACCGTCCGCACGGGCCCGTCCGGGAAGAGCCAGTACGCAGCGCCACGGAGTCCCATGGCTCACCTCCAATCGGGTGGCGCGTTCGGGTCTGCCGGCGGCACCCGTCCGTCGGCCAGCAGCAGCAGCAGGTCCATGGGCACCGGGCCTTCGACGCGCAGGCAGGGCTGGTCCTTCCAGCAGAGCAGGTCGCCGCGGTGCTCCTGATAGCGCTGCGGCAGGTACGTGACGCCGGCCTCCACGTGCACGGACGCGCCGTCCAACCGGATGCGCTCGAGCCAGGGCCGCTCCCGGCCGTCCTCGACCAGGACCAGGAGGGGGCCCTCGCGGCGCGCGAGCAACGTGCCGTCCGGCAAGCGCACGCTGGTCTCGTCGTGCTCGGCCAGCACGTGGCCGGCGGCGTCTTCCAGGACGCGCTCGACGGGCTCGTAGAACCAGCGGTGGCCGTCGGGGGCCTCGATGAGCATGGGGAACGACAGGTGGCCGATGGCCATGGACGCGTAGCTGATGCCCAGATCGTAGGCCGAGACGCCCCGGGCCCAGGTGGCGTGCGCGTCGACGGGGTGGACGACCGGGGGGTCGCCAAGGGTCGTGGGAACGATGAGCCCCACCTCGATCACCAGGCGCATGTCCTCGGTGGGCACGGCCTCGAGCAGGGCGGGACAAGCGGTGCAGATCCCGCCCCAGGTGCCGCCGCCGAACGTCTGCACCACGCGCGCGACCAGCGCCGGGCCGCCGCAGCGCGGGCACCGGGCGTGCAGCAACCCGGCCTCCCAGCAGGCGAAGAGCTCGGCGAGCGTGGGGTACCGGGCGCACGAGGCGGGCCTGTAGGTGAACACGAACCAGGCGGTCCGTGACGCCCGCAGGCGCGGGTGGGCCAGCACCTGGTCGCGATGCTCCCAGGCGTCGCGCAGGTAGAGGAGCAGGTGGATGGCCGACGAGGGGCACGGGCAATCGTGGGACGGCAAGGGAACCTCCTTCCAGCCGGACCGGCGAGGAGGAGACCCCGCCAGCCTTTAGCAGTACTTCGCCCCGCGTCGGCGGGAGCGGCGGGGAGGCCCGCTGAGTCGCCCTGCAAGTAGCTGGTGGTAAAGCGGCGACGGGGTCAGGTTAGATTGGGGGTGCGACAGGGGGTGTCGCATAGCGACGCACGAGACGGTCAGGTGGGCAGATCCCGCAGCTCGGCCTCGATGGCTTCGACCGTGGGCAGGCTCTGCTGGAAGCCCTCCGGCAGCAGCCGCGTCAGGTGCAGGTCGGCAACACCGATGGGCTTGTCGAGGTCGCGCAGCGCGTACTCGGCCACGACCCGGTTCTTGCGCTGGCACAGCACCAGCCCGATGCTCGGGCCGTCGTTCGCGGGGTCGCGCACGAGATCGTCCACGGCCGACAGGTAGAAGTTCATTATCCCGGATGTGCACGATCATCGCGCGCTCGATCTCGCGCTCGTGGGCTTCGTCGCCGAGGCCCAGGAAGTCGAACACGTAGGGGTCTTTCAGCGCCTGGACGGCGAGGTCGGAGTCGGACTTCGGCAGGGTCGCGGGGAAGTTCGAGACCGCTTGCCCCTGCCGGGCGTGCAGACCCCGGTCCATGTGCAGCAGCAGCACGTCGCGCGACCACCCCAGGGCCAGCGCCTGCTCGACGTAGAACCGGCGGACCTCGGGCTCGTGAGCCCGGTCGAGGATGCGGACGACGTGACCCCAGGGCAATTGTGCAACGGTCTGTTGCACGATTGGCTCGTCGGGCCAGGCCTCGGCAAAGGCCCGCATGTACTTGAGGTTTCGCGGCGAGAAGCCCTTCATGTCCGGGAACTCGTGGCGCAGGTCGCGGGACAGCCGGTCGATCACCGCGGCCCCCCATCCCTGCTGGGCCTGTCGACCCAGGATGTCGCGGCCGATGCTCCAGTAGAGCAGCACCAGCTCCCGGTTGGCGGCCAGGGCCGCCCGCACGCGAGCGGACTTCACGCGCGCTTTCAGGGCGTCGAGGAAGGCGCCATAGTCGGTCGGAACGAGATCCGTCACGGCAGATCCTCTTATGTTGGCTCCGTCCGTCATGAGTATCATTTGCGACACGGCCTGTCGCACCCAAAGACCATTGTTCGACCATGCGAACCCCCAAAGCCCCGAGGCATGATCGTCGAGTCGAAAGCCGCCGCGAGGGACGGATGCCCCTCCCCGAACGCGCCATCGTCAGCCCCCGCACGAAGGCCGACCTCGAGGCGCGTCGCGTGCTCGAGCAGCTGCGCTTCTTCTGGCAGCAGCGCGAGACCCTCCTGGCGAGCCCGCGGCTGGCGGCCAGCCGCTCGAACTGGACGGCGTTCGTGTTCCTCTACGGGGGCGCGATCTTCCCGACCCTCGGGTCGCTGCTCTGCGGGTGGCAGCAGGGCCTTCTTCGCGACGTCTGCCCCCAATGCGGCGGCGCGGTGCTGGTCGCGCGCAGCCTCCGAGGGCTCAGCCTGGGGTCCTGGTCCGGCTTCTGTTCGGCCTGCCCCCACCTGGTGCACGACGCCCACTCCGTGAAGGGCTTCGATTGGATCCGCGAGGTCGCGCACCTGCCCGCCATGACCGTCCTGCCCGCGACCTGGGCCCGCGAGCACGGCACGCCGACCGCGCGACCTCCCGTGGCGCCCTCCCCCTGCCGCGGGTCGGGGCTCTCCTTCGACGTGGTCGAGGGCCTGCTGCTGGAGCGCGAGACGCCGGGCCTGGCCTCGCTCACCGACGGGCTTTGCTCGTGACGGCCCCCGCCATGCTCCCCCCCGCCCCCTCCGCTCCCCGCAAGGGCCTCGACGTCTTCATCGGCGAAGTCACGCCCAAGTGGTGGGAGCGCCGGCATTTCCGCGTGACCCGGGTGACCTCGCAGAGCTTTTACGTGCGCGACGACTCCGGCGCGCGCCCCAAGCGACACGACCTGGCCGACTGGCTCCCCTGGCTGGTCGAGCGCGGGCGCGAGGGGCCCCTGGTCATCGACGGTCAGCTGATGCGCCCTCCCTCGGCGGCTCCGTTCTTTCCGGGCGATCCGGGGGCCCTGCCTTCCGCGGGCCAGGGCTCCGACGAGAACGGGGCGCGCGATCGCCGCGTGCTGGGCGCCGTGCGCGAGGTGCTCTCGACGTTCACCATCAAGCGTCGGCCCGACTCTCCCGAGGGGCTCGAGATCTATCGCTTCACGCGGCGCGGTTGGTCGGCGTGGTACACGGTCGAGGTCGACCCCGCCTGGCAGGTCGAGCCCACCTGCACCTGCCTCGACCAGCAGCGCCAGCAGCGGAAGCGTGCGGGGGTGGTCTGTCGGCACGTGGTGGCCGTGCTCCTGAAGTTCCCCGAGCACCGGCACCAGTTGATCGATCTGTTGCTGTAGCGTGGTTCGGGTGCGACGCCACCTGTCGCACCCGGCGCGTAGTCTTGTCCCGACGAAGACGAAGAGCAGAAAGGCTCGACGACACGATGACCCTCCCGACCCCCACGATGAACGCCGCCGAGCTCTCGCCGCGCGACGCCGTTCTGGCGCGCTACGAAGCGCTGCTGGAGCTGTGCGACACGCGCGCCGAGGCCGTGCGGGCGTTCGACCGCTTCCTGCGAAGCCAGATGGCCTGGCTCGACGCGCCGGCCTCCACGCGCTTTCACCTGTGCCGCCCCGGCGGCCTGCTCGAGCACTCGGTCAACGTGACCGAGACGCTCCTGAAGCTGCGCGACGCGCTGGCCCCCGAGTTGCCCGTCGAGTCGTGCGTGATCGCCGCGCTGTTCCACGACCTGGGCAAGGCCGGCATGCCCGGTCGCCCCTTCTACCTGCCCAACCCCGACCGCTGGTGGGTCGAAAAGCGGGGCGTGCACTACCTCGTGAACCAGGACCTCGTGCACCTCGACATCCCCACGCGCAGCCTGTTCCTGCTGGCGCAGCACCTGCCGCTCACCGACGACGAGGCGCAGGCCGTCCGCTACCACGACGGACAGTACGTCGACGAGAACCACAACGTGGCCCACCGCGAGACGCGCCTCACGCGGCTGTTGCAGTGCGCCGACAACTGGGCGGGCGGCGTGTTGGAAGGAGACGGCGAGTAGCGACGCACCGCTCGCGCGTCACGCTCTCTTCTCGAACACGAACAGCCGCTGCCGCGCCCGTGACGCGGCCACGTAGAGGGCCTTGGCCTCGGAGCGCGGATCGGTCCGATCCACGTCGGCCACGATCACCACGTCGGCCTCCAGCCCCTTGTACTTGCCGATGGTGGCGTGCAGCAGCTTGCCCGCGCGGTCGGAGGGATGGTCGGCCAGCGGAACGCCTCCGAGGGCGGTCTGTCCGGCCAGGAACGAATGCCGCCGCGAGTGGGGCGTCAGGATGGCCACGGTAGCCGGGTCGACGCCCTCGCGGTCCACCAGGTCGCGAACGAGGTTGGCGATCTGCCCGCGCGCGCGATCGCCGGGCTCCTGGGCGCGCACGTCGACGGGGTCGCCCTCGGGGCAGTTTGGGTGCGGAGCGACCGGCGCCTCTCCCAGCGTCGCGACGAACCGGGCGATGGCCTTGGTGTTCCTCATCGCGTGGGGCAGGGTGTACCGCGCCCCGGTCTTGCAGGGCACCGCCGACGAGCGGCCGAAGATGTCCTGCCGAGGGTCGTAGAAGACGGCGAGGTGCCCCTGCTCCTCGTCGCGGAACAGTCCCTCCAGCACCTCCCACCACGCGGCCGCGAAGTCCTGGCCCTCGTCGACCACGATGGCGTCCCAGCCCGGCATCGCGCCCTGCGTGATCGCGTCGAACAGCATCTCGGGGGCTTCGTCGTTCCAGAAGCGGCCCACGGCCTCGGGCGGGGCATCGGGGGCGGGCGTGGGGTCGGGCAAGCCCAGGCGGGAGTAAGCCTCGAGGCACAGGGCATGGAAGCGCACCGCACGGATGGAGCCGGGGGCGGCGTCCAGTTCGGCCACGCGCGCCTGGATCTCGCCGGCCAGCCACTCGGTGAAGCACACCAGCAGCACGTCGCGGCCGGCTTCGGCGTGCCGCCGCGCGGCATCGAGCGCCAGCACGGTCTTGCCGGTGCCTGCGCCACCTTGCACGAAGAGGCGTTGGTTGTCGCGGAGCCCGTCGACCACCGCGCGCTGCTCGACGGTCAACTGCACGAACGCGCTCCGCTCGGCCTCCAGGCGCGCCCCCAGGGTGGGCACGAGGTCCAGGCGGGGCAGCAGCGCCGAGTCGAGGAAGCGCTTCACGTCGCGCCGCTCGGTGAGCAGCACGCGCCGACCTGCACGAACCCCGTACACGTCCAGCGCCCCCTCGACCCGCTCCCGCAGGCGGACGAGATCGCTGGAATCCCACGCGATCGCGCGCGGCGCCTCGAGGGGCAGCTCGCGATCGTCGAGGCGGGTGAAGGGGAAGATCACGGCGTGGCCGAAGGGGAACGGGAAGCGCCCGTCGAGCGCCGGGAACAGCCGACGCAGCCGGGGCTCCAGCAGCGACACGAGCTTGCGGACGCACGTCTCGGCCTGCTCGAACGGGCTCTCGCCCAGGGGGTGCTCCCCGTCGTCGTCCACGCGCACCCACGAGCGATCCTTGCACCGGCGCACGCCGTGCCCCTTGCACTCGACCAGCAGCAGGCCCCGATCCGGCCACAGGATCAGGAAGTCGGCCTCGCCCTCGGCGGCCTGGCGCACGTCGAGGAAGCGCGTGCCGTGGGCCACGGTCACCTCGTCGGGCAGGCTCGCGCGCAGGGTCTCGAAGACCAGCCGCTCGGCCTTCGTACCGGGGCCCCAATAGGGCGGATCGGGGGGCAGCATGCGGGCCATGGGGCGTTCCTCTCGGTGACGTGGCCGATCCTCCGCTTCAGGACGGCACCCTGACCTGACCGGCTACCGCCCGGCCGGGGGCTGCCAGAGCTCGACCTTGTTGCCCTCGGGGTCGAGGACCCAGCCGAATTTGCCGTACTCGGAGTCGTCGGTCTTCTCGAGCACGTGGCAGCGCTCGTCGCGCAACGCCTGGAGCAGCGCGGCCAGGTCGTCGACCCGATAGTTCACCATGAACGACGAGGTGCTCGGCGCGAAGGGGTGGCTGTCGGCCGCTCCGATGGACCAGACGGTGGTTCCCCCCGCGGGGGTTCCGGCGTCGTCGGTCCAGGGGAAGGCCGTGCCGCCCCACGCCTGCACGTCGATGCCCAGGTGCCGCTTGTACCAGGCTTGAAGCGCGGCGGCGTCTTTGGCCTGGAAGAAGATGCCTCCGATTCCCGTGACCCTCTTCATGGCAGACTCCATCAAGGTGTGGGGGACGCGAGGCCGGTGAACAGGTCGCAGTCGAGGAAGGGCGCCCCGCCCCGGGCGCGAACGGGCGACGCGCAGTACTCGAAGAGGTTGGGCATCTCGGGGACCCAGATGTGGGTCTTGACGGGGCCGGCGGCGGGGTCGGACTCGCGCGCCGGGTAGACCTCGTACTCGCCGTCGGGCAGGTCGGCGCGCCACAGATCCCAGTGGGCGTAGGGCTCGTAGTGGTCGGCCGCGAGGGCGTACTCGGTCATGACCAGCCGCGCCTCTTCGGGCGTGAGCGGCAGGCCGTAGGTCGCGGCCAGGACCAGCAGCTGCGCGACGTCGGACAGGTAGCGGGGATCCGCCGAGGTCTGGTCGTCGCGCACCATCAGCTCGTCCATGCGCTCCCCCAGGCCCGTGAGCAGGCCGCGCGCCTCGTCGTTGGCGCCGTAGAGGAGGGCCGTCGCGACGGCGCTGACGTGGAAGTTCCACTGCATCCAGGTGTGGCCGTAGTAGCGCAGGAGGGCGATCTCCTCGTAAGTCTTCGAGATTCCGGCGCCGCAGTCGTTGCCGAGGGGCTGCCCCGTCGCGATCAGGGCGACGCCCAGCTTGGCGTTGCACTCGGCGTTGGGGACGATGCCCTCGAACTCGACCAGGCTCGCGAAGTCGTCCACGACGTCGGTGCCCTCCATCATGGGGAGGAAGATCTCGCCGCCCGGCCCCTTGGCCCGGATCAGGTAGCCGTGATCGACGACGTCGGCGGCGAAGGCCTGCAGCTGGTCGTAGAGCTTCAGCGCGGCGCCGCGGACCTCCTGGTCGGGGGAGCTCCAGAGGATTCGCGCCAGGTGGACCTGCACGCGGTAGACCCAGGGGAAGTCGTCCTTGGAGCGCTTCGTGCGCACGTAGATGTCGCCCCAGGTCGGGTTGGCGGGGTTGTGCAGGGTGTCGTGGCGCCGCTCGAACACCTCGCGGCGCACGGGCTCGTAGTCCACGGCCGCCTTGCGTCCCCCGTCCAGCTCCCAGGCGTGGTTGCGATGGAAGATGGCGCGCGCCATGATCGTGTCGACGACCGGATCCTCCTCGGCCCAGATGCTGCCCTCGAGCATGGCCGAGAAGCCTCGGATGTAGCCCAGCACGAGCTCGCGCACCGGGCCCTGCTGCCCGGCGCCTTCGAGGGTCAGGAAGGCCCCCACGACGGGCCCGAAGACCCGCCCGACCCACGCCATGGTGTTGTCGGAGAAGCCGACGTGCCGGAACGTGACGAGGTCCGCCTGCCGGACCGCGAGGGTGTCCTGCCACCACATCAGGTAGGGCGGCTCGCTCCACGGGTTCGGCTCGGCGAGGCCGTGGGAGTGGCGACGCGCCCACCGGAAGAAGTCGGTGGCCGCGAAGAAGCCGCTGAGGCGCCGCGTGAACGCCTCGACCTCGGCGGCGCTGGGGGGCACGCCGCCCGGGCTCGAGCGCGCCACCTCGAAGGGAAGCTCGGAGGGGAAGCGCGCCACCCGCTCGGGCGCGGTCACGCCCCCGCCGTCGGGCGCGACGCCGTCCGGCGACGTGGCGTCGGGGCCGACCTCGAGCGCGCCGCCGACATCGGCGAGCGAGCCGGCGCCTCCCCCAGCGCCGCACGAGCCGAGGCCCGCGAGCGCGATCGAGGCCAGGGTCAGCGCGCCGAGCGTCGCGAGCACAGAGGAAAGGAGTCGGCGAGAGCCCATCGTTCGTTCACGGTCGGCCAATCCGCTCGGACGATACCCCGGCTGCGCGCCAGGTCAACCTGCGTTTGGTGGCGCGGTCCCGGGCGGCTACTCCTCGGTCCAGGAGCCCGAGGCGCACCCTTGCTGGCAGAAGCCCTGCTGCTCCGCGGGCGTGACGATGCCCTTGTCGTAGCAGACGTTCAGGGTCACGTCGCCGCTGGCCGCCGTCACCGTGCACACGCCCAGGCGCCCCACCGTCGGGCAGGCACCCTCGGACCAGGCCGTGCCCTCCGACAGCTCGCACGCGTTCTTCAACGCGCTGGCGGCTTGTGCCGGGAGCGGCGCGGTGTAATGGTTCTCGATGCAGCCGGTGACGACGCCGTTCTCGGTCGTCGCGCAGGCGAAGACCGTCCCGCCCACCCCCGCGGTGTCGCTCCCCTGGCCGTCGAGCCCGCTCGTGTCGCCCGTGACCTCGCCCGGCCCGACACCGTGCGCGTCGGCGTCATCGCCCGCGCCGTCGTCGCCGCCGCAGCCCGCCGTCCACGCCGCCGCCGCCGCCACCAGCAGGATCGTCCGCCAGCTCATGGCTCCCCCCTCGAAACAAATTTGATCTGGTTGAAGATTCGCGCCGATCGACGCGCTCGTCAACAGGAATGACCGCCGCGGACGCAGCGGCTCAATTGCATCCGATCGCCAGCACGATGCGGTCGACGTCGGACAGGTTGCCGAGGATGGTCGAGCGCCCCCGCGGGCCCTCGACGACCAGCGTCGGCGTCACGAGGACGCCGTAGTCCAGGGCGGCCTGAAAGTCGGTGAGGACGTCGACGACCGTGACGGTGCAGACGCCCGTCAGCAGGTACTCGGCGCAGATGCCGTGGAGGCTCGCCTCGGCCAGCGCCGAGTTGGGCTCCTTGCCCGCCACGAACAGGACGAACCGATAGGCGACCTCCGGGGGTGGGGTGCTCTTCATGGCGCGCCTCGCAGTCCGAGCACGAGGCCGTGGTCGGTGATGTGGAGATCGTGGTAGCGGGGCGAGTGGTTGCTGCCCCTGGCCTTCTGGATCACGAGCGATCGCAGCAGCTCGTCCTGGCTCGGTACGAACTGCAGTTGCAGCACCGTGTCGACCAGCGACGAGAACCCCAGCCCGCTCAGATCCTCGCCCACCGAGGCGACCCGGGTCTGGTTGGTGAGCAGGCAGGTGATGCCGGCCTCCTTGCAGGCGTTCACGAGCCGCATGCAGTAGTCGAACGCCGCCTTGCCCGAGCCCATGCGGTGGCAGGCCGACATCGCGTCGACCACCACGTGGTGCGGGTTGAACGCCTTGATGGTCGCCAGGTTGTAGAACAGGTGCTCGTCCGAACCCATGGCCTCGGGCATCCGGCACACGAGCTTCAGGGTTCCGGCGTCGAGGCCGGGCCGGAGCTCGATGCCCGCGCCCCGGACGGCGGACTCCAGCGCTTCGGGCGACTCCTCGAAGCTGATGAACAGGGTCCGTTCTCCACGGGCGCAGGCGGCCGCCACGAAGGTGCAGGCCAGCGTGGTCTTGCCGGTGCCGCTGGAGCCCGCGATCAGGACACACGAGGCGTGGCGGTACCCGCCGCACAAGGCCACGTCCAGCTCCTTGTTTCCGGTGGGTTGATAACTGCCCAGGGGTTGGTGCTCCAATTGGGCCGAGGCGATGGGGACCAGGGAGATGCCGCTGCTCTCGATGATGTAGGGATACTCGTTCGTGCCGAAGGACGAACCTCGGTATTTCAGCACGCGCAGCCTTCGGGTGCTGACCTGGTCCAGCACGCGATGATCCAGGCGCACGACGCAGTCGGCCATGTAGTCGAGGAAGCCTTCGTGCGACGACGTATTCAATTCGCTGTTCAGCTTGACCGACAACACCGTGGTGATCTTCTTTTCGTCGAGCCAATCGTGAAGCAAGGTCATCTCGTCGCGCGCGTGAAACGCGTTCTCGAAGCGACGCATGAGGATGTCGATGGCGTCGATGACCAGCAGCCGCGCCTTCATGGCCTCGGCCTTGCCGTTGATGATGGCGATCAGGCCCTGCAACGAGAACGGCCCCGACGTCACGGCCTTGGCGTCGATCCTGGCGTGGTAGATGAACAACAGCCCCTTCGCTTCGAGCGTGGGCAGGTCCCACCCGAGCGTCGCCGCGTTCGTACGGATCGCGTCGACGCTCTCCTCGAAGGTGACCAGGATCCCCGGCGTTCCTCGAAGAGCACCCCGGACGAGGAATTGCAGGGAAGCGAGCGTCTTGCCGGCGCCCGGCCCTCCGTTGATCATCGTGGTTCGCGCCTCGGGATACCCGCCATCGAGCACCTCGTCCAGACCCCCGACGAGCTCGCGGTGCGCGCGAAGGTGAAGGTGCTCACGCTGGAGTTCATCGACTTCGACGAGTTCTCGCGCGAGACCCTCCGGAGCACGTGGGAGACCCTGGACCCGAAGGCGCGAGCCGAGTTCGTCCATTGGTTCGGGCGGCTGATCCAGGCCACGTACGCGCGCCACTTCAAGCCCCGGCAGGAGCTCGCCATCTCCTGGCGCGGAGAGACCGAATACGCCGAGGACAAGGCCCAGGTCTCCACCACCTTGAAGTTCGAGAAGTCGGCGGTCGACGTCGACTACCGCTTCCACAAGCGCGCCGACGCCGGGTGGTGGGCCTACGACCTGGTGATCGACGAGGTGAGCCTCATGCGAAACTACCGCGGTCAGTTCCGCCGCATCCTGCAGAAAGACGGCTTCGACGCGCTGATGGTCAAGATCAAGGAGGCCACCCTGCGCAAGGAGAACGACACGGAGTCACCGGACGAGCTGTGACCGATCGCGCGCCGGGTGGTGAGCAGCGCTCACTCCACCGCCCGCAAGCGCTCCTGCGACTGGCTGTAGCGATCGGGGATGCGCGGCAGGCCCGTCGCGGCGTCCGCGGGGAACGACGCCGCGTAGTCGACCAGCGTGCGCCAGAGCTTCAGCTCCTGCACGCCCGCGGTCGCGGGGTCGATGTCGAGGATGGCGGCCTCGTTCGTGGGGTACTTGACGCCGTCCTTGTCCTTCATGTCGATGGCGATCATCCCCTGAGTCTGCTCCTCGAGCACCTCGAGCATCTGGGCGATGTAGAGGTTGGCGGCCACGCGGTAGAGTCGGGTGTTGGCCTCGCTGGTGTCGAGGGCTTCGGCGTCGTAGCCCGTCACCTCGTCGCCCAGCCAGATCCCGGTCACCCTCTTCAGCATCGCGACCCGGGGGTCGTACTCGAAGCGCAACCCGGACACCTGCAGCCAGAAGCTGTCGGCCACGATGGGGGCGAGGCCCACGATCACCTCGGCGGCCTGCTTCAGCTCGCCCGCCGTCAGGTAGAAGCTGAGCATGGGGTAGCCGAGCTGCTCGTCGGGGCCGATGCCCAGGGGCAGCACGCGCACCAGGTCGCCGACGCGCACCTCGCCGGTCGTGCCCTTCTGGATGCCGTCGCGGATCACGCCGTTGGCCTCGAACACCACCTGCACCGGCCCCTCGGGATCGTGCTGCGACGTGGCCCAGCGCACGGCATCGGCCACGAAGTCGCCCAGGCTCGACTCGGCGAAGGCCAGCGGCATCAGGTCGAAGGGGGCGGTCGCCACGGGCGTCTGGTAGCCGATGCTCCCCTCGAACAGGGTGCCGGACAGGCGCTGCTCGGCCGCCTGGATGAGCTCGGTCACGGCGGGCAGCCCCGGTACGTTGTCGTCGACCACGGGGGTGTCCCACGACTCCAGGGCGAACTCGCCCTCCTGCTCGACCAGGACCAGGCGCCCCAGGTTCTGGCCGTACCAGCCCGCCTGCAGGATGAGCGTCTTGCCCACCACGGTCGGCTTCGTCAGCAGGATGTGCGTGTGGCCGCCCACGATCACGTCAATCTCCGGCACCGCCTTGGCCAACTGCTCGTCCTCACCCTTCACGACGCCCTTCGTGACGCCGGAGTGGGACAGGCAGACGATCAGGTCCGCGCCCTCGGCGTTCAGGGCCGCCACGGCCTCCAGGGCCGCCTCGGCCAGCGGGCGCACCGTGATGGGCGCCGCGTGGGGCGACAGCTTGCGGGCCTGCTCGCCCAGCACACCGAAGAGCCCCACCTTCACGCCGTTCGCGAGCGTGATCACCTTCCAGGGCAAAATGCGCTTCCCGAACTCGGCCTTCAGGGCCGCGGTGGTCGGGCCGTCGGGGATGACCAGGTTCGTGGAGAGGACCTTCAGGCCGTCGCCCTCGGAGACGCCGGCCTTCACGAGCGCGGCGGTCAGCGGCGGCGACCAGTCCATCTCGTGGTTGCCGAGCGTCGTGAACGCGAAGCCCATGGCGTCGAGCAGCTTCAACTCCAGGCCCTCGGCCAGGGACAGGGCGCCGAAGGCCGAGCCGAAGGTGAAGTCGCCCGCGTCGACGGCCAGCACCGCCGCCCCGGGGCGGGGATTGAGGCGCTCGCGCTCGATCAGCGACCCGATGCGCGCCAGGCCCCCGATCGTGGCGTCGCCGTCGGAGACGTCGGGCGTGAAGTCGGCCAGCGGCCCCAACCCGTCGAGGTGCGAGTGCAGGTCGTTCGTGTGCAGGATGACGACGCGCCTCTTGCCGTCGTCGGGGACGTCCGCGGCGATGTCGGCAGGAATGTCCGGCGAGGCCACGTCGGAGACGTCGGTGACCGATTCGGAGCCTCCCCCGCCCCCGCAGGCGACGGCGAGGACGGTCAGGAGCGCGAACGGAAAGATCGTCGGGAAGAACCGTTTCAAAGCAGATCTCCTACAGCTGATCCCAGTGGTAACCGACCGTGAACGTGAGGTCGTGGGTCAGGGCCTTGTACGTGCCCGCCATGGGGGCCCCGGAGTCGGCGCGGATGGTGCGCTTCAGCCCGAAGACCGGCATGTACGCCACGTCGACATACACGCCCGCCCACTGGGTGCCCACGCCGACGCAGGGCATCACGCGCTCCGTGTCGGGCAGGCTCGGGTCCAGCGTCCCGTCGGGCACCGGGTTCTGATCCCACAAAAAGCCCGCCCGGACGGCCAAGCGATCCTGCAGGCCCACCCACTCGGCGCCCAGCCGAAGCTGGATCGCGTCGTGCCAGCCCTTCTGCTCGACCAGCGCCATCTGGCGCGCGTCGGGCCCGAGCTCCAACCCCTCGGACAGCTCGAAGCTCAGCGTGTCGTAGGCGGACCACTGCACCCACTGCACGTCGAGCTCGACCGACAGATTCTCGAGGGGCCAGAAGCGCGCGCCGGCGAAGACCACGTGCGGCAACGACAACGAGCCCTCGAAGCGCTGGTCGGGGAAGCGCCCCGAGAAGGCCTGGCCCACGTCGAAGTCGACCGTGCCGTCGGTGGCGGTGATCGTGATGCCCGAGCGGTACGCGACGCCCAGGCGCACCCAGTCGGCGGGCTGGTACATGAGGCCCACGTTGCCGCCGAAGCCCCAGGCCGCGCCACGGAGATCGACCGTGTTCGCGGCCGTGTCGCCGGGGGCGGCCAGGCCCAGGTTCAGGCCCCGGAAGATGCGGAACGACCCGTGCATCGCGCTGAAGCCCACCGCGACCGCGAACCCCTCGAAGGGGCCGAAGCTGACGTTGGGGTTCAGCGTAAAGGTCTCGAGCGACGACTCGATGGCGACGGTGCGGCCCTCCCAGTCGGAGGGCCAGCGCGAGGCCAGGCCGAAGGCCGTGAACTCGGACAGCCCCACGGCCAGCCAGTCGTTCACCTGGTACGAGGCGAAGAAGTACGGCACGAACAGGGTCGGGGTCGTGGGGTGGGTCACCTCGCCCGCCGGGTTCTGGTAGGAGCCGTTGATGAAGTAGGTCGTGCCCGAGAACTCGACGTGGCCGCCGGGCGAGAACGACAGGTTGGCGGCGTTCTGGAACTGCGACGTGGGCCGCCCGCCCGCCGCCACCAGCGCGCCCCCCTGGGCCATGCCCGCGGCGCTCATCTCCTGGATGTAGAACCCGTTGGCGCGGGCCGCGCCCGACCCCAGCAGGAGGAGCGTCGCGAGCGCGAGGCCGGCGAACGTGATGGGCTTCCTCATCGCGCACCCCCGCCCTGCGGGCCGCAGGCTCCGGTCGTGAACGTCCAGGCCAGCACGACGTCCTCGCGCTCGGCCACCACGTTGTCGACGCCGGGCTCGCCCGGGACGCCGGGCAGGCCGTCGGCCCCCAGCACCACGAAGTCGAGGTGCGGCTTCAGGTGCCGGCGCAGGCCCTCCAGGTAGTGCAGCACCACCAGCATGGTCTGGCCCGCGGACGCGAGCTGCGAGGTCGAGATGTTCGCGACCTGGCCGCTGAGGATCAGGGTGTCGAGCCGGCTGTCCAGGTACGGCGAGTTCCAGGCCACGGGGTCGCCCTCGTCGTCGACGGACACCAGCGGCGTGTCCAGGAACGTCACGGCGCCGGTGTCGGCGTTCTGCTGCTTCAGCGCCGCCCGGGCCAGCCCGAAGTAGGTCTGGTCGACCGCGGCGCGCGAGCCGTCGGCCGACCGGACGCCGTTCGTGACCACCGCCAGGTACAGCGAGTCGGCCTGCAGGGCCGCCTTGGGGGCCGCCTGCACGACGGGCCCGCCGGTGGCGTCGGCGACCGTCACGGCCAGGTCGACGGCGGTGTACGCGCCCTCGGCCACGCGGAACAGCCGCACGCTGGCGGCGTTCACGCTGTCGGCGCGGACCGGCTTGTCGAGCGCGAAGGCCAGGGCCGCGTCGCACGGAGCCTCGGCGGGCTTCATGGTGCCCTCGTCCCTGTCGAGCGCGTCGGCCGGCGTGGGCTTCACCGCGTTGGTGCCGAGCAGTGCCCCCACCGGGTCGAAGTAGTCGGGCGCGGGGTTCGTGGCGATGGTGAAGTGGTAGGCGGTGACGACCTCGGCGCGGGTCCAGGCCTCGGCCACGCCGGGCAGCGACTCCCACACCTTCAGGCCCCAGTCGGTCAGCTGCCGGCCGCCCTCGAGGGTGCGGGCCGCCTCCAGGCCCGACACCACGCCGCTCCGCGCCAGGCCGTCGGGCCCGATGTAGGTCGTGCCGGTGTCGGCGAACTCCGTCGGCGCCGCGAACAGCAGGAAGGGGCCGTCGGCCGTCACCGGGCGGGCGACCTCGCCGGCCGCGAGGTCGGCCTCCGACAGCTTCTCCTTCAGGCCCCGGTCGGTCCAGCCCGTGGCCACCACCAGGTAGGTGTGCCCCGAGGCGAAGTCCTGCGGGGGCTGCAGCACGCCGGCGGGCGGCAGGCGCAGCGTGAGCGTGAAGGGCATCTCCTCGGCCAGTTGCCAGTTCGCCACGCGCAGGTAGTCGCCCGGCTGCAGCACCTCGGGCGCGGCCGGATCGGTCACGTCGACCAGCCAGAGGTTCGCGGTGGCTCCGTTGGTGCCGTCGTAGGGCACGACCGAGTCCAGGTCGACGGGGCGGCTGAACGGAATGGAGGGCGCGAACGACGCGATGAAGCCATCGAGCCGGTTCTGCCCGGCCAGGATGGCCCGCGTGAGGGGGTTGTCCTCCTCCACGTCGTAGCCGAGGTCCTGCGCCGTCTGGGCCGCGGCGGCGTCGACGACCGGCAACGCCAGCGTCGACGGCGGCGGCGTCTCGGCCTCGACGCCCGGGATGGCGACGACCTCGGCCTGCTTGATCGGATTCAGGAAGTTGCTCGGCAGCGGCAGCACGCCCCAGTCCGGATTCACGATCGCCACCGGGCCGGTCTCGTAGCCGTAGGGCACGGGATCGGTCAGGTCGACGTCGTCCTCGCACGCCGCCGCGGTCGCGAGCACCACGGCCAGGAGCAACCAATCGAGTCGATGCATGGGGGTGGCCTCCGTGCGGCCGAGTATGGCCAGAGGCGGGGGACCGGTCAAGGGCTGGTCCGAGGCCTCACGAGGCGAGGACTGCCGCCATGACGGACCTAGAATCTAGAAACTGATCGTGAACTGGTTGGTGTGACCCAGGTACACGAGCACGCCCGCGCTCAGGATGTCGCGGCCGATCAGGCACTGGATGTTCTGCCCCCCGAGGGGCGCTTCCATGACCACCACGTTCGGAACCACGACCCGATTGGGGAACACCACGTTGACCATATACTGGGCCGCAGGTACGGGCTGCGTCGTGGACGGCGTGCTCATGGACACGATGCCGACGGGTTGCACGCCCAACTGCTGCAAGATGGCGGGGGTCAACACGGTCCCCGACGCCCCGGTGTCGATCAGGGCGGTGACGCGCACGGGCGCCGGCACCGCCTGGTTCTTGCGCTGCAACTGCTGCGCGAGCGACTGCGTGGGGGTGATGGCCACGTCGAGCACCGGGCCTATCTGCGTAAGGTTGGCGACCTGGGCGGTGATGTGTGGCATGGCTAGACCGCCACCAGGAACGACGTGAAGTTGAACGGCACGTCGACGTCCAGGATCTGCTTGACCAGGAAGGGTTCGTTCCCGAACTCCTCGTATCCCCGCTCGATGGCGTCCTGCTGGCTCTCGAAGGTGCCCACCAGGCGCTCACCCTTGATGAGCACGAACTTGCCGCGATTGCTCCCGAGCAACTCCTCGCGGTGCGCCTCGTAGGT
This sequence comes from uncultured Myxococcales bacterium, assembly GCA_964494475.1. Lineage (GTDB taxonomy): Bacteria > Myxococcota_A > UBA9042 > CAZBRS01 > CAZBRS01 > CAZBRS01. The sequence continues at coordinate 88,219 of CAZBRS010000004.1, read as the reverse complement.
CTGAAGCTCCTTATCCAGCTTGGTGGTCATGACCTCCTCCACTTGCAGGTCTCTGTCCCGATTGTAGCGCACTTCCGCCGTTCGGTTGCCATCAGAACCCCAATCCCTTCTTGCGGGCCACCAACGTCGCGGTCATGCCCCCTCACGCGTCGTGCAGCAGCGGCTCGGGCCGTGTTGGCGATGGGTGCTACGTTACGCCAAACGAGGGGCGCGTACAACGTAAAGAAACTAACGGTTTTCGGAGTTCGAACCGAGGATCGGCCGGCGATCGAACCACGGCTGCGCGCGCTCCAACTGCGCCGCCACGCGGAACAGGCGGGCCTCGTGCCCGAAGGGCGCCATCAGCTGCACGCCGCACGGCAGGCCGTCGGCGGTCCAGTGCAGGGGCACCGAGGCGGCGGGCAGGCCGGTGGCGTTGGCCAGGGTGGTGAACGGCGTTGCGGCCAGGTTGTCGACGCCCATCTTCTCGACCACGCCCGCGGCCTTCAGCAGGCCGCCTGCCTCGAGCGCGTTGAACACCGCCACGGCCGCGCGCTCCAGGGGCTTCGGGCGCAGTTGGCCGATCTTCACGGGGGGCACGGCCAGCGTGGGCGTCAGGTACAGGTCGTAGGTGTCGAAGAACACCGCCATGGCCCGCCCCGCGCGATCCCACTCGCGGAGCGCGGCGACGAACTCGCCGGCCGAGATGGCCCGGCCGAGCAGGCCGAGCGTACGGCTGATCAGCTCGACCTCGCGCCGCGCCCGGCGCCGGCCGACGGTCTTGCGAAGGTGGGCCAGGTCGGCCGCCACCTCGCCGCAGTTCATCACGATGTAGCTGACGCCGAGGGCCTTGCCGTCGACGGCGGGCGCGGCCGGCTCCACGTGGTGGCCCAGCCGCTCGAGCAGCGCCGCCGCCTGGCGCACGGCCTCGACGCACTCGGGGTGCACCTCGCGGCCCACCGGCGACGCCGTGCTGAAGCCGACGCGCAGGCGGCCGGGCTCACGCTGCAGTTCGTCCAGGTAGGGCCGCTCGGGCGGCGCGATCTGGTAGGGCGCGCCCCCATCGTCGCCCTGGGTCGCGTCGAGGGCCGCCGCGCTGTCGCGCACGCTACGGGTGAGCACGTGCTCGACCACCGCGCCCTGCCAGACCTGGCCGTGGTCCGGGCCGGTGGGGTTGCGCCCGCGCGTGGGCTTCAGGCCGAACAGGCCGCAGCACGAGGCCGGGATGCGGATGGACCCGCCGCCGTCGCCCCCCGAGGCCAGGGGCACGATGCCCGCGGCCACCGCCGCCGCCGAGCCGCCGCTGGAGCCGCCGGGGGTGCGCTCGAGGTTCCAGGGGTTGCGGCACGGCCCGAACAGCTCGGGCTCGGTGTACCCGAGCAGCCCGAACTCGGGCAGGCTGGTCTTGCCCACGATCAGCAGGCCCGCGCGCTTGTAGCGGCGCACCAGCTCGCTGTCGTGATCGGGCACGAAGTCGGCCAGGGCCCGGCAGCCCGACGTCAGGGGCGCCCCGGCGTAGGCCGCGAGCAGATCCTTCAGGAGGAACGGCACGCCCTGGAACGGCCCGGCGGGGGCGCCCTCGGCCGCCGCGGCGCGCGCCTGGTCGACCAGGCGGCAGACCACCGCGTTCACGCGCGGGTTCCGCTCCTCGATGCGCCCGATGGCCTCCTCGACGAGCTCCGGCGCCGACACCTGCCCGCTCTTCACCAGTTCGGCCAGCCCCAGCCCGTCGTAGCGATCGTACTCGGCGAAACCTGCCATGGTGCCCTCCCCTCCCCGTCTCGTCCCGTGAGCCGTCAGGCTCGTTGCCCCCGCGCCACGAACCAGATCGTGCCCGCCACCCCGAAGCCGAAGGCGGCGCCGAAGTTCACGGCCGGCCCCAGCTCCCACAGGAAGGCCCCGCCGAACGCGGCCACCGAGACCACGGTGTCGCGCATCAGGTAGTACAGGCCGAACATGGCCGCCTTGCGGTCGTCGGGGGCCAGATCCATGATGAGCGCCTTGCGGGTGGGCTCCCCGAACTCCTTCAGGCCGCGCAGCACGAAGGCCGCCACGAGCGCCCAGAACGACTGCGCGAAGTAGAGCGCCACCGGGAACAGCGTGAAGAAGCCGAACGTGATGGCCACGAACGGCTTCTTGGTCCCGCGGTCGGCCAGGTAGGCCACGGGGATGTAGACCAGCACCGCGGTGGCCATCTCGACGGTGGTGAGCACACCGAACTCCAGCGCCGTGACGGGGCTCGCGACCGTCTTCAGGCACCACACGACCACGAACGCGTAGGGGATCTGCTCGCAGAAGCGCACCAGGATGTCGGACACGAGCAGGCGCTTCAGGGCCGGCGACATCTGCCGCAGCAGGCGCAGGGGGTTCTTCTCGGGGGCCTCGGCCGACTCGCGCGGGGCCTCCCGCACCAACCGCTGCTGCAGCACGCACGCCGCGCCCGCCATGGCCAGCGCGGCCACGAAGGCCAGCCGCACGCCGTCGCGCTCGCCCCACGCGCCGATGAACGCGCCGCCGATCAGCGGACCGAGCGCCATGGGGATGCGCCGGACCAGCGAGTGCATGGTCACACCCATGGTCCGCTTGTCCTTGGGGAGCACCTGGTTGACCAGGCTCATGGTGGCCGGCAGCGAGATGGCCGTCCACGACAGGAAGAAGAACGAGCCGACGACGACGGCCTGCCAGGTGGGGATGGCGATCACCACCAGGAAGCCCACCATGGCCAGCAGGTTGAAGACCAGCAGCGCCCGCTTGGCGCCCAGCCGGTCCGACAGGTACCCGCCCGGGAACGCGTAGAGCGCCGACAACAGGTTGTCGAGGCCGTTCAGCAGGCCGACCGAGATCGTCCCGCCCCCGAGGGCCAGCAGGTAGATGGGCAGGAAGCGCTCGGCGAGCCGCTCGCCCAGGCCCACCAGGATTACGGCGCCCAGGACGCCGACGATCCCGCCGCGGAGGCCCAGGAACAGGAGCACGCGCTGCGAGAGAGACACGCCGGACCTCGTCTTCGGGTGGATCCCCGGACGACGGGGGCATCTTGGCACGGCCGCGAGCGGCCGCGCAAGGGCGGAGCTACTTGCTACGGAAGGAGGGCAGCGCGGCCTTGACCACGAAGGCCAGCAGGGCCAGCACGCCCACGTCGAAGACCAGGTCGGGGCCCAGGCGCAGCCACGTGACCGTCTGGATGAACGCCGAGCCGGTGACCTCGGGGCTGCGCGCCCACCAGGTGCCGTGGCGCAGGGCCTCGACGAACTGGTAGAAGCCGGCGGGGATCAGGCTGAAGACCAGCATGCCCACGAGGCCCAGGTTCAGGCCCCAGAAGGCCAGCTTCAGCAGGCCGTCGGACCAGGCCTCGGGCTTCACGATGTGGCGCATCGAGAACAGCATGAGCGCGATGGCCAGGAAGCCGTACACGCCGAACAGCGCCGCGTGGGAGTGGATGGGCGTCGTGTCGAGGCCCTGGGCGTAGTAGAGCACGATGGGCGGGTTGATCAGGAAGCCGAACACGCCGGCGCCCACCAGGTTCCAAAACGCCACGGCCGTGAAGAAGAAGAGCGGCCAGCGGTAGGGGTTGCCCGGGCCGCCCGCGTGGGCCAGGCGCAGGTTCTGCAGCACCTCGAAGCCGAGCAGGGTGAGCGGGATGACCTCGAGGGCCGAGAACACGGCGCCGAGGGCCGTGATGAAGAGCGGCGTGCCCGAGAAGTACAGGTGGTGGAAGGTGCCGATGATGCCGGCGCCCAGGTAGAGCAGGATCGAGAAGTACACCGCCGTCAGGGCCGAGCGCTCGCGGACGGCCCCCAGCCGGGTCAGGATGAAGGCCAGCGCCACCGTGGCGAACACCTCGAAGAAGTTCTCGACCCACAGGTGCACGACCCACCAGCGCCAGTAGTCGGCGATCGACATGTGGGTGCCGGGCGTATAGAAGAGGCCCACCGAGTAGAACAGCGGGATCGACACCGAGGCGTAGAGCAGCAGGTGGGTGAGGCCGCCGCGGTCGCCCTCCTTCGTGAGCGCGGGCTTCAGCGCGCGGTAAACCAGGACGAGCCACAGCAGCATGCCGCCGATGAGCGCCACCTGCCACACGCGGCCGAGCTCCACGTACTCGTAGCCCTGGTGGCCGATCAGCCAGCCGTCGCCGCTGCCGAGCATGCCCTGCACGCCCATCCACGTGCCGGCGAGCGCGCCCACCACCACCACGACCAGAGCGCCCAGCAGGATCAGCACCCAGGCGCGCTGCCCGCGCGGCTCGGCGCCGCCGACGAAGGGCCCGATGAACAGGCCCGTGGCGAGCCACGCCGTCGCGATCCAGAAGACCGACAGCTGCACGTGCCACGTGCGCGAGGCCGCGTAGGGCAGGATCGACGACAGGTCGAGGCCGAAGAAGCGGTTGCCCTCGACGGCGAAGTGGCCGGTGAGCGAGCCGAGCCCCACCTGCACCAGGAAGAGGAGCGCCACCACGATGAAGTAGGGCAGCGTGGCCACCTGGCTGGCCGTGGGCGTGGGCGCCTGGAAGGGCGCGAGGGTCGCGGTCTCGGGCTCGCCGCCCCGCGACATGCGCAGGTAGAAGAACAGCGCGACGCCGACGCCCAGGATGAGCAGGATCACGCTGACGATGGACCAGACGTACGCGCCGGGCAGGGCCCGGTTGCCCGCCAGCGTATCGAAGGGCCAGTTAGCGGTGTAGGTGTGGTCGGCGCCGGGTCGGTCGGTGCCCGCCGCCCAGGCCGTCCAGAAGAAGAAGGCGGTCAGTTGGCGGCCCTCCTCGGGGGTCTTGACCACGCCCGCGGGGATCGACATGGCGTCCGAGCCCTCGCCGAACAAGCGGGTGTAGTACGCCGTCAACGCCGGCACGGCCGCGGCCTGGCCGGGGCTCAGCGTCAACGTCTCGGTGCCCGCGTCGTAGCGGTTCTGGTGCAGCTCCTTCGCGGTCTCGGCCTCGACCCGACCGCGCTCCCCCACGTCCAGCTTCTCCAGGTCGGCCTGGGCAAAGCCCTGCGCAGCGGCGGGCGGCAGGCCCTTCCGCAGGCCGGCGGTGACGAGCGCGGTGCGGTGCAGCGCGTCGGCCGACCAGTCGGGCGCCAGGTAGGCGCCGTGCCCCCAGATCGAGCCGAGGTGCTGACCCCCGCGCGACAGGTAGAAGCGCTGGCCCTCCTCGACGTCCTTGCCGGTGAAGGCCTCGCGGCCGCCGGGCTCCACCACCTTGGCGGGGATGGGCGGCTTGTGTTCGGCGATCTTGGCGCCGCCGAAGATGAGCACGCTGAACGCGCCCACCACGACGAACAGCAGCAGGGCTCGCAACCGGGTGTCCTTCACGGTCTCCTCCTTGCTTGTTAGCTTCCCCTCACTCACGGGCGCACCCTACGATTCGTGAAAGGAGGGGTCAACGACGAGGTCTCCGCGCCCGCGCCCCGCGCGGCCTTCGTCGTATTCTGGATGTTGTTTACCGCTTTACGGGACGGAGACCGCCCTTGCGCCCATCGGGCCTCCCGCTCCGGTGGCATGCTCACGCGTCCGGGTGAATCCAGCCGAAGTAGCGGCCCCTCCAGTTACTGGCAGGTGCCGAGGGGCGGCGCGCACGTCTGGCCGTCGTCGCAGTGCCAGATCGGGGTGCCGGGCAGATCGCAGTCGGGGTCCCAGCAGCCGCACGCGCAGTCGCAACCGTCGGCGGCCCCGTAGAAGTCGGGCTCGCAGGCCCAGCCCTCGCAGGGCACGAGCGGCTCTCCCGCGCACAGCCCCGCGGCGTCGCAGTGCTGCCCCGGCTGGCAGTTGAGCAGCTTCTCCGACGGATCGGCGCAGTCCGGATCGGGGCAGCCGCAGTCGCAGTCGCAGCCGTCGTTGCCGCCGAAGAACGACGGCGTGCACGTCCACGTCGGGCAGAGCGGGATGGCCTCGCCGCTGCACAGCCCGGGCGGCTCGCAGAGCTGTCCGGGCAGGCAGTGGAACACGTCGGCCAGCGACAGGTCGCAGTCCGGGTCCCAGGCCCCGCAGTTGCAGTCACAGCCGTCGCCCCCGCCGAACCACTCGCCGTTGCAGACCCAGGCGCCGCAATCGAACGCGTTGAAGTCGGCCAGCAGGTCGTCCCAGGTGGCGGTCTGGCTCCAGGTGGCGCCGCTCCCGAGTTCGTACAGGTGGTTCCGGCATTCGTCGGGCGCGGGAAGGTAGATCGACAGGCCCGTCGCCGCCGCGTAGTCCGGCGCCTGGTTCTTCGAGACCACCACGGCGTCGCGCAGCCGATCGACCACCTGCTGCGCCTGCTCGCGGATGGACGTCGAGAGCTCGGGGGCGGCGGCCAGGCGCCGGGCCAGGTCGCCCAGGTCGCGCAGGGAGGTCTCGCCCGTGTCGTCGTTGACGGCGAACCCCAGGGCCGCCTGCCTCGCCGCGTCGAGCACGTCGTAGCTGGAGGGCTCGGCGAACAGCCGCAGCGCGAGCCCCGACAAGGCGTCGGACAGCGCGCCCAGCCGATGCGTGTCGACCACCGAGATCGTCGCGTTCGCGAGGCTCTTCGCGTGGTACGTCTCGGCGAACAGGGTGGCCACCGCGAGGGGGTCGCTGGCCGGCTCGGCGCCCAGGGCGGCCAGGGCCGGGCCGAACGTCCAGCCGGGGCCGGGCTCGGTCTCCTCGGAGCCGACCATCCACGTGGCATAGGGCGCCACGGCGGTGGCGACCTCCCAGGTGCCCATGATGCAGGCGTCGAACCCCAGCACGTCGAGGGGACGGCCCACGGCCAGCGTGAGCCCGGACAGGGCGCGGGCCAGATCGCCCTTGGCGACGGAGATCTCGTAGGACGAGCCCGAGTTGTCGTTCGACACACCCTTCAGCGGAGCCGCCTTGCCCCCCGCCCGCCACCCGGAGCCGTGGTTGGAGAGGATGAGAGCGTAGTGCTCGGCCGGAAAGCTCTGCACCCCGAAGAGGCCGAAGTCGCGGAGCACCCGCCAGTCCGACAGGTCGAGCTCGCCGTTCTCCTGCAGCACCTCGAGGCCGCCGTTCACGACCCGCAGCGTCTGGGCAGGTCCGGCGCGGGTGTCGGCGAGCACGAGCACCTGCACGTCGGGGTGGGCGCCAACGACGCCGAGCTCCGCGAGGTCGTCCTGCACGAAGAACTCGAGGTTGTTGTCGCCGCTGAGGTAGAACAGCAGCGTCCACCGGGGCAACGACGCGGCGCAGGCGCCCCCCGGCGTGCAGCTCTGGCCGGCCTCGCAGCCGAGCACGGGCAGGCCTAGCGAGCTCGCGCAGTCGGGGTCGAGCTGGCCGCACTGGCAGTCGCACGCCGTTCCGTCGCTCCAACGGTTCGGCGCGCAGGCCCAGGCCGTGGGCAGCGGGGGCTGGTCGCAGGCGCCTGCGGGCTCGCAGAACGAGCCCGGAGCGCAGAGCCCGCAGCTGCCGCCGCAGCCATCGTGCCCGCAGGTCCGGGAGCCGCAATCGGGAAGGCACAGGGGCTCGCAGCTCCCCTCGACGCAGCGCCCTCCGCCGCAGGGTCCGCAGCCGCCCCCGCCCCCGTCGTCGGCTGGCGGGGCGTCGGGGGCGATCTCGGTGGTGTCGGCGCCGGTCCCGGCGTCGTCCCGAGGGAGCTGATCGCTCGGCGCGACCTCCACGCCGGGTTCGGGGGCTACGGCCGGGGCGTCCTCGGCCGGGTCGCCGGGCGTCGGCGCGTCGAGCTCCGCGGAGGCGGCGTCCGTGGCGCCAGGGCCACCGCCGCTGCACGCAGGCAGCAGGCAGAGCGCGAGCAGGAGGACCAAGGTCGTCGCGCCCACCGATCGCATCACGTCGAACCTCCGCGTTCACGCCGCTCGGGCGGTCCGGCCCCCATCAGGCGTAGGGGTCGAGGATCTCGGAGAAGGGATCGGCCCGGTGCAGGTAGGCGCGCCGCGCGAACTTCGCCACCAGGCGGACCATGCGCATGTCGCCGTCCTGGGTGCGGTGGTAGCGCGTGAGCTCGGCCATGACCTGCAGGCACGTCTTGCCGTCGACGCAGGGCAGGCGGGCGTCGAAGATCTCGGTGGGCTGGCGCGGATCGAGCTTGCCGCCGAGCCAGCCGAGCAGCTTGTGGCGCATGAGCACGTAGTAGACGTTGGCCACGCGGTGGGGCTCGCCCTCGAGGCCCGAGGTCGCGTCGGCGGCCAGGCGCACGGCCGCGGTCGCGAAGCGCGAGGCCAGCTGGTGCTCGGGGTGGCCCGTCGCGCCGTGCTCGGGCGCGAAGGTCATGAGCACGTCGGGGCGAAAGCGCCGCACGGTCTCGGCGATGCGCCTCGCGGGGTCGGAGCGCTCGGCCCACTTGCGGGCGATCTCGTGGCGCAGCGGGAAGCTGCTCACGGGCAGCGGAGCGTTCCAATACCCCTCGACCTCGAGGGTGGCCTTGTAGCCCCGGGCCACGGCCTCCATCTCGGAGCGGCGCACCTCGCCCAGGGGCCGACCGTCCTGCAAATCCTTCGGGAACCCCCCGCCCTCCCCGGCCGTCAGCACGAGCAGGTGCAGCGGGTTCCCGTAGTGCAGCGACTGCCGGGCCAGGAGGCCGGCGCTCAGGCATTCGTCGTCGGGGTGCGCCGCGACCCACAGCACGCGCGCACCGGCCGAGAGCACCTGGTCGAGCGTCATGTCAGTTCACCTTCTTCACGGTGACCATCACGGCCGTCACGAACTTGGCGAGGCCGACGGTCACCCCCTCGCCGCACACCTCGCCCGGGGTCTCGCGCGTGAGCGTCAGCATGTTCGGCATCATCGACGTGCCCAGGTTGGCCTTCTGCAGCATGTCGGCCGGGATGGTGAACGACCCGTCGTTGATCGCGTGGCACGTGATGCCGGCGGACATGGACGACAGCGAGATGTCGAGCGTGCCGCCGTCGGCGCCGGTGCTCCACGCGAGGGGCAGGTCGACCGCGGGGTCGACCTGGATCTCGTCGCCGAACATGCCGCCCGCCGTCGGGGTGGGCGAGAGCAGCTCCAGCTGCGCCGGCACGTAGAGCACGGCCCGGTAGGCCCCCAGGCCCTTCGAGGCGTCGCCCACGCCGTCGGCCACGTAGACCTGGTCGAAGACGATCTCGCCGGCGGGCACCTGCCCGTCGGAGGTCGAGGTGTAGGCGCCGCTCTGCCCGGCGTTGTAGGTGAAGGTGCGCGGGCCCGAGGTGAAGCCCGAGGCGGTGAAGGGCCCCACGTCGAGGGGATCGCGCGGGGTGATGCACTGCTTGTTGGCCGGGTTGTCCTGTTCCGCCAGGCACTTCTGCTCGGGGAAGCAGTCGGCGTCGGTGGTGCAGCCCGGCACCGCGCCGGCGCCGCCGGCCACCACGCAGGTGTCGAGCGGCTGCTCGTAGGGCTTGGTGACGCCGAAGTCTTCGCGCGCGGTGGGCAGGAACATGCCGATGGCCAGATCGGCGCTCGTCCCCATCATGCCGAAGGCCGAGATCGAGAAGAGCACGTTCACGCCCGGGTGCTCGGGGTCGTAGGCCGCGCCGGCAGCGGGGCACGGCAGGTCGCCCATCAGGTCGCCGGTCACGTCGACCGTCGCCTCGGGCGGGGCGTCGGCGGGGGTGTCGAGGGGCGTGTCGGGCAGCGCGTCGTCGGGAGCGGGGCCCTCGTCGGCGGGCACGTCGGGGGCCACCTCGACCGCGACCTCGGCGGCGACCTCGGGCGTCGCGTCGACCGGCGGCACGTCCTTGTCGACCGCGACGTCGTCGGCGGGCAGGTCGTTCGCGACGTCGGCCCGCGCGTCGGGTGCGCGCGTGTCGTCGAGGCCGCCGTCACCGGACGCTCCGCAGCCCGCCAGCACCAACATCAGGCCCACCGTGATCGCCAGGACGCGACGCGCTGCCATGTTCGGCTCCTCTCGGGTGAACGCACCCGCCGGCCGCACGGTAACGCCGAGGCGCGCGCCTTGTCAACGCGGAGCGGCCGGGTTTCGGGGGGACCGCCGCGGCCTCAGAAGAGCAACGCGACCAGCGCCGGGGTCACGAAGGCCTCGACCAGCGAGGCCCCCGCCAGCAGGGCGAGGCCGAGGCCGAGCAGACGCGCCGAGGCGCCCGCGGCCTGCTTGAAGCGGGGCTCGCCCCACTCGTAGCGCGCCACGGTCTTCGACAGGAACACGCCGGCGGTCGCGACCAGCACGTAGGCCGCCGCCTCGGGGGCCAGGTGCGGCAGGATGGCGGCCAGCGTCTTGGCCAGGTAGACGAGCGTGCCCCCCGCCCCCGCGTCGGGCGCCGTGCGGGCCAGCCACGGGAACACGGCGCCCCACACCGACGCGTTCCACGCGAGCACGAGCAGCAACCCGCCGTGGCGGTAAAGGAGCGCGAACAGGAAGCCTACCAGCGCCACCACCAGGTTGTGCCCGAGCACCACGCCCACGCCGTCGAAGCGCACGTCGGCCAGGCTGCGACCGCCGTAGTCGCCCACCTGCCGCGCCAGGGCCTCGAGGGCGCGCGCCTCCGGCAGCACGAGCGCGGCCGCGCCGTAGGCCACCAGCACGCCGGCGAAGATCACGCCCTGCGCCACGGCCAGGCGCAGGTTGGCCTCGCGCGGCGAGCAGAGCTTGCCCCAGATCTCGTCGCGGTTGCGGTCGAGCAGCGCGTGCACGGTGCGCGCCTGCCCGAGGGCGATCAGGAACACGCCCACCAGGCTGGCCTCGGCCGGGAACAGCAGGATGCCGGCCGTGATGCCGAAGCCCGCGAAGGCCACGCTCTGCAGGAACAGAGGGCCGAGCCGCAGATCGGGTGGCTTGCCGTCCTTCTCGAACAGGAACATGACGGTCTGGTGGCCGGACATGGGCCTCCGCCTCACCCCCCTCCCCTCTCCATCAGGTGGAGAGGGGGGTGCGTGTCAGGGCAACACCGGGGCGACGTGCTCCGCGAAGAAGGGCGTGGCCTGCAGGCCCTCGAGCCCGCGCTCGCGCGGCACCAGGGTGCGCACGTACTCCTCGAGGGCCGGCGCCTCCTGGCGCAGCACGCGCCTCGCCTCGGTCGGGTTGTCGAGCTTCGCCAGGCGCTCCTGCAGCCGATCCCAGCGCGCGAACGAGGTCGCGACCTCGACCAGGCGCTGGCACACCGGCGTGTCGGGGTCGGCCTTGCAGCCGAACATCTCGTTGGGCACGGTCTTGCGCCAGAGCCCCGTGGGGCCCGTGACGGCGTAGGCCAGCTCGTTGAAGGCCTCGGCCAGCTGCAGCGGGTCGTCGGGCGGATCGGCCAGCTCGGCCGACCACTCCCGCAGGTAGAGCGGCCCCGTGGGCTCGAGGGCGTGCCACAACTTGAGGTGCAGCTCGCGCTCGGCCGGCGCGAGCCGACCCACGGCCATGCCCGTCGGGTCGGGCCGAACGAACAGGAGCACGGCGCCCGCCACCGCGAGGGCGGCGACCCCCACGATCACCACGACGGTTCGTTGCATGGTGCCCGCCTCGATGGATGCGATGACGCCAGTCTAGCGCACGGCGGCCGATACGTCCACGCCGGTCCGACGGTCGAGCGCCAGACCACGCTTGACGCGTTCGGTCGCGCACGTCACGATGGGCGCTGCGCACGCTCCAGGAGATCAGGATGACGCGCGGCGGCCTGCTGTTGCTCCTCGTGGTGCTCGCGACCCCCGTCTTCGCGGAGGCGCCCCCGACCCCGCGCGATCCACCCCCGCCGGAGCTCGCCGCCCGCATCGTCGACGACGTCGAGGCCCGCCTGCGGGGCAAGGCCTCTATCGGCACCTTCGAGATGTACATCCAGCGCTGGGACCGCACGCTGCGCATGGACTTCCAGGAGGTCTACCCCGATCGCTCGCTGGTGCGGCTCACGGCCCCGGCCGAAGACGCCGGCGTGGCCTCGCTGAAGCGCGGTCGCGACCTGTGGACGTACAACCCCCGCATCGACCAGGTGCAGAAGATCCCCCCGGCGCTCATGCTCGACGCCTGGATGGGCTCCGACTTCACGAACGACGACGTCTCGCGCGGCTCCAGCCTGAAGCTCGACTACGAGCCCGGCCAGGCCCTGCCCGGCGAGCGCGCCGGCGTGGCCACCTGGCGCCTGCCCTTCGAGCCCCGCCCCGACAGCCCCGTGGTGTGGGAGAAGATGGTGCTCGAGGTGGCCCGCGACGACCTCCGGCCGCTGGCGCAGGAGTACTACGACGAGAAGGGGGGCCTGGCGCGCGTGATGGTGTTCTCGGACTTCCGGGCCCTGGCCGACGGCCGCCTCTTCCCCTTCGTGTGGCGCATGGAGAACCGCCAGGAGGCGGGGCGCTACACCGAGATTCGCGTGAAGGCGATGGAGTTCAAGGACGCGCTGCCCGACGCCGCCTTCAGCCAACGCAGCCTCAAGCGAGGCCGGTGAGGCGCCCGCCATGGAGTTCGTGAGGCTCTGCTGGCGCGACGTGTGGCGAAACCGGCGACGGAGCGGGCTGACCGGCCTGGTCATGGGGTTCGCCGTGGCCGCCATGATCGCGTTCATCGGCGTGAGCGACGGCAGCCACCGCCAGATGATCGAGAGCGCCACCGACACGCTGCTCGGCCACGCCCAGATCCAGCACGCCGGGTTCCGCGACGAGCCCGACCTCGAGCACCGCATCGAGGCCGACGAGCTGGACCGGCTCGCCCCCCTCCTCGAGGGCTCCGACGACGTGCGCGCCTGGGCGCCCAGGCTTCTATCGGGCGGCCTGGTGAGCCGCAAGGCGCCGACCCGGCCCGAAGACGACGAGGCGCCCGCCGCCGACGTCGCCTCCGAGGGCGCCGTCGTGCTGGGCGTACAGCCCGACCGTGAGCGCCGCGTGAGCCAACTGGCGAACACCGTGCTGCCCGACGTGCCGGCGTCGCGCTGCCTTCGGGGGTGCCGGGCCGTGGTCGACCCGGCCGGCTCCGCCGACGGCCCACGCTGCGAGGCCGCGTGCCGCAACGCCGCCGCGGGCTTCAGCGGCGCGGCGTGCGAGGCCGTCGGGCGGGCGCTCTGCGGCGGCCCGTGCGCCGAGCGCGACGAGGCCTGCGCCGCCGACACGTGCCGCGAGGCCTTCGCCGACTACTGCGAGCCCGCGCGCTTCCTGGCAGCCGCCACGCCCCACCTCGGGCAGCCGTGGCAGGGCGAGGCAGTGCTCGGCTCCGGGCTGGCCCGCCAACTGGCGGTCGACGTGGGCGACCGGGTGGCGCTGACCACCGGCACCGCCAAGGGGCGCGCCTTCGCCTCGCTCTACCGCGTGGCGGGCGTGATCCACGGCGGGTCCTCCGACGTCAACCGCAGCGCGCTCATCACGCACCTCGACAAGCTGTCGGCGGGCCTCGACGTACCCGGCGCCGCGTCGGCGGTGGTGCTGGCCGTGGGGCACCCCGACCGGGCCCCCGAGGTGGCCGCCGACCTCGACCGGCGCGTCGCCCTGGCCACACCCGGGCTGCGCGTCTGGTCGTGGCGCGAGCTGTCCCCCGAGCTGTACCTGCTCATCCTGCTCGACTCCGCCAGCCTGTTCGTGACGCTCTTCCTGGTCATCATGGTGGTGGGCGTCATCCTCATGAACGTGGTGACCATGTCGGTCATGGAGCGCACGCGCGAGTACGGGGTGCGCCTGGCCCTCGGCGAGAGCCCCCGCCGCATCATGTGGGGGCTGGTGGCCGAGACGCTGCTGCTGGCGCTGGTGGCGGGGGCGGCGGGCTGCGTGCTGGGCGAGGCCGGCACCTGGGTGCTGCACGTCTACGGCATCGACCTGGGCGTCGACCAGATCGAGGTGGCGGGCGTGCTCGGGAACGCGGTCATCTACGGCGACGCCTCGTGGAGCGGGTTGTTCTTCTCGCTCGGCACGGTGGTGGGCTTCTCGGTGCTCGGCTCGCTCTATCCTGCGTGGCGCATCCACCGGCTGCAGCCGGTCGTCGCGCTCCGGTTCGTGTAGGGGAGGTGGCCGTGCTGCTCAAGCTGGCGTGGCGGAACCTGTGGCGGCACCGCCGGCGCACGCTGCTGACCGTCGCGGCCATCGGCCTGGGCCTCGCGGTGCTCATCACCATGGTCTCGTTCGTGGCGGGCCTGCAGGAGATGATGGTCGAGCAGGTGGCGCGCTCCAGCGTGGGGCACGTCCAGCTGCACCACCCCGAGTACCGCGCCCGGCGCGCGGTCGACCTCGTGCTGCCCCAAGCCTCGGCGCTGCTCGCGGCCGTCGAGGCCACCCCCGGCGTGCGGGCCGCCAGCGCGCGCCTGATCTTCACGGGCGCGCTCCGCTCCAGCACCTCGAGCGCCATGCCGGTGGTGCAGATCCTGGCGGTCGACGCCACCCGCGAGGCGCCCTTCAGCATCCTCGCCGATCACGTCGTACGGGGCGGCTTCCTGGTCAAGCCGCCCGAAGCGCTGGCGCAAGGCGCGCCCCCGCGCGTCCGCGACCGCAAGGGCATCCTGATGGGGGTCAAGCTGGCCCGCGCCCTCAAGGTCGACCTCGGCTCCAAGGTGCGCGTCGAGACGGCGGGCTTCGAGGGCGCCACCACCGCGGCGGCCTTCTACGTGAGCGGCCTGCTCGAGACCGGCTCCGACCTGATCGACCGGCAACTGGTGCTGGTCCCGCTGGCCGACATGCAGGCCCTGACCGGCGCCGGCGACGCCGCTCACGAGATCTCGGTGCTGGTCGACGGTCAGGCGGCGATCCCGGACATGCTCCCGGCCCTCCGGGCGACCGCCCGCCGGCACCAGGCGCCCGGCGCTCCGCTGGCCGAGGTGCTGCCCTGGTGGGAGGTGGCGCCCGACGTCCGGCGCATGATCGACCTCCTGAGCCTCTGGAACGCCATCGTGCACCTGCTCATGCTGGTCATCTTGAGCGCCGGCATCCTCACGACCATGTTCATGGTGGTGCTCGAGCGTCGGCACGAGTTCGGCGTGCAGCTCGCGCTCGGCACGCGGCCCTTCCCGCTCTTCGTGGGGGTCATGCTCGAGGCGCTGCTGGTGGCCGTGCTGGCCGTGGCGACGGGTCTGGCGGTGGGCGCCCTGGCCGTCTGGGCGCTCGTGACCCACGGGATCGACCTGCGCTGGCTGATCGGTGGGTACAGCGTGGCCGGCCTGCTGGTCTCGGCCATCTACTACGGCTCGTGGTCGGCCCACGTCTTCTACGAGCCGGCCGCCGTCGTCTTCGTGGGCACGATCGTCATGGCCCTGTGGCCCGCCCTGCGCGTCGCGCGCATGAAGGCCCTGGACGCCATCCGGCAAGGGGGTGCGTCGTGAGTCGAGAGCTGGCGGTCGAGACGCGCGCGCTGGTGCGCACCTTCCAGGAAGGCGACGTGCAGGTGCAGGCCCTGAAGGGCATCGACCTCGCGTTCGAGCGGGGTGAGTTCGCGGCGGTGGCCGGGCCCTCGGGCTCGGGCAAGACCACCCTCTTCAACCTGGTGGGCGGCCTCGACGAGCCCACGTCGGGCGAGGTGTTGCTCGAGGGCCGCCCCCTGGCCGGGCTCGGTCGGAACGAGCTCGCGCGGCTGCGCCTCGATCGCATCGGCTTCGTGTTCCAGGCCTACAACCTGATCCCCGTGCTCTCGGCCTTCGAGAACGTCGAGTACCCCCTGATCCTCAAGAAGACGCCCGCGCCCGAGCGCAAGCGGCGCGTCAGCGACCTGCTGGGCGCGGTGGGCCTCGGCGACCTCGTGCACCGGCGGCCCGGCCAGATGAGCGGCGGCCAGCAGCAGCGCGTGGCCATCGCGCGCTCGCTGGTCTGCAACCCGGCCGTCGTGCTGGCCGACGAGCCCACGGCCAACCTCGACTCGGCGACGGGCCACGCGCTGCTCGAGCTGATGGCCGCCCTGAACCGCGAGCGGGGGCTCACCTTCCTGTTCTCGACGCACGACCCCATGGTGATGAACGCGGCCCGGCGCCTGGTGCGCCTGCACGACGGGCGGATCGAGTCCGACGTGCGGCAGGGCGACGGGGCACCATGAAAGTGTGCGCCCTCGCGCTGGTCTTGGCCTTCGTCGCGACCCCGGCGGCGGCCGCCGAGCTGTGGGCCTCCGACGACGGCGAGGTGGCGTGGCACGCAGCAGGGTTCGTGAAGTCGCAGGTGCTGGGCCTCGACTACCGGGAGTTGGACGCCTGGAAGGCGCTCGCACGGGCCGATCGAGCCGCCGAGGAGACGCTCCGGGCGCGCCTGGGCACCGATCTCTACTGGGGCGACGCGCGGTTGTCGCTCGAGGGCGAGCTCTGCACGAGCCTGCAGACCACGGGCTGGCTCACGGCGGCCACCGGCGCCGGCTTCGGCGCCACCACCGCCCGCCCGCGCCTGTGGGACCCCTCGCCCTGGGGAGGGGACGGCGTGCACGTCGCGCCCGACCTCGATCGCGCCTTCGTCAGCCTGGCGCTCGGCCCCGTCGACCTCAAGCTCGGACGCCAGGCCGTCTCGTGGGGCAGCGCCTGGTTCTGGAAGCCCACCGACCGCTTCGGGCCCTTCTCTCCCACCGACGTCGACCCCGACGTCAAGCGCGGCGTCGACGCCGCCCGCGCCGAGCTCGCCCTGGGCCCCGAGACCACCCTCGACCTCGTGGCCACCTTCGAGCGCCACCCCGGCACCGATCGCCCCTTCTGGGCCCACGGGGGCGCGCGCCTGCGCACCACGCTGGCCCGCTTCGACCTGGCCCTCTCGGTCGCGCGCTTCCAGGGCGGCGCCGAGGGCGACTGGATGGTCGGCGCCGAGGCGTCGGGGGGCCTGGGCGACGTGGGTCTCCGCGCCGAAGCGGCCCTCAACGTGGGCGAAGGCTCGCGCCGCACCGACGTCGAGGCCGTGCTCGGCGCCGACTACCGCTTCCCCATCAAGCTGCACGTGGCCGGCGAGGTCTTCTACAACGGCTACGGCGCCGCCGGCGCCGCGGACTACGCCGCGTACCTGCTGGACCCCGAGCGCAGCGAGCGCCTCACGCGCGGCGAGTCCTTCGCCCTGGGGCGCTGGTACGCCGGCCTCACGGCCGACCAGGAGCTGCACCCGCTCGTGCACCTCACCTGCGGAGCCCTCGGCAACCTGGGCGACCCCTCGACCCTCGTGATGCTGGGCCTGCGCTGGGCCGTGCTGCAAGACGCCCGAATCTCGCTGGGAGCGCTCCTCCCCGTGGGCCGGCGCCCCGACGGCCTGACGCCGAAGTCCGAGTACGGAGCCATGCCGCTCGCGGGGTACGGGGTGGTGAAGGTGTCGTTCTGACCGTCGTCGTGGCCGTCAGTAGGGCATCATCCGTTCGGTGAACTTCTGCAGAATCTGGAACGTGGGCCCGTCGAAGCCGCCCTCGATGAGCGCCATGATCCCGAAGCAGATGAGCCCGCCCAGCACCGACGCCAACGACACGCGCAGGAAGATCTCCCAGTTGCGGCGGCGCTCGGGCAGGTCGGTGCGGTCCATCCAGGCATAGACGAACCAGGCATAGGGCAGGAACGCGCCGAACCACGCGGCGAAGTTGATGAGCGGAACTCCCAGGAAGCCGGGTGGCAGCAGGTCGTTCCAGCGCCAGAACACGCCGGACATCGACGCCAGCGGATCGAGCTGCGCGTCGAGCGACAGCGCCAGCAGCGTGGTCGCCAGCGCGCGCCGCCAGACGCCGACCTTCAGCCAGGGCACCCAGTCGGCCAGTTGCTGCACCACCGCGATGGTCACGTAGAAGACCACGCACCAGCCGAGCATGGTGCAGAGGGGCGCGGGCAGGGGCCCCAGGTAGAAGCGGAAGCTGGGCTCGAAGAAGAAGTGCATGATGATGCCGGTGTTCTCGAGCAGCATCCCGTAGACGAAGGTGACGCCGAAGAAGAGCACCAGCGCGTGCCGGCCCCGCGACAGCAGGATCTGCAGCGCGAACAGCCCCACCCACAGGAACTGCGAGAACTCGAACATCGTGGTGAGCTGGTCGTGGGTCAGGGGATAGGGCACGTGGAAGAGCACGACCACCAGGGGCACGCCGAGGACCAGCCCGGCCAGCGCGAGCCAGGCCTTCCAGGGCGCGGGCAGCCGTTCGGAGTGCTTGATGCGCAGCACGAAGAACGCCGCCACCCAGGCCATGGGGAACAGGATGGTGGGCGCGAAGACCATCCGGGAGAGCCCGAGCGTGTCGAAGCTCGCCTGGGGGAAGTTCGCCAGCGAGGCGTGCAGCAGGCCGATGGCCTCGAGGTAGATGAACCAGATGGGAAGGTAGTGAACGAACTCGCGCGCGGCTCCGCGCCAGGAAACCACGGAGATAGAGGGAGTCGACACGCCACCACCTCATCGCAGCCGAAGGGCGCGCGGAGGAATCTACTTGCCCGTGGTGCCTGCCCGCAATAGGTTTTCGTCTCTCGGAGGTTCTGGCATGCCGATGCGTCTGGCCCTCATGCTGTCTGTTCTCGCTGCGTCCGCCGGGCTCGCCCACGCCAACCCGCTCGACACCTACGGCCTGGGCGCGCGCGCCATCGGCATGGGGGGCGGCTTCACGGCAGCAGCGGAGGGCCCCGAGGCGCTGTACTACAACGTGGCCGGGCTGGCCGGCCTTGCGCAGCCCGTGGCGAGCGTGGGGACGCTGGTCTCGCACCGCACGTTCCGGATCCAGGGCGCGCCCGATCGCGACGAGGTGCTCGCGCTGGTGCAGCTCGGCCTGGCCACGCCCCTGGCGCTGGGCCGCGCCCTCGAGCGCCGGCTCTTCCTCGGTTTGTCGGTGAGCGTGCCCACCAGCGCCCTGTACGACGTGGTGCTACCCGACGACCGGGAGCCCGCCTTTCCGCTGGTCGGCCCCCGCGACCGGCGCCTGGTGGCCTCGGTGGGCCTGGCCGCGCGCGTGTTCGATTGGTGGCAGGTGGGCGTGGGCGTCACGGTGCTGCCCGACGTGCGCGCCGACGTGCTGGTCGATCTGCGCCGCGTGGGCGGCCTGAACGAGACGCGCATCGAGGTCGAACCCGCCCTGGCGGCCACGGCCGGCATGAAGTTCCGCCCCCTCGACTGGCTGTCGCTCGGCGTCACGTGGCGCAGCGCGCACCACACGCGCATCGACCTGTCGCCCGTCAAGGTCGACGTGGCCTCGAACCTCGACCCCGTACAGGCGCAGATCACCGCGTCGGCCTACTCGCTGCCGCACCAGGTGGCCCTGGGGGCCGAGGCGCTGCTCGGCAATGCCTGGACGGTGACGGCCGATGTCACCTGGAGCCACTTCGGCGCCTGGGAGGTGGCCTCGCCGGCGGTGTCGCTGTGCACGCCCTGCCCGCGCGACTGCTCGGCGGGCGATTGCCCCGACTACTGCACCACGGGCGTGTGCGCGTCGCTGTTCCGCGACGAGGCCCCGTCGCAGGCGTTCAGCGACACGTTCGCGCCCCGCGCCGGCGCCGAGTGGCGCCCCCTCGACGGCCTGGCGGTGCGCGCCGGCTACGGCCTCGTGCCCTCGCCCGTGCCGGCGCAGACCGGCGCCACCAGCCTGATCGACGGGCTCCGCCACGTGATCGCCCTGGGCGCGGGGTACGTGCTCCGCGACCTGCCCGAGCTGTGGCCGACCACGGTGGCCCTCGACGTGCACGCGCAGGTCCAGGTCATGCCCGAGGTGGGCTGGGCCAAGAGCGTGACCGACGCCGACGCCGACGGCTCGCCCGACCTTTACCAGGCCCCGGGAGCCACCTCGGCGCCCACGTGGCCCACCGTGCAGGGCTCGGCGCTGCTGTGGTCGTGCGGCCTCGACGTGCGGATGGAGTTCTGATCATGCGCCACGCCGTACCGCTCGCCTTCGTGGTGCTCGCGCTCTCGCTGGCCTGCAACCCGCTGCCGGGCGCCGACCGCGACGGCGACGGCCTCACCGACGGGCAGGAGGCCGCGCTCGGCACCGATCCGGCCAACCCCGACTCCGACGGCGACGGCCTGGCCGACGGCGCCGATCCGCGCCCCCTCGTGCCACGGGGCGCCCCGCCCGCGCTCACGTTGCGCATGGCCGACTTCGACCTCGCGCTGCCCGATCTGTGGGCCTCGCTGACGCTCGAGCTCCGCGACGGCGACGACAAGCCGCTCCACGGCGCCACCGCTCGGCTCGCGGCGTCGGTCGACCAGGGCACGCTCGGCGCCATCACGGAGACGGGGGGCGGCGACTACGCGTTGAGGCTCGAGAGCGACCAGCCGCTCCTGGCCAGGCTCGAGGTGACGTACGACGATCCGCAGGACGCCTTCCCCGCGGTGCGCGCCACGGCCAACGTCAGCCTGCTGCCGCCTTCGCTGCCCGGCGTGAACACGGCCCCCTACCAGGGCGCCGGCCCCGCCGATGGCACGCTGCACGTGCTCACGGTCGACGCCGCGAGCGCGCTGAACCCCGACTTCCCGCCCGCGCCCTACGCCGGCGCCTGGGTGCAGGTCGACTCGCCCGAGGGGACCGCGCGCGGCCTGACCGACGCGACCGGCGCGCTCACGTTCGAGGGCGTGACCGGTCCCTTCACCATCACCGCGTCGGCGTCGGGTCACCGCTACGTCACGCTGGTCGACGTCGACGCGCGCTACGTCTCGCTGCCCATCGTGCCACTCGATCCGCTGGCCGGCGTCGACGACGACCAGACCGGCGTCGTCACGGGCGAGGTGTCGGGCTTCGAGGGCGAGCACGGGCTCGAGCCCTTCCCGTACGGCGACAACATCTTCGACGAGGTCGGCATCGCCATCGTGAACGCCAGCCTGGTCAACGTGCCGCTGTCGCAGATCAGCGCGGGCACGCTGCTCCAGCACCCGACCGAGGGCGTCACGGGCGCTCTGCCGCTCCCTCCGAACCTGGCCATCCACCTGACCTCGAAGCCCCGCCCCACCTACACCCTGACCGGCATCCGGCCCGGACGCCACCTGATCTTCGCCATCGCCGGAGGCGCCCGCAAGGCGCCCGACGCCGTCTCCAATCCCTACGCGCTGCAGTTCGAGGCGCGCGCCATGGCCCTGGCCCTCGTCGACGTGACCCCGGGGGCCACCGTCGTCGCGCCCCTTCGGCTCGACGTGGACCTGACCGCCCCCGAGAAGCGCGTCGAGGTCGACCTGGCCGCCGACGCCATCCCCACCGACCCGGCCACGGGCGAGCCCCTGCCCAACGTGCTGGTCCTGCCCGTGCTCGACACGGGCAGCTACGGCTTCCTGTTCTCCGATGTGAACGGCACCTTCAACCGCGAAGGCTTCCAGAACCCGGTGCGCGTCCCCTTCCCGTCAGCGGCCGACTTCGCGGGCCTCGACGACGTCGTGCTCACGCCGCTGGTGGTGGCCCTGGGGGCCCGCGCCGCGTACAAGGGCGCCGACCCGCCCGGCATCTCGGTGCCCATCCTCAACGGCTTCGCCCCGGGCGACCACCTGAGCCTGGCCGATCCTTCTGACTGGTGGAGCCTGCCCGAGGGGCTCGAGCCCAGCCCTGCGCCGGCCGGTTCACCCCTCGACGCGGTCGGCGGCACGCTGGTCACGGGGAGTGAAGCTCGCGGAGGGCGCTTCCGGTGGAAGCCCGTCACGGCGCCCCGCACGCCCGACCTCTACGTGGTGCGCCTGAACACCATGACCAGCGCCCCCAAGGGCCTGTCGGCCGGCTCGTCCCTGGGCGGCCCCACGGCGCACAACCTGTGGGAGGTCTACCTACCGGGCGATCGCACGACGTTCACGCTGCCCGACCTGCCCGCCGACGCGCCGAACCAGCCCGTGCTGCGGAACCGGGCCCCCAACGACGCCGCGGAGCCCGCGCCCCCGCAGGTGTACGCAGCCGACACCCTCGAGTGGGAATTGAACGCCTACGCGCTGGGGGAGGGCAAATCGTTCGATTACAACGACGACTTCGCGCTGTCGGACCTGTCGCTGCACAGCCCGGCGGTGTCGCAGGATTCGTGGTTGTTCCGCGCGCCTTGACTTATGTATTGCCGTCGCTCGGAGCGCCTTCGACCGGCGCCGAGCCGTCGGGCTTGGCGGCCGAGCGGTTCGCCTTCTTCAGGCGCTTCTCTTCCTGCTTCTTCTTCTTGGCCAGGTCCTTCTGACGCTTCTCGTACTGGTAGTTCACCTTCGGCACGGGTCGCCCTCCGTCTTGGACCCCCCATACATGCCGGAGTCCGGCCCCAGCGGCAACAAGATTCGTGCCAAGACGAATCTTCTTGCCATCCCGCGTCCCCTGGCGTAAAAAGAGTCCCGCTATAACCGTTTCTCGGTGAACCTCAGGGGTCGTCCCAATTCGATCTTCAGCCGTTCCCCAGGAAACCGAACAGCAACGGGCGATCCGAACGCGACCGCGGACCGTTCGTGAAGGCAATGCGTCGCAGAGCAGAGGGAGAGTGAGGAATCATGGGTGACGAGAACAAGATCTTCGTGGGTGGCCTGTCCTGGGGTACCGATGACCAGGGTCTGCGCGCGGCCTTCGAAGGCTTCGGCGAGATCGTCGAGGCCAAGGTCGTCAACGATCGCGAGACCGGCCGTTCGCGCGGCTTCGGCTTCGTGACGTTCACGAGCGGCGACGCCGTCAACAAGGCTCTCAGCCTGAACGGCACCGAGCTCGACGGGCGCACCATCCGCGTCGACAAGGCGGCCTCGCGCTCGGCCGGCGGCGGCGGCGGCGGCGGTCGTGGCGGCTTCGGCGGCGGCGGTCGCGGGTACGACCGCTTCTAGGTCGAACCCCGTACCATCAGCGCAAGCTCCAGAAGGCGACAGGATCCCTCGGGTTCCTGTCGCCTTCTTTTATCTGGCGTCCAGCAGCTCGACGATGCGGCGCGCGTTCAGCACGCCCTTGTACACGTAGAGCGCGCTGGACGCGGCCGAATCGAGCACCTCGGCGCTCACGCGCAGGCGCTCGCTCACGGCAAAGATCACGCGGTACGGCAGCCCCGCCTGCACCAGGTCGACCCGGCGCCACACCGCGTCGCGGCTCCAGAACCCCAGCACCTCGAGGTACACGACCTCCCCCGTATCGCGGTGCCGGAACTGCAGATCGGGCACGCACAGGCCGACCCCGGGCAGGTCGAGGATCTCGGGATGCGGCAGGAGCTCCCAGCGCGTGTCGAGGGCCCGGAAGCGCAGGACGAGGGCGGCCACGTCGTCGGCTAGGGGCTCGGGCACGTCGTCGTCGCCGGGCCCGTCGGGGCGCGTGCCCCCCTCGGCCGCGAAGCGGCAGCGCTGCCGATCGCGGCCCCAGAGCACGTCGGCCTCCAGGTGCCAGGCGTCGCACGCGTCGAGCGCCGGCACCAACAACGCCAACTGCAGTCCGTAGCGGGTGACCCCGTCGAACAGGCTGTAGGGCCCGTCGATCTCGAGGCGGTACCCGCCGTCGTCCTGGCGCGAGAGCGAGTACAGCAGGCGCAGGAACTTCACGCGGTGGAACAGCCGGCGATAGGCCGCGGGGTGCCCGGCGTACACGCTGACGCGCACGCGGAGGGCGCGGAGCAGCACGGCCTGGGCCTGGCCGCGATCGTACGCGTCGAGCAGCGCCTCGGCCGAGACTGCGCGGAAGGCCTGCAGGCGGTGCGCCTGGTGCAGGTCCGAGAAGAGGGCCGCGTCGAGCGTCTCGGGAGTCAGCGCGTGGCGCCCCGCGACCTCGGCGACCAGCGCCTCGCGCGCGAAGACCTGCCCGTGGGGCAAGCCTCGCCGGGCCTCGGCCGCCGCCTGGAACAGCTCGCGCCGCAACAGCACGGGGTCGTGCCCGGACTCCATCTCGAAGACGCAGCGATCCTGCACCAGCTTCTTCAATCCCTCGGCCAGCCGACCGTCACGGCCCGCGACCTCGATGGCGTCGAAGGCCTCGTCGAGCTCTCCCCGCGAGCCGCCCGCGTGCGCCGCCGCCAGCGCGAGGTAGGCTCGGGCCAGCTCGAGGGCTCGCGCCCGCGCGGGCCCCTGCAGGGGGCGCACCGTCAGCAGGTCGCCGCGGCGCTGCACGCGCACCAGGTCAGCGGTAAGCACCGTGCTGCCTCCGTCGGCTGCTGACGTAGCCCTCGGCCGTGCCCCCCGCGATCAGCTCGTAGAGCACGGCGCGCCCCCCGTCGGGCTTCTGGCGCAGCACGCGCCCCAGGCGCTGCACGTGCTCGCGCACCGAGGCGTTGCCCGACACGATCACGGCCACGTTGGCGGCGGGCACGTCGACCCCCTCGTTCAACACCTTCGACGTGGCGATGGCGCCGTAGGTCCCGGCCGCGAGGCCGGCCAGGATCTCGCTGCGCTCGGTCACGCGCGTCTGGTGGGTGATCACCGGGACCAGGAAGCGCCGCGCGATGGCGTAGGCCGTGGCGTTGTCGTCGGTGAAGAGCAGGGCGCGGTCGGCGCGGTGGCGGTGCAGCAGGTGCTCGACGTAGTCGAGCTTCGAGGGCGCCGCGAACGCCAACTGGCGCTGGCGCCGGTAGGCCTGCATGGCCGCCCGCCCTTCGGCGCTCTGCGACGAGCGGAGGACGAACTCGCTCCAGCCGTTGGGCGCGCTCATGCGGATGCCCTGGCTGCGCACGAACTGGCGGTAGACGTCGCGCGCCTGCTCGTAGGCCGCGCGCTCGTCGGGGCCCAGGTCGACCGTGACGCGCTCCACGTCGTACTCGGCCAGGTACTGCCCCGTCATCTCGCGGATGTCGCGGCGGTACACCTCGGGACCGATGAGCCCGGCCAACTCGTCGTGCCGCCCGTCGGCGCGCTCGGGGGTGGCCGACAGGCCCAGGCGGTAAGGGGCCAGGCAGAATCGCGCCGCCAACGCGTAGGCGTCGCCCGGCAGGTGGTGGCACTCGTCGAACACGACCAGCCCGAAGCGATTCCCCAGGTGCTCCATGTGCAGGTAGGCCGAGTCGTAGGTGGTCACCGTGAGCGGCGCCACCTGGTAGTCGCCGCCGCCGACGACCCCCACCGGCACCGGAAAGCTGACGCGCAAGAGGTCGTACCACTGGCGCACCAGATCGAGGGTGGGCGCGACCACCAGCGTGTCGCGCCGCTTGTCGTCGATGGCCAGGAGCGCCACGTGGCTCTTGCCGGCGCCCGTGGGCAGCACCACCACGCCCCGCCCCCGCGCCGCGCGCCAGGCGTCGAGCGACTCGATCTGGTAGGGCCGGGGCTCGCGCCGCACGCGCAGGCCCCCCTCCAACTCGGCGTAGGCGCGGGCCTCGTCGCGAACCTCGACGCCCCCGCGCTTGAGGGCCAGCACCACGTCGGCGTAGGCGATGGCCGGCGCCCGATGGCACTGGGTGCGGGCGTCCCACTGGAAGACGGGCGGCAGCCGCGACGGGTCGTCGACGCCGCGGAGCTCGAGGGTGCCGGAGCGGTACGCGAGGTGCAACATGGCAGGGGTCGTACAACAAGGCCGGCGTGGGCGCAAGCGGGTTGCGGTCCCGGGCCGTCTCGTGCTTGGATGTCGGCCATGAGCTTTCGCGTCGTGAACCTCGTGAACCTCGCGTGGCGCGTGTCGCTGCGCCTCGAACGCGCGGCGCGCCTGCCGGCCGGCGATCCGGCGGCCGCGAGCGCCCTGGCCCGCCTGCAGGCCGAGGTCGCGGGCCACGCCGAGCGCGTCGCGGCCCTCTGCCGCGAGCACGGGTCCAGCCCGGCGGCGCTGCCCGAGCGCTCACGCCGCGTGCACGCCTGGCTCGCGTACCTGGCGGAGCCCGACCGGCTGGCGGCCCACGTGGCGGCGTTGCGCGTCGGCAACGCGACGCTGCGAGCGGCCCTTCCCCACCGTGGCGTACGCGTCGAGTTGGTGGCGTCGGCCTCGCTGTGGCGCTGGCGCCACGAAGGCGACGGCGAGGTGCTGGCCGCGAGCGAAGGCTTCGCGACCGCCGACGAGGCCACCTGGCGCCTGCTGGTGGCTGCGGCGACCCGCCCCCGCGACCTCGCGAGCCGCGCGGCCGTGCGCAGATTCACCGACGGCGCCGCCTACCGCGAGGTGGTCGCCACCCTCGACGGCCTGGCCGGCCCCGCCGATCCCACGACCCGCGGCGCCGTGCACGACCTCGGCGCACGCTTCGACGCCGTGAACGCCCGCTACTTCGACGGCGCCCTGCCCCGCCCCGCCCTCACCTGGGGCCGCGCCCCCACCGTGCACCGCTTCGGCTCGTACGAGCCCGTGCGCGATCGCGTGGTCATCTCGAAGAGCCTCGACCACCCCGACGTCCCCGAGCGCGTGGTCGACTACCTGCTGTACCACGAGCTCTTGCACAAGCACCTGGGCACCGAAGACCGCGGCCTGCGCCGAGCCGTACACACGCCCGCCTTCCGCGCCGCCGAGGCGCGCTTCGAGGGGCTGGCCGAGATGGAGCGCTTCCTGAGCGAGCTCGGAGCCAAGGTGCGGCGCGCGAGGCGCCGGCGGTAGCGATTCCGCGCCCCACGTCGACGCTGCGTTCTCGTCCCGAGCCTTGAGATACGGCAAGGGAATCCGCTAGAATGTCGACACGAGCGACGAGCGTCATCTTCCGGGAGGTCGGGCCATGGTCCAGGCAGGGGGTTCGCTCGCGTCGTTGCTGCTGATCCTGGCGCTGGGAGCCTGCGGGAGCCAGGGCGAGGAGGCCCCGGACGAAAGGACCGACGCTGGCACTCGGGAGGCAGAAGCGACCGCTTTCACGGAGGAACGCGTCGAACCCGAGGCAGGCCGTCAGGACCTCGACATCGAAGCCGGCCTCCCCGCCGACGCTACGGAAGCGGCCACTCCCGAGGCCCTGCCAGATCCGGCGGCGTCCGACGCATCCGAATTCGCCGACGAGGCGTCCGAGCCCGATGGAGGGGCCGACGCGGTCGACGACGCGCCCGTCGATCCCGGAGCAGGGTCGGACGCGCCCGACCTCGCGCCGGTCGATGTCGTCATCGACGTGGCCCCGGAGCCCGAGTGCGCGGCGCCCCCGATCGAGTCCGAGGCGGTCGCTCAGTGTACCGCGGGGTGCCCCGACGCGCTCTGCCTCCCCAGCCCGGACTGCACCCAGCCGGCGGCCGCCTGCCTGCACCTCGGAGGAGCCCCCCTCACGGGGGTCTTCCGCACCGTCGACGGTGGGCAGCAATGGCAACCCGTTCTGGCCTGGCCGGGCGCTGGCGCCCTGACCCAGGCGGCGGGGAGCCCCGAGGCCGCCGCGTTCGATCCCTCGGCGCCCGGTCGCGTCTACGTGGCCACCGAGGCCGGCCTTCAGCGCAGCGACGACGCCGGCGACACGTGGACCCCGGTGCTCCCCATTCACTGCGACCTCGTCCAGGTGCACCCGGTGACGGGTCGGGTCGTGGCGCTGGAGCCCGCTGACGGCAACATGGTGCTGCACGTGTCCGACGATCTCGGCGCCACGTGGGTGTCGAGCTACGTCTGCCTGCCCGGTCACTGCTTCGTTCAAGGTACCAAAGGCCAGACCTACACCCTGGCCCTGCGCCCGGACGACCCCGCGGTGATCCTGTTGGGAGGGCTCTTCCTCGGCTACAGCGGACTCGTCAACGGCCGCTCCAACCTGGTGCGCACCCTCGATGGCGGCGTCACGTGGGAGGACCAGGGCCTGCCCATGCAGAACGGCGAGTACCGGGTCATGCGGCTTGCCTTCGCCCCGTCGAAGCCCTCGCGCGTGTACGCCACCATGAAGGTGGGCGTTCGCGTCTACGTGAGCGACAACGCTGGCGCCAGTTGGACCGCCCTGCCCCAGCCCGGCGACCCCAACACGAGCTTCCTGGCCGTCGATCCGACCGACGCCTTGCACGTGTGGCGTGGCTACGCCTTCTGGCCCGAGGGTTCCGGCGTGGTCGAGTCCAGGAACGGCGGACAGACCTGGCAGGCGTATGCTCCGTCCACCGTGCTGGGCTTCGGGCAGATCGCGCTTGGACCCGACGGCCCCGCCTGGGGCCTGCACCAGGGGTACCGGATCGGCGGCTACGACCCCAACCTCTGGTGGGACGAACCCCCTACGGGCCCCAGCCGGGTCCTCTGGCACCGCACCGGCCAGACGTGGACGTCCGTGCAGTGCGGGCTCCCGCAACTGACGGGCTACGACCCGTTGTACCCTGCGCTGCACGCGCTCGTGGTCGACCCCCTCGACCCGTCGCGCGCCCTCGCGCTCGTGAGGCTGTCGTCGTGGACCGTGGTCTGCGATTGACGGTCAGGAGCGGGCCTCGAGGCACTCGCCGAGGGTGGGGCCCTCTGCGACACCGCGCGGCGGCCGCTTCGGTCCCGGCACCAGCTCGAGGATCGGGATCTCGGGGAGACACGCCAGGCGTCCCGGGAAGACGCCCCACCCGACGCCCTTGGAGATGAAGACGGCGGTCCCCTTGGGCGAGGTCTTCAGCCCGTGCGTGTAGGCCTTGTTCCGAACGGGCAGCACCTTGGCCCGCAGCCAGGGGAGCCCGAGTTGGCCCCCGTGGGTGTGGCCGGTGACGAAGAGGTCGACGCGCGACGTGAAGGCGGTGTCGGCGGTGTCCGGATTGTGCGCCAGGACGATCCGGGCGTGCTCCGGGGGGATCGGCGCGAGGATGCCGTCGAGCGGTAGATGGTCCTTCAGCAGGTCGCCGGCGCCCGCCAGCCAGAGGCTGTCGCCCCCCCTGCGGAGCTCGACGGGCCGGCCGCGAAGGCCCTGGCCGCTCTGCTCCAGCCGCTCCAGCGACCGAGCGGCGTGCGCCACGTGGTCACAGTTCCCCAGCACGGAGTAGACGCCCTGCGGGGCATGGAGGCCGTCGAGCAACGCCCAGACGCCGTCGACGCGGTCCGGGACGTTCGCCCCGGACACGTAATCGCCCGTGCAGACGATGACGTCCTTCTGGACGCGCGCCACCTTGCGAAGCAGGTGGCGAAGGAACCACCCGGGCACCAGGGGTCCGAAGTGCAGGTCCGAGAGGTGCACCAGGGTGAACCCCCTGAAGGCCTCGGGGAGCCCCGGCACGACGACACGACGACGCGGGAACCGCACGAGGTAGCGCTCGACGCCGATCCCGTAGAGCAGGATCGCCGCGGCGAGCCCCACGACGCCGGCCAGGAGTGAGAGCACCTGCGCGATCATCTCACAGGCCCGCCGAAAACAAGGATCTTGGGCCTGTGAGGTTGTTGTTCGCGCAGAAAGCACAGGGCTTTCTGCGAGACAGGCTCGCCCATCTCGATATTTTTGGCGAGCCTGTCAGGAGTGGTACTCCAGGCACTCGCCCAGGGAGGGATCCTTCAACGGCACCGCGCCGTGGCGGCCGAGGGACCAGCCGAAGACCAGCACGAACAGGCCGAAGAAGCCGGCGGTGACCGCGAGCTCGACCAGGGGCAGGTGGGCGTGGGCGGCGTGCTCGCCGTGGCCGAGGGCCGGCGCCACCATCAGGAAGAGCTCGAAGAACTGGGCGAAGAGGATGAGCGCCGCCACGGGCACGAGGCGCCGGGCGTTGCGCTTGGCCTCGCGCGGCACGAGCAACACGAACGGCACCACGAATTTGAGGGCCGGCAGCGCCAGCAGGTAGGGCAGCCAGCCGTGGTCGGCGCGGCGCAGGAAGTAGCTGGTCTCTTCGGGCAGGTTCGCGTACCAGATGAGCATGTACTGGCAGAAGTAGATGTAGGCCCAGAAGCCCGTGGTCGCGAAGACCATCTTGCCCAGGCTGTGCAGGTGGTTCTCGTTCACGAAGCCCTCGAGCCGGCCGCTGATCACGAACAGCCCCGCCACCAGGGCCACGAACGCCGTGCCAGCCTGCATGATATCGGTGAAGACCAGCACCGCGAACATGGTCGAGAACCAGTGCGCCTCGAGCGACATGAGCAGGTAGAAGCTGACCACGCTGAGGCCCAGGGCGAAGAACAGCAGGAAGACGGCCGACAGCGTACGGTTCAGGTTCGTGAGCCGCAGTCCCCCCTCCTGGTCCTGGCGCCGCGAGTTGCGGGTCATCCAGGCGCCGAAGGCCACCCACAGCAGCAGGCTGCCGCCCACCAGGGCTAGGAAGAGCCCCGGGTTCAGGAAGGGCGCCTTGTGGGTGAGCAGCGCGTCGGCCGCCACCACCTCGGCGTCGGCCCAGTGGTAGAGCGAGTGCGCGCCCAGCAGCACGAGCAGCGCCAGCGCGCCCCCCGGCAGCAGCCAGGCCGCCATGGCCTCGGGGATACGCCGCATCGACACCGACCACACGCCGTGGGTCAGGTACAAGGTGGCGATCCAGGCCACCCCGAACACCCCGAGCCCCAACGCGAAGAACGCGCCGATGAGGTAGGAGCTCCAGGCCAGCTCGGCGTGCCCGCCCGCGAAGGCCCAGGCCAGCGCGCCGCCGCCCGCGAGCACGGCGACCAGCGCCAGGATGCGCGCGGGTCCCGAGAGCTGCAGGCGCCCCGGGGCCGCGGGGACCACGTGCTCGTGACTCATGATTGACCTCCCTGGGTCGGCGCAGGCGCGGCCGCGGGCGCGGGGGCCGGCGGCGGGGGCGCGACCGGCAGCTCGGCCTGCAGCTTGCGCAGGTAGTGGAGGATGGACCAGATGTCGGCGTCGTCGACCTGGCGCGCGTGGCTGGGCATGGAGTTCTGGCCGCGCTTGGGGCGGTGGAAGAGCTGGCCGTCGGGCCAGTCGCGCACCTTCTGCGTCATCAGGCTCGGCGGCTTCGGGAAGAGCGCCGTCACGTGCCCGTCGCCGGCGGCCTTGGGCCCGTGGCACGCGATGCACACGTTCTCGTACATGAACTGGCCGTGGGCCAGCACCTCGGGGGTGGCCGTGAGCGGATTCACGAGCAGGGCGCCCGCCTTGTCGGCCTCGCCCTGCGCGTAGGGGTAGGGAACCTCTCCCAGCGCCACGGCGCCCTGGGGCGGTTCGGCCATGCCCGTGGGCCTCGCGCCGAAGAGGTCGCCGCGCTGGGGCTTCAGCTTGGGCTGGTCGCCCATGTCGATGTAGTTGAACTCGCGGTGGGGCGTGCGCCCGGCCGGGAAGCCCACGTCGCAACCAGGCAGCGCCAGCAGGGCCGCGCCCAGCGTCAGCCAACCGATCGTCTCACGCATCGGCCCCTCCTTCCACGTCGACCAGCCGCACCCCGTAGGCGCCGAGCGAGCGCACGAACGCGAGGGCCTCGGCCTCGTCCCACTTGGGGTCGGTGGCCGAGATCCAGAGCACGAAGCGATCGACCGTGGCGCCCGTCTTCACGAGCATGGGCGGCGGCTGGGGCACGGTGTCGCGCTTGCCGGCCACGATGGCCACGATGGCGCTGCCGATGGCGGCGAAGAACACCATGGCCTCGAACGTGATGGGGAGGAACGCCGGCCACGCCGCGTGCGGCTTGCCGCCGAAGTTCAGGGGCCAGTCGAAGACCATCACGTAGTTCTGCATGAACTGGGCCGCCAGGATGCCGAAGACGGCCAGCACGGCGGTGACGTAGGGGATCCACGAGCGCTTCTGGCCCATGGCCTCCTCCATCCCGTGGATGGGGAACGGCGTGAGGAAGTCGAAGTGCTTCCAGCCGGCGTCGCGCACCTTGACGGCCGCGACCAGCGCGTCGTCGGGCAGCACGAAGTGGCCGAGCACCCCCTTGGTGGACCTGGGGCTCATCTCACACCTCCCGGGGCGCGCTCTGCGCCACCTTGGGGTCCATCACGCCCTTCACCTCCGAGATGGCGATGACGGGCAGCACGCGCACGAACAGCAGGAACAGCGTGAAGAACAGGCCGAACGAGCCGATGAGGATCGCGATGTCCCACCTGGTCAGCTCGTACATGCCCCACGACGACGGCAGGAAGTCGCGGTGCAGCGAGGTGACCACGATGACGTAGCGCTCGAACCACATGCCCACGTTCACGAGGATCGACACCACGAAGAGCACGACCGCGTGGCGTCGCATGCTCTTGAACCAGAAGATCTGCGGCACGATGGCGTTGCACGTGAACATGATGAAGTACGACCAGCCGTAGGGCCCGAACGCGCGGTTCTTGAAGACGAAGCCCTCCCACTCGGAGCCCGAGTACCACGCCATGAAGAACTCGGTCGAGTAGGCGAAGCCCACGATCATGCCCGTGAACATGACCACCTTGGCCATGGCCTCCATGTGATTGAGCGTGATGTAGTTCTTCAGGTTGAACACGCTCCGCATGATGGTCATGAGCGTGATGACCATGGCGAAGCCCGAGAAGATGGCGCCGATGACGAAGTACGGCGGGAAGATGGTGGTGTGCCAGCCGGGCATGAGCGACGTGGCGAAGTCGAACGACACGATGGTGTGCACCGAGAACACGAGCGGCGTGGCGAAGGCGGCCAGGATCATGTAGGCCGACTCGTAGTGCCGCCAGGCGCGGTGCGAGCCCGTCCAGCCGAAGCTCATGGCGTTGTAGAGCTTCTTGCGCCAGGGGTGGGTGGCGCGGTCGCGCACGGTGGCCAGGTCGGGCAGCAGGCCCACGTACCAGAACGTGAGCGAGACGAGGCCGTAGGTCGAGATGGCGAAGATGTCCCACGCCAGGGCCGAGTTGAAGTTGACCCACAGCGGCCCGCGCGCGTTGGGGTACGGGATGAGCCAGTAGGCGAACCAAGCTCGCCCCAGGTGGATGACGGGGAAGATGCCGGCGCAGGCCACGGCGAAGAGCGTCATGGCCTCGGCGGCGCGGTTGATGCCCGTGCGCCACTTCTGGCGGAAGAGGAAGAGCACGGCCGAGATGAGCGTGCCGGCGTGGCCGATGCCGATCCAGAACACGAAGTTGATGATGAACGAGCCCCAGCCGACGGGCTGGTTGATGCCGAGGATGCCCATGCCCGAGTAGAAGAGCATGACCAGGCTGACGATGAGCACGCCCAGCATCGCGAGGGCGATCGAGAAGGCGATCCACCAGCGCCGCGTGGGGAACTGCTCGGCGTGCAGGCAGATGTCGCGGTCGACGTCGGCCCAGGACTTGCCGCCCGTGACCAGCGGTTCGGGCACCTCGAGCGCCCCGCCGTAAGGTCCGGCGCCCTCCAGGACGATCGGCCGGCCCTTCAGTTGGCTGTCGTCCATGATCGTGGCATAGGGGTTCGACTCATGCCTTGTCATTGCGCACCTTCGTCAGGTAGGAGATGGACGGCTTGACCCCGAGAGCCTCGAGCAGGCGCATGGCACGAGGGTGCGACGCCAGGGCGCGCACGCGCGAGTCGGACGCGTTCACGTCGCCGAACACGATGGCGCCGGTCGGGCAGGCCTCCATGCAGGCCGGCACCACGGCGCCGTCGGCGAAGTGCTCCTTCTTCTGCCCGTCGCGGGTGGCCTCGGCGCGCGCCTCGCGGATGCGCTGCACGCAGAACGAGCACTTCTCCATCACGCCGCGGGAGCGCACGGTGACCTCGGGGTTGTTCTTCATCTGCATGGGGCCGCGCGTGTTCAAGTCGGCCAGGCGCTTCAGGCGCGGCTCGAGCGCGGTGAAGAGGGCGTTCTCCTTGGCGTTCGAGTACTCCCAGAAGTTGAAGCGCCGCACCTTGAAGGGGCAGTTGTTGGCGCAGTAGCGGGTGCCGACGCAGCGGTTGTAGATCTGCTGGTTGAGGCCGTCTTCGCTGTGCAGGGTGGCCACGAAGGGGCACACGGTCTCGCAGGGCGCGTTCTCGCAGTGCTGGCACAGCATGGGCTCGAAGAGGGTGCTCGGCTCTTCGACCACCTCGAGCGGGCCGTCCCAGACGTCGGCGTCCCAGCGCCCGTCCTTCTTGGGCGCGTCGTAGTACCGGTCGATGCGCATCCACGACATCTCGCGCCCGTCGACGATGCCCTGGTACCCGACCACGGGGAGGTTGTTCTCGCCCTGGCACGCGAGCGCGCACTTGCCGCAGCCGGTGCACTTGCTGAGGTCGATGGCCATGGCCCAGCGGGCGTTCGGGTACTCGTGGGCGGCCCAGGCCGACGGCCCGCCGGCCTGCTGCTCGGTGCCGGACCGCGGGTTCGCCTCGTAGGCGCTGAGGGTCGTGGTGGGCACCAACGGTCGGCGATCGCGATCGATCACGTCGGAGCCCTGGGCGAAGGCCAGCGCCTGGTGGCCCGACGCGCGTCGGACGGCCACCGGCAGGCCGGCGGCCAGCACGCGCCCGCCCGACAGCACGCGCAGCGGGAAGGCGTTCGCGCCCACGCCGGCGCCGATGACGCCGCAGGCCGTGCGCCCGAAGCCCAGGGGGATGGCCACCTGGTCGTGGTGCATGCCCGCGTGGCGGTAGGCCGGCAGCGTGAGGGTGGCGTGGCCCACGTCGACCTCGACCAGGTCGCCGTTCGCGAGCCCGAGCTCGTCGAAGCGGCGCGGGGCGATCGAGACGGCGTTGCCCCACGAGATGCGCGTGATGGGGTCGGGGAACTCGTGCAGCCAGCCGTTGTTGGCGGAGCGGCCGTCGAAGAGCGCCAGGTGCGGGTAGAGCTGTAGCTCGAGCCCCCGGGGCGCCCCCGGCAGCTCGCCCAGCAACGCGGCCGCACCGGGAGCCAGGCGTCGGGCGCCCGTGTCCTGGGGAACGGGGCCCTGCACGGCGCCCGACCGCAACGCCTCGTTCCAGGCCAGCTCAAAGGCCGGGGCGTCGACGGGCTGGCCGAGCAGCTCGCGAGCCCAGCGCGCCCGCACGAAGTGGTAGGCCACGCTGGCGTTCGGCGGCGCCGCGCCCGCCGCCACGCCCGTGGACGGAGGCAGCGTGCGCGCTGCCGCGTCGGCGAAGGGGCCGGAGATCCCGGCCGCCGCGCCCCAGGCCACGAGCACGTCGAGCAGGCCGTGGGTGTCGCCCAGGGGCGAGAC
Source organism: uncultured Myxococcales bacterium (assembly GCA_964494475.1). GTDB lineage: Bacteria > Myxococcota_A > UBA9042 > CAZBRS01 > CAZBRS01 > CAZBRS01. Next base: position 53,805 of record CAZBRS010000004.1, on the reverse strand, counting down.
GACAGGCTGTTGCACGGCGACCAGGCCTCGGGGCAACGCCGCGTCGCCCCAGCACTCGAGGGGGTGGCTGGCGGGGGCCAGGAAGTCGGCCAGCCGCGAGGTCTCGTCGAGGCGATCGTTCAGCGACACCACGAAGGGCACCTTGGCGAGCGCGTCGGCGACGGCGATCGAGGCGGGCGCGTCATAGACCGGGTTCACGCCCGCGATCAGCAGGGTCTCGACCCGGCCGGCGCGCGCGTCGTCGGCCAGGCGGGCCAGCGCCTCGGCGCCGCCGAAGGCGAGGCGCTCGGCGCCGGCGTCGTCGAACAGGCCCGCCTCGAAGGCGCCGAGCGACAGGTTGAGGAGCAGCACCGCCAGCTCGAGCGCCGGGCCGCGCACCGACGCGCTGGCCGCGCCGCCCGCCAGCACGAGGGCCCTGCCCTCTGCCGCCGCGAGCTGGCCGGCCAGGGCGCGGATCAGCTCGGCGTCGAGGCCCGACGTCGCCGCCACCGCCTCGGGGGTGAAGGGGGCGAGCGCGGCCCGCACCTCGGGGTCGGCGGCCAGGGGCCCCGTCGCCCGCGTCAGGATCAGCTCGTGGGCCACGGCGGAGGCCACCGCGGCCAGCTGCGAGTCGCGCACGCGCACGCGCTTGTCGGCGTTGGCGCCCGTCAACGTGAGCCGACCCTCGAGCTGCACGAAGCGACTCATGGCCGGCGCGCCGTCGACCGCGTCGGGGGAACGGCGCGCCGCGAAGTCGCGCTCGAGGCCGGCCGCGGGCTGATCGAGGAACTCGGCCCCGAAGCCCACCAGGAGGTCGGCCCGCTCGAGGCGCGGACGGGGGGGCCGGGCCGTGCCGAGCGCCAGGCGCCAGGCGAGCGCGGCCGCGTCGGACTGGACCGGTGCGTACGCGACGTGCCGGAGGCCCGTGGCGGCCGTCAGGCCGGCGATGGCGGCGGCCAGCGAGGGGCTCGCGATCGGGCCGGTGAGCAGCACGGCCGGGCCCCGGTCGCGGGCCAGGCGGGCCACGACCTCGGCGGCCACCACGGCCCACGTGCTGGCCACCGGCGCGCCCTGACCGCGGCGCACCGACAGGGGCCCCTGGGCGCGATCGGGGTCGTACAGGTCCATCAGGGCGGCATGATGCCGCGCCGTCAGGCCGCGACCGCTCGCGCTGCGGGCGTCGGGCGCCACCAGGATGGGACGCCCCTCACGGGTGCGCACCATGACGGGGCTGCCGTCCAGCACGGTGGCGTAGAAGCGGGCCCGGCCCACGCCCGCGGCCAGGCTCTCGGGCATGTCGTGGAAGGGGAGCGTGAGCTCCTCGGCGGGTTGGCAGCCGGCGCCCGCCAGGGCTCCGGCGGCGGCCAGCGTGCCCCCGAGCCGAAGGAATTCGCGTCGGTTCAGGTCGGTGGTGGTGGTCATCGTCGTCTCCCTACCGGTGGCAGGCGATGCAATCGGTCGGCGCCGCCATCTCGGGCTTGCGATGGCAGTCGAGGCACCAGCCCATGTTGAACGCGTTCTGCACGCTCACCTCGTCCACCTCCTCGACCTTGCCGTGGCAGTCCTGGCAGGCCACCTTGGGCTTGCCCTTGTCGTCCTTGGCGTTCAGGTGGGCCGAGTGGTCGTAGTACACGAAGTCGGGCAGGTCGTGCACCTTGACCCAGGGGATGGGCTGGCCCCGGTCCCAGTACTCCTTCATCTTCAGGACCCACTCCTTGCCGAGGCCGACGGTGCTGTGGCAGTTCATGCACACGGCGGTCGAGGGCACGGTGCTGTGGCGGCCCTTGTAGGGCATGGTGTGGCAGTAGAGGCAGGGGATGCCGAAGCCCCCGTTGTTCACGGGCTCTCCCTTCTCGTTCTTCTCCCACTTGGGCGCGCCCGCCATTCGCGCGTGCTTGAAGAAGATGGGCTGCCGGGGAGCGTAGCCCTGGCGCACGTTGCTGACGGCGTAGACCAGGGCGCCGGCACCGACCAGCACGGCCAGCAGGATCAGGACTCGGACGGGCGAGCTCGGTCGTTTCATGGGGTGTCGCTCCTTGTCGGTGCGGCGTCACGGGGTTCGGGAAGGCGCGGTGGCTCGTCGTCGAACAGCATGCGCACGGGCGGGGTCTCGAGATCGTCGTACTGTCCCGAGCGCACCGCCCACACGAAGAAGGCGAGCGCGACGGCGGCGATGAGCAGCGCGAGGGGGAGCAGCACGAAGATGGTCTCCATCAGCGGCGCCCTCCCCGAAAGGTGGGCGTGAGCGCCGACGACAGGATGACCGTCAGCGACGAGATGGGCATGAGCACGGCGGCCAGGAGCGGCCCGACCAGCCCGGCCAGCGCCAGACTGGCGCCGGCCAGGTTGTAGAGCAGCGAGAACGCCAGGTTCCGGCCGATGACGCCGAGCACCCGGCGCGAGCCCCGGATGATCTCGAGCAGCGGCGCCACGCCCTCGCGGGTGAGCACGACGTCGGCCGCCACGATCGAGGCCCCCGAGCCGCCCAGCACCACCACCCCCACGTCGGCCAGGGCCAGGGCCGCGGCGTCGTTCACGCCGTCGCCCACCATGACCACGGCCCCCTTGCGCCCCGGCTCCGAGGTCAGGGCCGCCACCAGGTCGCGCTTGTCCTCGGGCGAGAGGCCGCCGCGCGCGTCGGCAGGGGGCACGCCCAGCGCCTCGGCCACGCGCGCGACCACGGCGGGGTGGTCTCCCGACACGATGCGCGGGCGCACGCCCAACCGGCGGAGCGCGTCGAGGGTGGCCCGCGCGTCGGCACGCAGGGGATCGCCCACGCCGCCCACGCCGACGACCTCGCCGTCGACCGCCACGTAGACCGGGCTCAGCCCGCGCTCCAGCAGCCCGGCGGCGTGCAGCGCGAAGGCCTCGGGCACGTGCGCGCCCTCGGCGCTGACGAGCTCCAGGTTTCCGACCGCCAGCGCTCGCCCGTCGACCACGCCCGCGATGCCCAGCCCGGCCGCCTCGCGCACGCCGCTCACCTCGCGGGCGACGCGTACGGGCCGGCGGTACGACGCGCGAAAGGCCACGGCCACGGGGTGGGACGACTCGGCCTCGAGCGCCACGGCCAGGTCGCGCGCGCCGTCGTCGCCCCGCCAGTCCGAGAGCGTGGCGCGCCCCAGGGTGAGCGTGCCGGTCTTGTCGAGCAGCACCGTGTCGACCCTGCGCAGCCGCTGGAGCACGTCGGGGTTCTTCACGAAGATTCCGGCACGCGCCGCGCGCATGAGGCCCACCGCGACCGCCACCGGCGTGGCCAGCCCCAGCGCGCAGGGGCACGTGACGACCAGCAGCGCCACCACGCGCTCGAGCGCCACGGTCGCGCCGGCGTGCGCCCACACCAGCGCCGTCACGACGGCCAGGCCGAGCACCGCGAACACGAAGCCCCGCGCCACGCGATCGGTCCACTGCAGCACCGCGGGCCGGTGCGCCAGCGCCTCTTGCACGATGGCGAGCAGCGCCCCCACGCGCGTCGCGGCCCCGGCCGCCGAGACACGCACCACCAGCCGGGCCCCCAGGTTGGTCGAGCCGGCGCTGACGACGTCGCCTTCGTGAACCGCCACGGGCGTGGACTCTCCGGTGAGCACGGCGTTGTCGATCGTCGAGCGCCCCACCAGCACCACGCCGTCGACCGGCACGAGCTCGCCCGAGCGCACCTCGACGCGATCGCCCTCGGCCAGCGCCGCGATGGGCACCTCGATCGCGGGAGCGTCCACCCCTTCACCCGCCAACCGTCGCGCGAACTCGATGAAGGCCACGCCCCGCAGGCTGTCGGCGCGCTCGAGCGCGGTCCGCTGGGCGGCGCGCTGCACCTGACGCGCCCCGAGCAACGCCGCCACCAGGGCGGCCAACGAGTCGAAGTACAGGGGCCCGGCGCCCGCGAACGTGTTCCAGGCGCTGAACGACCACGCCACCGCCAGCGCGAGAGCGACGGGCAGGTCGACGTGCACCATGCGGTTGCGAAGCCCGGCGAGCGCCGTGTGGAAGAAGGGACGGGCCGAGAAGAACATCACGGGCGCCGACACGCCGAGCGACAGCCAGCGGAAGAAGATCTCGTAGGGCGAGGCCATGCCCTGGGCCTCGCCGGCGTACAGGGCGCCGTGCAGGAACATGAGGTTCATGGCGCAGGCCGCGGCCACCCCGAGCTTGACGAGCAGCGCGCGGTCCTCGGCCCGGCGCGCCTCACGGACCTGGTCGGCGCGGTGGATGTGGGGGGTGTAGCCGAGCGCGTCGAACGCCCGCCCCACGGCCGCCAGCGACGCCTGCCCGGGCTGCCACACCACCTCGACCACGGAGTTCGCCAGGTTGAGGCGCACCGACGACAGCCCCGGCATGACCTCGGGCAGCTTCTCGACCAGCCAGACGCAGGCCGCGCAGTGCACGCCCTCGAGGTACAGGCGCGAGCGCAGCTGCCCCCCGCCCGTGGCGTCGGTGCACTCGCCCTGCACGCCCGGGTCGTCGAAGTCGTCGAAGGCCCGGCCGCTCACGGTCGCCGGCTCGAGCGCGCCCTGCTGCTGCTCGACCAGCCGGTAGTACTGGTCGTAGCCCAAAGAGTGGATCAATCCGTAGACCTGGCGGCAGCCCGAGCAGCAGAACTGCAACGGCTCGCCCTCGCGCACCAGCGTCGGCGGGACCTCGAGGCCGCAGTGGGCGCAGGCGATCGGGGCGAGGCGGAGCGTGGTTCGGCCGCGCGCGTCGGTCACCGGGAACCTCCGACGGTGACTCCATCGGACGGAACGGTCACGCGCGCGCCGTGCACGAAGCGCAGCGCGCCCTGCCGCGCGTCGACGCGCAGCTCCCACAGCCCGGGCAGGTCGAGGCGCACGAGCGTGCGGTACGAGCCGGGCCGCTGGGGAAGCTCGACGAGGGCCCCGGCCTGGTTCAGGCGGCCGTCGGACGGACGCAGGGCCAGCAGGCGACCCGTGAGCCCCGTGACGCCGCGGCCTGCTCCGTCGACCACGGCCACGTCGACCGGGCGGGGCATGCCCGGGGTATGGGGCACCCCGGCCGGCAGGTCGTAGCGGACCGACCAGCCGAGCTGACGGCTGGCCGCCTCGACGGCCTCGTCGGCGTCCCACGTGAGCGAGGCCTCGTAGAAGGCGGGGATGGGCCGGGGCGTATCGGGCCGGGTGGCCACGTACACCAGCACACCGTTCGCGACGATGGCCAGGGTCAACAGGCCCCCCAGGTAGAGCGGCCAGCGGTAGGCCGAGACGAACTCGCGCGCCTTCACGGTCCCCCTCCCCCTCAACGATACGGGCCGAGCAGCAGGAACTCGATCGTCTGCACGACGCCGGCGTCGGACGTGACGCGGTAACGCGCCGTGGCCTGACCGTTCTGGAACACCTCTTTGCCCACCGTGGTCACCGCGTTCACGGTCACGAGCTCCTCGCCCTCGACCTCGAGCGGCGACTCGCTGACGATCAGCTGCGCCCCGGCCGGCTCCTGAACCTCGAAGGTGAAGCGCTGCGCACGCTCGAGCTGGTTGGTCACGCGCACGCGCTGCTGGTTCGCCACGAGCCCGTTCGGGAGCAGGCGGTAGGTCTCGCGGCCGCCGCGCGTGATCTCGATCAGGGCGTCGCTGCGGGTGGCCACCAGCACGGCCAGGAAGCCCCAGACCAGGCTGAGGAGCACCAGATAGACCAGGGTGCGCGGCCGCCACAGGTGGCGCCGCCCGCCCGCCTGCTCGGCCGCCGACGTGTAGCGGATGAGGCCGGGCTCCTTGCCCATCCCGGTCATGACGCCGTGGCACGCGTCGACGCACTGGGCGCTGCCGATGCACTCGAGCTGCAGCCCGCGCCGGATGTCGGTGCCGGTCGGGCACGCGTTCACGCAGCTGCGGCAGTCGACGCAGTCGCCGTAGACGCGGTCCTTCAAGCGGTCGAGCACCCGGGAGCGCGGCTCGCCGCGCTTGGCGTCGTAGGCCACCAGGATGGTGTCGCGATCGGCCAGCACGTTCTGCAGGCGGCCGTACGGGCAGGCCACCGTGCACATCTGGTCGCGGAACCACCCGAAGTCGAAGAGGATCAGACCGGTGAGGCCCGCGATGGTGGCGAGCGACGCCTTGAACGCCGCGGGCGCCGACGTCAGGCCCTGGAGCAACGGCCCCCAGCCCACGAAGTACGCCACGAACGTAGAGGCCATGGCCAGCGCGGCCAGGAACCACAGCGCCCAGCGAACCGGGCCGCGCGCCACCTTCTCGAGGGGGCGGAACAGGAACTCGAGGTACACCGTCTGCGGGCAGGCGAAGCCGCACCACATGCGGCCCAGGGTCGAGCCCACGAAGAAGACCGTGATGATGACGCCGGCGCCGAAGGCCAGCAGCAGCAGGTTGTCGGTGGGGTGGAAGGTGCCGCCCAGCACGTGGAAGCGCCGGTTGACGAGGTCGAGGAAGACCGCGGGGTGACCGCCGACCGGCACCAACGGCAGGGCGAAGAACAAGGCCATGAGGCTGTAGGCCATGCGCCGACGGATGCGCCAGAACCGCCCGCGCTTCACCTTGGGGCGGATGAACTTGCGGCGACCGTCGGCCGTCAGGCTGTAGAGCATGTCCTCGGCCGGCGCGACCGTGAAGACAGGCGTCCGCGGTTCGGGGCCGCTCTCCCGTGGGCGGGCGTCGTGGGTCACGGGCTCGGCCACCTGTCACCCCTCCGGCAGCGGCTCCGGCGCCACGGCGTCGCCTTCGGCCGGCTTGGCGTTCGGCGGATTCGAGCCCTGCAGGCTGCGCACGTACGAGACCAGCGCCGACAGCTCGGCGGGCGGGAGCGCGCGGCCCCAGGGGGGCATGCCCTTGGCCGGCCAGCCCTTGGCGATGGACTGGAAGACCTGCGCCGCCTGGCCGCCGTGCAGCCAGCGATCGTCGGTGAGGTTCGGGCCGATGAGGCCCTGGGCCTGCTCGCCATGGCACGGAGCGCACGTCTTCGTGAAGCGCGCGGAGGCCAGGGCCAGCGTCTCGGGGTTCTTCGCGCCAGCGAGGAGCTCGGCGGTCGTCGGCGGCACCAGCGGGTTGGCGTCGTAGTACGCCTGTACGGCCGCCAGATCGTCGACGGCTTCACTGCGCAGCTCGGCCACGTAGGTCTCGTCGCCGAAGCTCAGCGCATAGAAGGCCAAGTAGAGCACGGCGAAGAGGATCGCGCCCCACCAGATGGCCCACAGCCAGCCCGGGAGCGGGTTGTCGTACTCCTTGATGCCGTCGAGCTCGTGCAGCACCTTGTCTTCGTACTGCGCCATGGTCGGCCTCGCTTTCCTCGTCAGTCGTCGGAAAGAGGCAGGTTGGCCTGCGCCTTCATCTGCTCGGGGCGCGCGCGCCACGTGCGCACCGCCACGACGGTCCAGAAGCCGAGGAAGAACAGCATCGACGCGATCGCCGCGGCTCCGGCGCCGGTCTCGCCGCCCAACTGCTGGAGCATGGCTACCTCGCGCCCTGCGGGGCGGCGACCAGCGGCTGCGCGGGCACCACCTTCCACTTGAGATCGGTGCCGAGCCGCTGCAGGTACGCGGTCAGGGCCACGATCTCCTTGTCGGCCAGCCCCAGGGGACCCTGCTGCGCCTCGATCTCGGCCGCGATGGCGGCGGCCTGCGCCGCGATGGAGGCCTCGGCGGTCTCGATCTCGCCGTCGGTGTAGGGGGTGCCCACGGTCCGCAGGGCGCGCATCTTGGCCCCGATCAGGCTGGCGTCGAGGGGCGCCTCCTTCAGGTGGGTGTAGCGCGGCATGACCGAGCCGGGGGTGGTCGAGCGCGGCTCCTCCATGTGGCGCACGTGCCAGAGCGACGGGTACTTGGCGCCCACGCGGTGCAGGTCGGGGCCGGTGCGCTTGGAGCCCCACTGGAAGGGGTGGTCGTACACGAACTCGCCGCCCTTGGAGTGCTCGCCGTAGCGTTCGATCTCGTGCCGGAAGGGGCGCACCATCTGCGAGTGGCAATTGTAGCAGCCCTCGCGCAGGTAGACGTCGCGCCCCAGCACCTCGAGCGGCGTATAGGGCTTGACGCTGGCGATGGTCTTCACGTTCTCCTGGTTGAAGAACAGGGGCAGGGCCTCGACCAGCGAACCCACCGAGAGGGCCAGCACGACGAGGACGGTCATCACCCCCCAGTTGCCCTCGATGAGGCGGTGAACGCCGTGGCGCAGCGTATGCTGCAGCCGGTAGAACGCGTGGTCGTAGGTGTTGGGCGCCGTGGTCGCGCCGGGCGCGGCCAGGTCGGGCACGAGCCGCGGGGCGTGCACGTCGGGCTCGTCGGCGTAGTTCGCGGGGGCGCTCTTCACGGTCTTCCAGATGTTGTAGACCATGAGCAGCATGCCCGTGAAGAACAGGACCGCGCCGACCAGGCGCACCCAGTACATGGGCACGATCTTGATGACCGTCTCGATGAAGTCGGGGTACGCGAGGCGGCCGTCGGGCTCGAAGGCGCGCCACATGGCCCACTGCGTGATGGCCGCCACCCACATGGAGACCTGGTACAGGATGAGCCCGACCGTGCCCACCCAGAAGTGGGTGGTCGCGAGCCGCTTGCTGAAGAGCTGCGTCTTCCAGAGGCGCGGGACGACCCAGTAGAGGATGCCCACCGACATGAACGCGTTCCAGCCCAGGGTGCCGGCGTGCACGTGGCCGATGGTCCAGTCGGTGTAGTGCGAGACCGCGTTCACCGACTTGATCGACATCATCGGCCCCTCGAAGGTCGACATGCCGTAGTAGGTGACGCCCACCACCAGGAACTTGAGCACGGGCTCTTCGCGCACCTTGTCCCAGGCGCCGCGCAGGGTGAGCAGGCCGTTGACCATGCCACCCCACGAGGGCATCCAGAGGATGAGCGAGAACAGCATGCCGAGGGTCGAGGCCCACTCGGGCAGCGCCGTGTAGTGCAGGTGGTGGGGCCCCGCCCAGATGTAGACGAAGACCAGCGACCAGAAGTGCATGATCGAGAGCTTGTAGCTGAAGACCGGGCGCTCGGCGGCCTTGGGCAGGTAGTAGTACATGAGGCCGAGGAAGGGCGTGGTCAGGAAGAAGGCCACCGCGTTGTGGCCGTACCACCACTGCATGAGGGCGTCCTTCACGCCCGCGTAGGCCGAGTACGAGCCGAGCCACGAGTAGGGGATGGCCGCGCTGTTTCCGAGGTGCAGGATGGCGACGGCCACGATGGTGGCGATGTAGAACCAGATGGCCACGTACAGGTGCTTCTCGCGCCGGATGGCGATGGTGGCGAAGAAGTTGACCGCGAACAGGACCCACAGCCCGGCGATCACGATGTCGAGCAGCCAGGGCAGCTCGGCGTACTCCTTGCCCTGGGTCACGCCCCCCACCAGCGCCACCGCGGCGGCCACGATGAGCAGCTGCCAGCCCCAGAAGTGGATCTTCGTGAACGTATCGCTGAAGAGGCGGGTCTTCAGCAGGCGCTGCATGGAGTGGTAGACGCCGCCGAAGATGATGTTGCCGCAGAACGCGAAGATGACCGCGTTGGTGTGCAGCGGCCGGAGCCGGCCGAAGGTGAGGAAGGGCGCGAAGTTGAGCGCGGGCATGAAGAGCATGGCCGCGATCAGCACGCCCACCAGCATGCCCACGACCGCCCAGGTGAGCGCGGCCAGGAAGAAGAGCCGCGGGTAGCGATCGTCGTAGCGTACGATGTCGTTCGCGGTGTTCATCCGTATGTCATCCCGTGAAGAGGCGAACGCCGAGGAGATTACCGTACGCGTCGAAAGGTTGGCAAGCCTTTTTCGGAACCCAGATGGTGAAATATGGAACGCGAGGTGCAGATTGATCTTTCAACCCGCCTATGCCACCATCCCCACCGGCCTTCTGCCGGGAGGATGCCGCGTCCCATGAGCCACGCCTTCAGCGTGCAATCGCGCCGCGAAGAGGTCGCCAACTCGATGGTCCACGGGCTCGGGGCCGCGCTGGCGGTGGCGGGTCTGACGGTGCTCGTCACCCTGTCGGCGCAGCACGGCGACGCCTGGCGCGTCGTCAGCTTCTCGATCTACGGCGCGAGCCTGGTGCTGCTCTACACCTTCTCGACCCTCTACCACGCCCTGCCCTGGCCCCGCGCGAAGGCCGTCTTCCACCGCCTCGACCACGCGGCCATCTTCCTGCTGATCGCGGGCACCTACACGCCGCTGTCGCTCGTCGTCCTCCGGGGGCCGTGGGGCTGGAGCCTCTTCGGCGTCGAGTGGGGCCTGGCGGCGGTGGGCATCGCGGTCAAGACGTGGCTCTTCGGGCGCTTCCGGCGCGTGGGCGTGGCCGTGTACGTGGGCATGGGCTGGGCCGCGCTCGTCGCCATCGAGCCGCTGCTGAGCGCCATGCCGGTCGGCGGCCTGCTGTGGATCCTGGCGGGAGGCCTGGCCTACACCGGGGGCATCGCGTTCTACGTCTGGAAGACGCTCCCCTACCACCACGCCGTCTGGCACCTGTTCGTGCTGGCGGGCAGCGTCTGCCACTGGATCTGCATGCTGCTGTACGTGCTGCCGATGCCGGGGTGAGACCGACCCGCCCCCGGCGTGACCCCTACAACGGAATCGACGCGTTGCCCGAGGGCCCGGTCGCGCCGTTCGCCCCGTTCTTGCCCGACAGCGCCGTGCCGCCCTGGCCGCCGGCGCCCGGCTGGCCTCCGGTCTCGAAGGTGTTGGTCGTGGTCCAATTGACCGAGAGCGTGCCCCGCTTGTCGAGGAGCAGCCCGTAGGAGGCGCCGCCGCACGCCGCGCCGCCGCCGCCGCCGTGGCCGCCGTTGCCGCCGGGGCCGCCGGCCCCACCGGTCCCGGCGCACCACGAATTGTCGGCCGTGTTCTCGGCGCCGCCACCACCGCCATCGCCGCCGATGCCGCCCGCGCCGCCGTTCCCTCCGTCGCCGCCACGGCCTCCCAGGCCCCCGCGCAAACGATTGTTCGCGATCACGGGCAGAGACGTCGGCGTGGCGTCGAACGTGACGAAGAGCGCGAACCCACCGCCGCCACCCGCACCGCCGCCACCCGCACCGCCGCCACACGAACCGCTTCCTCCTCCGCCGCCCGAGCCACCCAGATCGTCGCCGCCGAGCCCAAGCGCGTTCGCACAGTTCGCGTCGACGTCGACGCCGCCACCCCCTCCGCCCCCTCCGCCACCCTTGCCATTCGTACCGGCCGCGCCCGGGGTCCCTGCCCCGCCAGACCACTCGGCGCCGGAGACCACGCCGCCCGCCGCGCCGCAACCCGCACCGCCGTTGCCATTGGCGCCGTCGGAGCCGGCACTTCCCGCTTTGCCGTGCTTCGTCGCGGCCGGACCCCAACAGGACGCGCACTTGTCGTTTTCATAACTATATGAATATTCACTGTCGAATCCGGCCGCGCCCCCGGCGCCGCCTCCTCCCGCTCCGGCGTTGCCGGAGTCCTGTTTCGTATCGAAGGCCACGGGACACGCCGACGCCCCGCCGTCTCCTCCCGCGACGCTGGCGCCGCCGCAGGTGAGCTGCCCGCCGATCGCCCCCGCGTTGACGGTTCCCGTGCAGGTCTTCGACGTGAGGTTCAGCGCCTGCGCCCCCTTGGCGCCGGCCACGCCGGTCGCCCCATTGGTGCCACTTCCGCCCCGCGCGCCATCGGCGCCGCGCCCGCCGAGCACGTGGTTGTCGGTGATCGTCAGGTGCGCGTCGCAGTTGCGCACGTAGAGCGCGTAGGCGTTCTTGCCGGGGTCGGTGGTGGCGCCCCCGATGATCAGGAAGCCCTCGAGGAGCGTGTCCTTGGTCGTGACGCCCACGGCGCTCACCGTGCGGTGGTGCCCGCTGGTGGTGGTCACGCCCTGGATGGCCGTGACGTTCAGCGCGGGGCTGTAGGTCCAGTTCGCGTGGTTGTAGCCCCCGATCAACTCGAGGCCCTGGACCAGCGTGACGTTCTCCTCGTACAGGCCGTCCGAGACCAGCACGCGGCGGCAGCCCGCGCCCGCCGCGCACCCGTTCGCCGAGGCCCGCGCCAGCGCCGCGCCGATCGAGGCGCACGGGTGGTCGTAGGGCCCGCAGGTGGCGGTGTTGGCGCCGCCGTTGGCCGGCGTGGCCACGTACACCGCCAGGGGGTCGGCCCGGAACTCGCAGCCGTTGCCGGGCACGCCGTCGAGATCGTCCCAGCCCGGCTCGCAGGTGAAGCCGCAGGCCGGGAAGACGCCGGCCGTGTCGCACACCGGCAGCACGTTCCAGAGCGCCGAGCCCCCGGGCCACCACGCCTCGCAGTCGTTGCCGCACGCGCCGCAGTCGGCCGTGCCGCTGTAGACTCCGGCGACCAGGTAGCCCTCGTCGGTCTGCCCGTCGCAGTCGTCGTCGAGGGTGTTGCAGACCTCCGTCGCGGGCTCGCCCGCCTGGGCGTCGCAGCGCGTGGGGCCGTCGGGGTCGTCGTGGTCGCACACGCGCACGCCGGGCCGCGCGCAGCGCCCAAGCCCCGACTGGCAGGCCGCGCCCTTGTCGGCCCACTTCTCGTCGACCAGCCCGTCGCAGTCGTCGTCGAGGCCGTTGCACACCTCGGTCGCGGGCACGCCGGCCGTGGCGTTGCACACCGTGGCCGCGCCGCCCTCGGCGCACACGAGCACGCCGTACACCTGGCACACGCCGAGGCCGAGGGTGCAGCTCTGGAACAGCACGAAGCCCTCGTCGGTCTGCCCGTCGCAGTCGTTGTCGAGGTAGTCGCAGCGCTCGGGGGTCGGTAGCTGAGCCGAGCACTGCAGATCGGTGTGCCCACCCAGGCACACGCGGGTCCCGACGCACGTGCCCACGCCGGCGACGGTCGACGCGCAGGCCTCGCCGACGCCCGGCAGATCGTCGATCAGCCCGGAGCAGTCGTCGTCGACCCCATTGCAACTCTCGGCGGCGGGCTCCTCGGCGCTGCAGCCCAGCCAGCCGAGGGCGGGCTGGCACGTCTCCTGCCCGAAGCACGCGCCGTGCGCGTTGGCGCGCAGGCACACGCGCTCGGTCCCGGCGTCGTCCGCCAGGCAGGTGCACGTGCCCGACGCCGGCAGGCAGTGCTGACCTTGCGGATCGGCGATGCAGGCGTAGCCGGACGGGCACTCGCCGGGCTCGAGGTCGTGCAGGCTGCCGGGGCCGCAGTCGAGGGCGCAGGCATAGCCGTCGGGGCCGCCCAGGCAGGCGTCACCCGGCACCACGCAGTCGGCGTCGTCGGCGCACGGCTGGCACGAGCGATCGGTGACCGGGGCGCACGTGGTGTCGTTCAGCGCGAACCAGCCGGGCGCGCAGGCGTCGACCACGCAGCGCGGCACCCCGGCCGGCGTGCCGCACCGCGCCGTGCCGTGCACAATGGCGCCTTCGCACGACGCGTTGCAGGCCCCGCAGTGCTCGTAGGAAACGTAGAGCCCGCCGGCCGAGGCGAAGCCCTCGTCGGTGGCGTCGTCGCAGTCGTCGTCGACGTGGTTGCACGTCTCGACCACGGGCAACGGCGCGTCGCACACCCAGCCGGCGCTGCCCACGCAGCGCGACGTGCCTTCGCAGGTGCCGACGCCCGGCACCGTGCGCTCGCAGCCGTGAGTCTCGGCCAGGCCGTCGTCGACCAGGCCGTCGCAGTCGTCGTCGACGCCGTTGCAGACCTCCGGGCCGGGCTCGGGCGCAGTGCAGCCCGTCCAGCCCACCGCCGGGTCGCAGGTCTCGACGCCCGGGCAGGTGCCGGCCGACGACGAGCGGGAGCAGGTGCGCAGGCGTCCTTCGGCCCCGGGCTGGCACACGCACGAGCCATTGACAGGCAGACACACGCGCCGCGCTCCCCCCGCGGGGTCGGTCCAGTCGCCGCAGGCGTAGCCCGCGGGGCACTCGGTCGCGGCGCAGTCGGCGGCGCAAAAGCGCCCCTCGCTGGTGGGCACGCAGGCCCCGCCGAAGCACTGCGCCTCGTCGGCGCAGGGCGCGCACAGGCGCAGCACCATGGGCACGCAGATCGAGACCACGTCGGGGTAATAGTTCAGGACCGAGCGGCACGAGTAGCCGGCCGGGCATTCGTCGGTGCACGCCTGGCTGCACACCGAGCCCTCGAAGCCCTCGATGCAGTAGCCCCCCGCACACTCGGCGTTGTCGACGCAGGGAGCCCCGAGCGGCCGCGGGCCGGTCGTGTCGCCGGTCGCGCCGTCGGCGTCGGCGCCGTCGCCAGCCCCGTCGAGGGGGCCCGGAAGATCCTTCGCTAAATCGAAAACCAGATCCCCTGCCCCGTCGCGCTGGCCCAGGTCGGGCAGCGTGAGATCGGCGGACACGTCGAGGCCGGCGTCGGGGGACGAGGTCGCCCCGCCGCACGCCGACGCCATGAGAAACGCGGTGAGCAGGAACCATGAACGGCGGGCCATCCGAGATCTCCGAAGAGCGACCTTCGGACCTAGCTACACGGAGGCGGGGTCGAACGCAAGAGGCGGATGGCAGAGAGGGCGCGGAGCCTAAAACACGTCGCCCGGAAGGAAATGACCCTGGGGATGACCACAGCACGGGCACTTGCCCGGGGCTTCCTTGCCCGTGTGCGTCCAGCCGCACACGTCGCACTTCCACTCGATGGGCTCGTCGCGCTTGTAGAGCGTGCCGGCCTCGAGCTGCTCCAGCAGTTCCTTGTAGCGCGCCTCGTGCCGGGCCTCGACCTTGGCGATCTGGTCGAACAGGAGGGCGGCCTTGGTGTTTCCCTCTTCGCGAGCGATGCGCGCGAACTCGGGGTACATCTCGGTCACCTCGTAGTGCTCGCCGTCGGCCGCGGCCTTCAGGTTGGCCTTGGTGTCGCCGAGCCCGCCGAGCAGCTGGAAGTGGTCCTTGGCGTGGCGCATCTCGTTGTCGGCGGTCTCGAGGAAGACCTTGGCGATGGCGTGCAGCCCTTCCTTCTGGGCCACCTTGGCGAAGTACGTGTACTTGTTGCGGGCCATTGACTCGCCCGCGAAGGCGGCGTGCAGGTTCTCGTCGGTGCGGCTCATGGGGGCTCCCCAGGGGTTGAACGCGCTGGTTATGCCCTGGACCGCCCCCCTTGGTCAAGGCGGTTGATCGCACCGGCGGGGAGTGCTTTAATGCGCCCTTCGAGCCAGGGGAGGGCTCAGTTGGATGACGTCGACGCGGCCCGGAATCAGCGGCTTCGCGGCGTGCGTGCCCCGGGCGCGCGTCAGCCTGGCCGCGTGGGCCGACTGGACGGGCGCGTCGGTCGAGCGGGTCCTCGCGCGGGTGGGCACGGCGTTTCGCCTGTGCGGCCCGCGCGACGACGCCTATACGCTGGCCGCCGGCGCGGTGCTGCGGCTGCTCGTGCAGTACGACGTCGATCCGACCCGGGTCGGTTTCCTGGCCTTTGCCACCGAGTCGAGCGCCGACGCCGCGGTCGGCGCCGTGATCGTGAAGGGCATGCTCGACGAGGCGCTCCTCGCCCTCGGGCGCCCTGCCCTGCCCGACGACTGCGAGCTGCCCGAGGTCAAGAGCGCGTGCCTCGGCGGCGTCTACGCGCTGAAGGGCGCCGTTCGCTACGTGTCGCAGGACGGGCGCGGCCGGGTCGCGGTCGTGGTCGCGGCCGACACCGCCCTCTACGCGCGCGGCAGCAGCGGCGAGTGCACGCAAGGCGCCGGCGCCGTGGCGCTGCTGGTCGAAGAGCACGCGACGCTGTGCGAGGTCGATCTCACGAAGAGCGCCGCCGCCTGCCGACACCGCGGCCCCGACTTCCGAAAGCCCCACGGCGACTACCCCGTGTACAACGGACGCTACACCACGGTCTGCTACCTCGACGCGACGTTGCGCGCCGGCCGCGCCCTGGCCGCGCGCCTGGGCGTCGAGCTGCCCGAGCTCGTCCGCGAGGCCGAGGCCATCTTCCTGCACCGGCCCTACCGCCAGCTTCCCGTCAACGCGCTCGCGTGGCTGCACACGTGGGGCCTGGGGACCACGGCTTCGGGCCGCGCCGAGCTCGGCCGGCTGTGCGCCGAGGTGGGCTGCGACGCCACCGCAGTCCTCGACGAGCTGCGGGCGCCCCTCGCCCCCGCCGACCCGACCGCGGGCACGGCCCCTGGTGCCGATCGCCACCAGGTGATGACCGCCACGCGGCACCTGCGCTCGCAGCCCGACTTCGAGGCGCTCGTGGCGGCCAAGTTCCTGGGCTTCGAGGCCCTCATGGAGTTCGGAAACCTGTACTCGGCGGCGCTGCCGCTGTGGCTGGCCGCCGGCTTCGACGAGGCCCTGACGACCGGTCGTCCGTTGGCCGGCACGTCGCTGCTGGCCCTCGGCTACGGCAGCGGCGATGCCAGCGAGGCCTTCGTGCTCGACGTGGTCGAGGGTTGGGAGCCCGCCGCCCGCAAGATCGGCCTGGCCGCCGCCACCGCCGGCGCCGTCGACCTCGACCGCGCCGCGTACGAGCGGCTGCACGACGGCGACGACCCGCCCGAGCTGCCCGCCGCCCCGGGGCCCCGCTTCGAGCTGGGGCGCACGAGCCCCGACGTGGACCTCGCGTTCCACGACGCGGGCGTGCGCACCTACCGCTTCGTTATCACGACCCCTTGAACTCGCGCTGGTCCTCGCGGCAGAGGCGCTGCACCAGGTGCCGCCCGCCGAAGAGCGCGGGGGGGACCCCGCCGCCCGGCTCGACCCATTGCCCCACCAGGTGAAAGCCCTTCAGATCGGGCAACGTGCGCTCCAGCTTGAGCTTCTGGGTCTCGGGGGTGGGCAGCCAGCCCTCGTACGCGCCCCGGTACACGCGGCCGTACCGCCAGAACGTGTGGGGGGTGGCCACGTCGGTCATGGCGACCGCGGCCCGAACACCCGGCAGGTGGGGCTCCAGGCGCGCGAGCACGTCGGCGGCCAGGCGCTCCTTGGCCGCGTCGTACGCCTCGCGCGGCCCGTCGGCCAGCGCCTTCCAGGAATCCCAGTCGGTCTCGATCGTGACCTGCGCCACCGTGCCGCCCGCGGGGGCGACCTCCGGGTCAGCGCTGAACAGGCGCGCGTGAAAGCTCGCCGCCGCCGTGGCCCCGCACGCCAGGGGCTCGCTCAGCCAGGCCGAGAACGACGCCGGCGCTCCGGCGAAGCGCTCGGTGAGCCCGAAGCTCACCAGGCAGATGGGCCGGAAGAGCGGCCAGCGCTCGAAGGCCAGCTTCCAGGTGGGCGTGAGGTGGGCACCCCCCAGCAGTTCGAAGAAGGTGGCGTGCGCGTCGGCCGCCGAGATCACCACGTCGGCCCGGTGCTCGCTGCCGTCGGCGAGCCGAACGCCCACAGCGCGCCCGCCCTCGACCACCACGCGCTGCACCTCGGCCTTCTTCACGAGATCGCCGCCGAGCGCGACGAACCGCTCTTCGATGGCCTGGGCGAAGACGCGCGAACCGCCCCGGTACGCCCTGAAGTCGTGATCGGCCAGACCCGCCAGCACCACGAAGAAGAAGCCCACGGGCATCTCGGGCACGAAGTTCAAGAAGCGCCGCAGCGCCGGGCTCTGGAACCGCCCCGCGAACTCGGAACACGTGATCTTGTTGTAACGGCCGAACACGGGCAACGCCCGCCGCATGGCCCACAGCAGCTTCACGCCGTCGAGCGGGCCGAGCAGGTCGGTGGGCTTGGCGACCGGCATGCGCCAGCCCCGGAGCCCCGCGACCGCCTTCATCATCTCGCGCACGAGCGGCGTGTCGGCCGGCGACAGCGCGATCAGGTCGGCCTCGAGCTTCGACAGATCCGCGGTGATCTCGAGGGTCGCGCCGCTGGCCTCGTCGACGTGCCGCACGAAGCTCGCGATGGGGGCCATGCGCGCCTCGTCCCACGCTCCCACCTCGTCGTAGATGCGCCGCATGTCGCTGCCCGGCGTGCACCCCATCAGCCAGTGGATGCACCCGTCAATCTCGAAGCCCTTGCGCTTCCACGACGTGCACATGCCGCCCGAGACGGCGTGGCGCTCGAACACGCGCACCGGGTAGCCGTTGACGCGGGCGTAGACGCCGGTGGCCAGCCCCGCGAGGCCGCCCCCGATGATGATCAGGCTGCGATTCGACATGATTACGGGCAGCAGAGAACCTTCAGGCCCTGGAAGCCGCCGTCGCACTCGCCCCAGGGGCCGGAATCGGTGAGCACCAGGCCCGAGGCCGCGCACATCCACGAAGCGTAGGCCAGCAGCGTCTCCAGGTCGGTGCAGGTGCCATCACCGCCGGCCGTGAGGCCGACGCACGCGTTGGGGTCGGTCGGATCCGGCGGCAGGGGCTCGCCGGGGTAGGTGTTCGTCCAGCACTGCTGGTACTCGTCGCAGCAGGTCTCGACGCAGGTTCCGTCGTCGTAGCAGTCCTTCCAGCACTCGGTCGGCTGCGGCTCGGTCGGGCCGTTGGTCCAGCACTCGCCCGTGGTCGGGTCGCAGCACACCTCGTAGCACCCGCCGTTCGGGTCGTTCTCGTCGCACTGCTTGTCGCAGTACGGCGTAGGCGGGGTCTGCCCGCCGCCGCAGCACGTCCAGGTGTAGGCGTAGAGGCCGTCGCCGCACTCGTAGGCCGGCCGGAGGTCGACCAACTCGAGGTTCTGGGCCGCGCAGTCGGCCCACGCGCGCTCCTTGATGTCGATGCCCTCGGGGAAGCACTCGTCGTAGCCGCGCTCGACGCAGACCTGCGTGGGCGGCTCGTACGGGCCACCCCAGCACGCGCCCGTGTTCGGGTCGCAGCACACGTCGTAGCACTGGCCCGTCGCGTCGCACTCGGGGTAGCAATACGGGGGCTGCGGCTCGGTGCCCCAGCACTCGCCCGTATAGGGATCGCAGCACTTCTCGTAGCACGCGCCGTCGGCGTCGCACCAGCGCTCGCAGGTGGGCTCGGGGACGGGCTCGGCGCCAGCGCCGCAGCACACCCACTCCCAGCGCACGGTGCCGTCGTCGCACGGGGTCGGGTAGATCTCCGTCAACCGCAGGCCCTGCGACTCGCACTCCATGGCGATGCGCTCCTTGATGGGCGCGTCGGGGGGCAGGCAGGCATCGTAGGCGCCGCGCACGCAGGTCGGCTGGTCGGGGTCGACGGGCCAGGACGGCTCGTCGCCGCGGCAGCACGTCCACTTGAACTGCACCGCGCCAGGCCAGCACTCGGCGGCCACCGATACGTCGGTGAGCACCAGGCCCTGGGCCGCGCACACCTCGTCGAGGCGCGCCGCCACGGGGTAGTCGGGGGGCAGGCAGGCGTCGGTGAAGTCGGTCACGCAGGCCTGGTCGGGGTCGGGCTCGGTCGGCGTGCCCACGGGCAGGCAGATCGCCTGGCAGGCCACGTCGTAGCACTGCCCGATCGCGAGATCGCAGGCCCCGGAGCACGCGCGTTGACAGACCTCGCCGGGCCCGCAGAGGCCGGGGTCGCACTCGGTCGGGGGCTGGGGCAGGCACATGGCACCGGCCTGGCAGGTGTCGCAGCGCCCGTCGGGGGCGTCGGCGCAGTCGGCCGGACACGGGAAGGCGGCGCACTCGAAGCCTTCTCCGCACTGCTCGCTGCTGTCGCACTCGGTGAGCGCGAAGCTGGAGCCGGCGCCCGTGTCGCCGCTTCCGCCGTTCTCGCAGCCGGTGAGGCCGAAGGCCACGATCCCGAGCAGGCCCATCCAAAGACGCGCGCGAGTCACGAGCCGCATGTTCCCCTCCGTCGATTGGAATCCATTGTCCGACAAACAACTATCACGCGCGCCTTGCCTCGTCACCAGGAATTCGCGGCGGTGGCCCGGGAGAACGGCGCGGCTCATTCCTTGGGGCAGATGTACTCGGAGAGCCCCCGACCCTTCAGCGGCACGGTCACGCCCACGCCGAGGTCGAGGGTGAAATCGTAGTCGTTCAGTTGGCGGTAGATGACCACCTGGTCGGTGACGAGCTTGGCCACCTGGCGCTGCGCCCAGCCCAGCTTGTCGAGCACGGCGTTGCGCTCGTGCAGCCGGGCCTCGCTGAAGCCACCCTCCAGGCTGACCGCGCCCTCCTTCATGCTCACGTCGACGCGCCCGGCGCGCGCGCAGCCCTCGGGGTCGGCCTTCGTGGCCGAGCCCTTGTGCGAGTACGACGTCGACGCGGCCAGGAAGCCCTTGCGATCGGACACGATCAGCATCTTGGCCATCCCGCCGCCGAAGTCGGGCTTCACCTTGAACTGCAGGAGCAACACCGTGTGGTCGGGCGCGAACAGGCGCATGGTGTTCCACACCCCCGTGACCTCGGGCGACAGGAAGTCCTGGGCCGCGTGGTCGACGTAGGCGTCACCTGCGAGATCCCACGTCTTTCCGGCCACCTTGAGCGCACCCGAGGTGGTACCGCGCGGCACCTGGATCATGTGCAGCCACTTCTTGTCCTTGTACGTCCACACTCCCTTGCCGATCTTGACGCCCGGCACCCAGGGCGCGATGGTCAGATCGATCGCCACGTCGTCCTCGGCGCCCTTCACGGTCGTGGGCTTCGTCCCCAGCCCGAACGCCGACGACCAGGGGCCCACCTTGATGGAGAGGGACCCCGGTGACTGCACGAACTCGTCCTGGCCCTTCTCGAACTTGCGGAACACGACCGGACCGCCACCTGCGGGCGACAGTGAGAAGCTGAAGGCCGACGCCCCCGACGTGACGCCGATGTTGGTCACGATGAAGTTGAGGTACAGCACATCGCCCGCCTTCGTCTGCACCACGTACGTCCAGGCCTCCTGGTACATACGCCCCTCCATGTAGTGCTGCAGGTAGTCGGCGCCGTTCAGGGGGGTGAGGGCCACGCCGGGCGTCTGCGCATGCGCGCCCGCGGCCGACGCGAGCACGAGCGCCAGGGCGACGAGCATCGAGGAGAAGCTGGTTCGCATGGGGGCGACCTCGAAGTTCAGGCGGCTGCACGCTAGCCGTCCCGCGTCGAAAAGTCTATAAGGTCTGGAACGCTTCGCGGGGGCCCTCGTGACCTGTCGCGCCGCCCGGTTCCTGGCACTCCTCGTCGCCGCGGCCGCGATGGGGCCCTCGCCTGCCCACGCGCAGTCGCTGCCCACCGACCTGACGTTCCCCACGGGCGAGCGCCCCGACAGTTGGCACCTCTGGAACGGCACGGCGTTCGGCTGGAACCCGCCCGTGCTCGGCGACATGCTGAAGGTGTACCGCAAGTTCCCCTTCGGCACCGGCCAGACGCTGCTCACGTGCGACTCCCACTGGCGCGCGGGGGCCCACGTCACGCTCACGCCCACCTACGCGCGTCCCGGCCTCTTCGTGGGCATCTCGCCCTGGCTCTTCCTCGACCTCGACCTGTCCTACGGACCCGGCCTGGCCTGGTTCCACTACGTGTTCGACTCGTACCGCGAGCCCTACGACCCGGCCTCGCGCGACAAGGCGGGGCGCACCGAGGGGCTGTACCACCACGTGATGGCCAACCTGGCCCTGAAGGCCGCGGTCTGGCGCTTCGCGGTGCTGCTCATGGGCGACGCCAACTGGTACCAGTCGAAGGACCACTTCTTCCACTGGGAGATCGGCACGATCCTCAAGACCGGCTGGGATACCCGCGCCAAGGCCTTCCTGCTGTTCGAGACCTGGAAGGGCCTGCGCGTGTTCGCGAACTACGAGTACTACCGGTACCACCCCACGGCCTATGTCACGCAGCTGGTGTCGGGGGGCGTGATCGCGACGGGCTGGCTTCCCTGGGGCACGTCGCTGCTGATGCAGGTCGGTTGGCACGCCGAGAACCCCGACTGGCACGGCGTGAAGTTCTGGATGGCCGCCTTCTGGGACTTCGACTGGCCGATCCACTAGGAGAAAACCCATGTGGCTGGTCTTCACCCTGCTCGCGTGCGTGGGCTTCGGCGTGGGCTCGGCCCTGCAGAAGCACGGCATGGCCACGAAGCTGCCCAAGCTCTCACTCTCGAGGCTGGTGCACGACCTGCCGGGGGTGCTGGGCGCCGTGTTCAAGAACTGGATCTGGGTGCTCGGCCTCGGCCTGAACCTGATGGGCGGCCTCTGCATGATCGTGGCCTTGAACACGGGCGAGCTCTCGGTGGTGCAGCCGCTCGTGAACGTGAACGTGCTCATCGCCATGCTGGCGGGCGTGCTGTGGCTCCACGAGCGCCTGTCCCGCACCGAGTGGGTGGCCGCGGCCGTGCTGCTCACGGGCGCCGCGATCCTCGTGCTGGCGGGCGCAACGGGGGCCCCGGGGCCCGGGCCGTCGGTCGACGAGGGGCGCGTCGCCTGGCTCTCGGCTGGCTGCCTGGGCCTGGTCGCGCTGCTGGCGCTGCTCGGACGGTTGGCCCGGACGACGAGCCCCGAGGCCTTCCTGGCCGTGTCGGCGGGCCTGCTCTTCGGCCTGTCGGGCGTGTACATCAAGCTGGCGGGCGTGCACCTGGGCGACCCCTCGGCGCGGCCGCTGCTCGACGTGGCGGGCGCGGTGGCCTCCGACTGGGCGGTGTGGGGCCTGATCGTCTTGAACGTGGTCGGCTTCGTGCTGTACCAGGCGGCGTTCTCCCACGGCCGCGTGGCCATCGTGTCGCCGCTCACCACCAACGCAACGGCCGTGCTGCCCGTGGTCGCGGGGCTCGTCGCGTTCGGCGAGCCGATGGGCCCGGGCAAGCTGGTCGGCGTGCTCGTGATCGTGGCGGGCACGACGCTGCTGTTCGTGAAGCCCCGCGCTTGACCCGGCCCCGGCCCGTGGCGATACTGCGCTTCATTCGACAGCCCGCGAGCGGAGCCCCCATGCCCACGACCTCGGCCCTGCGACGGATCGGGCTCCTCACGGGCGGCGGAGACTGCCCCGGACTGAACGCGGTCATCCGGGCCGTCGGCAAGCCGGCGCTCGCTCACGGGGTCGAGGTGCTGGGCATCGAAGACGGCTACCTCGGGCTGATCGAGAACCGGTTGCGGTCTCTGCAGCCGGCCGACCTCAGCGACATCCTCACGCGCGGGGGGACGATCCTCGGCTCGTGCAACAAGGCCAACCCGGCCGCCTACGCCATGCCGGTGGGCGATGGCTGGCAGATCCGCGACGTGACCGACGACGTGGTGCGACACTACCACGAGGCCGAGCTCGACGCCCTGGTGGTCATCGGCGGCGACGGCACCATGAGCGGCGCGGCAGGCCTGGTCGAGCGCGGGCTGCGCGTCGTGGGCGTGCCGAAGACCATCGACAACGACCTGTGGGCCACCGAGGTCACCTTCGGCCACGACACGGCCGTCGCCACCGCCACCGACGCCCTCGACAAGGTGCACACCACGGCGTCGAGCCACCACCGCGTCATGGTCGTCGAGCTCATGGGACGCTACGCCGGCTGGATCGCGCTCCACGCGGGCATGGCCAGCGGCGCCGATGTCATCCTGCTCCCCGAGATCCCCTTCGAGCTCGGCGCGGTCATCGAGGTGTGCCGTCGACGCTCGCGGGTGGGGAGGCGCTTCACCATCGTCGCCGTCGGCGAAGGGGCGCGGCCCCTGGGAGGCACGATGTTCGTCGAGCGGACCGACCCCACGTCGCCCGACCCGATCCGGCTGGGGGGCGTGGCCAAGTGGGTCGCCGAGGGCATCGAGAAGGCCGCGGGCATCGAGGCCCGCCACGTGGTGCTCGGCCACGTTCAACGGGGCGGCACCCCGACGGCGTTCGATCGCGTGCTCTCGACGAAGCTGGGCTACGAGGCCTTCCGGCTGCTGGCCGAAGGGCGCTTCGGCCGCGTCGTCGCACAGCAACAGGGCCGCCTCACGTCGGTGCCGCTCGCCGAGGTGGCGGGCAAGGTGCGCACCGTCGCGCCCGACGACCCGACGCTGCTGGCGGCACGCGCCGTGGGCACGTCGTTCGGCGACGCGTGAGCCCCTCGATCATGGCCCGCCCCATCTTCACGAACACCAAGACCGTCGCCACGGTCGGACCGGCCTCGGCCTCGAACGAGATGCTCGAGGCCCTGATCCTGGCGGGCGTCGACGTCTTCCGGCTGAACCTCAGCCACATGGGCGCCGACGACGCCCGCGACGTCACGCGGCGCCTCCGCGCGCTGTCGGACCGGGTGGCGGTGCTGGTCGACCTGCAGGGCCCCAAGGTGCGCTTGACCGACGTGGCGGTCCCCTTCGTGGTCACCCCGGGAGAGCGGCTCCGCCTTCTTGCCGGCGAGGGCTCGAGCACACGCCAGGGCCTCCAGGTGCCGGTGCCCGCGGTGATCTCCACTCTCCAGCTCGGATGGGATGTGCTGCTGGACGATGGCCTGATTCGCCTGCGCGTGGTCGGTCGCACCGCAGACCTCGAGGTGGAGGTCGAGGTCATCGAGGGGGGCACCCTCCGGTCGCGCAAGGGCGTCGCCGTCCCCGAAGCGCGGCTGGTGCCCGAGACCTACCTCGACGACGGCGATCGGGCTGACTGCGCGCTGGCGGCCGAACTGCAGGCCGACTACGTCGCAGCCAGCTTCGTGACCCGCGCCAGCGACCTCGACGCGGTGCGCGAGGCCCTGGGCGCGGCCGGCCCGACCACGCAGCTCATCGCCAAGATCGAGAGCCGCGTGGGCGTCGAGAACGTCGACAGCATCCTGGCGGCCTCGGACGGGCTCATGGTGGCGCGCGGCGACCTGGGCGTCGAGCTGCCGGCCGAGCAGGTGCCCTCGATCCAGAAGCGCCTGATCAAGCTGTGCAAGGCCGCGGCCAAGCCCGTCATCGTGGCGACGCAGATGCTCGAGAGCATGGTGCTGAACCCCATCGCCACGCGCGCCGAGACCAGCGACGCGGCCAACGCCATCCTCGACGGCGCCGACGCGCTCATGCTTTCGGCCGAAACGTCGGTGGGCCGGTATCCGGTCGAGGCCGTCCGGACGATCGGCCGCATCGCGCAGTACACCGAGCACGACGCCACGCTCTTTCAGCAGCGCCTCTTCGAGTGCGCGGCCGACACGCCGGCGGGCTTCGTCGCGAAGGGCGCCGCTCGCGCCGCCGAAGAGCTGGGCCTGAACGCCGTGGTCGCCCTCACCTGGAGCGGCACCACGACCCGCGCCCTCAGCGCCCTGCGCCCGCGGGCCCCCATTCTGGCCGCCACCCCGTCGGCGCGGCTCATGCGCTCGCTGGCGTTGCTCTACGGCGTGCACTGCGTGACCATGGCGCCGGCCGACGATCTGCCGGCGGCGCTCTCGCAAGGGCTGCGCGCGCTGCTCGAGGAGGGGAGCCTGGCCGAGACCGACCGCGTGGCGGTCGTCACGAGCCTGCCCGCGGGCCGCAAGGGCGGCCCCAACGCGCTGCTCATCGACGAGGTTCGGTCGTTGCTCGACCGCTAGCAGCCTGCAGCTCCAGGCGCTGGCGGCCCGGGCGCGCTACTCGAACACGATCGGCGAGCCGATGGCCCCCAGGGACCAGGTCACGGTGCCGTCGGCCTCCTGGAAGGCGTTCAGGGCGCGATCGATCCAGTCGGGGATGAAGAAGGTCGGCGTGAGCTCGTCGCCCACGTGGGCCGGGATGCACTGCAGCATCGAGGCGTCCCAGGCCGCCGGATCGCACTCGTCGGGGTGGGCCATCAGCCGGAGGTCGAGGTAGTCGAGGAAGAGCTGGGCCAGGGCGCCGTAGCCCTCGGCGTTCGCCCCCGACACCTGCTCGATGAGCCCGTCGACGGCCGCCTGCTGCTCGACCGTGGTCCCCGGCGCGTAGAGCGGCTCGAGCACCAGCGCGTAGAGCCAGTCGCCGGGAAGGACCGCCACCGGATCGAACGCGACGGTCGCGTCTTCGCTCGTGACCTCGGCCTCGAACAGCACGCCCCCGAGCGGCGCGCCCGCCAGCGCCTCGTCGCTCGCCACCGCCGAGCCCTTCATCACGCGGATCAGCCCGCCCGCGGCCCGGCCGGCCCTGACCGTGACGACGGCCTCGGCGCCCCCGGCGGAGAGGGGCACGGAGGCGCCCATCTGCGCCGTCGCCCCGCCGACCGCGACCGACACCTCGAGCGTGGCCGCCACGGGCGAGCGCGACACGAAGGTGCGCCGCGCCCGGATGCCGCCGACCACGCCCTCGACGCCGGGGCCCTCGGGCAGCACCCAGGTGGTCGGGAAGCCGTTCAGCAGGATCTGGTGCCGATCGCTGCCGCCCACCAGCGCCACGACCTCGCCGCGGGCCAACATGGCCTCGTAGAGCCGCAGGCCCTGCTGGGCGGGCGCCTCGACGGCGCGGCGCATCCACGGGCTCGCCGGGCCGTGGCCGGCCTCCCAGTCTGCCAGGAACTCGGCGGTGATGGGCTTGGTGGCCATGCCCCACTTGGTGTTCCAGATCTCGAGCCCATCGACGCCGCGCAGATCCCAGGCCCACAGGTCGCCCTCCGACAGGGGGTGGTTGGGCGAGAACACGCCGCCTTGGGCGTGCACTTCGGCCAGCGCGGCCTCGAGGTCGGAGAGGGTCGTGCCGTCACCGCCCGGGTCGTGGGACACGACGGCGTCGATGCCGAACAGGTTGGCGTGGCCGTCGGAGCCGAACTCCTCGCCGGGCACGAGGATCAGCCGGTCGCTCGCCCAGCCGGGGTCGGAGGGCGCGTCGAAGGTGCGGTGATCCGTGATCGAGAGGAAGTCGAGGCCGTTGCCGTCGTACTCGGGGTGGAAGGCCACGAACACCGGGTCCTCGAGGTACTCGGCGTACGCGATGGTCAGCGCCACGCTGGCCGTGCCGTCGCTGTACGTCGTGTGCATGTGCAGGTCGCCCCGCAGCCAACCGGCGTCGCGGAGGCGGAGCCCGGGATCGACGAACGCCTCCGCCGGCACGTCGGCGGCCTCGGGGGCCGCGTCGACGCCGCTGACCTCGGCGTCGCCAGGGGCCGCCGCGTCGACCTCGGCCGGCGTGTCGTTCGAAGAACCGCACGCGACGGCCAGGGACACCAGCAGGCTCGCGCCCAGGCTCGAAAGGAAGAAGGTTCGCATGTTCATCCCTGGATTGTATCGAGCCGAGCGAGGACCTCTTCGGCCCCGAGCACGGGAATCTCGGCGTGGCCGAAGCCCGACCGGTCGCGCGTGACGATGGCCTCGACCCCTGCGCGAAGCCCGCTCTCGAGCAGCACCGCGTCCTCGAAGTCGGAGGCCGCGGAGCCGGCGGCCTGTAACAGCACGGCGCCGTCGACGGGCGCAACCTCGCAGAGCACCAGGAACCGCCGCACGGCCCAATCGGCCCGATCCCGCCCGACCGCTCGCCCCAACAGGTAATGCAGCGTCGTGACGGTGGTCGCGCCGAGGACGCCCACGACCTGCTTGCGCTCGACACGCGAGAGCAACTCGACGGCGGCCACCGAATGGGGCCTGCGATCGAGCACGGCGTCGAGCAGAATGTTGGTGTCGAGGAGGACCTTCAAAGGTACTTCTCCTCGAGGTGGCGCTTGTAGTCCTGCTCGTCCAGGCCAACCCCGGCCGCCATGCCCGCCAGTTCGCGCGTGATGGGAGGCAGCGCATCGTCGTCCCCACGCCGTCTCGACAGCGCCAGGAAGACCTCCTCGATCAGGCGTGACAACGAGCGGCCCGACCTCGCCGACCAGTCCTTGCCGGCCTTCAACGCCTCGTCGGAGACTCGCAACGTGAGCCGGTGGTGCATCGCGGGACCTCGTGACGTACACATGCACTGACAGTATACGTCACACCCTCGCGGTTTTCAAGGTCGGGACAGGGGTTCGATCCGAAATCGCTCCACGCTCAACCGCCGGCTCTTGCGTTCGACCCGAGGGCGCCTATCTTGATCATCGAAGCCCGGATGGTTGGTCGAGGGTTTGGGCGAAAGAACCCGAACGCCTACGTCATCCAACCCACCCGGGCTTCGTTCTTTCCGAAATTGGCCCCTCCCCCCCGGTAGGTTTCTGGTAAGGTACGGCCCAGCACCGCGCTGGGGGAATCTCTCATGCAGGCTGGACGTCGCTCTCGCTGGGCGCTCGTGGCCTTGTTCACGCTGGGGTTCGTCCCCGCGTGCGGCCTCGACGAGACCTACACCGGGCTCGGGGAGGGGGCGCTGAAGGGCGACCCGCTGAACCCCTGGCCCCAGGCCATCGTGTGCGAGTGCGTGGGCGGCGGCGGGTGCGGCGCCTCCGACACGGCCGGCGGTGACGTCGACAACGGCACGCTCGAGGTGGCCGACCTCACGGGGCTGGGCTGGCGCTTCACCACGCTGGTCGAGACCGCGCCCATCACGGGCCTCATCGGGACCCAGTTGAACAAGTACTTCGTCGACAACATCGCGACCGACGTCTTCAACGTGCTGCTGCTGGCCACGGCCGACGATCGCGACGCGGGCACGCTCGCGTTCAGCGTGGGCGCCGGCGCCAAGGGCGACGACGGCTACGGGCTGAACGCCGGCGCGGGGACCCTGCCGTGCACGTTGTCGGGCGCGCGCTTCGCCACCGCCACGCCCACCACCCTCGAGTTCCCGAACGACATGCTCTCGCCGCCGACCCTGCCCCTGACCGACGTTCGCCTCTCGGGGCTCCTGGCCCCCGACGCGTCGGCCATCAGCGAGGGCGTGCTGACCGGCGCCCTCACCGAGGCCGACGCCAACGCCACCAAGATCGCGGGCGCGGCGCTGGCCGCCACGCTGAAGGGGTTGAAGATCGAGAAGGATCTCGACCTCGACGACGACGGCACCAACGACGCGTGGCGCTTCGTGTTCACCTTCACGGCCGCGGCCGCCAACGTCAGCGAATAGGGGAGGGAGCCCACATGCGACGCCTGCTCCTCGCCTGCCTGGCCCTGCTCGCCCTGCCCTCCCCCTCCGTGGAGGCCGGCGGCTTCTCGAACCCCGACTTCGGCATCCGGCGCCTGGGCATGTTCTCGGTGGTGGGGCGCCCCGACGACGTGACGGCCATCTACCACAACCCCGCGGGCATGACCCTGCTCGAGGGCACGCACCTCTACCACGCCCAGTCGTGGTTCTTCATGACCATCGGCATTCGCATGTACGACAGCCAGGGCGTGCTGCGGCCCGAGAAGAACATCACCCCCGACTGGAGCGTCGGGGCCATCCCCTTCCTGGGCGTGGTCACCGACTTCGGCACCAAGAAGCTGCGCGGCGGCCTGGCCGTGTACGCCCCCAACGCCTACGGCGCCGCCATGCCCGCCGACCAGCCCACGCGCTACCACGCCACGCGCGCGCTCTTCCTGGCCAGCCGCGCCACGGCGGCCATCGCCTACAAGATCACCGACCGCTTCAGCGCCGCGCTGGCCGTGAACCTGATCAACGTGTACGTGACCGCCAGCCGCATGATGAACGCGCTGGTGCTGGCCGACCCCGACGCGCGCTTCGCCCCCTACGACGAGATGACGACCAGCGACGCCGAGTTGAAGATCGGGGGCATGGCCTGGACGTGGGCGCTCGACGCCGGCCTGCTCTTCCACCCCACCGACACGCTCAGCTTGGGCTTCTCGTTCGGCGGCGGCTCCGACATCGCCATGAACGGCGATGTGCGTCTCACGTACCCCGACGGCTCGGTCGAGACCACCAACCACCACACCCAGATGGTCATCCCCTTCACGCTGCGCGCGGGCATCAACTGGCGCTTCGCCCCCGACTTCGAGTGGGGCGCCGACATCTACTACTGGCACTACCAGGTGCTGCAAGAGCAGCGCACCGTGCTCGACGAGCCCATCATGGGCATGACCGGCTTCGTCGACCCCAAGGACTTCGGCAACTCGTGGTCGTGGAACACGGGCCTCATGTACCACGTGCTCGACAACGTCGAGGTCATGGTCGGCTGGCAGATGGACTTCTCGCCCATCCCCGACCGCACCTTCTCGCTCGACAACGCGAGCCGCGACCAGAACGGCCTCTCGCTCGGCGCGCGCTGGGCCATCGACGAGCACTGGCGCGTGGGCGCGGCCTTCGTGCGCAACTGGGTGTCGACCATCAACGTGCAGGACAGCATCGGCACGCCGCCCACCAACGCCAAGGGCTTCGCCGCCAACAGCGAGTTCGGGTTCGACGTGAACTACAGATTCTAGTCCGAGCCTCAGGTCACTTGCGAGTGACCCTAGCCCTGTGAGTCTTACGAATCTTCTCTATCCCAACTGCCTGGGACGCCATTCCAGCGGGAGCGCTGACCAATCGGGTCGCTCCGTCACTCTTCCCGCGTAGCGAACAGTCCTTACCAACTGAACTCTCGCTGCCTGATGTTCCCATCGCAAGGGATCGAAACCAGAGCGATCGAACGCTGCAAGGAGGTCGTCGTAGAAGAATACAGATATGCTAATCTCGTTCGCGACGGCTTCCCAATTTGGTTGCCTCTTGTCACCACCAACGAGTAATGCAGGCGTGACGCGCCTCGCGCGATAGCCGAACCCCTCGTTGTGAACCCAGCCTCGCGAGCCACTGAAGAGGGCCTTAGGCGTCCTAGAAAAGAATGCGAGGTGCTCCCGACAAATGGGAGCCTTCAATGCCAATTTATTTTCTATTATGCTATGACAATTCAAATACTTTACAAATTGTTTAGCACTATGCGTCTCATCGATCTTCATTTCGTAGGTGATGCATGATGGTCGGTCCGTATCAACGAATACGCCCTCCGGCTCGCTGTTCGAACCAGCAAGGCTGCCAGCGATTCGGTGGAGCGGCCCTCCAGACCATTGACCACCTGTCAAAGTCGTCAACAGCGAGGTACGTCCGTGGGGCCCGAGCAACGCAAACGCGAGGGCGACTCGCGCATTCAAGGTAGTCTCGGCCTCGAGATCCTGCGAATGGAGACCGTAAGGGTCTTTTGGATCTTTTTTTCGCGGCATCCACAGGTAGTCCCATGCAAACTGCAGCATCTCCAAGATTGGGTCCGCGCCAGCCCGTAGTTGAGCGGCTACCGTTGCCACGGGGAAGGCCGCTCGATACACTTCGCTCCAGTGGGTTCTGCTGCCCTTCGGGCCAGCTCCTTCCTTCGTGAGCAACGGATCGTTCCTATGACGACGATGACCGGGCTTGTAGAAGCACTCACACGCCAAGGAATGAACGACCGAAGCAGCTGCCTCCTCAGTCGTCTCGAGGGCCAGTTGAATTCCTGACATTCGCGTACCTCGTCTCGTTTGAGGGTCGACTACCATGGCGAGACTCGAGTAGCAAGCATCATGAATCGTAGTTTCATGGCGCTGATGGCAGGTCTACGTCGAGCCGGCGCAGCACCCAACAAGCCTCGTCGGCCAGTTCGGGGTCCAACTCGCGCTTCGCGACCCGAAGCTCCATCGCTCGGCGAACGCGAGAGAGCAACCGTGCGCGCGACCAGACTGGTTCCGTGGATTGTAGCGCCAATCGCAGCGCCAGTTCGAGGTCACCACGTCGTATCAGGAACGCCACGACAGTGAGGAACCTGGGGTCGGAGCCCGGTTCGATGGGAAACGTGTCGCCGACGCCGACCTGGGTCAGCAGCGCGTCGACGTACTCCTGCTCGTCGCGAGGCGGGAAGACGTCGGTTGCGATCGCGACAAGTCGGAGCAGCAAGTCGGCGACCTCGTGGGCGCTCGCCTCGCCGGGCCTCATGGCACGGTACGATTCAAGCGCGGCCCGGATCTCGGCGCGGGCCTCTTGCAGGTCGCCGCGAAGCGCGAACGCGCGGGCCATCAGGACCCGAACTCTAGATGAGACGTAGGCCCGACGGACGTGCCAACCGCCCGCCTCGACCTCGGACACCATGCGTTCGGCGTCGGCTCGCTCTTCGAGGAGCGCGCAGGCGCCCGCCAGCCACTCGGCGCTCTGTCCCAGGTACGGCGGCCTCCACGGCGTCGAGCTCGGACGCGGCGCCGGGGACTTGGCCTCCGCGAACTCCTGGAAAGCGTCGTGCAGGAGCTCGCGCGCGTGGGCAGAATTGCCCGCGGCGCCAGCGAGCCAGGCCTTGCGGGCTTTGGAGGCCAACGCTCGATCAGTCCTTGGCACGGTCGCCCCTGGCACGGGTCTCCAGCACCTCCGACCAGAAGGCCTGCTCCTCGGCGAGCAGTCGCCGGATGTACGCTTCGTCGCGCCCGACCCGCAGGTGGACGGGTAGCTCGCTCGGCAGGTAGCACCAGAAGTCGATCGCGTCCAGGCCCGTGACGGCCAGGGTGTGTTGCAGCTGCCCCACGTAGTAGCGCGGCACCCGACGACGACGGGTCGCGTAGGCGTGAACCGTACGGCCGCACTTGATCTCGACGGCCCGCTGACCGTCGGTCGAGAGGCCGTCGAGGCTGGCCCGCAGCCAGGCACGCTCAGCGCTCTGCACGCAGACCGGCTCCACGGGAACGCCCGCTTCGGCGACGTAACTGGCGCGCGCCTCCGGCTCCGTGGCCGTGCCGAAGGCCATGGCGGCGGTCGTGGGCTGCCGCCTCGAGTCGCCGCACTTCTCGGCCAGAAGCTGGGCGCGCGTCGTCCAGGGGCATTCTCCCAGGATGGCGGGCGCCTCCGACGCGCCAATGCCCTGGCGTCGCCAGGCGTGCCATTCGTCGGAGCCCTGCTCGAGGTTCACGCGAAAATACGGGAGCGCCATCTCGACCACCGCTTCGGCCCGCGCTGTTGGTTCCGTCTGGTCACGGGCCAGGCGGTTGTTCTACACGAAATCGTGCGTCGGCGCTGCGACAAGCGGCGTCGCATCCGAGCACGTGTCAGGGTCACAAAGCGCTTTCCCCGCCGCGAATCCGGGCTACAATCGCCTCATGAACTGAGGTGATTGTGGCGTCGATTCACCTCACGGGCCGGAGACCTCGATGACCGTCACCTACGTCTGGCAACGCCCCCTGTGGCCCCACCTCCGGTGGGACACCGCGCGGCTGACCGAGGCGCTGGGCCGGGCGCGGCTGGCGCAGGGGCGCCTGCTCGGCAAGGTCGCCGCGCTCGGTTTCGAGCTGCACCTGGCCGAACGGGCTCGCGTGTTGACCGACGAGGTCGTGCGCACCGCCTCCATCGAGGGCGAACTCCTGGACCCGGGCGCGGTGCGCTCGTCGGTGGCGCGGCGCCTGGGTCTGCCCGTCACGGCGGGCCCCGCAGCGCCCCGCCACGCCGAGGGCCTGCTCGACGTGCTGTTGGACGCCACCACGCGCTTCGACGAACCCCTGACCGCGACGCGGCTCTGCGCCTGGCAGGCGGCGCTGTTCCCGACCGGTCGCTCGGGGCTGGCCGAGATCGCGACGGGACGCTTCCGGCCGGTCGACAAGCCCATGCGGATCGTCTCCGGCCCCATCGGACGCGAGCACGTGCACTTCGAGGCACCGCCCGGCGAGCGGGTCGGGGCGGAGGTCGAAGCGTTCCTGGCGTGGTTCGTGTCCTCCCGAGGGCACATCGACGGCCTGCTGCGCGCCGGCATCGCCCACTTCTGGCTAGTGACCATCCACCCCTTCGAAGACGGCAACGGGCGGGTGGCCCGCGCGGTGGGCGAGCTGGCGCTGGCCCAGGACGACGGTCGGGCGGAGCGCTATTACAGCCTGTCGGCGCAGATACGCGCCGATCGCGACGCCTACTACCGCGCCCTGGAGCAAGCTTCGCAGGGCGACGGCGACCTGACCGATTGGCTGGCGTGGTTCCTGGCTACGCTGGAGGCCGCGGTGCGGGCCTCGGAGCAGCAGATCGACCTGGCGCTGGCCCAGGCGCGTTTCTGGCAACGCCACGCGAACGCCGCGCTCAACGAACGCCAGCGGAAGACCCTGCGGCGCGTGCTCGAGGGAGCCCCCGGCGAGTTCGAGGGCGGGCTCACCACGCGCAAGGTGGCCCACCTCACACGCTCGAGCCCGGCCACGGCCCAGCGCGATCTGGCCGACCTGGTCGACCTGGGGATCCTGGCGCGCAACGAGGCGGGGGGGCGCAGCACGAGTTACCGGCTCGTCGGATACGACGACCTCGAACGGGGGTAGATCATGGACACCTGGACCAAGCTGAAAGGCCTCACCTACCTCGGGTGGGGCACGCTGTGGCGCTCGTTCACGTATGGGCTGCGGCGCGATCGGCTGGAGCGCCGCTATCCACCGGCCGCGGGCGGCGAGGCCCTCGAGCCCGGGCGCCTTCAGCTGTGGGAGGACACGGGGCGCGGGGTCACGGCCAGCTTCGCGCACGCCAACCTCGAGGTCGCGTGTCTGGCCGATGACCTGCTGCGCGTGACCTGGACACCCGGCGAGTTGCCCGTGTCCTGGGGCCTGGCGCGCACCGAGTGGGCCCCGGTGCCCACCGAGGTCATCGAGATCGACGCGGGCGTCGAGGTGCGGACAGCGGCGCTCGGCGTGGTGGTCGCAGCCGACGGCTCCCTGGTCGTGACCGACGCCGCGGGCCACGTGGTGCGCTCCGAGCGCCGGCCGATCCGGCGGGGCGAGGCGTGGACCTCGCGGGCGGCGCTCGGCGCCGACGAGCACGTGTACGGGCTCGGGGAGCGCACGGTGGGCTTCAACCTGCGCGGCCACCGCTTCCTCAACTGGAACCGCGAGGCCAAGGGCTCGTATGTCCCGGGCCAGGACCCGCTGTACATCTGCCTGCCCGTCTACCTGGGGGAGCGTGACGGCGCCCACTACGTGGTGTTCTTCGAGAACACCTGGCAATCCAGCTTCTCGTTCGAAGGCGACGTGGCCGAGGCCACGTTCGCGGGGGGAGCGCTGCGCTGGTACCTGGCCGTCGGCAGCCCCGAGCGGGTCCTCGAGCGCCTGGCCGAGCTCACGGGGCGCGCGCCGCTGCCCCCGCGCTGGGCCCTCGGCTTCCACCAGGCCCGCTGGAGCTACCTGAACGAGGCCGAGGTGCGCGCCGTGGCCGACGGCTTCGCCGCCCGCGATCTGCCCCTCTCGGCCATCCACCTCGACATCCACTACATGCGCGGCCACCGGGTGTTCACCATGGACCCCGCGCGCTTCCCGGATCCGGCCGGCCTGGCGCGCGACCTCGACGCGAACGGCGTCAAGCTGGTGGCCATCCTCGACCCGGGCGTCAAGGCCGAGCCCGGCTACGAGGTGTACGACGACGGCCGCCGCCAGAACGCCTTCTGCACCCTGCCCGACGGCGCGCTGGCCGAGGCGCCCGTGTGGCCCGGCGTATGCGCCTTCCCCGACTTCACGTCGTCCGAGGTGCGCGACTGGTGGGGCGACCACTACCAGTGCTTCGTCGACTGGGGCCTCGCGGGCGTGTGGCACGACATGAACGAGCCCGCGGCCTTCACGGCGTGGGGCCACCCCACCCTGCCCACCTGCACGCGCCACCGCATGGAAGATCGCCCCGGCGGGGGCAGCCACCTCGAGGCCCACAACGCCTACGGCCTGCTCGAGGACCGCGCGGGCTTCGAGGCGTTGGCCCGCCTGCGCCCCGACAAGCGCCCCTGGCTGCTGTCGCGCTCGGGCTGGGTGGGCGTGCAGCGCTACGCCTGGACCTGGACGGGCGACAACGAGAGCACGTGGTGGTCGCTGGCCCAGAGCGTCCGCATGGCGCTGTCGATGGGCCTGTGCGGCGTGCCCTACAACGCCCCCGACATCGGCGGCTTCGGCGGCGTGCCCACCCCCGAGCTCTTCGTGCGCTGGTTCCAGCTGGGCAGCTTCCTGCCCTTCTTCCGCGTGCACTCGGCCTGGTTCACGCCCCGCCGCGAACCCTGGTGCTTCGGCGACGAGGTGCTGCCCATCGTGCGCGCCGCGCTCGAGCTGCGCTACCGGCTGCTGCCGACCTGGTACACGCTGGCCCACGAGGCGGCGACTACGGGGCACCCCCTGGTGCGGCCGCTCTTCTGGCGCGATCCCGACCCGGCCCTCCGCGACGCGGACGACGCGTTCCTGGTGGGCGATCACGTGCTAGTCGCGCCCATCCTCGACGACGGCGCGCGCGCCCGCGACGTGCGCCTGCCTTCGGGCACCTGGATCGACCTCCACACCGGCCAGCGCCAAGCGGGCGGCCGCGCGGTGCACGTCGAGGCGCCCCTCGAGCGCATGCCCGTGTTCGTGAAGGCGGGCGCGCTGGTGCCCATGGACGTTGGCGGCGCCCTCGAGCTGCACGCGTGGCCCGACGAGGCCGGACGCGCGACGGGCGCGCTCTACCACGACGAGGGCGACGGCTACGGGCCCTGGTGCCGGCTCGCCTTCACCCTCGACGCCACGGGGCCCGAGCCGCGCCTCGAGAGCACGCGCGAAGGCGACGGACCCGCCCCCGAGCCCGCGCCGCGGGTGGTCGTTCATCGGTAGATCCGATCGTCCCCTTTCCCCTTGCGACGTCCCCACTCCCCCCGTATAAGGGTCAGAGGCTGGAGGAGGAAAGCATGCTCGACGCAAAAGAAATGAAGCGATTGAAGGACAAGGCACGCGAGCTCCGCGAGAAGATCGTGGAGGTCACGTACACGTGCGGCGGCGCCCACATCGGCGGGGCCTTCAGCCAGCACGAGATCCTGGTGGCGCTCTACTACAAGGTGATGAAGCTCGACCCGAAGAACCCGCAGTGGGCCGAGCGCGACCGCTTCGTGCTCTCCAAGGGCCACGGGGGCATCGGGCACGCGGTCATCCTCGGCGACAAGGGCTTCTTCGCCCCCGAACTGCTCAACGACTTCAACAAGACGGGCTCGCCCTTCGGCATGCACCTCGACCGCCTGAAGGTGCCCGGCGTCGACTTCTCGACCGGGTCGCTCGGCCACGGCGAGGCGCTCTCGCTCGGCTGCGCCCTGGGCGCGCGCCTGCAGGGCCAGACGTTCCACACCTACTGCGTGCTCTCCGACGGCGAGTGCGACGAGGGCAGCACGTGGGAGGCCGCCATGGCGGCGGGGCACTTCAAGGTGACCAACCTCACGTGGTTCGTCGACTACAACGGCTTCTCGCTCGACGGGCCCGTCGACAAGGTCATGACGCTGAGCCCGCTCGACAAGAAGTTCGAGGCGTTCGGCTGGCGCGTGCTCACCATCGACGGCCACGACTTCGACGCCATCCTCGACGCCATCGCGACCGCGCGCGCCGAGAAGACGAAGCCCACCGTCATCCTCGCGAAGACGGTCAAGGGCAAGGGCGTCAGCTTCATGGAGAACAAGACCGGCTGGCACTACGGCGGGCTCGACGACCAGAACAAGGCGAAGGCCCTGGCCGACATCCGCGCGATGCAGTAAGCCGGAACCGACGAGAAGGGAGGCTCTTTCATGGCCAAGTCGATGGGCATCACCTGGACGGTCGACGACGCCGACCACATGACGCAGGCCGAGATCTACGGCGAGGTCCTCACCCAGATCGGGTTGCAGGACAAGCGCATCGTGGCGCTCACCGCCGACCTCGCGAAGTCGACCAAGATCGGCAAGTTCGAGGACAAGATCCCCGAGCGCTTCATCAACGTGGGCATCGCCGAGGCCAACATGATCGGCATCGCCTCGGGCCTGGCCGAGACCGGGCTCATCCCGGTGGTGTCGACGTTCGCGGTGTTCGCGGCGCTGCGCGCGGCCGAGTTCGTGCGCACCGACCTCTGCTACCAGAAGCGCAACGTCAAGATCATCGCCACCCACTCGGGCACCACCTTCGGACAGGCGGGCACCACCCACCACTGCACCGAAGACCTGGCCGTCATGCGCACCTTCGCGGGCATGACCGTCATCGCGCCCGCCGACGCCTACGAGACGGCCAAGGCCGTGGGCGCCGCCATCGAGTGGGAGGGTCCCGTCTACATCCGCATCGGGCGCGGCTTCGAGCCGCCCGTGCACAAGAACCTCGACTTCGACTTCCAGATCGGCAAGGCCATCACGCTGCGCGAGGGCACCGACGTGACCATCATCGCGTGCGGCGTGCCCGTCATCCACGCGGTCGAGGCCTCCGACATGCTGCGGCAGCAGGGCATCACCGTGCGCGTGCTCGACATGCACACCGTGAAGCCCCTCGACAAGGAGGCCATCCTGGCCGCCGTCAAGGACACGCGCCGCCTCATCACCGCCGAGGACCACACGGTCGTGGGCGGCCTGGGCAGCGCGGTAGCCGAGGTGGTGGCCGAATCGGGCAAGGGCTGCGTGCTGCGGCGCCTGGGCTACCAGGACGAGTTCGCCATCGTGGGCTACCCCGACGACCTGCTGCACCGCCACAAGCTCGACGCCGACGGCATGGTCGAGACCATCGGGCAGGTGCTGAAGGCCGAGTTCGAGGCCGACGAAGACTGGGAAGACGAGGACTGACATGGCGAGCTTCGACCACGAACTGCGGGGCCGCCTCATCCTTCGGAGCGTGCTCCCGCTGATCAAGGTGCTGCCCGACGAGCGCCCGTTCTTCAAGACCCTCCTGAAGAAGGCCTCGGGCACGGTGCAGTTCGCGGCCCGGGACAGCGAGCAGGCCGCGTGGGTCGAGTTCGGCGACGGCACCATCAACGTGGTGCAGGGCCGGCACGACAAGCCCTCGATCACGCTGACCTTCAAGACGCTGAACGAGCTGAACACCTTCTTCGCCGGCGGGCTGGCCCTGCCCTCGATCGCCGGCCTCTTCGGCCTGCCGGCCTTCGTGCGCCTGCTGCCCTTCCTGCTGAAGCTCACCATCCTGCTGCCCAACAAGCTGCCCAAGGAGCCCGCCGAGCGGGCCTTGAAGGTCAAGCTGCTGCTCTACATGGTCACGAACGCGCTCAGCCAGCTCAACAAGGGCGGCGACCCCGACATGACCAAGATCACGAAGACCAGCCCCGACCGTGTCTTCCAATGGACGGTCGAGGGCGGCGGGCCGACGGCCTACCTGCGCATCAAGGCCGGGCACAGCAAGGCGGGGCGCGGCACCTACACGCGCCGGCGCCCGTTCGTGCACTTCCTGTTTCCGCACCTCGACGGGGCCTTCCAGGTGCTCACCCAGCAGGCTGCGCTGGTCGAGGCCGTCAAGCTGGGCTACGTACGCACCGAGGGCGCCATGGAGTACAGCAAGGAGATCGGCACGCTCATGCAGCGTATCGAGCGTGTGGTCACGGGCGCGTGACGTCGTATTTTTCGGGGGAGGCGACCATGGGATTCGATCCGATCCTCGCGAGGCTGGGGGTGGGCGACGCGACGGCGCCGATCCGCGAGCGCATTCGGGCCCGCATGCACCTGCACGCCGTGCTGCCGCGAGTGGCCGAGCTCGCGCTGCTCGACGACGAAGCACGCAGCCTGGCCGCCGGTCTCGACGTGCGGCTCGAGCTGGGCGTGCTGGGGGGCCCGCGCATGGTGCTCGTCTTCGACGGCGGCCGGGTCACGGCCGCGCGCGACGCGCGCAGCAACCTGGGCCTGCTCTTCCCCTCGCCCCAGGCGCTGAACCGCATGTTCGACGGGGGAAAGGTGGTGCCCATCCCCCACGGCTCGCTCTGGAAGCTCGCCCAGATGAAGAGCTTCGAACGGCTCACCGCCATCCTGACGCGCTACCTGAAGCCGTCGCCGACCGATCTGGCCGACCCGGCGTTCCGCGCGAAGCACGTCGAGCTCAGCCTGCTGGTCGGCCTGTCCGCGTGCGACGCCGTGTTCGCCCTCGATCCCAAGGTCGAGCGCGTGCGCGGCGCGCTGCACGACGCCACCATCCAGTACGACGTGGGCGACGCGGTGGCGGCGTTCGTGACGATCGAGCACGGCGTCGTCACGGCCCACCGCGGACGCACGGCGAACCCCACCGCCGGAATCCGCATTCGCGACGTCGACCTGGCCGTCGAGCTCATCGCCGGCAGGGTCGACACGTTCGCGGCCGTCGGCGTCTGCGACCTCAAGCTCTACGGCCTGCTGCCGGTGGTTGACGAGTTCAACGCGCTCTTCGACCGCGTCGGCCTCTACTTGAACTGACGGAGGCTCGCATGGCCCTTTACAAGTTCACGAAATCCGAAAAGCTCTTCGAGCGCGCCGCAAAGGTGATCCCCTGCGGCATCGCCGGCCACGTCTCTCCGGCGGTCACGGTG
Source organism: uncultured Myxococcales bacterium (assembly GCA_964494475.1). Classification (GTDB taxonomy): domain Bacteria; phylum Myxococcota_A; class UBA9042; order CAZBRS01; family CAZBRS01; genus CAZBRS01. Next base: position 14,247 of record CAZBRS010000004.1, on the reverse strand, counting down.
CCCGGCTCGTTCCCGTACTACGCGGTGAAGGGCAAGGGGTGCCGCTACTGGGACGTCGACGGCAACGAGTTCCTCGACTTCATGTGCGCCTACGGCCCGGTCGTGCTCGGCTACGAGCACCCGCGCGTCATCGAAGCCGCCGCGAAGCAGCGCGCGCTGGGCTCGGTGTTCAACCACCCCACGCCGTTGTCGGTCGAGCTGGCCGAGAAGCTCGTGTCGATCATCCCCATCGCCGACTGGGCGGCCTTCGCGCGGAACGGCTCCGACGTCACCTACTACGCCCTGCAGGTGGCCCGGCAGCACACGCAGAAGACCAAGATCATCATGGCGCGCGGGGCCTACCACGGCACGCACCCCTGGTCGATCCACTCCATGAACGGCGTCATCCCCAGCGACTACGAGCACGTGCTGCAGTTCACGTGGAACAACGCCGACGAGCTGCGCGATCTCTGCAAGAAGCACGCAGGCGACGTGGCCGCGGTCATCCTCACGCCCTACCACCACCCGGCCTTCGGCGACCAGGTGCTGCCGGCGCCCGGGTTCTACGACGAGGTCACCCGCCTGCGCGACGAGCACGGCTTCGTGCTCATCAGCGACGACGTGCGCGCCGGCTGGCGCCTGAACCTGGGGGGCTCCTGCGAGCACTTCGGCTTCAAGCCCGACCTCATCTGCTACTGCAAGGCCATCGCCAACGGCTACGTGCTCTCGGCCATCGTGGGGAACGACCGCGTGAAGCAGGCAGCCAGCGCCGTCTTCTTCACGGGCTCGTTCTTCCAGGCCGCCCCCGAGATGGCCGCGGCCCTGGCTTGCCTCGACGAGCTCGAGAAGACGAACGCCATCGCCCACATGTGGAAGATGGGCGAGCTGCTCCAGAACGGCCTGCGCGAGCGCGCCGAGAAGCACGGGCTGCAGGTCAGCGTGACCGGGCCGCCCACCATTCCGAACATGACCTTCAAGAACGAGGCGAACTTCCTGCGCATGCAGCGCTGGTCGGGCGAGGCCGCCCGACGGGGCGTGTTCTTCCACCCCCACCACAACTGGTTCATGATGGCCGCCCACCAGCCGGCCGACATCGAGCAGGCCCTGGGCGTGGCCGACGAGTGCTTCGCGATCGTCAAGCGGGAGTTCGGGGGGTAGGCGTCAGCGCCGGACCTCCGCTCGGGCCCTATTCCAGCTCGAACGTCACGTGCACGATGGTCAGGATGTCCTTCTCGAGCGACGACGTGTCGTTGTTGCCGTCCCACGAGGTCGAGGTCGAGTTGGCGGGGTTGATGTTGATGACCCCCATGTCGGCCGCGCGCAGCTTGCCGATGGCCGCGCCTCCGGCCTTCTCGAGGATCTTGGCGGCGCGCGCCCGGGCGTCGGCCGAGGCCTCGGCCAGCATCTCGATCTTCAGCTCGCCGATGCGCGTGTAGTAGTAGTTGGGGGCGTACGAGGTGATGTTCACGCCCTGCTCGAGCAGGCTCGTGATGTCGCTCGAGACCTTCTCGATGCGCGCCACGTCGCCCGAGCGCACGGTGAGGCCGCGCCGGGCCACGAAGCCCTTGAAGACCGTGTGCTCCACGCGCTCGAGGCCCGTGCCGACGTACTCGGTCTCGTTGCGCTCCTCGACCGCGACGGCGCCCACGCGGAGCTCGTCGGCCTTCACGCCCTGGGCCGCCAGGTACTCGGTGGCGCGCTTCGTGTCGGCAGCCAGGGCCTGGTAGGCGGCGGTGCGGTCCAGGTTCTGGGTCAAGACCTCGGCGCTCCACTCGATCTGGTCGCTGAGGATGCGCTTCTTGGCTGAGCCGGTCACGGTGATGGTGCGCTCGGGCGGGCGCGTCTTCACGCGCTCCCAGGCGCTGGCGGCCAGGAAGGTCGAGACGACGAGGCCCACCGCCAGGAACAGCAGGCCCGGGGTCAACAGGGCGCCGGCGTGCTCGGTCTTGGGGTCGGCCATCTTGTCCCTATTTGCCAATCGATTTGAGGGCGGCCTTCACGGCGTCGCGCACCAGGGCGTCGGGCAGGTTGGCGACCAGGCGGTTGGCCTCGCCGGGGTTCATCTTCTTCAATCGGGCGTTCAGCGAGCCTTCGGCCATCTTGACCACCTGGCGCAGCTCGGGCGTGCCGGCCAGCTCGGGGAACAGGCGCATGACCTGCAGCCCCAGCGTGACGTAGTCGATCTCGCGCCGGCCCGCGGACGCCCCGGCCGTATTGGAGGGGGTCGTCTTCTTCGCTGCCGCGTCGACGAGCTTGTCCTTGCGGGGCCCCTCGGTGCCCTTGGCCGCGCCGTTGCCGTCGGCGACCTTGGGTTCGTCGGGCTTCGGTTCTTCGACCCGGGAGGACGCCGGTCGCGCCTCGGAGAGGGCGTTGCGCAGCTTCTCGAAGCCCTTGAGCTCGGCTGGGGTCTGCATGGCGTGGCCCTCGAAGAGCACCATGCGGCTGGGATCGACCAGGACCAGCCAGGGGAAGCTCCGATCCGGGTTCTGCGACCCGTAGTTGGTGAGCCAGCCGTCGACCGGGGCGTGCAGCGTATCGAACGTCCACTCGGACCCCTCGGCCTCGTAGAACGCCTTCAGATCGCTTGGGAAACGGTCGGCCGACACGAAGACGACCGAGAGCGGCGGCGTGCCTTCGGCGAGCCGGGCCGCGTTGGCCTGGAACAGCTTCAGGGCCGCGAGCGCGGCCTCGACGTCGGACCGCCAGAAGACCACGGCGGTGCAGTGCCCCTTGAGGCCCGCGCAGAACGGATCGAGCGGCACGGGCTCGAGCTTGTTGCCGACACGATCGTAGCGATTCAGGGTGGTCGGGCAGCGCAGGACGAACGGGCGCTCGATGCGCGCGTACTCGCGAACCTCTTCCTGCTGCTCGGGAGGAACGGGCGCGGTCTCGTCGGCCTTCACGGCGCCAGACGCGTCGGCCTTCGCGTCGGGGCTCGGCTCGGCCGGCACGAGCGTCTTGGCCGTGCGCGCCAGGACCGCCTGGTCGACCAGCTCGACCGTGCGCGCCACGTCGGCCTTGGGCCGCTTCGGTGTCGGCGCAGGCGCCGTGGCCTTCGGCTTCGTCGATCCGAACAGCGCGGGAGAGATGGTCCAGACGAGGCCGGCGCCAACGAGGAAACCGAGCCCCAGGATCAGCATCCCGATCAGCGGATTGTAGCGCGACGCTCGGGCCATGATCCCCCTTGGCCAGCCGGTTGGATTATAGTGACCGCGCCCGGCCTGTAAACCAGCGTCGATAACGTTCGGAAGCCACGGCTCAATGCGGAGCGAAGCCGTTGGCGTCCCAGTACGCCTCGCGCACCGAGACGAGCTCGCGGTTCAGCGCGTCGTAGTGCCCGGACTCCCACGCCGCCAGCTCCTCGAAGAAGCGCCGCACGTCGGCGTCGGGCGCCGCCGCGGCCTCGGCCTGGTAGTGTCGCACCGCGTTCATCTCGAGCTGGGCGCCGATGGCCAGCGCGCTCAACTCGTAGTGGGCGGCGCCGGCGCGCTCGAGCAGGCGCGCCGAGAAGATGGGGTGGTCGCCCGAGAGATCGGTCCGACGACCCAGCGACGCGGTGGCGTCGAACCGCCCGTGATCGAGCAGCGATTGATACTGCACGCGCAGGAATCGTACGTGGTCGAGCTCTTCGAGGGCCAGTTGCTCGAACACCGAGCGGCCCTTCTCGTCGTCCGTGGAGCGCGCGGCCATCTGGTAGAAGCTGTACCCGTTCTGTTCGGCCTCGATGGCCTTCTTGAGCCCCTCCATGAGGCGCGTCGTCGTCGCAGGATCCATGGAACCTCCTTGGTCGTTCACTCGGTTTCACAAGCATCGCCGACACCGTCGCCGTCGGTGTCGAGCTGGTTGCCGTTCTTGACCAGCGGGCAGTTGTCGGCGTCGTCGGCCTGCCCATCGTTGTCGTCGTCGGGGTCGCACGCGTCGCCTCGGTCGTCGAGATCGGTGTCCTGCTGGTCGGCGTTGGCGAGGAGGACGCAGTTGTCGATCTCGTCGGGCACGGTGTCGTTGTCATCGTCGGGGTCGCACGCGTCGCCCTGGCCGTCGACCTCGGAGTCGAGTTGGTTCTGGTTCGCGTGCCGCGGGCAGTTGTCGACGTCGTCCTCGAAGGTGTCGCCGTCGAGGTCGAGGTCGCACGCGTCGCCCAGCAGATCCTCGTCGAGGTCGTCCTGGGTCGGGTTGGCCACCCAGGGGCAGTTGTCGAGGAAGTTGGCGTGCCCGTCGCCGTCGAGGTCCGGGTCGCACACGTCGCCGAGCAGGTCGGCGTCGACGTCGGACTGGCCCGCGTTGGCGTGCCCCGGGCAGTTGTCGTCGCAGAGCACCGTCTGGCCACCCGGGCAGGGGTGGTTGCCCTCGAGGCCATCGAAGTCGCCGTCCTCCGGGACGAGGTCGCCGTCGGCGTCGGGGTCGATGCAGTCGGCCAGGTGATCGGCGTCGAGGTTGGTGAAGCCCTCGTCGGTCTGCGTGTCGCAGTCGTCGTCGAGGCCGTTGCAGACCTCGGAGGCCTGCGGAGAGACCGTGAGGCTCCAGTCGTCGCAGTCGCCCTGCTCCGGCGTGACGCCGTCGCCGTCGCGATCGGGGTCGCACAGGTCGCCCAGGTCGTCGTCGTCGAGATCGGCCTGCGCGGGGTTCCCCTGCTGGGGGCAGTTGTCGGCGCCGTCGGCCACGCCGTCGCCGTCGTCGTCGGGATCGAGGCAATCGGGCGTCCCGTCGACGTCGGCGTCGAAGCACTCCTCGTCGGTGAGCGCGTCGCAGTCGTCGTCCTTGCCGTTGCAGAAGAAGCAATCGCCCGCCGCGGCCTGCGTCTCGGGGATGCCGGGCCCCACCAGGGGGTCGAGGTCGTCGCAGTCGTACCCCTCGCACTTCGGCGAGAGGTCGTCGTCGCCGTCGGCGTCGCAGTCGCAGACATCGCCCTGGCCGTCGTCGTCGAGGTCCGACTGGGAGGCGTTCGGGAGGGCTCGGCAGTTGTCGTCGCAGGTGGTGAACGCCCCACCGTGGCACGGGTTGTCGTTCACGGCGCCGCTGTCGTCGCCGTCGTCGAGCGCGCCGTCGTCGTCGTCGTCGGGGTCGATGCAGTCGGCCAGCGCGTCGCCGTCGGTGTCGACGAAGCCCTTGTCGGTGTAGCCGTCGCAGTCGTTGTCCTGGCCGTCGCACTCGTCGGTGGCGGGGATCTTCGCCCCGCAGGTCAGGACGCCGTTCGTGCACGTCTCGCTCCCGTAGCAAGCGCCGTGGACGTTCTGATTCTTGCAGACGGTGCCCTCGAAGGGCAGGTCGGTCAGCCCGTCGCAGTTGTCGTCCTTCAGGTTGCACTTCTCCTGCTTGGGGCTGTCACCGAGGCACGGCCCGAGGCCCTCGGCGGTGCACTCGCGGACCCCGGGGCAGGCGCCGTAGTCGTTGCGGATCTTGCACGCTGTCTCGAGCCCCAGGCTCAAGGCCTCGGCGGAGCAGCCGCAGAGCCCCTCCGCGAGGCGACAGTAGGGTCGCGTCTGCCCCGACGGGAGCGTGACGTCCTCGCAAAGGTGACCCTCCGGGCAGCCGCGGTCGGCGCCGCACGCGCTCGCGCAGAAGCTGCCCTCCTCGCCGTAGGCCAGGCAGACCACGTCGACTTCGTAGATGGGGTTGGCGCAGTCGCCGTCGACCTTGCACAGCCGACACAGATCGAGGTGGTTCCACGCGCAGTAGTGCGCGCAGGGGCTGGGGCACGTGTCGAGGGCCACCACGCAGGACCACGCCGGGTCGCCGCAGGCCTCGCCCTCGTTGCAGGTCGTGGCGCACCGCCCCCCCTCACCGGTCGTCACGCAGCGCTCGGACAGGCAGTCGGCGTCGCTCGTGCAAGGGCAGTTGAAGATGGCGTAAGGCGGTCGGCACTCGAGGGGAAGATCGGACTGCACGTCGGGCGCCGTCCCATCGAGGTCGGGGCCCGTGTCGGAGGGGCTCCCGTCGGTGTCGGGCGCGTCGGACGCTCCGGCGTCGACGTCGGGAGAGGTGTCGGCGCTCGTGGTGTCGGGCGCCACGCAGACGCGGTCGAGCGGGTCGGCGGACGTGCGAGCTTCGCACGTCCAGCCCTCGGGGCAGTCGTACGCCGTGCGGCACGCGAGGTCGTCGCCGCCGCCGCCTCCGGCGCAGGCGGCGAGCACGGCCATCACTCCGAGCAGCACGAACCGGTGGCCTCGCGTATCCATGGCGACCTCCTCGACGGGCCAGTATACAGCAAACGAGAAAGGGTTGGGACCTCGCACCCGCGGCCTCCCGTTGCATCGGCCACCGGCCTTGCCTATCCTGCAGGCATGAGAACGACCCTCCCCCTCGGCCTGCTGGTGCTCGCCCTCGCGTGCGGTGGCTCGGGCACCCCGCTCGACGCCTCCGATGCTCCCGGTGACGGGACCCCGCTCGACGCGGTCGACCCCGACGTCAGCGCCGGCTTCGACGATCACACCGTGCCGCGCTTCGACACCGCGGCGGCGCTGCTGGCCTACGCCGGCGCCAGCCAGGCGCCCGCCCAGGTCAAGTTCGTCCTGACGGGCTTCGACGGCGCCGCCCCCGCCTCCCATTTCATGGAGACGGGCTTCTACAGCCTGCACGACGAGTGGGCCTGGTTCCGGCTGCTGAACGGCTTCGACGTGCCCGGCCTGGATCTCACGCCGGTGCAGGGCCGCGAGTTCGGGGCTGTGGCCGACGTGATCGCGTGGGCGAAGGACTGGCCGAACCCCCTCACGCTGCCCCTCGGCCTGCAGTGGGCGGGCGATCGGCTCTACCTGAAGCGCTTCTACGACCGCGCGTGGGGGCTCGACCGCCGGCTCGGGCTCGGCTCGGTGCTGCACTACGCCGCGAACCCCAAGCGCAAAGTGCCCGACGAGCTGTGGCTCTTCGAGCTCGAGTACGTCGACAAGGCCGACGCGGGCCTGATCGCGCGATTCTTCCAGGCGCTCGAGGCCGTGCTGCCCCCCGACGTGGCGCCGAAGCTAGCGTGGCTGGTGCGGGCCACGTGGCAACAGGCCGTGGCCGACGAGCTGAAGGCGGCGGGCAGCCCCTACGCCGACCGTGTCGTGACCTACGACGACCTGGTGGTCGAGGGCGCCTGGGAGGTCTACAACCCGGGCCTCGCGGCCGGCATCGTGAAGCTCGTGCCGAAGGGCGAGTTCGCCGGCGCGCTGCTCACCGAAAATCACCTCGTGGTGCTGGCCGAGGTGCCCGACGACCTGCCCCCCGTGGCCGGCATCATCACGTCGGTGCCGCAGACCCCGCTGGCGCACATCGGCCTGCTGGCCCGCAGCCGCGGCACGCCGAACATCTACTTCGGCGGCGCGGCCACCGCGCAGCAGTTCGACGTGTGGGACAGCTACCGCAAGGCCGTGATCCTGCAGGCCACCGCCGAGGGCGTGCACTTCCGCGAGCTCACCACGGAGCAGTGGACGGAGTACCAGCGGCTGAAGACGCCCTCGTCGCTGAGCGTGCCCATGGTCGATCTGACCGGCGCCCCGCTGGTCCTGGCGTTCGACGGGCTTGGGCTGGCCGACATGGCGGCGAACGTGCCCCTGATCGGGGGCAAGTCGGCGGGCTTCATGGGCCTCGGTGGCGAGGGCTTCGAGGTGCCCGATCGGGTGATGGCGCTCACGGTCAAGGCCTACGTCGAACACGTGCAAGCGCTGCCGCTCTCGCTGCCCGCCCTGCTGGCCGACGCCGAGTTCACGGCCAACGCCCGCGTGCGCCTGCTGGCCCTCGAGGGCGAGGAGGCCTTCCGCGACGAGTTCGCCGGGCTCCCCGAAACGCTCACCTGGCTCGACGGCTTCCTGGCCGACCACGCGGGCGCCGACACCGAGTTGACCCGCGCCATCGCCCGGGGGGGCGTGCGCGAGGCCATCGAGGACGCACCCGTCGCGCCCGCCACCCTGGCCGCGATCGAGGCGGCGCTGGCCGAGCACTTCGCCTTCCTGGCGCCCCGGCAGGGCCTACGCTTCCGCTCGTCGTCGACGGCCGAGGACATCGAGGGCTTCAACGGCGCCGGGCTTTACGACTCGAACACGGGCTACCTGCACCCCGAGCTGCAGAGCGACCCCGACAAGCAGAAGCGCACCATCGCGTGGGCGCTCCGCAAGACGTGGTCGTCGTACTGGCTGCAGGGGGCGTTCGAGGAGCGCCGGGCCGCCGGCATCGACCACCTCTCGGGCCGCATGGCCGCCGCCGTGCACCCGGTGTTCGACGACGACCACGAGCTGGCGAACGGCGTGCTCACGCTCGAGCTGGTCCGTCGTCCGGGCGGCGACGTGACCACCCTCGCGGTCAACGTGCAGGAGGGCAGCCTGAGCGTCACGAACCCGCCCGTGGGCTCGAACGCCGCGCCCGAGATCGACGTGGTGCGCCAGGAGGGCGGCGCGGCGCCGGTGCTGACGCGGGTGCAGGCCTCGACCGAGGTGGCCGCGGGCGAGGTGCTGCTCTCCGACGCCGAGCTGCTCGAGCTGCACGCCCGCCTGTCGGGGCTGGCCGGGAGCTGGCTCGACGTGCGCAACCAGCGCTACGTGAAGCCCCAGCGCGACTCGACCCTGATCCTCGACCTCGAGCTGAAGCGCATGGCGGCTGGATGGCCGGCCCTGGCCGACGGCACCTCGCGCCCCGAGCGCCTGGTGTTCAAGCAGGCGCGCACGCTGCACGACTCGACGCGCCACGCCGCGACCGTGCAGACCCTGCCCATCCCCCGCGACGTGCTCGGCAAGACCACGCGCGTCGTGAAGCGCACGTGCACCGGCCCCGACTTCACGCTGGTCACCGCCGAGGCCTTCACCGACCCCACGAAGCCCTGGCCCTTCGACCACGGCAAGGCGCCCTTCAACGCCTACGTGGTGCTGCAGTTTGCGGCGTGGCCCCCCTGGTTGCCGGTGCCCGAGGGCACCATGCTGTCGGTCATGCACACCGACGCCACCTCGATCTCCCACCCGGGCATGGTCGACACGGGCGCCTGGAGCCTCGACCTGCAGGTGGCGCCCCCCTCGAAGGTGGGCTTCGATCGGCTGCAGATCGATCCCGACGGCGCCTGGAAGATGATGGTGGGCGACGAACCCCACGGCGGCGCCGGCCTCACGTGCACGACCACCGATCTGCTCGTCACCCCCCAGGCCTACCTCGAGGAGCTCCTATGATCACGGCCCCCCTCGCCCCGAACCTCGTCGACGGGACCCCACCCGAGCGCCGCGTGTACTGCAACCGCACGTTGAACCTGCGCACGCTGCGCGCCGTCGGCTTCGACATGGATTACACCCTCATCCACTACCGCGTCGACGAGTGGGAGCGCCGCGCCTACGAGCACCTGCGCGAGCGCCTGGCCGCGCGCGGCTGGCCCGTGGCCGACCTGGCCTTCGACCCCGGGCTGTTCGTGCGCGGACTCATCGTCGACCGCGAGCTCGGCAACATCGTGAAGGCCAACCGCTTCGGCTACGTGAAGCGCGCCTTTCACGGCACGGCGCCCCTCGAGTTCGACGCCCAGCGCAAGGCCTACGGGCGCCTCGTGGTCGACGTGAACCAGGCCCGCTGGGTCTCGCTCGACACGCTGTTCTCGCACTCCGAGGCGTGCATGTACGCGCAGCTGGTCGACCGGCTCGACGCGGGCTCGATCCCCGGCACGCTGGGCTACGGCGACCTGTACGATCGCGTGCGCGGCAGCCTGGACCGCGCCCACCTGGAGGGGCACCTCAAGGCCGAGATCACGGCCGACCCCGAGCGCTTCGTGGTGCTGGACCCCGATCTGCCCCTGGCGCTCATGGACCTGCGCGCCTCGGGGAAGAAGCTGCTGCTCATCACCAACAGCGACTGGACGTACACCCGCACCATGATGGCCTGGGCCTTCGACCGCTACCTGGGCGGCGGATCGTGGCGCGATCTGTTCCACGTGGTGATCGTCTCGGCGCAGAAGCCCACCTTCTTCTCGGGGCGCCAGACCCTTTACCAGGTGGTCAGCGACGACGGCCTGCTGAAGCCCTGGGTCGACGACCTGGCGCCGGGCCACGTGTTCTCGGGCGGCGACGCCGGCAAGGTCGAGGCGCACCTGCGCGCCTCGGGCGAGGAGATCCTGTACGTGGGCGACCACATCTTCGCCGACGTGCACGCCTCGAAGCGCGTGCTGCGCTGGCGCACGGCCCTGGTGCTCCGTGAGCTCGAGGACGAGATCCGCACCATCCACGCCTTCCAGCCGAGCGAGGCCCGCCTGAAGGGCCTGATGGAGGACAAGGAGCGCCTCGAGGCCACCCTGGCCGCCCTGCGCCTCGCCCAGCAGCGTCAGCGCGTCGGCTATGGTCCGACGGAGCCCGAGCCCGGCCAGGGGGCGAACCCGACGACCGACGACCAGAAACGCGAGGCCGACCGGCTGAAGGCGGCGCTGGCGGTGCTCGATGCCGAGATCACGCCCCTGGCCCGCGCCTCGGCCGACCTCGGCAACCCCCACTGGGGCCCGCTGCTGCGCGCCGGCAACGACAAGAGCTTCCTGGCGCGGCAGGTCGAGCGCTCGGCCGACGTCTACACCTCGCGCGTGTCGAACTTCCTGTTCATCAGCCCCTTCGCCTACCTGCGCTCGCCGCGCGGCAGCCTGCCCCACGATCCCGAGGTGGCGGGCATCACGGCCGACCCCGATCGCGGGGGCGAGGCGTAGTCATCCGAAGAACCGCTCGTACGCGTCGTGCCCACCGATCCAGAACCAGGTGACCGTGTCGCCACCAAGAATGCCCAACGCACGCACCGAGTGCGACACGCGCACCGACCAGAGATCCTCTTCCTGGTTGATGCACTTGAATCGCAACGACGGGTGGAAGGGATCGTCCTGCCAGAGCAGATACGCCTTCTTGACTCGAAGGCGATGGCTCTTGTCCAACTCGCGGTAGGCGTCCCAGAACGAAGGCAGGGTCGCTGACTTCATAGCTTGGCGGGATCCAAGGGCGTCGCCTTGCCCTCCGCGATCTGCGTTCGAGCCAGCCCTGCAGCTGCCGTCAGCTTGCCTTTCGTCCTCGCGAACGACTCGCTCCAGCGCGCATCATCGCGCAGGTCGTCGACGTACTCGCGCAGGTGCTCGACCACGCGCTCCTGCATGGGCTCGGGGAGTGCCTCGACCATCTTGGCCACGGTCACGCTCGCTGCGGTCATCGCCATGTCCTCACGACGGGGGGCCACGCCTGAATGTAGCCTCGAAAGCCCTGCCGATCAATCGTGCGCAGCTTGCAGGGCGAAGGGGTCGCGTCCACCCTCTTGCTCTCCCCGCCCGCTCCGTCTACCCTACGCGCCAACATCGTCGCGAGGGGTCCATGGCCAACGAACCGAACAAGATCATCTACTCGATGATCGGCGTCTCCAAGGTGTACGGCACCCGCACGGTGCTGAAGGACATCTACCTCTCGTACTTCTACGGCGCGAAGATCGGCGTGCTCGGCCTGAACGGCTCGGGCAAGTCGTCGCTCCTCAAGATCCTGGCCGGGCTCGACAAGGAGTTCCAGGGCGAGACCGCGTGCGCCCCGGGCTTCACCATCGGCTACCTCGAGCAGGAGCCCAAGCTGCCGCAGGACAAGACGGTGGTCGACATCGTGCGCGAGGGCGCCCAGGGCACGGTCGACCTGCTGGCCGAGTTCGACGCCATCAACCTGAAGTTCGGCGAGCCCATGAGCGACGACGCCATGGACAAGCTGCTGGCGCGCCAGGGCGAGGTGCAGGAGCGGCTCGACGCCCTCGACGCGTGGAACCTCGACAACCAGCTCGAGATCGCCATGGACGCGCTGCGTTGCCCCCCCGGCGACACGTCGTGCAGCGTGCTCTCGGGCGGCGAGGCCCGCCGCGTGGCGCTCTGCCGGCTCTTGCTGCAGAAGCCCGACATCCTCCTGCTCGACGAGCCCACCAACCACCTCGACGCCGAGTCGGTGCAGTGGCTCGAGCAGCACCTGCAGCGCTACGCCGGCACCGTCATCGCCGTCACCCACGACCGCTACTTCCTCGACAACGTGGCGGGCTGGATCCTCGAGCTGGACCGCGGCCGCGGCATCCCGTGGAAGGGCAACTACTCGTCGTGGCTCGAGCAGAAGCAGGACCGCCTGGCCAAGGAAGAGAAGGCCGAGACCGAGCGCCAGAAGACGCTGCAGCGCGAGCTCGAGTGGATCCGCATGTCGCCCAAGGGCCGCCACGCCAAGGGCCGCGCGCGCATCACCGCGTACGAGACGCTGCTGGAGCAGGAGGGCGAGCGCCTGGCGAAGGATCTCGAGATCTACATCCCGCCCGGACCGCGCCTGGGCAGCTTGGTCATCGAGGCCAAGGGGCTCACCAAGGCCTACGGCCCGAACATGCTGCTCGACGACGTGTCGTTCAGCATCCCGCCCGGCGCCATCGTGGGCATCGTGGGCCCGAACGGCGCGGGCAAGACCACCCTCTTCCGCATGCTGGTGGGCGAAGAGCAGCCCGACGCGGGCACGCTGCGCATCGGTGAGACCGTGCAGCTCGCCTACGTCGACCAGCACCGCACCCTCGATCCCGAAAAGACCGTGTGGGAGGTCATCTCGGGCGGCTCCGACCTCATCATGCTGGGCCGCGTCGAAGTGAACAGCCGCGCCTACGTGGGGCGCTTCAACCTGTCGGGCAGCGACCAGCAGAAGAAGGTGAGCGCCCTGTCGGGCGGCGAGCGCAACCGCGTGCACCTGGCCCGCATGCTGAAGGAGGGCGCCAACGTCATCCTGCTCGACGAGCCCACCAACGACCTCGACGTGAACACCCTGCGCGCCCTCGAAGAGGCCCTCGAGCGCTTCGCGGGCTGCGCGCTGGTCATCAGCCACGACCGCTGGTTCCTCGACCGCGTGGCCACGCACATCCTGGCCTTCGAGGGCGACAGCCGCATCGAGTGGTTCGAGGGCAACTACGCCGAGTACGAAGAAGACCGGCACCGTCGGCTCGGCGCCAGGGCCGACCAGCCGCACCGCATCCGGTACCGGTCGCTGACGCGGGGGTAGCCGATGGCGTCGTCGCTCTCGCTTCGAATGGTGGACGGTGACTGCCACAAGTTGGCTCCGACCACCTTGGCCGAGTTGGGCCTCGGCGAGGAAGCGCTCGAGCACGCCATCGAGACCAACATCGACCTGCTGGCGTTGGAGGATTCCGGGCTGCGATTCGCGGAGTACGCCGTCCTTCGACAGGTGTCGTTCAAAGGACCACGGGGCGGAATGCTCCGCCCGGACCTCATGATCCTGACCGATGCCGGTCACGTCATCCTGGTCGAGGTGAAGCGCCACGGGAACGCGGAACTGGCCGACCGGAGCGTGCTGGCACAGTTGATCGACTATGCCGCCGGATTGGCATCGCTCGACGAGAGGGATCTGGCCGCCGCCCTGGGAGGAGGCGCCTCCCTGCTCGATGTCGTTCAAAGCCGATTTCCACATGTGAAACGACCGGACCTGGTAGCGCGGGATCTTGCGGACGCGTGCCGGAACACGCTGCGCCTGGTGGTGGCATGCGACCGCTTTCCAACCGGAGTCGAGGGCTGGCTGCGAGGGGTGGCCAGCCAGTCGAGCCTCGCATTCGAGCTCTCCGTGATCGAGATCCGACCCTTCGTCTCCGAAGCGGGAACCGGGCCGATCGTTTTCGTCCCGACCATCCGGGCGCGAACCGAGATCGTCGCACGGACCGCCGTCCTGATCCGCAACGAAGCGGGTTCCGATCGCGTGCAGGTAACGGTGAACGTCAATCCCGAGGAAGTGAAGGCAGAGTCTCCTGGGCCGGAAATAGCCGATCAAGGCGAGGCGAAGTACCCCAAGGCGTTGCGGGTGACGGAAGAACGTCTTGGCGTAGCCCCTCGAACCCTGCTGGCCGAGTTGACGTCGTTCGCCGTGCAGGCTCGGCAGGAGGATTGGTCGGATGTCCTTCACGCTGTGTCGTGGGACGAAGCGGAAGACACGTCAAACCTGCGGACCTGGGAGACTCGACCGTTCATGTGGGGTTGCGTCGGAACGTACCTGTGTGGGTGGAGGCCCGGTTTATTCGTCGGCGCGCTCGTCAATCAGACGGACCATCGGTGCGGGTTCTCCCAGCCGGAGCTCGGAGCCGACTTCTCCCTCATCGTCGGCGTAAATCGGAAGAACGTGACGCCGACCATGGACGGCGACGAGTTCATGCGGCAACCGGAGTTTCGCCAGCTCGTTCAACGCCTTGGCCAGGATAGCGGCGGGTGGAGCTTCCACGACCACCTCGCGGAGGTCGCCAAGCCCAATCGCTGGCACCCGCTCCATCTACGGCGGCCGCTGGCACAGGTGTTCGAAGGCGCGC